>NZ_CP133570.1:0-805506 GCF_031198785.1 Pseudoalteromonas sp. HL-AS1
TGTAACCTGCGATGTTACGAATGGATTTCCATCACGGTCTCCACCCATCCAAGATGTGAACTCAATAGGGCTGTAATCTTTTGGTAGCTCTAAACTTAATTGATCTTTAACATTAGCTGAAAATTCACGTAAAAAGCGCGGAACAGCGTGCCAAAGACTGTTTTCGATTACCGCATAACCCCATTTAGCTTCATCAACTGGCGTTGGGCGAGAGCGACGAATGTCGTCGGTATGCCAAGCCTGGCTAATAAGCTGTTCAATACGATTTAAAATAGCATCTCGCTCTAGCGGTAAGTTATCTTTTCGCTCTAATGACGCTAAGCAATCACTTAGTTCAACATGTTTGTTAATAATAGTACGGCGCGTCACCTCGGTTGGGTGGGCGGTTAATACTAAGTTTATGTGGAGTTTTGAGAGTGTTTCGGCCAAATGATTACTATCTAGCTGGCCTTGTTCTGCTTTTGTAACTAACGTTTTTAATGTTTGAGTGAGAGGGTTTTGTTGACCAAGGCCAACGTCATTAAAACGCGAAACGGTATGAAATTGTTCTGCTACATTAGCAAGGTTTAAAAAATGATTAAATGAACGGGCAACCGGCAAAAGCTCTTCATCACTAAGCGCATGTAAAACGTCTATTAGCGCTTGTCTGTCGTCTTCATTACCACTGCGAGATGATTTAGATAAAGCCCGAATTTCTTCTACTTTATCTAAAATAGCTTGGCCTTGAGCATCCTTAATAGTTTGTCCTAGTAATTGCCCAAGTAAATTTACATTACCTCGCAAGGCGGCATATTGTTCACTCATTTCTCATTCTCCTTTGTTTCGTAGGACACTATTAATATCATCATGAAGAGGTATTTAATAGATCCATTTGCAATGTCTTGTCGTAAAAAAGTATATATAAAATAATCACAAAGCAATTACATGATCATTTTTTACGATGGAAACTGCCCTCTTTGCAGCACCGAAATGCAGCAACTAAAACACGCAGACTCTAAAAATCTAATTACGCTTGAAGATCTTAACGCGAGCGACTTTAGTGAACGCTACTCGTATATTGATAAAGACAAAGCAATGAACTACCTGCAAGCCCAAAAGCAATCAGGTGAAATGATTTACGGGCTTGATGTAACGTACGAAGCATGGAAAATAGTGGGTAAACACAGCTGGTTGAAAATTTTTCGCTTGCCAATAATTCGCTTTTTCGCTGACTGCGGATACCTGTTATTTGCTAAGTATAGGCACCCCATCAGTCGCTTTTTAATGCCAAATACTCAGTGCAGTAACGGCCAATGTGGACTAAAAGCAAAAGGTGATAAATGAAAATCATTGTTTTATTCGGCGCAAGCAGTGCCATAGCAAATGCATATATAGAACATTTACAAATAAACACGCCTACTCATCAGATTGTTTGTATTAGTTCAAAAAGTATTGAATCTGACTCTAGTGTTGTCCACCTGCATACTGACTACACAAAACAAAGTTTAGCGCGCGTTACTAATTACCTAAAAGAGCAAAATGCCGATATACAACAAGTTATTATATTCAATGGTACACTGCACAACGAAACCCATATGCCCGAAAAAAAGCTGGAGGATTTAGACGCTGAGTATTTTAGCCAACTTCTCAATTCAAACACCCTAACTCCCCTACTTTGCTTGCAGAGTATTTTGCCGCTCTTAACACATAAAACGCACTGTACTATTACAGCACTCAGTGCGCGTGTGGGCAGCATTAACGATAATAAATTAGGCGGTTGGTATACGTATCGCGCCTCTAAGGCTGCTCTTAACATGCTATTTAAAACCGCAGCGATTGAGCTTTCACGCCGAGCTAAAAATACCAAGCTCGTTTTATTTCACCCAGGGACTACTGATACTGCGCTTTCAAAGCCATTTCAAAAAAACGTACCCGCTGGAAAACTCTTTACAGCTGAATTTGTAGCTAAGCAGCTTTTTACACTTACTTTTAATAACCTTCATTTAGAACTCAATGGTGAGCCTGCCTACTTAGATTGGCTAGGCGAAACCATACCGTGGTAAGGACCTTTAATGCATTTTACTAAAGAACGCATAAACGCACTTGAAAAACACACTCGTACTCATTTAATTAATTCGCTTTCGGGTTTTAAAAGCGCCAACTTAATTGGCACGCAAAACAAACAAGGCAATACTAATCTCGCCATTGTTAGCTCAGTTATTCATTTAGGTGCTCACCCGCCGCTAGTTGGCATGATAATGCGCCCAAATAGCGTGCCTCGACATACGTTCGAAAACATAATCGAAACCGGTAGTTACACCATTAACCAGGTTAATAAAGCTATTTATAAGCAAGCTCATCAAACATCAGCCCGCTACGACAAAGACGAGTCGGAATTTGCGGCGACAGGTTTAACGCCCGAATACTTAAACGAGTTTGCAGCGCCTTTTGTTAAAGAAAGCCGCTTAAAGTACTCGGTTAAATTTGTAGAAAACCAACATTTAGCCATCAATGGCACAGAGCTTGTAATAGGTGAAATCACTGATGTGTATTTAGATGAAGTAGCACTTCAAAGTGATGGCTTTTTAGATTTACAGGCTATTGAAACGGTGGCAATAACCGGGCTTGATAGCTACCACACAAGTAATAAACTAACGCGTTTACCTTACGCTAAAAAATAATATGCCATTTTAAGAGGCTATAAACTAATAGCCTCTTATCGCATAACATTGAATTTTACCTTGGTATTAATCACACTAGCTAAAAATCCAAGGAGAAAAATATGACCACCATCGGTATTGGTACACAATCAAGCGAGCAAGCGCTGGCAAGCCTAAGTAACATGACGCAAACGCTGACCCCTATTGCTGCTGACGAACATTTAGAGCGCATAGCCAAGGCGCAAGCGTATATGCTAGCAAACAACATAGATGCAATTTATTTAAACGCTGGCACCAACCTTACCTACTTTACAGGCATGAAATGGTACGCGAGCGAACGTATGGTTGGCGCGATATTACCCGCCCTTGGTGAAGTACAATACATTGCGCCTTATTTCGAAATTGGTTCACTAAACGGGTTTAAAGTAATAGATGGGCCTATTCATGGGTGGCAAGAGCACGAAAATCCTTATGCACTTTTTGTCGAAGTATTAAAAAAACTAAACATTAATGAAAACGCAACTATTGGCATTGATGAAAGCGCACAATTTTTTATATTCGACGGCATTAATAAAGCACAAACGGGTTTAACACTCATAAACGCACAACCTGTAACGGCGCATTGCCGTATGCATAAATCAGTTCATGAACTTAGCTTAATGCAACGCGCGATGGACATGACCTTAGCCGTGCATCAAGCCACAGCAAGCATGCTTTATGAGGGAATAACCACCACCGAAGTAGAAGCTTTTATTAAGCAAGCACACCAAAAAGTAGGTGCGCCAGGTAACTATTTTTGTATTGTTTTATTTGGTGTTGCAACGTCTTTCCCGCACGGTGTAAAAGATGCCCAAATACTTAAAAAAGGCGATATGGTACTAATTGATACTGGCTGTAAAGTACACGATTACCTATCAGATATAACCCGTACCTATGTATTTGGCGAACCAACAATGCGCCAACGTATGTTTTGGGATCATGAAAAAGCAGCGCAAATGGCCGCGTTTAATGCAGCTAAAATTGGTGCTACGTGCGAAGACGTTGACGCGGGCGCACGTAACTATTTAGCAGCGCAAGGGCTAGGCCCGCAGTACCAAACACCGGGTTGCCCGCATCGAACTGGTCACGGCATTGGGCTAGATATTCACGAATGGCCATATTTAGTTGGCGGTGATAAAACCCCACTTGCCCCAGGCATGTGCTTTAGTAACGAGCCAATGTTAGTTATACCCGATGAATTTGGCGTGCGTTTAGAGGATCATTTTTACATGACCGACAACGGCCCTCATTGGTTTACACAACCAAGTTATAGTATTGACGACCCATTTGGCCTTAACGCTTAAAACTGAATACCTTCAAGAGCAGCTGCTTAGCTGCTCTTTTTAGTTTGGTATTGATAAAGTGCAGTTCATCCCAATATCCCCTGTTATACCAAAGCAATCCTCAAAAGGATAAATATGAAAAACTTTAAAATTGATATCGTTTCAGACGTAATGTGCCCTTGGTGTGTAGTGGGTTATAAAAACCTAGAAACTGCACTAGAGCAACTCAAAGACGAAATGAGCGCAGATATTACGTGGCATCCTTTTGAACTAAACCCAGATATGCCAATTGAAGGTCAAGACTTAAACGAACACTTAATGCAAAAGTACAACTTAAGTGAAGAGCAAGGCGACGAAAATCGTAAAAACATGTTCGAAGCCGGTCAGCGTGCTGGGTTTACCTTTAATTTTGATGGCAAACGTATCATGATCAACAGCTTTGATTTGCATCGTTTATTAATGTGGGCACGTGAAGAAGGTAAGCAAACGAAGCTAAAACTCGCCTTTTTTGAAGCGCACTTCACTGATTTAAAATATTTAAATCAAGAAGAAGCACTGCTTGATGTAGTAGCAAGTGTTGGCCTTGATAAAGAAGAGGCACGTAGTATTTTACACTCAGACAAATACGTACAAACAGTGCGCCAAGAGCAAGACAACTTTAAACAAATGGGTATTACTTCAGTACCTACGTTTATCATAAACGATAAATATGCACTTACTGGCGGACAACCAAGCGACTCTTTCATTCAAGCACTAAAACAGATTAGTGAAGAAGAAGCCAAGCAAGACGCTTAATACACAAATAAAGTTTAAAATTAAGAAAGGCTGCGCAATGCAGCCTTATTTCATTTAAAGGTGCAGCGTAAATTCACGCTTTACTATCTATGTAAGCCGATTTTTTTATAAGCTGTCATCACAAACCTCTTCCAATAAAACCTTATCACCTGCGCTACTATAAAAGCGCTGGCACTAAACGTGCATTGTCTATTATGTGTCCTTAGAGAGTGTGCTGCGCGCTATTTTGGTTCAAGTGCCACGTAAATATTACAAGGTGCTATTAACTTCTTTCATACCGTTATTCACTCTCACTATTACTTAAGGGTTAACTAGTAACTAAATACGCATAAGGAGCAAGCATGGCTAAGTCAGCAACATTATACAGAATGGTAACTAATGAGCATATTTGCCCATTTGGACTCAAATCAAAAGATTTACTTAAGCGAAAGGGCTATAAGGTAGATGATAAGCCGCTGACTTCGCGCGAAGAAACCGATGCATTTCAACAAAAACACAATGTTGATACCACACCACAAACATTTATCGATAACGAACGCATTGGCGGGTATGACGACCTGCGCGATTACTTTAATAAATCGGAGCCTGGCCAACAAGGTACTACTTATACTCCCGTAACGGCCATTTTTGCTGTTACCTTATTGCTTGCCTTTGCATTTAGCTACTCGACTGGCTTTGCACTTTTTTCTATGCATACAGTTATGCTGTTTGTCGCGTTAACAATGGGCGTACTGGCTATTCAAAAATTACGCGACTTATACAGCTTTAGTAATTCTTTTATAACCTACGATTTATTTGCGATGAAAGTAGTGAGATATGCTTATGTTTACCCCTTTTTAGAAGCATTTGTAAGTATTGGCATGATTGCAGGACTTTCAGCTTATATTGTTGCACCAATTTCATTATTTATTGGGGGTGTTGGCGCCGTGTCGGTGATTAAGGCTGTTTACATAGACAAACGAGAGCTTAAATGTGCCTGTGTTGGCGGAGATAGTAATGTACCACTGGGGTTTGTCTCTCTGACCGAAAACCTGTTTATGATTGCTGCGGGTATCTGGATGTTGATAAAATAAAAAGGCTTAATACTTAAAAGGTTGCATAGTGCAGCCTTTTAAGCAATTGTCAGCGAGCTTATTAAGTACGATAAAGTACTTTAATTACATGCCAGCCAAATTTAGTTTTAACTAGGTGGGGTTCTAAAATTGCGCCTTTAAATGCAATTTTGTCAAACTGTGGAACCATTTGTCCGCGTCTAAATTCACCTAAGTCACCGCCTTTTTTACCCGATGGGCATGACGAATACTTTTTAGCTAAGGTTTGAAATTTTGCACCTTTACCTAATTGCTTAATAATATCTTCTGCAATTTCTTTGTGCTTAACCAAAATGTGAAGTGCATGTGCTGTGTTTGCCATGAAAAAAGCCTTTTATACCGTTAGCTAAAATTAAACGCGGCGATTTTAACACAACCTCATAAACCTAGCATCTACTTATACTGCAGTGTATTAATGCCTAATTTATAAATAATGTTTAGCATCATCTGGGTTGGAAATTCTGCAATACTGATATTTTCCAAATAAGGTATAGCGGTTTAAAGCAACCCTATCGTATAACCAATTATTAAAACTATTTGGCAAAATACTAAATACGTTTGCTAGCTTGTATGGGTAACCTAGCCGCTTAACAACATTAAAAAAAGCATGGCTTTGTGTAAATGCTTTACCATTTTCAACAAGCACCATTGAAGCGTATTCACTGGTTGAAAAACCAAAGTGTGTTAACAACAGTTCTCCTTTTGAAGATTGCACGCTGCATAATTTAAAAATAGTATTTTTATCGTGAGCAATAATAAAATTACACCACGCGCTGCACAGCTTACATTGCGCATCAAATAAAATAACTTTTTGGTTTTGCATTAATATAGCTGCATCATCGCTCATATCACTTTCCTTAAATTAAGTACTAAATTACTGCTGCACCGGCTTTTTTTGTAATTTGCGCTGCAAAGTACGTCTATGCATATTAAGTTGCCTTGCGGTAACCGACACATTGCCATTATTACTGTGTAATACTTGTTGAATATGCTCCCACTCTAAACGCTCCGGCGACATAACCGCATCATCAATAGCACTCGATGCCGATGCCACAGGCTCAGTGTTAAGCGCTTTTAATAAAGTTGCCATATCAACCGGCTTAGTAAGGTAATCGTTTGCGCCTAAACGCATTGCCTCTACTGCGGTTGCTATACTTGCAAACCCAGTTAGTAAAACAATATGAGCCTGAGTGAGCAAACTACGCAGCGGTTTTATGAGTGCAAGTCCGTTATCGTCGCCCAGTTTCATGTCTAATAAAACAAAGTCGGGCAATAGTTTACGCGCGGTAAGTAACGCATCACTTTGATTATGCGCCACCTCACAGGTAAAGCCCTGTTTAGTTAAACGCCTTGCCAGTGTGCTGGCTAAATTAATGTCGTCTTCAATTATAAGTAACTTCATGAGGCGTTATTCTCAGTGTTTACAATAGCGAGTTTAACTTTGGCGACAGCGCCGCCATCTGCATGGTTAAACAAGGTAAGTGAGCCATTTAAACGCTCAAAAGTAACGTTTGATAAAAGCACAGCAAGCCCCATTCCTTGATCGCTTGGCATAAGTTGCCCGCCAAGCTCTGCTAATTGCGATGATGAAAAGCCACGGCCAAAATCGCGAATTAACAAGTAAACGCATTCACTATGTAAGTTATCTTGCTGCCAACTCAGCTCTAATTGAGTTTGGCCTTGTTTTTGATTAGCGAGCGCGGCATTTTGCAATAAATTTAAAATAGCAGGCAATAACATCGCATCACTCAATAGCGTTGCCGCAATAGGTGGCGTTATCCATTTAATGTGCTGATCAGGGTATTGCAGTAAAAGCGTATCTGTAATTTGCGTTTGCAGTTGCTTTACGGTGGTATGCTCTTGCGAATTTTTAAGGCGTAATTGCTCTGAGAGTTTTCTAAAGTCGTTAAGTTGCGTACTACACTGAGTAAGCGGCGCTTGCATGTGCTTAACAATAGGGTTGTTTGGCTGGTCTTCTAATAACTCTTCAAACAATAGCTGTAAATTTGCAATTGGGGTCGCTAGTTGATGGGTGATTTGTGCAGCAGCCCCATCAAGGGTAACAAGCTGTTCATTACGCAATTGTTTTTCACGCACGTTTGCAATAATTCGCTCTCGCTCTTTAAGTGCTCTGCTCATTGCGCCAATAACAAGTGCAATTACGCTGGCACTTAAAACAAAATTAACCCACATGCCAATAAAATGACCACTCATATTCATTTGATGCATACTGTGATCGGGCATCTTTATAAGTAGCAAACTGTATGCGGCAATGGCTAATACCGCAATATAAGCTAATCCTTTTTCTCGCAGCGTAACAGCAGCTATCATTATAGGGAGCAATAACAGCGAAACAAATGCATTGGTCGCACCGCCGCTTAGCGATAGCAAAACCGTTAAAAATAATACGTCTGCAGTTAGCTGCATCAACATACCCAAAGGTTTAGCGCGGCTCACATTGCGATAAGCAAATAGGCTAATAAGCTGAAACACAGCCTCAACGGCAATAACAATAAGTAAAGGCAGTAATGCAATTTGATGTTCTAGTAAAAAATAAACGCTAAGTACCGCAATTAATTGCACGGCAATAGCGCCGCTTCGCAGCATTAATAATCGACTAATGGTGGGGTCGGTACGCATTAACAACAGGTTATTGCCCAATCAAATGTTTAATAAGGTTATTTTAACGGTTATATGATTTTTAATCATCATCCATCGAAATTGAAAACGGCGCACAAGGCGTTCCTTGGTGAAACACCATTTTCCATTGTTCATTACTTTTACGCCAAAGCGACATACGTAAAGAATAATTAAACTCAGCGCGAGCAGAGCGCCTATAAGCTGCTTGATAACTAAGTTGCACTACATCATCGCTTAGCATTCGGCCCTTAAAATGCTGATTATAAAACTGTGGCACAACCTCGGTAGGTAAGCGGGTAAGTACTTGGTATTTATTAAATGTAGTGCCATTGGCAGCAATTTCGATAAATTCATCATCGAGTAAAGCATCTAATGCGCGCTCAGATTGGCGAACTTCTGGGTCTAGTAACTGGCGCTCAGCGTCAATCAAATGATTAAACAACGACACTTTTATTTTGCTGCTCATAACCTTCCCTATTGTTTATAAACTTGCCCGGCTTTCATAACAAATTGCACGTTTTTAAGTACGTCGATATTTTTAAGCGGTGAGCCATTCACACTGATAATATCTGCTTGTTTACCAACACTCAAGTCGCCAATGAGTGCGCTTTGCCCCAGCAGTTTAGCTGCTTGTATAGTTGCTGATTTAATAGCTTGGGCTTCGCTCATACCATTGTTTACCATTAGACTAAATTCGTTAGCATTGAGCCCATGACGCGACACCCCAGAGTCTGTTCCAAAAGCTATATTGACCTTGTTTTTCAGTGCAAGTTTAAACGAAGCCTGCATTTTTGGAGTTACTTCACGCACTTTGTCGGCTATTGCCGGTGGCATATTTGGGTTTGTAAGCACCTCTTCACTTACCGTTGCCCCCGCTAAAAGCGTCGGTACTAAATAAGCCCCCGTTTTTTTAAATAACTTTATTGTCTCTTTATCTAAGTAAGAGCCATGCTCAATAGAATCCACACCGGCTTTTAAGGCCGCTTTTATACCTTGTGTACCGTGTGCATGCGCTGTAACTTTACGTCCTAAGTGGTGAGCCGTATCAACAATTGCAATCAGCTCTGCATCTGTAAGTTGTTGGTTAACCCCAGCAGCGGTATTACTTAATACCCCACCCGTGGCAGTAATTTTAATTACATCAGCACCACTTTTAATTACCTCGCGTACCGCACGGCTACAATCATCCGCGCCATTACAAATACCAATTCCGCCTGTAACCGCATCTGTAATATCTTTTCGATAACCGTGCATATCTGCGTGCCCACCAGTAGGCGATATTGTATTACCCGCTGCAAAAATGCGAGGGCCGTTAATATCATTTCGTTCAATAGCGCGTTTTAGCGGAAATATTACTTTGTGATCGCTACCTAAATCACGCACGGATGTAAAACCCGCATCGAGCGTACGTTGTAAATATTTAATTGAACGCAAAGCATAATCGGCATCATATTCTGTAGCCCAGCGATGAGGGTTTGCTTTTGAATCTCGCTCAAACGTAACGTGAACATGCATATCGATAAGACCAGGCATTACAAATTGATTTTTAAGATTGATAATATCGGCATCAGGTAGGTTAAGTTCTGCTTTTGTGAGGTAGCCGTTTTTAATGGCTGTTATTGTATTATCTGTTATGACTAACGTTTGCTCTGTTTTTACTTTTTGATCTTCGGATGCAAGTAAACTGCCCGCATAAATAATTTTATGCTGTTGAGCAAAAGCCCCATTTGTTATTAATGCCAGCGTTATTGCAGTGAATGTTGTTATTAGTGTTGTTTTCATACTTGCTCCTTTTTTATACTAGCATTACCTTAAATAACCTGTAATTGCGAATATTTACGATACAAAGCATGCTATAAACTAGTCTTGAAAGCCGTTTTTTGGTATAACTCCCCCATTAGTAACACATGTCAGACCACCTTAAGAGAACATACTATGCCTTACGCACATATCACTGGTTGGGGTAAATGCATTCCACCAGCAAGCATTAGCAACGATGAAATTAGTGAAATAGTTGATACCACCGACGAGTGGATAACCACGCGTACTGGCATTAAATCTCGCCGAGTGAGTCATGTAAGTACCGCTGAGCTGGCAACCGTTGCTGCTAAGCATGCTATTGCGTGCGCAGGCATTGATCCTAAAGATATTGATTTAGTGATATTAGCAACCTGTACACCTTCTACTGTTGTGGCAAATACCGCCTCACAAGTGCAAAAAAACATTGGTGCAACAGGCGCTGCCGCAATTGATACAAACGCGGCATGTTCGGGCTTTTTATATGCATTGCAAGCTGCTACAGCACAAATTCAAGCGGGTATGATCAAAAAAGCAGTCGTCATTGCCGCTGAACGTATGACCTGGTATGTAAACTGGGCACGTCGCGACAGCGCTGTTTTATTTGGCGATGGCGCAGGTGCAGTAATACTTGAAGCTGCCGATACGCCAGCGGGTTTACTTGGTACCAAAACCGGTTGTGACAGCGAAGACCGCGATATTTTACACATCACCAACTTTGGTAGCGATTTAAATAAGTATGAGCCAATTGGTCCTTCTGATTTATTATTTGAAGGCCGTGAAATTTTTAAACGTGCTGTAAAAGGCATGAGTGAAGCGTGCGACGACGTACTTAAGCAAGCTGATTTGAGCCTTGACGACATTAATGTACTCGTTCCACACCAAGCTAACTTACGTATTATTCAGGCTATTCAGCATCGCTTAAAAGTACCTGACGAAAAAGTAATGGTTAACATTGGTGAGTATGGTAATACCTCTGCTGCGACTATTGCTATAGCGTTATGTGAAGCCGTTGAGCAAGGGTTAATTAAACCGCATTCAAACATTATGTCTGCAGCATTTGGTGCAGGCCTTACGTGGGCTGCAAGTTACATAAAATGGGGCGAACGTGTAACGCCTATTAGTGTAAGTGATGCTGCTTTACCACCATGTGATAAAACTGGTTTAGAGCTTGTAGCACCGGCCGTTAAAGCATGTAAAGAAGCCGAGCAAAGCTAACACAACATGTAATAAGCCACATTTAAAACGCACTTATTTAAGTGCGTTTTTGCTTTTTAAGGAATTAAATTTGAAACTTTTAGGTATTCATCACGCTGCTATAATTTGTAGTGACTATGCACGTTCTAAACACTTTTATAGCAATGTACTTAAACTTAACGTTATTAATGAGCACTTTAGAGCTGATCGTAATTCATATAAATTAGATTTAGCCATGCCCGATGGTAGCCAAATAGAGCTATTTTCGTTTGATGGTTCGCCCGTAAGACCCAGCTATCCCGAAGCACAAGGCTTAAGACATTTAGCTTTTAAGGTAGCGGATGTACAGATTGCAAAAACGTATTTAGAGTCGTGCGATGTAAACGTTGAGGATATTAGAGTGGATGAAATAACCGGCAAAAAGTTTACCTTTTTTGCCGATCCAGATAACTTGCCACTTGAGCTTTATGAGGTTTAAAGCTCAAGTTATTTCTTGCTATTGAATCAAAAACTTACTTATTAAAACGATTTTGTAGGTAATTAAACACCGCACGAATACCTAACGCTTCACCACCCGTTGGACGACCTGGTAATGCACGTAAGTTCCATGCCATTACATCAAAGTGTACCCACGGTGTTGTTGGTTCAACAAATTCTTTTAAGTAAAGCGCTGCGGTAATAGCACCACCAAACGGTGTGCTTGCGCAATTTGCCATATCGGCTACATCACTTTTTAGTAAGCTTTTGTATTGCTCAAACAACGGAAGTTGCCAAACAGGGTCATGTACACTTAAACCGGCGTCAACAATGCCATTTGCTACACCGCGCTCTGTTGAGAAAAAGCCCGGAAGCTCCGTGCCCAGTGCAACACGACATGCCCCCGTGAGAGTAGCAAAATCAATAATTAGCTCAGGATTATCGTTTTGCGCTTCGCTTAATGCATCACATAATACTAAGCGACCTTCAGCGTCGGTATTATCAATTTCGACCATAATGCCTTTGCGCGTTTTAATAACATCGCCTGGGCGAAATGCATTGCGCGATACTGCATTTTCAACCGCTGGTACAAGTACACGTAATCTAATTGGTAAGTTAGCTGCCATAATAAGCTGCGCTAGTGCAATTACATGCGCCGCGCCGCCCATGTCTTTTTTCATGTTACGCATGCCAGAGCTCGGTTTTAAATCAAGTCCGCCTGAGTCAAAACATACGCCCTTACCGACTAGTGTAATTAATGGAGCATCTGATGCGCCCCATTTTAAATCAAGTAAACGCGGTTTATTTTCGCTTGCACGACCCACCATATGAATAGTCGGGTAGTTTTGCTCTAGTAACTCATCGCCAACCCACTGTGAAAATTCGCCATTGTAAGTTGCAGCTAAATCTTCCATTACTTGCGATAAATGTTGCGGCATCATGTCTACCGCTGGTGTATTAACTAAATCACGTGCAAGTGTAATGCCATCAGCTTGTTGGCTAATACGCTCAAACAACGCTTTATCGCTAATGGCTAATTGCGCTTTTGCTGTTGGTTTTTCTTTATATTCACTAAATTCGTAACCACCAAGCACAAACCCTAAAGCAACTTGCTCTACAAAAGCGCTCTCGCCTTGAATTTGATAAGTACCAGTAGGAAGTGTATTTGCTAAATTACCCGCAGCCCAAAAATCATCGCTACTTTGCATTAAACAAAATACCTGGCTTAACTCGCCCGTTTTAGCATCAGGAATTAAAGCAACACCTTGCTTTTCAAAACCTGTATTAGTTAACCAATTTTGTATAAATGCAGGCTGCTGTGCTTGCCAGTCAGATAATTCGTTTTTAAGAATAAAAGATAAAGGAATACCAGAAGATGTATGACGTAGTAATGCACTCATTAAAAAGCTCATATAATATAAAAATGGTACTTAAGAGCATATCAATAAGCGCACCTAAAAGGTATCGCTAATTTGAAGGGATTTTAGCTACTTTTTTAAGCTATTTTTGGATTCTTGCTTTTGATTTTCTTGATCTATTTTAGCATCAAGTTCTTTAATTGATTTGTTCATATTAAACGAACTTGGCAGTACATCAACTCCCACTAAACTCCCTAATTTAACAACTAAAGGAATTGTAAGCGGGGCAAAAGGTAATACTGCAAACACACCAAGCCCTAACCCTTTTAAAATATCAACAAACTGTTCATTAGCGCGCTTTAACTCCTCTTTACTTGTTTGGCCTTGAGTGTAGCGCCTATAAATAGAGAGCATTTCTTTGGTTTCTTGTTTTTCTTGCGCAAGTGCAATTTTAAGCGCCACCATAGCACGGCGAAAACGCAGCTGTTGGCGTTTTTTACTAATTTTAACTACCCGCCAAGGTGCACGGTGAATAACTTTATATAATCGCATAACTTTTATTTTCACACAGCAGCACGGGTTCACAAAGAATAATTTACTTACAACATCCTTTAACTTATCCTTTGCACCAAATTAGTATTAAATACATACAACAACACTGAATATGACAAACCAACTACCGCAAAAACCTGAAAAACCAAAATCTGATGAATGTTGTGGTGGTGGCAGTTGCTGCCCCTGCGTGTGGGATGAATATAAAGAAAAATTAGCAACTTGGCGATGCGCACAAAACATTGAAAACCCCACCAAAAAGAAACAAATAAATAACATTTAAATACTGATAACGCATTAATTTTCCTCACAACAACCCTATTTGCACTTATTTAGTTCATTTTAGCTTTACTTTGCACCATTGTTGCATTTTTTCTTAAATTGAATCTTTTTGTTATCAAATAGTTAATTAGTAATTGCCCTTCCAGTTTTTTACCTATAGTCTGTAAATAGGACTTCACAAAAAGTAAGCTTAATTGATTAGGCTTTTGAGCTAAACCCTCAAACTTATGTGAAACAAAAAATTAAGTAAAAAATAAATGATGTGAAATTAGCATCAAAAATAAGAATTATTCTAACTGGGGAAAATTAGAATGAAATTAAAAAATAATGCGCTAAACCAAGCAATCAAATTTGCTTTAGCTACAACCACTGCAGGGTTGTTTTTTTCGGGTTCTGCTATTGCAGCAGACGAGCAACAACAAACTAAAGTAAATAAAAACGTAGAGAAAATTGCCGTAGTAGGTACGCGTTCAGCTCCTCGTTCAATAGGTGACTCACCGGTTCCAATCGACATTATTGGCGGCGAAGAGCTTGAAAAGTCAGGTAACACTGACATGCTTGAACTTTTAAAAGGTGCAGTACCATCGTTTAACGTACACCAAAACCCTATCAGTGATGCGGCTTCTCTTGTTCGTCCAGCTAACTTACGTGGTTTACCGTCAGACAGCACATTGGTTCTTTTAAACGGCAAACGTCGTCACCGTGCTTCTGTAATCGCATTTTTAGGCGGTGGTATTAACGATGGCGCGCAAGGCGCAGATATTTCAGTTATTCCAAGCATTGCGATTAAACAAGTAGAAGTACTTCGCGATGGCGCGGCTGCGCAGTATGGTTCTGATGCAATCGCCGGTGTAATGAATTTCCAACTAAAAGACGCTTCAGAAGGTGGTAAATTAGAAATCCGCCATGGTCAATTTTATGAAGGTGATGGCGATACAACACAAGTGTCGGGTAACGTAGGTTTACCGTTTACCGACAATGGTTTTGCTAATTTAAGCTTTCAATATAAAACAGCTAATGCAACAAGTCGTTCAGTTCAACGTGCCGATGCCGCAGCACTTTCAGCTGCAGGTGTGCCTGATGTATCTTCTCTTGCACAAGTATGGGGTGCACCAGAAGTAGATGACGATATTACTATTTTTGGTAATGTGGGTTTAGAGCTAACAAACGACTCTGAATTTTACATGTTTGGTAACTACTCTGAACGTGATGTACGTGGCGGTTTTTATTACCGTAACCCGCAAACACGTTCTGGTGTTTACTCAAATGATGGTGGCGAAACATTACTTGTTGCCGACACAACACCTGATATGAGCGCTAACTGTCCAACTATCACAATAACAGACGGCAATGTACTAGATGATCCTGCTTACATAAATGGTGTAGCAAACAACCCAGATTGTTTTGCCTTTAATGAGATGCTTCCAGGTGGTTTTACACCTAACTTTGGCGGCAACATTACTGATACTTCTTTAACTATTGGTACTAAAGGTCGATTCACTGGTGGCTTCTTAAAAGATACTTACTATGACTTAAGCGGCACTGTAGGTTTAAATGAATCACGTTACTTTATTTACGACACGGTTAATGCCTCTTTAGGTGCAGATACGCCACGTGACTTTAGCCCAGGTAAATACGAACAGCTAGAGAAAAACTTTAACTTTGATTTATCAAAGGGTGTCGACTTTGGTTTAGCATATGATGTAAACATTGCCGGTGGTTTTGAATGGCATGAAGAAACATTCACTATCGTCTCTGGTGATGAAGAATCTTACACTGCAGGCCCTTTAACAGCACAAGGTTTTGGTATTGGCTCTAACGGCTTTCCTGGTTTTAAACCATCACAAGCAGGTGAATTTTCTCGCCGTAACTATGCAGCATATGTTGATGTTGAAGCACCGTTTACTGAAGACTTCTTAATGGGCGTAGCACTTCGATTTGAAGACTACGACAGCTTTGGCACTACCACTAACTACAAAGTAATGGCTCAATACCATTTAACTGAAGATTTAAATATTCGTGGTTCTGTAAGCAGTGGTTTCCGTGCACCAACGGTTGGTCAAGCTAACGTAAGTAATGTACAAACAAGTTTAGATGGCGGTGTATTACAAGATTCAGCGCTTCTTCCACCAACAAACCCAATTGCAGTGCAATTAGGTGGTACAGAGCTTGAGCCGGAAGAATCACAAAGTTATACGCTTGGTGCTGTATACACAATTGGCGAATTATTTTTAACGCTTGATTACTACAACATCCAAGTAGATGACCGTATTAGCCAATCAGATAAAATCAACTTAAGCCAAGCAGACAAAGATACACTTACAGCCGCTGGAGTTCCTAATGTACAAGGTCTTGCTCAGGTAAGCTTTTTTACAAACGACTTTGACACAACAACACAAGGTATCGATTTAGTTGCAAACTATACAGCTGAATTAATGGGCGGTAGCTCTACATTTAGCCTTGCATATAACTGGAATGATACTGAAGTAACTAAATTTAGTGAAATTACAGGTGCGTTTAAAGTTAAGCGTTTAGAAGAAGATTTACCTAACCATCGTGCAACGTTCACATTGTCTCAACAATGGGAATCAGTTTCTGCATTTGCTCGTGCAAACTACTACGGCGAATACCAAGGTGTTCACGTTGATTATGATGCAACAGCTAAAACAGCAGATGCTGCAGTCACTATTGATGCTGAAGTAACTTACTTCTTAAATGAATCAGTTAGCTTCTCAGTAGGTGCTCAAAACTTATTCGACCAAAATGCTGAAAAACTTGATTTTGCAGATGCAACGGGCATCCCTAATAACAACTGGGGTGGTCAGTTCTACGAAACATCTCCGTTTGGTATTAACGGTGGCTTTTACTACGCTAAAGCAACATATACTTTTTAAACTATTTTCATGAAGAACCAAAGGCGAAATGTTAAAGACATTTCGCCTTTTTAATTTTATAGTTAATAAAAATAATAATGAACAATACCAATTGCATTGAATAAGTGTTCTATTATAGCGCTCAGAAAATAGCGTAATAACAAGGCGAAAACTATGATATATAGTTGCTCTATATGAATAATTTTTAACGCAGTGAGTACGCTATTTAATGCGATAGAATGATTATTTTTTTAATAAAATTGGTATAACTATGCTACTTGAAAAAGCCAACCAACTACTGCAACAAAATAAACTCAAAGAAGCCGAGTTCCATTTTAAAGCAATTTTAAATAGTAACCCTGAAAATGGTGAGGCTTTATTTGGCTTAGGCAGAATTGCCTTACGACTAGAACGTTACGACGCTGCTGTATACCTACTCCAAAAAGCTTGTGAGCGCTTGCCTCATATGCTTGAACCATTACATGCCCTTGCTGATGCATTTAACGGTGTTCATTCGCCAAACGATGCACTAACGGTGCTTGAATACGCAAAAAAATTAGCAAGTCATAATCCAGAACCTCATTATTACTTAGCACAGCACTATTTAACACATGGCGAGTTAGATAAAGCTCATACAACTTTTGCTCATGCACTCAGCATTGGTGTATACCCTGTAACAGCCTATATTTTATTTGAACTTGTACAATTAGGTCGCTTTGATAAAGAACATAATTATGTAAGTAATTTGCACCACTTATTAACTCAAACGAGTAATTTACGTTTAAAAATGGTGTGTTACTACGCATTAGCAAACAGTTACGATGCACTTGAGGATACCGAGCAAGCATTTAATTATTTTATATTGGCGAATAAATTACAAAAAAAATTAAGTGAATTTAACACTAAAGATTTAACCCGCGGATTCAAATCTGAAGTGCATAACGTTTAGGCGGCTTTAGCCGCCAAGTGATCCTGCATCAATTTTGCAGGCGTTTCAAATCCAAGTGTCTTCCTCGGACGATTATTAAGTTGCTCAAGTACTGGTATAACTTGCGCTGGTGTTACCGCCTTAAAATCGGTGCTCTTCGGCCAATACTGACGTAGTAATCCATTCGTGTTTTCATTCAATCCGCGCTCCCATGAGTGATAAGGGTGAGCAAAATAAACAGGAACACTTAAAGCCTCTGTGATTTGCTCGTGATAAGCGAACTCTTTTCCATTGTCAGCCGTGATGCTATGAAGCGCTGACCTATATGGCCTTAATAGCTCTATCGTCGCCGCAGTGACGGCTTGTGCTGTTTTGCCTGCCACCTGAGTTGATACAGTGAATTGGGTGACCCGCTCTACAATCGTAACAAGGGCGCCTCGATGACCTTTGCCTATGACGGTATCTATTTCCCAATCTCCGATACGGCCTTTCTCATCAACTATTTGTGGGCGCTCTTCAATGCTAACGCGATTTTTTATTTGCCCTCGGTTTGTTTTACCATGACTGCGCTTGTGATATTTCTTACCGTGTCGGCGCAGATGTAGGTATAACTCACCACCTGCTTTTTTATCTTCCCAGATATACAGATAAATGCATTCATGGCTGACAGACAGTTCACTTTCTTTGCGTAACCATCCCGTTATTTGTTCAGGACTCCACTTCTCATTAAGCTTCTGGGTAATTAAAGCTATCATTTCAGGTGTCATCTTAAGCGGTTTTCTTACACTTCTTCGGCGAAACAAAGCCCGCTCATGAGCTTGTTTGTGTCTGTAACCTCGCTTACCTGTATTTCTAGAAAGCTCTCTTGAAATCGTAGATTGCGATAAATTAGTTAGCTCAGCAATACTTTGTTGCGTAAAACCGCTTTTCTTTAGAACGGCGATCTGGCATCTTTGCGCATAGGTCAGTTGTTTGTAATGTCTCATTGTAAAATCTCTTGCCGGAGAAAAAGCAGTTAGTTTATGAGCAACTGACCACTTAATCTAGCCAAAACAAGTTATGCACTTACAATTTGAATCTAGGACCCCTTTTTACGATGAAATAATAAAATACAACACCGAGGAGTTTATAGCCTCTGCCGATAAAAAGTTTACGGGTAATATCACGCCTGTATTTATTATTGGCATGCCTCGTAGTGGTTCTACCCTTGTGGAGCAAATGTTGGCAAGCCATAGTCAGTTTTCGAGCCTAGGAGAGAGCACGAGTATTAGTAATAACGCAGTTGCTTTTATCGAACAAAAAACGGGAGTGACTTACCCGCAATGTTTAGCACATTTAACGCCGGATTTAATCAAAAAAGCCCGCGAGTTGTATATCACAACATTAAAAACAGCATCGCCCATCAGACCTTTTATAATAAATAAACTGCCGAGTAATTATCAGTCGCTCGGACTTATATATATTCTATTTCCAAATGCTAAATTTATAAATTTAAGTCGTGATTTTAATGCCACCGCATTTTCTATCTTCACTAATTACTTTGCTGAAAACGAGCCTTACTTTTGCTCACTACCTGAGTTTAAGCTTTATCAAAAGTTGTATGAAAAATTGATGAGCCATTGGCACTCTTTTAAAGAGATGCCAATTTATGATGTCAGTTACGAAGATTTAGTGAGTAACCCAAAAGAGCAGCTAACGCAGTTACTTGGTTTTTTAAACTGTAGTTTTGAAGAGCGCTGCTTAGCATTTTATAAACAAAAAACACCGGTAACGACCTTGAGTAAACATGCTATTCGCCAACCTATTAATAACGCCGCAATCGCTAAGTGGGAGCGTTACAAAACACCTCTTTTAAAGTTACTTGATGAGAATTAATTAATCGGATGTGCTTTAAACCAATTAAGTAAATCTTTAAATTGATCATCACGCGCACTTGGGTGGGTAAGCATATTAATATGATCGTAATCAAAATTATGCCCGTGTTTACGACCGTAAATTTGCATTTGTTGAATACCTAGCCCCGATTCGTCCATAAATTTTTGAATATCGATTGGTTGCGCTAATGCTTTATCTTTTACCGCAGCAATATGAAGCGTTGGCGGTAAATGCAGGTTGTTTAGCGCTTTTTCATAATCAAAATTATCATCAGAATCTATCCATGGCTTCTTTTTAGCCCATTGCATACTTTGATAATGCGACTTTTGAGTTTCGTTATCGCTTCCCCACTTATAACCTTTAGCATTTAAATAGCCGTGTTTTTTAGCAAGTAAAGGTGCCATAAAATACCAAATTAAATTGGCTTGTAATAATTTTTGAGGATGATTATTAAATAAAGAGCGCTTAGAGCCAAAATACACACACGCTTTTACATCATTAATATATTCTGGAAAACGTGCAAACGCGCTGTTCATCAATACCCCGCCCCAAGAGTGAGCGACCCAGTAGTCAGGCTTCTTGCCTTCAATCAACTCTATTTGCTTAATAAAGGCTGGAATATCTTCTAAAATGGCCTCGGTCTGACCGTACTTAGCGTCACTTGAAATAATCGGCTTACTATCACCTCGGCCACGTAAATCAGCCACATAGCATCGGTACCCATGCTCAGCCAAAAAAGGGGCTAGTCCTTTATTAGAATGGGTGTAAAAAATTTTACCGTTTTCTACAGCTCCATGCATAAAAAATACGACAGGCCCTTGCTGATTTTCATCGCTGATACGGCGTAAATGAAGTGTTTGGTGAGCGTCTAAATTAATAATTATTGATTGCTGAGAAATCGCCACAGTTATTCCTTTTTATTATTTTCAACTCATCCTACCAGCAATATTAAATATACCAAAGGAAATGTCTGCACTTTACTCATCAGCATTTGTTACAATCACCACATTATATATGTTGTTAAAATGAAGCCATGAAAGAAAATAAAGCACGTTCAAAATTACACCCTCGTAACCTACATAAAAATGGGTACGACTTCGATTTATTAACAACAGAGCACCCTGCTCTACTGCCTTTTGTTATAACCACACCTGCAGGTACTAAAAGTATTGATTTTAGTGATAACAAAGCCGTTAAAACACTCAATCAAGCCCTTTTGAAAGCACATTATAATATTGATTTTTGGGATATTCCCGAGCACAACTTGTGCCCGCCTATACCTGGGCGTGTTGACTACATTCATTACTTAGCCGACTTATTAAGTGATGATAACCAACAACAAATACCTTTAGGTAAGCAAATTAAAGTGCTTGATATTGGCACTGGCGCTAACTTAGTTTATCCGCTTACTGGTACAAGTGAATATAAGTGGCATTTTACAGGGACTGATATTGATGCAGCTTCGGTAAAGATAGCAAAGCAAATTGCTCAGTTTAATGGTTTAAAAATAACCCTAAAACAACAAAAAAACGCATCACATATTTTTAAAGGCGTTGTAAATCAAAAAGATTTATACCACTTAACGCTCTGCAACCCTCCGTTTCATGCAAGCGAAGAAGAGGCAAGTAAAGGCAGTGAACGTAAGTGGAAAAACCTAGGAAAAACACCCAGTAGCACACTTAACTTTGGTGGCCATAATAATGAATTATGGTGTGAAGGCGGTGAAGTACAGTTTATCTCTAACATGATTAAAGAGAGCGAAGACTTTGCAGAGCAAGTACTGTGGTTTACGTCGTTAGTCTCTAAAAAAGATAATATTGCAGCTCTTGAAGAAGTATTAAAAGCCCACCCAATAGCACAATATAAAATAGTTGATATGGCACAAGGTCAAAAAATCAGCCGCTTTATTGCATGGACTTACTTTGATAAAGACACTCGTGAGCAAATTTGTAGCGAGCTTGATTAATACCAATTTTATTAAAAACAATAAAAAGGATAAGGCAATCATGATAGATTTTCGCTCTGATACAGTTACAAAACCAACAAACACAATGCGCGATATTATGTACAGCGCACCGGTTGGTGACGATGTATACGGTGATGATGAAAGCGTTAACCAACTAGAAGCCAATGCGTGTAAGCGTTTTAACTTTGAAGCCGCACTTTATTGCAGCTCAGGTACACAAGCCAACTTACTTGCAATAATGGCGCATTGTGAGCGAGGTGACGAATACATTTGTGGCCAAAATGCACATAACTATAAGTTTGAAAGTGGCGGCGCAGCCGTTTTAGGGTCTGTGCAACCACAGCCTATCGAAAACGATGCTGATGGCAGTATCCCTTTTAGTAAAATAGCGACGGCTATAAAACCAGATGATTGCCATTTTGCAAAAACGCGATTGCTTAGCTTAGAAAACACCATAGGCGGAAAAGTACTCCCGCTTGAGTACTTAGCCCAAGCTCGTGACTTTGTTGACACACATAATTTAGCGCTGCACTTAGACGGCGCACGTGCTTTTAATGCCGCTGTTGAGCTAAATATTGATATCACTGAAATTACAAAACACTTTGACTCAGTTTCTATTTGTTTATCTAAAGGTTTGGGGGCGCCCGTAGGCTCTTTATTATTAGGCTCACCAGCACTTATTAATAAAGCAAGACGATGGAGAAAAGTACTTGGTGGCGGTATGCGCCAAGCCGGAATGCTTGCAGCTGCCGGGCAGTTTGCACTTGAGCACAATGTAGAGCGCTTAAAAGACGATCATGAAAATGCACGTTATTTGGCTCAACAATTAAGTGAAATCAGTGGCTTTACTGTAGATATGATTAACACCACTAATATGGTTTACGCAACATACAGTAGCAGTATAAATATTGAAGATATTGCTGAAGCGCTTAAACAACAAGGTATACTATTTAGCCCAAGCAAGCAGCTTAGGCTAGTTACGCATTTAGATATAACCCGCGAAGATATTGATACATTTTTAAATGCTTTATCGGCCCATATTTAACGCGGCTTTATAATGTTTGCGGCATACCGAAACATATCGGTCATTGCCGCCAATTTCTACTTGGTTACCATCGGCTATTGCTTCGCCATTTTCATCGGTACGCAGTACATGGTTTGCTTTACGTCCACAGTGGCAAACAGTTTTAAGCTCAACTAACTTATCAGCCCACGCAAGCAAATATTGCGACCCTATAAATAGCTCGCCTCTAAAGTCGTTACGCAGGCCATAACACAATACCGGTATACCGAGTTCATCAACCACATCGGTTAATTGCATTACTTGTTCTTTTGATAAAAATTGGCACTCGTCAACTAACACACAATGGCGCTTTTTATCATTATTGAGTGATTGAATAAGATCAAAAACATCTTTACTGGCATCAAATACATGCGCATCTGCTTGCAAGCCAATACGAGACGATACTTTACCTACGCCTTGTCTATCATCAATGGCAGCAGTAAGGATCACAGGTTCCATGCCACGTTCTTTATAATTAAATGCAGATTGTAATAACGTGGTTGATTTACCTGCATTCATTGCAGAGTAGTAAAAGTATAATTGAGCCATTGTGGTGCCATTTTATAAAAAGTGCGCTTATGCTACCTTAATATTAAATTAATACCAATTTACAAACGCGAATTTAATGAGGTTATTTAGGTGTCTGTAAGTATTTAATATACACAGGTGCACTTTCAAATTTTGATAGCCAATGCCACATTTCCCAACTTAGAGTGTTATTTTCTTCGTAGAATTTTTTTGAAAAAACAAGGTAACCATGGCTGGTTTCGTAAGGGGGATAAATAGGTTTAACATTATTACCCTCATACGGATAACTCGACACTTTTAAGCCATCTACTTGGCATAGATCAACGCTCGCCTGCACCACGCCCTTATCTAGCAACTCAAAAGCTTTGCTTTTAGAAAACGTATTATGAATAAAAAATGGTTCTTCTTTCAACGCGCTATTTAGTCCATAGCCATTAGGAATAGCTATCGTAAATGCTTTATTTTGAAATACTTCACGAGTCTCCCATTCCTTATGAAATTTATAACGCCCTATAAGGCAGCTGCCAAATTCACTTACTGCGTAGTCATCTTGTAACTTACCTTGCTCATCAACAGGGTAAACAGCAACGTTTTCTCGCCCTTTGCGGTAACTTGCAATAATAGCATTAACTCGATTAAATTCTAAATCGTTTAAGCATCTACGCCATGGCTTTCTAACAAATGATATTGCTACATTGGGCAATGCTAAATCAAGTTTTTGAAGTATTTCGATTGATGCACCAGGTTTATCTGTTGGTATATTTTGGCCATCACCTAAAAACATAGGAGCTATATTTTTGTCTTCGTAACAAAACACGAGACTTTGCGGCTTGCTAAACGCAGTAGCGGTAAACATTAAACTGGCAATAAAAAAGTACACTAAGCTATTAATACGCATAATAATTTTTATTAGTTGATTATTTAAATTATAGGTTGAGTTAAGCAGACTGGCTATATTTTATCAATTAATTTACATTAATCCTTCGTGTTTCAGCAACCAAAGTTTCCTATCAAGCCCACCAGCATAGCCCGTTAACTTTGCATTTGCGCCAATAATTCGGTGGCAAGGCACTATAATACTAATCGGATTTTTACCATTCGCAGCACCTACTGCCCTCACTGCTTTTGGATTATTGAGTTGGTTTGCAATATAGCCGTATGTTTGCGACTTTCCAAAAGGTACCGTTAATAGTGCTTGCCATACGCTTTGTTGAAATACCGTACCGTTTGTATCAAGTGGTACATCAAAAGTAGTACGTTTTTTTGCAAAGTACTCATTTAACTGCGCAGCACAAATAAGCACCGCCTTGTTAGCGACTTGCTCAAATGGCGTATGAAGGTGCTCAACTGGAGGATAAAACCCAACGTAACTCACTCCTTTATCTGTCGCTTGAATAATTATGTCGTCTATAGGGCTCGAAATGGATGTTTGAATGATCATTATAATTGCTGCCAAAGTTGAAAAGTTAAGTAAGAGCGAAAAGGAGCGCTGTTAGCAGGTACGAAAGGGTTTGCCGCCGCTTGAGCTTTTTTAACACCTAAGTCGCCATCAAGTAATATATCGGGCTGGCTTTGCCCTCGCAACTTTGCATAATTTACCGTCCAAGGACCAATTCCCTTTAAATTAAGCCATTCGTCTAAATCGTCATTTTCAGGATTTAGTGCACAAAACTGGGCTAAGTTGTGTAGCGCATTTTTGCGTGCTTGTGGCATTTTAAAAAATGCAAAATCACTATTAGCAACAATTTTAGCCGTAGGAAAATAAACGGCATCGCCCTCTTTTTCGCCTAATTCGTCAACTAACTTTGTTACTAAATTATGCGCCGCAGTAACACTCACTTGTTGTCCGAGTACCGCCCTTATACCGGCTTCAAAACTTGACCAAATCCCTGGAAGTCTGAGCCCTTCACACACTGTAAACGCATTGTTTATATTGGCGCTTAAATGCGTTTCAATTAAATTAATATCGGCATCTAAATCAAGCACACGGCGTATATTATTTATAACAGGTTGTAAGTACACCGTATTGTCTATATTGATAGATACACTAAAGTGATTTTTACTCGCTATAAATTCAGCGGTAAAGCTTCCTTTATATTCCTCACTTGCAAAAGTACGTCCGTAGCTCGTTTGTGTTATCCACTCCATTGGTTTTATCAAGCGCCTTTGTAAAAAGCTCTGCAAAGCAGGCCAATTATAAGGCGGCCTAAATGGCAGGGTTAAAGTGAGTGTTGACGTTGGTTTTTTATCGCCACTGCGCAGCTTTGAGGGAGCTATATTTAACTGCTGTAAAAAAGCATCATTAAAACGCCTAATACTTTTAAAGCCAGCGGCAAATGCTATTTCGGTAAGGGGTAAATGTGTTTCTTGAATCAATTTTTTAGCAAAGTGACACTGATTAAATAATCGGTATTGCGTAATCGACACGCCAAAATACTGCTTAAACAACTGCCTTAAATAACGACTACTTATACCTAAACGAGCTGCTAATTTTTCGCAGTCATGCTCGTCATTTTGATCTATTAACTGTTTTGCTCTAAGTGCAGTCGTTTTTGTACCCTGCCATGCTGCGCTGCCAGGGGCACTATCGGGCCTGCAACGAATACAGGGCCTAAAACCATCTTGCGCCGCGTTATGGGCAAACTGATAATAAGCAACGTTTTTTTCGTGAGCCGTTGGTGCAGGGCAAATTGGTCTGCAATAAATACCGGTACTTTTTACCGCTACGTAAAAAAGCCCGTCAAAACGAGGATCGCGACTCTGACGTGCTTTTTGCCAATGTGAAGTGTCCATAAACGGCTCTATAAATTAACCTAATAGAGTCTAGCTTATAGAAAATAAACTGTATTACTAGCCATATTCGGCACTCAACCAATAGCCAATAAATAACGCCTTTGTACTTCTTGCCAATTAATTACATTATAAAATGCAGCAATATATTCAGGGCGTTTGTTTTGATACTTCAAGTAATAAGCATGTTCCCATACATCAAGTCCCAAAATAGGGATATTTCCCTGCATTAATGGGCAATCTTGATTAGCACTATTTTCTACAATCAACTTTTCATCTGGCGTTACACATAACCACGCCCAACCACTACCAAATTGGCTAATTGCCGCGGCTGTAAATTGGTCTTTAAATTTATCAAAACTGCCTAGTTGCTCATTTATAACCTGAGCCACAATACCTTCAGGTTGACCTCCTCCTTGTGGGCTCATTATTTGCCAAAATAAGCTGTGATTAAAATGCCCTCCTACATGCTCTTGTACTGCTTTTTGCAAATTACTAGGCAGGCTGTTTATTCCCTTAAGTAATTTTTCAGCATTTGCGGTTGCATATACAGTATCTGCTAAAGCAGCATTGGCTTTATTGATATACGTTTGATGATGCAATGTGTGGTGAATATGCATCGTTTTACTGTCTAAATGAGGCTCAAGCGCATCATATTCATAATCAAGTGCTGGCAATGTAAACGCCATAAATTACTCCTTATTTTAATGTAGCAGGCTGTTTGTTGAGTCTTTAGAGCATAAGCAAAAATTCACTTGCTCTATTAGCTCAGGTAAAAAATGATAACGTCTTGCAAATGATACAAGTTCAGAGGAAGTTTTAATGTAATGATGCTTACTCACTTTTTGTATATCGTAATGAGTATGCTTAATTAATGAAGAGAGTGTTAAGTGTACTTCGCATAGCCATTTGCATGCATTTTCAGGCTGTTGCATAGCTATATAGGTATCAGCTAAATTATGTGACGCAACAACAAGTGCGGGTATACAGTGCTCAATAGCATGAATGACAGTGTTATTAATCTGATCATATAAAAATTGCTGAAGAAGATGATCTGCAAGTGTTTTAGCTAATAAGTATTTATCGCGGGCTTCGAGAAGTGCACCTTGTTCAAATGCATAATTACCTTGCATTATATTCGACTGCCAAGGGCTTAATGCTTGATCAAGATAAAGTAAATCTAAGTGGGGTTGTTTTTGACTTGAGATCATATAATCATCTGCACGTTTATTTATGAGTGTGTATTTAACTTACACACCCACAAAACTAAATGCAAATGATTTTCATTAACTATTTAGCGAAGTCTAATAATTCCTGCCCTGTTAAGCGATATATAATCCATTCGTTTTGAGGCTTTGCACCAATGCTATTGTAAAAATCGATAGCGGGTTTATTCCAATCAAGCACTACCCATTCAAAACGCCCACAGTTATTACTAATCGCCTTATTAGCTAAGTGCTTCATAATGGCTTTACCTGCGCCATTGCCACGGCTATCTGGGCTTACGTATAAATCTTCAAGGTATAGGCCATTTTTACCTAACCAGGTAGAGTAATTATAAAAATATACCGCAAAACCAATTGCCTCATCACCTTCTAAACAAATTATGCTGTGCGCAGTTGCACCTTCACTAAACAGAGTATCTAAAATTGCCTGCTCGTCTGTTTTTACTGCATCAGGTTCTTTTTCATATATGGCAAGTTCGGTAATAAAGTGCAAAATTGTTTTTGCGTCACTTGGTTTTGCATCACGTATTATAACGGGTTGGCTCATTGTATTTTTACCTTAAATATACTGCTCTAATTTATCTTTTAAAATATCTAATTGAATAGGTTTACTCAAGTAGTCATCCATTCCAGCTGTTATACAACGCTCTTTATCAGAGCCCATTGCGTTAGCCGTAATAGCAATGATCCTAATGTTTTTGTGTTGTATACCCGCCATACCTTTACGTATAGCTGCAGTTGTAGCAAAGCCATCCATAACAGGCATCTGGCAATCCATAAGAACGAGCTTAAAGAAACCAGAATCGTGAGACTCTAATATATCTATCGCTAATTGACCATTTTCGGCAATTGTAACGTCACAATTAAGCTTTTTGAGCATTAATGTAGCCACTTGCCGATTAATTGGATTATCTTCTACAAGTAATATTTGGGTAGGTTCCTGCACCTTTTCTTTTTTAAGAGAGGAAATATAGCCTGAAGTAACAAGTGGGAGTGTCTCATCTGAATCATTACTTGTTATGACTGACAGTGCAGAAATTAAATCGGCAGTGGTTACAGGTTTGGGGAAATATGCCTGAAAGCCTGCATTAGAATAGCGCTGCGCACCTTCCATACCAGCAATACTGGTCATCATTACAAGTGGCATTGATTTATAATGTTCATGTGCTTTTAGTGCTTTACACAGCTCTATACCATCCATTCCTGGCATTTGCATATCAAGCACTGCAATGTCATACATGCAATTGTTACTTTTATACTGCTGCGCGCACATATCAAGAGCTTCGCGTGCGTCACATGCAAGCGCAACTTTAGCGCCCCAGTGCTCAAGCTGCTGTGAAATTACAATTCGATTTGTCTCGTTATCATCAACAACCAAAACGGTTAGCTCTTCCATATTAATATTAGGAATATAACGTTCTTTTTGATCTCCCGGAGTCAGCATTATAGTGGCAGTAAAAGTACTCCCTTTACCGGCTTCGCTAGTGAGAGAGATAGCTCCCCCCATTAGTTCACAAAGCTGCTTACAAATAGCCAGCCCTAAGCCACTGCCTCCATATTCACGCGTTGTTGATGCATCGACTTGAGAGAAAGGGGTAAATAATTGCTGTTGCTTTTCTTCACTTATTCCTATGCCTGAGTCCTTTATACTTACAACAAACTCTATACCTTGAGCTACTTTATTAATTTTCGCGCTTACAACAACCTCGCCTTGACTCGTAAACTTAACGGCGTTGCTTAATAAATTAGTAAGTACTTGTCGAATCCGCCCAGGATCTCCGCATAACTGCGAAGGCTCTAGCGCTACCAAATCTAAAATTATTTCTATACCTTTTTCTTGAGCAGTCAATGCTTGTGCGGCAGCAACTTCACCAATTAAATCACGTCCATTAAAGTTAATCTCTTCAAGTTCAATTTTACCCGCTTCGGCTTTAGAGAAATCTAAAATATCGTTAATTACACCCAATAAAGAGTGCGCACTTGTTTTGGCTATACCTACTTTTGTTTCTATTGGTTTAGGGAGTGACTCTAATTGAACAAGTTCTAGCATACCGAGTACACCATTCATTGGCGTTCTTATTTCATGGCTCATGGTTGCTAAAAATTGGCTCTTAGCAATGGCTGCATCTTCAGCTTTTACAAGTGCTACTTTTAGCTCCTCACTAATTACTTTTCGTTGCTGAGAAACTAAAGTGCTTCCCACTAAAGTAGCTAATGAGCGAAGATACGTTTCTTCACTTTGCGTCCAATTGTGATGTTCGCCTACCGTTTCAGCGCACAAAATACCTAAATTACCATCACCAGTTGCTATTACTGCATCAAGCATCGATTTAATATTTAATGGCTTTGTATACGCTTCTATAAAATCAACAGTTGCTGGGTGCGTATAAACATCATCAATGGCTACTAAGTTTTGCTTATAAATGGCGCTATAATATGCAGGGTAGTCTTTAGCAGTTAAAACAGCATCTGTATCTACAAACCCTTGTCCATCTATGTATAAACTATGACATGTCATTACATCTCGTTGATCGTTAAAAATCCATACCGACGCACGTGCAACATTTAGCACTTCGCACATAGATTTAACGGCTAGCTTTTTAACTTGCTCTACATCACTATTTTGCACTTCAGGTGCGACTGTAAGCGCGGCTAAATTTTTGTTATAGCGGTTTGCTTTTTCGCTTTCGAGTTCAAGGCGCTTATGTGCATCAATACTTTGAAATGAACCAAAAACACGTACGCATTTACCATCTTTAAGCTCTGCTTGGCCCATTGATTTAACCCAACGCTCTTGCCCCGAATAGGTCAAAATAATAAGCTCTACACTCCAGCTTTCACCTAAAGTCACAGCGCATTCAAATAAGGTACTTATAGTGTCTCGGTGTATTCCTGGTTTATAAAAATCAATAGCAGTATCTATCCTCGGCTCAAATCCCTCTGGTACTTCGTGGATAACTTTAACTTCATCAGACCAATAAAGAGTATGCGCATCTAGGTCCATCTCCCATGCACCAATCTGTCCTTGCTTACTCATTGATTCAAGCAGGCTTTGCTGACGGCTTATTTTTAATTGTGTATTGTAACGTTCTGTAATATCTAAAATAAATCCATCTAAATACAATATATTGCCATCATCTGCGTAAATCGCTTGGCCTTTTTCGTTTACCCAATGCAAAGAGCCATCGCGGGCTTTAATTCTATACTCAACAGACCATGACTGCTTAGCGCTAACACAACGGACAATTTCATCTTTTATTTTTTGAGAATCGTCTTCACATATTAAATCAAAGAAGCAAAGATCTTCATTGTGTATCAACTCATCGGGTGAATAACCGGTAATTTCACTCGCTTGCTCGCTCATGTAAAGCATGCTTAATTTGTCATCAAACTTACATCTATAAATAATACCAGGGATATTTGATACCAAAGATGCAAATCTGTCTCGGCTTCCTTGTAGCTCAAGCTCTGTAGATTTTCGATCTGATATATCTAAATGCGTACCGATCATGCGTTTTGGAGAGCCATCGGTATTCCACTCAACTATTTTTGCAGTATCGAGAACCCAAATCCAATGTCCGTTTTTATGCTTCATGCGGGCTTCACTAACATAATAGTCAGTCTCGCCGGAAAAATACGCTTGAAGTTTTTTCTCCGACATAGCTAAATCATCAGGGTGAGCGTAGGTATACCAAGTATCTATAGTACAAGGTTCAATATCACTGAGCTTGTAACCTATAATCTCGGCCCAGCGGTTATTAAATGTCACATTTTTAGTATCAATGTACCAATCCCAAATACCCACTGCTGTTAAGTCAATCACTAGCTGCAACTGTGTTTTGTGTTGCTCAAGCTCTAGCTCTTGTAATTTCAGGGCTGTAATGTCAGTACGAATAGCAATATAGTTTTGCGGTTTTCCATTTTCATCTAAAAATGGTGCAATGGTGGTATCTACCCAATAAAAACCACCATGCTTAGCTTGATTGCATATTTGCCCGTTCCATATATCACCACGTTTAAGCGTTTTATACATATTTTTAAAAAATGCTTTTTCGTGTTTACCTGAATTTAAAAGGCGATGGTTTTCGCCTATTAATTCGTGTTCATCGTAGCCACTAATCTCACAAAATTTCTTATTTACAAAAGTGATGGTGCCATGCAAATCAGTTACAGCAACAATAGCGTGTTCATCTAATGCACTTTTTTGCTCGGCTAATTGTTTTAATGCAATTTGAAGTGCAGAGCGTTGTTTTTGTAATATACTTTGTTGCTCTTCTTTTACGGCTACTAAATTACGTAAACCCAATGAAAGCTGGTTAAACTCAATACTGTCGTTTATTACAGGGACTTTTACCTTGTCTCCTTTTGTAATACTTTCAACAATTTTAGCTAAGTTAATTAAAGGTCTAGAAAGTCGACGCCCAAACCACCACGATGACGTTAATATAAACAGCAATGCCCCCGCATTTGTTAATAAAGCAAGCTGTTTATAAAAATTAGCACCTTGTAGTGCAACTTCTTTTGGTTTTGTTACAAGTAACTGCCATCCAGATTCATTTAAAAACTCTAGAGAATCAATATACCCGTATAAAGTCTCTTCATTTTTATTACTGTAAGAAAAGACACGTTGCGTTGGGGAGCCGTTTTGAGAGAAAAATAATGGTTGAGAATCGTCTGAATTATTATTTTTTTGAATTTTATTATTATGCATAACATAAAATGTTATGTCTTTATTTACAGCGTGTATTTTACTTAGATTATTTAATAAGCCGTTTAAATTTATATCTGCGAGCAATATGGCTTGTAGCTTATTTTCGGTATTTACTAACGGTAAGCCAATAATATGATACTCACGCCCTGAGACTGTCATTGACTGAAATTGGATTTTACCTGTATTTTTAATACCAGAGAGTATGTTATTAAAACGTTGATCTTTAATAATATTAAAAAAGGGAGATGAAGGTAGTGATTTAACGAGGTTTACATCAATAAGCTCTACATGATTAACAAAATCATACTGCTCAATAAATTGATTAATTAATTTTTGCTTTTTATTGGGGCTGATATCAAACTGCGCCCTAAGCAAATATAAATCTTTAACATGGTCTGTAAACCAAATATCAGCAAATTGCTTACCTATATTATTAAGCTCGTTAAGTTCAGTGTCTGCATTTTGTTTAAGCGTGCTATTTACATGTTCAAGACTAAACCACGTAAGTATACAAAGTGGCCCTAAGGCTATAATTATAAAGGTTATAATTAACTTACTTCGAACAGACTGTCCTTTACCTGTTAATTCACCAAAGTTTAAACCTTTGTCCATGCTTAATATCCAGCAACTTATAATCATTTAATATTACTTACATTAATGCACTAAATATATAAAGACGCAAGTTTTGAGCGGTAAACTCCTTAAAAACTGGGTATTTAGCGTTACAATCTTAAATTCACATTTTTTAAAAAATACGCCTTTATTACTAACTTATAATTACGCTTGCTTACGCAACAACTTCTGTAGCTGTTTTAAACTCCTCGTGATATAAGCAGTATTTAATCAATGCGTTTGAGGGCATTATGGCGCACGATCACTCACATAGTCATGTAGACGAAAATCAAAGCAATAAAGAGCTCACCGTTGCTGTGGTTATTAATGTATTGCTAACCGTAGCCCAAGTTATTGGCGGGATATTTTCGGGCAGTTTGTCACTTATAGCCGATGCACTTCATAATTTAAGTGATGCTGCCTCTATATTTATCGCGCTCGTTGCACGTAAAATTGGTAATAAACCTGCTGACACCACTCATCATTTTGGCTATAAACGCGCTGAAATACTTGCCACACTTTTTAATAGCAGTACATTGATATTAATTGGTGTGTATTTAATTTTTGAAGCCATTTCGAGCTATTTAAGCCCTCAACAAATTAATGGTTGGATAGTTGTGTGGGTGGCAGCAATAGCATTGATTATTGATTTAGCAACCGCATATTTAACCTACCGAGCTGGCGCAAATCACAGTATAAATATAAAAGCGGCCTTTATTCATAACGTATCAGATGCAATGGCATCTATTGTTGTTATTATTGCGGGCACCTTAATTATTTTATACCAGTGGTATATCGTTGACTTAATTGCCACTGTGCTTATTTCTCTTTATGTAATTTATCATGGCATTTTACTATTAAAGCAAAGCTGCAAAATTTTAATGCAAGCAGCGCCTAGCAATATTGATACAGATGCAATATCACATGCTATTAGTAATGAATTTAATATCGAATCGGTAATGAGCATCAAGCTTTGGCAACTAGGCGATAAAGAAAATTATTGCGAGCTTATTATTAGCACTCAGCACGTAATTGATTTAGCCGCAGTTAAAAGTTTTTTACACAACAATTTTAATATCGAAAATTGCATAATAGAAATCCGACCAATCGCGAATAAAAGCCTAATTTAATGTTCTTAATAACAAGCTAAACCAAATACATAACTATTTAATTGAAAACAGCTCGTATTATCATTTACAATATTGTCATTAACTCATAATGAGATACCGTTTTTGAAACTTTGGTTACGTAGAATTCATTTAGGCCTTGCCCTAATTAGCGGACTATTTTTATTAATAGTGAGCCTAACCGGTGCTGTTATGATTTATGCAAAAGACATACAGCACCTAATAGAGCCTGAGAAATGGCAAGTAACACCCCAAAAAAACTTAATGCATTACGATGAACTTATACAAAATGTACAAGCTCAAACTAAGCAAAAAATCACCTTTTTTATGCCCGAACAAGCGCCAAACGCAGCATGGCAATTTCGGTTAGCCAATAAACACTACGCCAGTGTTAACCCCTACTCTGGGAGTGTACTAAACATCTATGAATCAACCGATACGATTTATGGGTTTGCTATGGGATTACATCGTTGGCTGTTGTTTGAAAACAGTAAAGGTGAAAAAACCTTTCGAAATTGGATGTCGGTGTGTGCATTGCTACTTTTAATAAATGTATTACTGGGCTTTTATTTATGGGTAAAGCCCAAAAACAGAGTTAAACGTTTAGCTATAAAACCAAAAGCCAAATTTAGAGTGCTCATGTATCAATTTCATACAGTGCTTGGTGTTTACTTTTTTATACCGCTTATACTGATTGCATTTACTGGTATGGCATTTAACTGGAAAACACAAACTCAATCGGTATTAGAATTTGTGACCTTAAACAAGATAGAACAAAGACCTAAAGCACCAAAAGTAATAACCCCTTCTCAAGCTGCTTTAAACTACAATGAAGCAATTAAAAATGCAGAGAACGTATTTCCAGACGGTAAATTATATAGAATTTACTTACCTAAAAAGGATGACGAAGCAATTGCACTGAGAATGCAAAACCCTGGCGAAAGCCACGCTTACAGCTGGGTTTGGACTAACCCATTTACGGGTAAAGTATTAAACTCATTTGACGCCAGTAAAACAAACTTCACAACACAAGCATGGAACTTTAAGTATAAGTTTCACATTGGTGATTTTGCAGGTCCTATCGTGCAGTTTTTATGGTTATTAATAGCCCTTTCACTCGCATTTTTTATTGTAAGCGGTGTATATTTTTGGTTAAAACGCCATAAATGGAAATAAATCTCATTAACACTTGTGTCGTTAGTTGATAATAATTACCATTACGTAAATTGTTATCAACTAAGACACCCCATGTTAAAAACTTCGCTTTGCCTTATTGCTATTGCAATAAGTACTAACACGTTAGCAAATGAAAATAATAAAAATGAATACACTTCTGATCAGTTAGAGCATGTCATTGTATCTGGCAGCCGCATATCAGAGAACATTGACGAAGTACCTGCCTCGATTACCGTTATTAATCAGCAACAAATACAACAGCATTTAAAAGTAAGCTCAGAACTGGGAAGTTTACTCGCGCAAATGGTTCCTGGCCTTGCCCCAGATACTGGCAGTTCAAGTAATTCAGGACAAACACTACGCGGCCGTGCGCCATTAATAATGATTGATGGTGTACCGCAATCAACACCTCTTCGTAATGGTTCTTTAGGCGTAAAAACGCTTGATGCAAGTGCCATAGCGCGCATTGAAGTCATAAAAGGCGCAACGTCTATTTATGGTAATGGTGCCTCAGGTGGCATTATTAACTACATAACAAAACAGGCTCGCAGTGATGGTAAACCGGAAGGTGAAATAAGTATTTCAAGCCGCTTTAGCGCTGTTAAATTAGCAGAAAGTGGCGGCGGTAGAGTATCAGCCGCAGTAAACGGTAAGCTCGACCAACTAAGCTACCTGCTAACGGCAAGCTATGAAGAAAACGGCGTACAACGCGATGCAGAGGGCGATATTTTAGGCTTGCAATATGGTTTATCAGACTCTGAAACTCAAAACTATTTTACCAAACTAACTTATGATTTTGACGACGAAAAGCAACTGCAGTTTAGCTATAACTATTTCAGCTCACAGCAAAAAACTGATTTAGGCGATGTTACTGGCGATGGCAATATAGGGGAGAAAACATACGCTATACACGTCCCCTTAGAGCTTCAAAAACAAGGTAAGCCGCAAGGCCCAGAAGGCAACGAAAATATAACCCTAAAATATGTTGATTACGCGCTGTTTGAAAACACACAAATGACCCTCGATCTGTATAAACAAAATATAGAAAACGTATTCTTTTTCTCAACCGCTTTAGCCAACCTTGATGAAGGTTATAGCGGTGGTCAATCGGTTATTAAATCAGACAAGCAAGGTGCCAGAGCTACATTTAATAGTCAGTTTGATTTTGAAAACGTAACAGCCACCCTAATCTACGGTATTGATGCCTTAAACGATAAAACATCGCAACCTTTAGTAGATGGCCGTGTGTGGGTGCCAGAAATGGACATGGAAAGTGTGGCTGGCTTTTTACAAACCAAATGGGTAATAAACGACGACATTATTGTAAAAGCGGGTGTAAGAAAAGAAAGCATTGATTTGAGCGTAAGTGACTACCAAACGCTAAAACTTTGCAAAACCGCATCGCAATGTTCAGTACCATTAAATGTGCGTGGCGACACCATTAATTACGATGCAACAACTTATAACGCCGGTATTAAATATAACTTAACAGATGCCTTTAGCCCGTTTTTTAGCTACTCACAGGGCTCTGATATTTCTGATATTGGTCGCTTACTTCGCGCTGCAACCGTTGACGACATTGCACTTATTCAAACACAAGCCTCAATAATCGACAATTACGAAGTTGGTTTTACCTCACAGTTTGAAAACGTACGTTTTGAATTTGCTCTTTACAGAAGTACCTCAGAGCTTGGTACAAGTAATGAGTATAATGAAGTAACAGGAGTTTACGAACCTGTGCGTGCGCCACAAGAAATATGGGGTTACGAAGGGTTAGTTAATTACACTATTACCCAAGATCTTAAATTAAGCGCAACGTACAGCTATGTTGAAGGTAAAAATACCGAGGCCAATGACTATTTAGGGGCAAGCCAAATTAGCCCACCTAAAGCAACAGCGAATGTAACGTGGCAAACAAATGACGAGCTATCTCTTGCAATGAGCTTTTTATATGTAGGCGACAGAAAGCGTTTTGATAAAAATGCGCAAGGCCAATACTCTGGCGATCAGGGCCCTGTTAGTAGCTACAACACATTTAACTTAAGTGGCCAATACAATGTTAACGCCAAGTGGAGTGGGTATTTTGGAATAGAAAACCTATTCAATAGTGATTACTACCCTGCCCGCGCACAGGCTTACACCTACGGTGGATATAACATTAAAGGATTAGGAACAACGGCTACCCTAGGTGCTAAATACCAGTTTTAATTAGTGATAGACTCAATAAATAGGCATCAGCATGCCTATTTATTTAAAAAGATAATATGAAAAGCAGTATCTCTACTTATTATTTATAAATACCTCTAGTAATCATTCTCAGATACTAATACAAATAAAAAACTGTCCATAAACCAAGCAGTAACGCAAACTTAAATAAGAATCAAAACCAATAGTAACGCAATGATTTTTATAGAGAAAACTTGCAATATTGGCTATTTGTACTACACTGCATGCAATTGAAATAGTTAAGGCGATTTATCATGAAAGGTAATCAAAAAGTAATCGATGCGTTTAATACATTGTTAGCTAACGAGTTAGCAGCAATCGATCAGTATTTTATACACTCGCGCATGTATGACGACTGGGGTTTAAATAAGCTATACGAGCGCCTTAACCACGAAATGGAAGAAGAAAAAGATCACGCAGACTGGCTTATTAAGCGCATCTTGTTTTTAGAAGGTGTACCAAATATGACTAAGCGCCGTGATTTACTTATCGGTAACGATGTAAAAAGCATGATGCAAAACGATTTAACACTAGAGCTTGAAGTAGTTGCGTGTGTTAAAGACGTCATCGCAATATGTGAAGAACAACAAGATTATCAATCTCGTAGCATTTTAGAAAAACTGTTATTTGATACCGAAGAAGACCATGTTTACTGGTTAGAGCAACAACTTGGCTTAATTGATAAGATTGGTTCTGAAAATTATCATCAAGCACAAATGGCTTAGTAGGAGCATATTATGAAAGGCGATAAAGACGTTATTGCAGCGCTTAATAAAGTACTCGCTAATGAGCTTGTTGGTATTAACCAATACTTTTTACATGCACGCATGTTTAAAGATTTTGGTTTCACTCAACTAGACAAAGCAGATTACAAAGTATCAATTCAAAAAATGAAAAACGCCGATCGTTTAATCGAACGTATTTTGTTTTTAGAAGGCTTACCAAATCTTCAAGACTTAGGCCGATTACGTATTGGTGAAAACAGCGAAGAAATGATTGCTGCTAACATGAGTTTTGAACTCGATACTATTGATGAGTTACGTAGCGCAGTTAAACTGGCTGAAAGTAAAAAAGATTATATTACCCGTGAAGCTCTTGATCACATTTTAAATGAACAAGAAGAGCAAATTGATTGGTTAGAAACCCAACAATTACTTATTAAAAATACGGGTATCAAAAACTACTTACAGTCTCAACTGTAAATAGTAACAAGCATAAAAAAAGCAGCTAAAAAGCTGCTTTTTTTATATCTAAATTTTATATGTAATTAAGCAACTTGATCCGTTACATCCGCAATTTGAATAAGTCTGCGATTAAGGATCTTTTTAGTACAACCACAACACTTACCGCATTGGCTGCCTACTTTAAGCTCTTTGGTTAATTCACGCATGGTCGTTGCACCATCGTCAATTGTTTGCTCAATTTTTTTATCAGTCACACCGTGACAAAGACAAATATACATCAATACAAACCGTGTTAATTACATTCAATAGGTGCATACTAATCTAAACGACAATTGTTATCAATAGCTTCCTCACTAATAAATATAAATTATTTATTAAAAGATGTTATTTGTTCTCTTAACTATATTTACCTAAGAATAAAGTTATGGAATAATGGCCGCCTCTTAGGGGAGTAGCCCGCTCAGTAATGAGTAAACTTATCAACATAATTGCACCTCATGTGCATGGTAAGTTTGTAATGTTGTAGCAAGCGTTATCGGCGAGACCTAGGTAGACACTATCCTCATGGCGGGAGATAGTTGTTTGCCTTGGTTTAGCATTCCCGCCTGTAAGAATCAATAATGGAAGTTTTTTTAACCTCAACCGTCACTGTTACACTTGCCGAAATTGGCGATAAAACCCAGCTTTTATCACTCCTGTTAGCTGCCCGTTTTCGTAATAAAAGCGCACTTATTCTTGGTATTTTAGCCGCAACTTTACTCAATCATGGCCTATCAGCGTGGTTTGGGCAGTGGTTAAGTAATAGTTTTTCTTCTGAATATTTACCTTGGCTTGTAAACATCAGCTTTATTGTTGTTGGCCTTTGGCTATTAGTTCCAGACAAAGACGAAGATGTAAGTAGTAAATACGATAGCTACGGGGCTTTTTTAGTTGCTTTTGTATTATTTTTTATTGCAGAAATTGGTGATAAAACACAAATAGCGACAGTGTTGCTAGGCGCACAATATCAGTCTGTGTTTTGGGTAACGGTAGGAACCACGTTAGGTATGCTAATTGCTAACGTGCCTGTTATATATGCTGGTAATGCATTACTAAAAAGAATATCTCTAAACACCGTACGTGCTATTGCTGCTTGTGTGTTTGTGTCATTAGGTATTTATGGCTTAGTTACAATTTAATCAATGTTAAAGCTCGAACCTATTAATTTAAGTGCGAGCTTTAATTTTTTCTGCACGTTATTTACGCATTATTTACACAATAACATCCCTTGGTTTGTGTAATTAAGAGGTTTGAGTTAAAACCTGCAGCTAAATTAGTGACCGCAGTTTCAACAAAGCCACTTCCCTGGGCACACGCTAACCCTTCGGAGAGCGGCCCTGCATAAACAAAATCACCGTTTTTATTAATAATAACGGCGGCAGGCGTTGCCGGAATAACAAGTTTAAGCTTTGGTGTTAATTCAACTTGTACAACCTTCATAGCTTTATTGGCAGCAAAGGAGCTTAACGATGAAATATGCGGCTTGGCTTGTATGGTGCACCCGCAATTTTTTTCAGTTATAAGCACTAACGACGCTTCATTAGTGTCAACCCAGTCCAATTGCTTTTTAAAGTTATTAAACCAGTGCTTTTGCAATAAAACTTTTGAGCTATCAAACGGTTTAAGTTGCTCTAACTGAAAATAAACTAACCCTGCAACAACACAAACAAGCCATATAGTTATAAGCGAAAATACGAAAGTGTTAGATTTATTTAAACTTGGCAATGCTTTGCTCTAGTACATCTATACTTACATCAATTAGCTGCACTTTAGCGGTTAACTGCTGCACTATTTGCGTATCTTGGTATTGATTTTGTCGCATATTATCAGTACTACTTGCTATTAACTCAGTATTACCTGCTTGCTCAGCTACCACTTGTGCAACTGAGTCAGAGCTTGAAGACACAGCGGCTATTTGCTCGCTCATTGCCGAAATATTTTCTTTCATTGCAGCGCTAATACTTGTTAAATCAACTACGAAATTTACACACTGACTCATTGATTGCGTTGACGTTTTACTATTATTAACAAGATCTTTGAGTGTTACGCCTATTTTGTCGGTGGTTGCTTTACTGTGGTTCGCCAACGATCTCACTTCAGATGCGACAACTGCAAAACCTCGACCGTGTTCGCCTGCGCGGGCAGCTTCAATAGCGGCATTTAAAGCAAGTAGGTTTGTTTGCTCGGCAATACCTGATATTTCATTAAGAAGCCCTGAAATAACATCGCCCGCTGCCACTAAGTGATTTATCTTTTCTTCGGTATGGTTAAGCAGTGTTAACAACTCTCTACTTTTAGCGTCTGTTTGAAGTACTTCTTTTAATGCATCACCTGCAGATTGTGTAATATGGTCAACTTGGCGCTTAAGCACCTCACTTTCTTCTTCTACAAGTTTAAAGCCATTGGCAACTTGAGCGCCAGAATTAGCAATATCATCGGTTTGTTGTGTGCGTTGAACCGCACCACTCGCTAACTGATCGTGTACATCAATAAGCTCTTGTGAGTTTTTTTGCAATGATTCTGATTGAGTTTGTACCTGCTTAATAACATCAGATATATAGTCTAGCAATGTATTAAATCCAACCACAGCATCGCTTTTAGTATCATTAGCACGTAGGGAAAGTTTAATATTCTCAGGATCTTTCATTATTTGCTCTGTCGCATAACTTAAAGATAAACCCGCACGACGTTCGCGTTGTAATGTTTTAGCTATATAACCTGCAACTAACACTTCAACTATTGCATATCCTGCATGTATAAGTACTGTAGTAAAAGCAAGCCTATCGGGGTCAAATACGTAGAAACCCGTATTTTGAGTTTGTAGATAATAAAAAGATAAATGGTGAACAGCTACAAAAATAATCGCGGTAATAAACACTCGCCACTGTACAAAAACAATTAACATGGGCATTAAAATAAATATTTCAAAATGTACTTCAATCAACCCAAAAGTTTGTTGTATGTGCAAAAATGAAAACATCATTATGGCCGCAGCCACCACATGCGGCGTTACAGGACTATCCCCCTGTGTGTTTAAAAGCCATATAGGTAACAAACACAATGGCAAACCTATCATAAAAGCCTGCGCTAACGTGTCGAAGTACAAACCAATAGCGATAGACTCGACAAACAAAAGACTGAAAATAATCGTAAATAACCGGCCAATACTAGACATAAGAACCTTAAAATTGTTGTTTGCATTATTGTTTATAAAAGCAGTCTGCAATATACGTACATAAACAAGTTTCAGTTCACTGAGCACAGTAATAAACTATCTGCACAACCATAAACATATTCAATTTACATTACATTCCGTCTACTTAATTATAGGCAGTATTTTTTTAAACGTAGGCGTTGCTGCTTTTTTTGTCCATTGAAAAATAACTATTTCAGCGCATGAAATTACCGCACCTGCTTGGCGTAATTGCTCAACTGCCAGGTTTTTATGTTCTGGATTTCTAGAACCAATTCCATCGTGTGCAACAATAATTTCAAAACCATTTTTAATTAAATCTAAGCATGTTTGTAAAACACACACATGTGCTTCAGTGCCAACAACAACAACTTGCTTTTTACCATAGCTTTTTAACTTATCAACAAAGCTAGGCTCTGCACACGCACTAAAGTACGTTTTATGAAGATACGTAGCATTAGGTAACGTATTTTTAATTTGCTGATTAGTCTCGCCCAACCCTTTGACATATTGCTCGGTTATTAAGACTGGGACACCGTGAATAATACCCGCCTGCGCTAACTGCAATGTACTTTTTAAAATATTCGGAAAGTCTTTAATTGCAGGAGCAAGCAACTCTTGTAAGTCTATTATTAATAATACGCTATTTTTTGCATCAATATTAGATAAAACCACTATACTCTCCTTATGAACATTAACTGTTATCTATATAGATTAGCTCACTATTTGAAAATAGAGCTTTTAACTTTACGTATATTATTTGTAATTAAAAAATAAAAACTTATGCTATATTTACTATCTAGCTAAGTATCATCCTATCCTCCACTGAGAGTGTTTATAAGTGCGTTTGAGCAAACTTTTTTTTCATATCACTATTGTTTTTTTGCTATGCATTCAAAGCACTTTTGCATCACAAAACTATGCTCAACAATTACAACGAATTTCTACTGACGAAGGCCTATCACAAAGTTACGTTTTGCAGACTCAAGAGGATGATATTGGTTATATTTGGATAGCAACCCAACAGGGTTTAAACCGTTTTGATGGATATAATGTAAAAACTTTTAGTGGCGGCTTTGGCCTAGATAAACACTATATTTATGCATTATTTAAAGCCGAAGACGGAAAAATCATTGTCTCAACAGACCTTTCTGGTGCTTATATAATAGATCCCCTCACTTTAAAAACCGAAAAAATCTATTCTGGTCAAATAGATAAAGAACAAAAAATGTTCTCTCCGATCTCTGCAATGACTCAGCAACAAGGTACTTTTTACTTCGCCATAGATGCCCAAATATATACACTTGATGAGACGAGTAAACGCTTCACATTTAAGCTAATCCTGCCAAATAAAGGTGACTACATTCGGTCATTAACAATATATAAAAACACTTTATATATTGGTACAAATGATGGTTTATACACTGCAAATATAGATAATTCAGAACTTGTAAAAATACCTCTTCATCCCCCTGAAAAAAATACGATAGATAATGTAAACGTCAAATTCTTAAGTGTTGATAATGAATTAGGATTACTTGTTGGTACTGTTGAAGGCATGTATCAATTAGCATTCGATAATAACAAAAATATATCTGCAGCAAATATTACAACTTTAATCCCTGATTATAATATATGGAATTATGCCAATACTGTTTACGGGGAGTTTGTAGCAACCGAAAGTGGATTGTTCAGTCATAACCGCGAAACCAAAGAACTAGAATTCGTATTAAATTATGAAAAAAGTAAGTTTAATATTAATGAAAACTCAATAAACGATCTAATGGTTGATAAGTCCGGCGTACTTTGGCTCGCATCTAGAACCCAAGGCGTGTTTACCTGGCCAATTAAAACCCGACGGTTTAAACACATTACGTTACCTGGCAACAATACTATTCATGCAACCTATTCAAGACAAAAATAATATTATTTGGTTAGGAACAGAAGATGGAATTGCACGGTACGACAAAGCAACAAATAAAAGTGATGTATATCTAAGCTCAACCGACTCAAAAGCAATATACGGGGCATCTGCCGTTTATGATATTTTTGCGTCTTCAATTGGTGATAATCAATTCCTTTGGCTTGTTACTTTCGATGGTTTTAAACTGTTTGATAAACAAACGGGTAAAATTATTGAAAATAAAGACACAGAAAAAGATGTAATTAACCAATCCAACTTATTTGGCTTTGCCCAGTTATCTGCAGACACATATGCATTTATGTCGGATGATAATTTTTATGTTTTTAATGAAACAACAGGAAAAACAAGAATTATTAAGGGGCTCAAAGAGCAAGTTGACCCTTTATTTTCTTATGCTTTTTATAAACCCCTCGACACACATCCTGAAGAGTTTGTACTTGGCACATCAAAAAGCTTCCTTAGGTACAACGAAAAAACGAAAACTTTAACGACTATATTTCAGTCTTTTAATCCTAAAGAAGATATTTTTTACACTGTAGAAAACTTTTACTTAGACTCAAAACGAAATATTTTATGGTTGGCAACCACCCACGAAGGCTTGCTTGGTGTTGACCCAGTTACTTATGAGAGAAAACACTACATAGGATTAAAAAATTCATTTAATACTGACTCTATCTATTCGTTACTTCCTGATAAAAACGGCTTTTTATGGGCAAGTACCGACAATGGTTTATATCAAATAAGCCTAGATACACTCAATGTGGTGAGTTATTCAGTAAAAGACGGGTTGAATATAAACCAATTTACTCCTATACCTATAGCAACAACATTAAATGATGACCGGTTAATTTTTGGTAGCAATGCCGGAGCTCTACTGTTTAACCCTTTAGACTTTGATGAAAAAGAATTATTTAAAAAAAATAATGTAGCGATTACCGATATAAACCTTTTTACCAAAGAGCTCAATTATTACCCTCATAAATACCTTAGCCAACCACTTGATCTCAGTTATGAAGACATGGGCCTTACAGTTAGTTTTTCTAACTTTTCTTACCCTAATATTGATAAAGCATATTATAAAGTAATCCTTTCAGGGCCTACGTCTCTTACATATGAAGATTTACAATCTAATCAAGTGTTTTTCACAAAGCTTCAACCTGGTAATTACTCACTAAAAATATCAGCACATAATCGTGATGGTATTATTACAAGCGAGCCTACAACACTTAATATCAACGTGGCGTATGCTCCTTGGAGATCGCCCATTGCTATAGCCGCCTACATTATTTTAATTCTTGGGGTGTTATTTTTTATTTTTTATTTTTTATTTTTTATTTTTTGGCAGTATCGCAGCCGCCGAGTAGCAATTAAACAAGCCCATAGAGCGACTATTCATTCGCAAAAGCAAACAGAACTCGCGCTTAAAAATAATAAAAGCGGCGTATGGGATTATAACTTTAAAGACGCTTCCGTAAATACGCTCAGAGGAAATGAATTAGGCTATACAGACTTACCTGAACGCGTGCATATAGATCAATTTTTAGCGCTTATACACCCAGACGATCGACGTCGTTTTGAAAACCAATGGGAAAACTACTTCAAGTACAAAAAACAACAAAACTGGCAAGCAACTTACCGTTTACAGCATAAAAATGGCCATTGGCTCTGGTATCAAGATACAGGACAAGTTATATACAATCCTCAAACAAATGAGCCTCTATATGTTTCTGGCATATATACCAATATCACCGAGCAACGAGCTAATGAGCAACAAGCAAAAATTTTAGGTGAAGCGTTTAGCCAAATAAACGATTGGTTACTTATACTCGATAAGCGTTTAATGCCATTTTCTGCGAACAATAGTTTTATTGAAACATTTTCAAACGAGCAAACGGCCACCAAAATTAGCCCTAAATTGTTTATTAAAGCAATTGGTAAAGATAAGTGCAGAGAGTTTGCTAGTATTTTAAAAAAATTAAAACCAACTGAAAACTGGCAAAGTGATGTTTATATAAGAACAGCAAAAAGTAACGAACATCCAATACATATAAGTGCCACAGCTGTAACAAAAGACACTGCAAGTTACTATGTGATTGTTATTACAGATTTAACTGAACAAAAACGTGCTGAAAACGAACTGCGCTATTTGGCTAATTTTGACCCTCTAACACATCTACCTAATCGTAGTTTAATGTATCAAAACATTGAAAAGGCGATTAAATATGCCGATAAAAACAATACCCAATGCGCATTATTATTTATTGATTTAGATAAGTTCAAACCTGTTAATGACTCTTTTGGTCACGCAGTAGGTGACAAGTTGTTATGTAATATTACCCAAAGAGTAAGCGGCATGCTTAGCGAAGACGCTATACTTGGCCGCCAAAGTGGTGATGAATTTTTAGTGCTGATTCAAAATATAAAATCACTCCAATCTCTTCGCGATACCGTAAGAAAAATTAGTAATGAATTAGCTAATAAAGTAATTATTGAAGACTTTTCTATTAATATTTCAGCAAGTATTGGCGTAGCTCTGTACCCATTCGATGCTATAACCACAGATATACTCATCCGTAATGCCGATGTTGCAATGATGCACGCTAAGCAAGGCGGGAGAAACGACTTTAAGTTTTTTAGCGATGAAATGAATGAGCTAATAAAACAAAAGTTACTGCTTGAAAATGATTTAAAAGATGCAGTAAAAGACAACCGATTTTTTAATCACTATCAGCCCATTATCGACATAGAAGAAAAAACAATAAATGGCGTGGAGTTACTCATGCGCTGGAAAAATCAAGGACAGTTGGTATCGCCAGCACTTTTTATACCGGTAGCAGAAGAAACCGGTTTAATAGAACTTCTTACTGAGCAAGCCTTGCACCGTTCACTAATTAAACTTGCACCTATACTCAGCGAAAACCCGTTGTTTTATATATCTTTAAACTTATCGCCTAAACACATTTTAAAAACAAACATAACACAGCGGCTGATGTCTATATTAGCTGACTCTCAAGTTCATCCAAGACAATTAAGGCTCGAAATAACAGAGAGTATTTTACTAGAAGATAAACTCAAAGCAGCCAAGCAGCTACAAAACTTAAAAGCTGCTGGGTTTAAATTACTACTTGATGATTTTGGTACTGGTTACTCGTCACTCACCTACTTGAGCCAATTTCCTATTAATGTTATTAAGATAGATCAAAGCTTTGTAAATAGTATTGGTATAGATAAGGGAGATGAATCAATTATTAAAACTATTTTTTCATTGGCAGAAAACTTAGATCTATACTGCATTGCAGAAGGAGTAGAAACGCGCGAACAGATGCTCTTTTTAGCCGAGGTTGGCTGCCATGTATTACAGGGTTATTACTTTGCAAAACCAATGAATGCTAAAGACTTACGTAAAAGCGATTGTTTTAGCAATATCATTGATTTGATTTGATTTGATTTGATTTGATTTGATTTGATTTGATTTGATTTGATTTGAAACATTAAAAGCGTGCTAATCATTATTACACGCTTTTATATTAATTAGATGCTATTAATGGATATGATGGCATTCATGGCTTTCAATTTGTAATACACTATTACGTACATTAAATTTTTCGGCTAACAATTGCTCTACCTTCATACGACACGCTTCATCATGTTTTTCAATCGTACAATGTTGTTTAAGGACAACGTGCGCCCCGACTACTACACCCTTATATTTGCGCGTTACAGTGACGTTATGGACATTGTGAACATGCTCCATATCTGTAATCTCACTTTCAATATCTGCAACTTTAGGAAGTTTGGCCTTATTTAAGCGTAAACCTTTTATACAACTAATAATGACCTTAACACCGGTAAACAACACGAAAGAGGCGATTAACATGCTCGATAAAATATCGATAACAACCCAGCCCGTAAAATATATAAGAATACCGGCAAAAAATGTCGATACGGTAGAAATCAAATCAAAGAATGAATGTAAAAATACCGCGTAAACATTAATACTCGCTTTGCGGCCTTTATATAAAACCCATGCAGCAGCACCATGAAACAAAAAACCAATAGCAGCAATAACCGACATTAAATAACTATTAATAGCCAGCTCATTTCCTTCATGTTGGTGTATATAGCGCTCACCACCTTCATACAAAATAATTAAACTGATTGCTAGGTATAAAAACCCGTTCACTAGGCCACCAAAAAGCTCGGCTCGTTGATGGCCATCGTTATAGGTTTTGGCAAAATGAATAGCGAGACTTGATGCTATCAGTGCGATGAATAACGAGCTATTGTGAACAAACAAATGCCCCGCATCAGCAAGAACAGCAAGCGAATTAGAATAATAAGCACCTATAACCTGAATTACCATAAACGAACACGTAATTGCTAGCGCAATGAGTAACCGACGACGAGAAGCTTGGTGTGTAGTGATTTCTGTCATGAAATGCTTGAATAACCTATACTTAAAGTGCAAATAAGCCAAAGATGGCTTAGAGTAGAAATGGGTAATGATATACAGTATCAATTATAATACGTACCGCCATCAAACGCACTAAAAACTTAGTAAATCAAAAAAAATGTGCTAATAATTAGTAGGGCTTGTTGAACTTCGGTGGTTGAATTTGCAGTAGTATTTTTGGTTTTGAGGCAAGGCAGAGTCTATGTAGTGTAGCTATTCCCCATAAATAGGCGATAACGCAGCATAAATACCAAGCATGAGCTGCCCTTTGAGCTCGATCTAAGGAAGATTAACACGCCCAAGTAAAAACAATAAAAATACAATAGATAACAATTTAATTGTGGCTTAAACACATGGAGAGTTGAGTGAGTAATAACCTATCAAATGAAATATGGCGAAACTTGGAGTTACTGCCGTTTTGTGTATTACTTTATGATGCCAATGAAAATATATTTAAAGTTAACAGCCAAGCACAGGGCTTGTTTGGCTTAAGAAATAAATCACATTTTAATAAAATTGATTTTTCACACATCACTTTGACCAATCATCACAGTAAAAAAGAACTATTAGTCGAGGAGCTATTCTTTGATTATTTCACTGCAAATAACCAATGCCAGTTTGTTTTATCAAAACAGGTATCTAAATTGCTACTCAGTGTAAAATTTGCAAAATTACCTAACTCAAGCTCCATTATTATAATCGATGTATTGAATAATAATGTAGATGAACAATATGATTTTGATAATATTATTTCGAACATATCAACTGACTTAATTGATATTCAAAACGACGACGTTGCTAAGCATATCAACTACGCATTAAAAGCTATTGGTACCGTTTGCCACGCAGATAGAAGTTATCTTTTTAAGTTTGCCGAGGATGGTAAAACCATAAATAACACCCACGAATGGGTCAATAATGATATACAAGCATTTAAAGAGGACTTACAAAACCTTCCGAAAAGCGATCTCCCATATTTTTTTAGTTTGATGGCACGTACTCACTTATTTAGAGTTAACGATGTAACGTCGTTACCCATTCAAGCAATGAGCGAAAAAACAATTTTCCAGCGACAAAAAATAAAATCAGTACTTTGCATTGGTCTACGTTATGACAAAGAGCTCGTTGGCTTTATAGGCTGTGATTGCGTTGTTCAAAAGCGAAACTGGACTGATTTAGACCTTATTCGCCTAAGGTTAGTAGGTGAAATGCTTGCTAATGCTTGCTAATGCTTGCTAATGCTTGCTAATGCTTTCAAAAATTTAAATTATAAGCAAGAGCTTCAACAAACTCAGCAGCAACTCATTAACGCCAACCAAAAACTCAATAAGCAAGTCAATACTGATGGCCTTACAAACATTGCTAATAGACGCTGTTTTGATCAGACTTTAAAATGCGAAATTAAGCGCTGTGCACGTAATAAGGAACCCATTAGTTTAATTATGTGTGATATTGATTTTTTTAAGCGTTATAACGATAACTATGGGCATCAGCTTGGCGATGAAGTGCTAAAGCGAGTGGCCAAAGCGCTACACAATATTTGTAAACGGGAAGGTGATCTAACAGCTCGTTTCGGGGGTGAAGAATTTGCGATAGTTTTACCTGCAGTCGACACAGAACACTGTCAAAGGTTTGCTGTTCTTATTCAGGAAAAAATCGCAGAACTCGCAATTGAACATAACTTTTCAACTGTCAGTAAATACCTCACTTTAAGCATTGGGTTTTATAGTTTCATACCCAATCACAAAACAAAACCCAAAGAGGTTATAACTAACGCCGACATAGCTCTTTATAACGCAAAAGAAACAGGTAGAAATAAAATAGCTAGTTTTTAAAAACCGACTAAGGTGGCGCACTGCAGTGAGTTTTAGTGGTTTAAAGTTCTCTGTAGTGATAATCTATACACGCTGAAATTATAAACAATACAACTACTCAGCGTTTAATTATTATAAGGAATGTTTAAATGGATCCAGTCACACAAATTCTCAATATAGTTTTTACTGTTGAGGCTTTTTTACTTGTTTTTGTTATCGTGCTTTTAAAAAGTAGCGTTAAATTTGTACCACAAAACCGCGCCTGGTTAATCGAACGTTTTGGTAAATACCAATCAACTAAAGAAGCTGGCCTTAACTTTATTATTCCATTTATTGATAGAATCTCGGCTGATCGTAGCTTAAAAGAACAAGCTCAAGACGTACCATCGCAATCAGCTATTACTAAAGATAACATCTCACTCATAGTTGATGGCGTACTGTACTTTAGAGTATTAGACCCGTACAAAGCTACGTATGGCGTTGACGACTATACCTTTGCAGTTGTACAACTTTCGCAAACAACTATGCGTTCAGAATTAGGTAAAATGGAGCTTGATAAAACATTTGAAGAGCGTGATCTACTTAACACCAACATTGTTGCAGCTATAAACCAAGCATCTGAGCCTTGGGGTATCCAAGTACTTCGCTATGAGATTAAAGATATTGTGCCGCCTAACTCTATTATGGAAGCTATGGAAGCACAAATGAAAGCTGAGCGTGTTAAACGAGCTCAAATTTTAGAGTCAGAAGGTGATCGCCAAGCAAATATCAACGTTGCTGAAGGTAAAAAACAAGCACAAGTACTTGCTGCTGAAGCCGACAAAGCCGAGCAAATTTTACGTGCTGAAGGTGAAGCAACAGCTATTACGACGGTTGCAGAAGCACAGGCAAATGCGCTTATCAAAGTAGGTGAAGCCGCAGATACAGAGCAAGGTCAAAAAGCAATACAGCTAGATCTGGCAACTAAAGCAATTGCAGCTAAAGAAGCGATTGCTCGTGAGTCATCAATTGTATTACTGCCAGATAACGCGACAGATGCAAGCTCAATGGTTGCCCAAGGTATGGCAATTATTAATAGCTTAAATAAAAAGCATCTGGGTTAATAACTAAATAAAGAGGTTTGTATGGATTTTATTACGCAAAATTTACCGCAAACACTTATGGTAATTGGTATTGTTGCTTTAATAATGGAAGTAGCAGTACTTGGCCTTTCTACATTTATTTTATTGTTTTTTGGATTATCGTTATTCCTCACAGGATTATTAATGAGTTTTGGTATTTTACCTGACTCATTAACCACTGCACTTTGGAGTAACACAGTGGTAACAGCAGGCTTGGCCGTTGCACTTTGGAAACCATTAAAACAAATGCAAAATCGCGTAGATAAGAAGCAAGTGAATAGTGATTTTGCTGAACTTACTTTTGTACTTACTAGCGATGTAACAGAGCAAGGTTTAACTACACATCAATACTCTGGTATCAGCTGGAAACTCAAAAAGTGAGCAACCAATTATCGCCGGTATTGAGGTTTTAGTAACCAAAAAAGAAGTGGGTGTTATGTGGGTTACGCCTAAAAGCTAATCATCACTGTAAATTACAAGTCACAGTAAAACGGGCGGCTCAAACTGCCCTTTTTTTATACCGGAGATCTGAAATACAGCGCCTTGTTCACTAACAGTATTATTAATCGCTTCATCAAATGCCGATGTCACAAGTAGTAACTCAGCATTTTCACCACCGAAGGCGGTGCACGTCGGTTTTAATGCACAAAGCTCTATTGTTTTAATTAGCTCACCGTCTGGGGATAAACACATAACACATCCCATTCCCCAAACAGCTAGCCACAAATTGCCTAATTTATCGGTTACGCAGCCATCGGGGTCAACATCAGTATTATTAAATTGATAAAAAACACGTGGCTCAGCGCAAGGCTGACCAGTTTTCTCATCCAAATCTAATACATAAATGCAACTTGTTAAAGAGTCGCAGTAATAACCGCGTAAACGGGACTTATCAAAACACAATCCATTTGGGATACTCAAACCACTTACAACGGCTTTAAGCTGGTTTTTATAATAACGGTATATTTTACCATCCCCTTTTTTAGCATTTACATCCATTGTACTTAACCAAAAGCCACCCCATGGATCAGCACGGCCGTCGTTTGAACGTCGATTTAGCTGTGTATTTTCAATACTAAGGATAAGATGGCGAGTGCTTGAATTAATATGGTATTTGTATATACCAGTACTTGTACCTAGCAATAAGTGCTGCTCATCAATCCACGCGATTGCACTGAGCGTATCGGGCATATTCACGGTTTTTAGTTGGCTTTTGCTGTGTATATTTTTGCTTAAAAGTAATTTTTTATTTATATCGACCCAAAAAAAGTGTTCAGCATAGGATGCCAAAGAGGACTTTCTGCAAGCTGACTCTGTGTGCTTTCAAAAATGGTTACGCTAGGATCAAACATAAGTAATTATTCTTTATTATTAACAAAGCCTTGTAATACTAAACCTTACCAGAAAACAGTGAATTTCGCGATGTGTACCCGGCTTTAATTTTTTATCATCTTCAGTAATCTCTATCGCATTTTTTAGACTGAGTTGATAACATCAAATTTCATAAAAAGGATTGGCCATGAACAACAATAATAAAAACACACTCGTCGTTGAAGGCGGTGCAATGCGCGGTATATTTGCCGCAGGTGTGCTTGATGAGTTTTTAAAACAGCAATATCAGCCGTTTGAACGCTATTTTGGTGTTTCAGCCGGGGCAACTAATATAGCCGCATTTTTATGCAAACAACCAATGCGAAATTATAAAGTGATTACTGACTACTCATGCCGTCCTGAATTTATTAATTTAGCGCGCTTTATTAAAGGTGGTCATTTATTTGATTTAGATTGGTTATGGCAAGAAACTATTCGCGAAATACGCCTTCATACGGAGGTCTTTGAGCAAACTCCACACGAGTTTTATATTGTATCTACGGCAATCGAATCAGGCAAAGCACACTATTTAAAGGCCACCAGCGCCGATATGGTGCATCAATTAAAAGCATCATGCGCTATACCCATTGCATATCGTGACTACCCTATTATTAATGACATAGCGATGACCGATGGCGGTGTTGCTGATTCAATTCCGGTAATAAAAGCTTACGAAATGGGTGCACGCGAAATCACCGTTATTTTGTCTCAATGTTTAGGCTATCGTAAAAAACCAAGTAAGGCACCTTGGCTCACTAAAAAAATGTATAAAAACTATCCCACATTAATTCAAACGACCTTAAACAGGGCTGATTTTTATAATAAGTCTATCGATTTTATTATGAATCCACCTAATGACTGCAAAATCAATATCATTGCACCACCGGCTAATTTTAAAGTTGGGCGTACCACTAAAAAGTTTGAAATACTTAATAGTGGTTACAACATGGGAGTTGATACTGCTAAGGTCTTTTTAGCTAAATAACTGCATTATTTAACCTAATAATTGCGGTGCTTTACCCGCAATAACTGCGGTTAGTAAACCAGCTAACATAGCTCCCACAACGGTGCATATTGCACCGCCTAAAATACCGTAAACACTCATAAAACATATCAGTGCTAAACCAAATAGCAGTGCACTTAAAAATGTTTTAGTCGCTAATGTAAGTGTGTTTTTTCGTAGGTTGAGCATCATGAGTAGTAAACTTACCATGGCAATTATAATTAGTAGCTCGTTCATACGGGTTGTACCTCAATTTGTAATTTTTGTGTGTTTTTTATTTTTAAGGCAACAAACATACACACGATACCCACCACCATAAAGCTTATATCTACTACCGCGACAAGCGAGCTATTAAGGTTAATAATATTGCTAACGCCAAGTAAAATATTAAGTGGCAGCACCAAAGCAAGCGAAGCGCCGCATAGTAAAAGTGTCAGCTTAAAATAGTTTTTATAACCTATGGGCAATACACTTAATAGTAACCATGCCAACCACGTATAAAAGAACACGGGTCCAAAAAAGCTATTTTGCGCCACACCAACAACGCTATAATTAAGTAAAACTTGCACAGGAAATAGCACAAAGCTTGCTAATACCAAACCGCCACAACTGCCAATAATAAAACGATTCCAGCGTGCATATGCCTGCACACTCAGCGACGGGCTACTGCCACGTGTACGCTTTGCTAGCCACATCATCATGCCCGAAATAGGTAAAAGCGCAGTACTTAAGCCAAGCAATACCCAAAGTAATTTTACAAACACCCCTGCAAAGTTCCCAAAGTGCAGCGGAAACATCAACTCAATTACTTGTATTGAAACACCTGAAATATCACCAAAACTACTCATCGACTGCACAAACTCACCATTGCCTTGATAATGCAGTAACTGAGAAGCAACAGCCTCGCCACCTAACAAACGCAAATATACCTGCGCGTTCGCATCGTTATGCGCCATTATTGTGACATCCCTAATTACTGCTTCAGGGTAACGGCTATGAGCATTGTCTAAAATAGTGTCTATTTTTGTAGGTTGTTTAATGTGGCTAACTACAGGCTCAGGAATAGCAGTAAACGTTTCTATTAACTTATCTTGATCGCCACCAAAGCTCACAAACGCAGCTGCTGGTAGTAAAATAATGGTCGCGAGCCCTAAAAATGATCCTGTAAAACCAATCACAATATTAAATACGCTGCCCCAAATACCTATAACCTTATGAGCATCGCTTACTGCAATATCTAACCCTTTATCTCGCCTAAACGTAAAGAGCTCTTTTATCAATTTGCGATGAATAAACAAGCCTGTCACTGCACTTACTAAAAGCGTTAAACCTAAAAAACCAGTGAGTATTAACCCAATTGGTCGCCCTAAATGCAAATCTGCATGAAACTCACCTATATAAGTTGGCGCATCCGTTTTTTTATTAGCGTAAAACTCTTTACTAGGCCCATAGTAAGTATTTTCCAGCGCTAACGTATCGGGATGAAACTGAAATACTCTGGCTACCTCTTGGTCGTAATTTTCATCCCCATGGTGGGATTCAAATACCAACGTTAATAAATGAAAGTTATGCCCACTTGGTAAAAACACATGAATGTTTTCGCCAAATTCACTAGGTACTTTTTTATGGTATTCGTTTACTAGTCGGTTAATTTGCGCGCTGGCAACGTGTTGGCTAGATTGTAGTTCTGGATTAGCCCATATTTTTAACTCAGGTCTCGACAGCACCGCTAACGCCCCACTAAATGCAACAATAAATAGCAGTACCGCAGTAATAATTCCTACCCAGCTATGTAATAAAAATAGCTTTTTTAACGTAATCGACTTCATCCCTGCCCCTGCGTTAACGCCCAAAAACTCAATAAACCATGTAATACACACAATGCAATCATTACTACAAAAGGTTGCCATACTTTTTGCGCCAAATACGCATAAATAAACAACGCAGTCCAAATAACAGGAAAGAGTAAAATAGGCAGTAATATTTGTTCATTCATTTGAAACGGTAAATAGGTTGTCATACCCGGAATCATTATTACCGCTGTAACTAGCGCTAATACACACGCAATTAAGTGCCTTCGCCGTGTAGCTGTAAACGTTTTTTTATTATTCATTATTCGCTCAATAAATTTGCCCAAACATATACAAAATAGCACATGCAAATGATAACGATTGTTATTATATTGTGCATTTACTGCTTAATGCAATTTATTAAACACATTAAGTCTAAAAATACTGTTGGTTTGCTTTAAGAGCTTTTATGCTACGCCTCGCAATTTAGGTACGCAGTAATGCGTCATTTCAGTTAAGCCGAGTTCGGGCTTTTTAATTTTTCAGGAAGCAGTAAACCGTGGATATAATTAACGCGATTATTTTAGGTATTATTGAAGGTATAACAGAATTTTTACCCATATCATCAACCGGGCACTTAATTGTAGCGTCAAAGTGGTTAGGCATTGAATCAACAGACGCTAATCTCGCCTTCGAAGTCATTATTCAACTTGCCGCCATTTTAGCGGTACTAGCTAACTATAAAGACAAGTTTAGCCCTAAACATTTTAATTTATGGATTAAAGTTGCCATTGCATTTATTCCTTTGGGTATTATTGGTTTTATATTTAGTGATGTAATAAAAACACTGTTTAGCGTACCTGTAGTAGGTGTTATGTTTATTGTAGGCGGTGTGATTTTTTTACTATTAGAGCGCAGTTATAAAGAGGCTCACTGCACAACTACCGATGTAACCCAAGTTACTTATAAACAAGCACTTTGGATTGGCGTAGCACAAGTATTTGCGTTAATTCCAGGGACTAGTCGTGCTGGGAGCTCTATTGTTGGTGCCATGTTGTGTGGTTTAAACCGAAAAACCAGCGCTGAATTTTCATTTTTACTTGGTTTACCTGTACTTGCAGCAGCCTCAGGGTACGACTTACTTAAACATTACCAACTGTTTAGCTTAGATGACCTAACTGCCCTTGCTGTGGGTTTTTTAACGTCTTTTATAGTTGCTTATTTTACTATTAAACTATTCATACGCTTTCTAGAAAATTTCACTTTTGTTAGTTTTGGTCTTTACCGAATCGTATTTGGTGTTATTTTACTAACTAACCTGAATTCTGGTTAAGAGATTTAAAAACACTATAAATAATAACGATATTTAAGTCTGTTTCTCTCTAGCTAGAAATTTTTGGTGAAAACAAGGCGAATTTACGCGTCAATAGCTGGTCTATTGCAAGGAAATTCAACGCAGTTAGCGCTAAAAATAGCTGCTTGAGATAGATTTATTATCCAGAACTCAGGTTAGCTATAGCCTACACATAAGAGAATATTATGAGCGAAAAAATAAACGAAGAAGCACTCCACGCCCTAAAAATAGCTTTTACTTACATGCCTAAAGCGATTGAGGTGACAAAGTATGAATATGGCGAGCGCTACCAAAGCGTACTTGATCACATTGAAGCGGTACGTGAAACACTGCTTATTAACGATGTTGACCCAGAGGAAGTAGGCGGCGATATCAACCCGCAATATACCCCAAATTCAACGTATTAAAAGTATACCGCTGAGTATTATATGCTCGGCGGCATGTTGCGCTATATACAAGGGCCTGTTTATCTTTCGAGGTTAAATTTACAGCAGACTGTTTGGTATTTAGGCAAGGCAGAGCCTATTTAGTGTGGTTATTCCCCATAAATAGGCGATAACGCAGCATAAATGCCAAACATGCGTTGCCCTTTGGGTTCTGCCTAGGGACAATTTTTAATCCTGAAAGGTCAACAGGCCCTACTACTATTAATAAACCACTAACTTAGTTCATAAAAACATAAGGTTATAAAATTTAATACGTATCAATTTTAGTTATTAGTAATTAAAACTGCTAAACTGGATTTTAAACTAATACCAATGCCCTAATTGGCCTATGTATTATATAAATTGAACAAAAGCTTACGGGGTGTTTTCTTTTGAATTTTTTACGATGTTTTCACGATATAGTTTCTAATCAATCTCTTGATTTTGAAAATAAAATTAATAAGCTCTTAGTGTTTGGGTTAGAAGTATTTGACCTTGAGCTAGGTATTATTAGTAAAGTAGATGAAAACAGCTACACCGTTTTATATGCCAAAACCCCTGACAACTCACTTTTACCCGGTACCGTGTTTGAATTACAAGGCACCTATTGCGTACATACGCTCGCTGCTGGCTCTGCACTTGCCTTTCATAAAGCATCTCAAAGTGCAATTGCAAACCACCCCTGTTATATAAACTTTCAGTTAGAGTCTTATATTGGCGCGCCAATAAAAATTGGTGATAAAATATTTGGCACCGTTAACTTTTCATCCGCAAAAGACTCCCTCGCTTTTAACGATGATGCTTATGACTACATCGAATTATTTGCACAATGGCTTGGATCGGAATTTGCTCGCACCCAAGCTAAAGAACAACTCATAAAAAATAGTAATACTTTATTAAAGTTAGAGCACATTGCAAATATAGGCACGTGGGAAGTTGATCTAATCTCCGATAAAATTACCTGGAGTGAGCAAACCTACCTCATACATGAGGTGGATGAACAATTTCAACCGCAAATGAATTCTGCAATCGAGTTTTATAAAGAAGGCCCAAGTCGTGAAGGCATTACTCGCGCGGTAGAATTAGCCATAGAAAAAGGCAAAAAATGGAATTTAGAACTAGAAGTAGTAACCGCTAAAAATAAACACTTATGGGTGGCTACCTTTGGTGAGGCCGAATTTGATGAAGGCCGATGCGTGCGGTTATTTGGCACCTGCCAAGATGTAACCGAATCAGTAATGCTACGAGAAGAGCTTAAACAAAAGCAAGCTCAAGCAGAGCGCCTACTTGAAGACAGAAGCATGCTATTTGCTAAAATCAGCCACGAATTAAGAACCCCACTCAATGGTATTACAGGTATGCTAACCACATTAGTTGATGAACACAGTGAAGAAGTGCGTGCCGAAAAAATTAAAATCGCACTTAGAAGCGCCGATATTTTACTCAGTATAATTAACGAAGTTCTCGATTTTTCTAAAATTAATCATGGTGAGCTAAAGCTTGAACCTACTGACTTTTTACTAAAAACAATTTTTACCGATTTAACTTCTTTGTATACACCTCTATTTAAAAACACGCATGTAACGCTACAAGTAAATAATACAATTGATGACAACTGCTGGGCGTTTAGCGACAACACACGCCTTAGCCAAATAACCTCTAACTTACTAAGCAATGCGCTGAAATTTACTGAGAATGGTTCAGTTACACTAAACACAAACCTTTCTAAAATAAAAAATAAGCTAATTTTAAATATTGAAGTGTCTGATACCGGCCGAGGAATGAGTAAAGGCTTTTTAGAATCACTGTTTTCTCCTTTTTCTCAAGAAATTGATGCTAAAAATTCAAAAGGTGGCACAGGCCTTGGCCTTGCAATAGTAAAAGAACTTGTTGAATATATGGGCGGTAAAATAAAGGTAAAAAGCACACCAAATAAAGGCACTACGTTTTTGGTCAATATTCCTATTGAGCAAGGGACAGAACAAAAACAAGAAAGCCTTAAATCAACTTTAGATATTAATGGCAGTGTATTATCAGTGCTTGTAGTCGATGATAACGACATCAATCGGTTGGTACTTCATGCCTCTTTGGGCAAGCTTAATATTAAAGCAGACTCAGCAGTAGATGGCCAAGATGCAGTATTAAAATGTCGTCAAAAGCATTATGACCTTATTTTTATGGACTGCATAATGCCCATCCTCGATGGATTTGAAGCAACTAAGCAACTTAGATCAGAAAGCATCTGCTCGCATGAAAAAACTTACATAGTAGCAATAACAGCTAACACCTCATCACAAGACAAACTTGCATGTAAACAAGCCGGTATGGATATGTTTATATCAAAACCGTTTAAACTCCCCATACTTGAAAGAGCAGTTATTAATGCGCTTGAGCATACCGTAAAAATCAGCTAGTTTTTACTGCACTGCCACTGGTAAAAAATAAGAACATAAAATGAAAAATATAATTAGAACTATATTACTAACAGTGCTTATTGTTGCTGTATTTAAAGGCGCTTCCACTGGGCAATGGAGCTCATCAATAACAATAGTTATCGTATCAGGCGTATTGCTGTTAGTTACATTTATCAGTGCTAAGTCATCACGTGGATCATCCGCTTATACTGGCAGTGACTCAACAGCTTCCGCTAGCAGTAACTCATCACATTCTTATACAGATTGTGGCGGTGATTCTGGCGGTGGGTGCGATTAAATCATGTGCTAATTTTTAAGTATAAAAAAGCCGCCTTTGGAGAAGGGCGGCTTGGGTTAACAAACAGCTATGGGTGTAGCCTTGCTGTTATATCAAGAGAGTTTTTACTAATTACATTAAGCAGCGCTTTGATCAGCTTCTTCAGAGTGACGAATTAAATAATCAAATGCGCCTAAGCTTGCTGTTGCACCACTGCCCATTGCAATAATAATTTGTTTAAACGGAGTATTGGTTGCATCCCCCGCGCCGTATATGCCTGGTAATGAAGTTGCGCCTTTAGCATCAATCAGTATTTCACCAAATTTGCTTAATTCAAGGTCGCTGTCTTTTAACCATTCGGTATTTGGTATTAAGCCTATTTGTACAAATATACCGGCAAGTTCAAGCTCTTTGCTCTCTCCCGACACTCTATCTGTGTACATTAAGCCAGTTACTTTTTTACCATCACCAAGTACTTCGGTAGTTTGTGCACTTTTGATAATAGTAATATTAGCCATGCTTTTAGCTTTACGAATAAGCACTTCATCAGCACGTAGTGTGTCTGCAAATTCAAGTACCGTAACACTTTGCACAATATTAGCTAAATCGATTGCTGCTTCTATACCTGAATTACCACCGCCAATTACGGCAACAGGTTTACCTTTAAATAAAGGGCCATCACAATGTGGGCAATATGCCACACCGTGACCGCGATATTCTTGCTCGCCGGGTACGTTCATTTCGCGCCAACGTGCACCAGTGGCAAGTACGAGCGACTTAGCTTTAAGCACTGCGCCATTTTCTAGTGTAATTTCGTAGCCATTGTTATAACCAAGTGCCGCTGCACGCTGATTATGCATTACATCTACATCGTATTCTTTAACGTGCTCTTCAAGCTGGGCAACCAATTTTGGCCCTTCAGTCGCCTTAATCGAAATAAAGTTTTCTATTGCTAATGTATCTGCAACTTGTCCACCAAATCTGTCGGCAACAATACCTGTATTTAACCCTTTTCGTGCTGAGTAAATCGCAGCCGATGCGCCCGCAGGCCCGCCACCAATTACAAGTACATCAAATTTATCTTTTTTACTTAGCGATTCAGCTTGGCGCTGTGCCCCTTTGCTATCTACTTTATTGAGTATGTCAGTAAGGCTTAGTGCACCTTGGCTAAATGGTTCGCCATTTAAATATACAGCCGGTACAGCTAAAATATTTCGCTCTTCTACTTCGTCTTGAAATAATGCGCCATCAATCATGGTCGCTTTAATATTGCTGTTTGTCGCTGCCATAGTATTAAGTGCTTGGACTACTTGCGGGCACGTTTGGCAACTTAAACTTATATATACTTCAAAGTTAAGTTCTTGAGTAAGCGATTGTATTTGCTTAATGTCTTCGCTTTTAGCTTTACTTGCGTGTCCGCCAGTATGTAAAAGTGCTAGCACTAAACTTGTGAATTCGTGGCCCATAGGTACGCCTGCAAACGTAATATGAGTGTTTTTAATAGGTGAATGTACAACCATTGACGGGCGACGCGCGCTTGTATCAGGATTGTTCATTACCGTAAATTTATCGCTCAGTGAAGCTAAATCGTTCGCTAAGCTTTCTACTTCTGCTGATTTTTTGCTGTCATCCAAGGCAATAAGCAGCTCAACAGGTTGAGTAAGCGATTCAAAATGGCTTTTTAATTGATTTTTTATGTTGTTATCTAACATGGCTTAACCCTTTTAGGAAAATTTAAACAGCAAGCCTCCCATGCCAAATAATGCATGTGCTTAAACAAGTATATTGATATAGGAGGCACCAACAAACGGATGTTCGTTGATTTAAGGGCAGTTACCTGCCCTTATAGTAGGAATAAATCTATACTTAGATTTTACCAACTAGGTCTAGTGAAGGTGCAAGTGTGTCTTCACCTGGCTGCCAAGATGCAGGACAAACTTCACCGTCGTGAGTTGCAATGTATTGTGCAGCTTGTACTTTACGAACAAGTTCTTTAGCGCTACGGCCAATACCTAAATCGTGAGTTTCGATTACTTTAATTTCGCCTTCTGGGTTCATTACAAATGTACCGCGAAGTGCTAAGCCTTCTTCTTCAATCATTACGCCAAAGCTACGAGTAATACGTCCTGTTGGGTCGCCAATCATTGGGTAAGTAATTTTACCAATTGTGTCTGACGTATCGTGCCATGCTTTGTGAGTGAAGTGAGTGTCAGTAGATACTGAGTAAACTTCTACGCCCATTTCTTGAAGTTGTGCGTAATAATCTGCAACATCACCAAGTTCAGTAGGACATACAAATGTAAAGTCTGCTGGGTAAAAGAAGAAGATTGACCATTTACCTAGAACATCTTTTTCAGACAATTCTACAAAGTCACCGTTGTGGTAAGCGGTTGCATTGAATGGTTGTAATTTTGTATTAATTAATGAAGTGCTCATGGTATTTCCTCATCTGTGTTTATGTATTTTAAAAGTAATCAACGCTTTCGTTTTGAACGACCTTCTGCGTTGGCTTGAGTAGTACAATAAGGCCAATAGGAAATTAAATAAAATTGATTGTTTAGATTAAAACAATCGGTTTTTTGGGTTGAACTATATAATCATTGTTATCGTAAACATCAGTTGAATTGTAAACGCTGGCGAATTATTAAGACCGCTAATCGCAATACTGCTACAATAGCCCCGCTTCAAATAAGTCATTAAATATAAGGCGCACCGTAATGGAAAAATTTGTTAACCATATACAGCTAGGTTATCTAGGCTTAATCCCGTTTTTAGGGTGTGTAGGTTGGCCACTCATGTTTGGCAGTAATAGCCTTAACTTAGAGTTTTTTACTTTTTACAGTATCGCCATTTTAGCATTTATGGCGGGTAACTTATGGCGCGCCGGAGAGCAAAGCTATAGCAATGCAATTAAAGCGGTATTACCTGTTATCCCAGTTCCATTTGTATCATTTTTACCTGTAGAGTGGGCACTGGCTTGGCTAGGTGCTAGTTTTTGGTTAGTACTTATATTTGAAAAAGCCACGCCACAATGGCAAACCTATCATAAAGATTATCAAAAAATGCGCTTTGTACTTACCTCTGTTGTGTTTGTGTGTCATATCCTTACTATTGGTATGAGTATTTACCCTAAATAGCAGCTGTAAACTTAAATATTGCGTGGTAATAAGGTAATATCCGCGCACTGCTATTTGAGGACACACCATGATTGACCAACTACGCCAACAACTCGACGAACTTGGCGAAAACTACGTAGAAAAAAACGCTGCATTTAAAATCAAAGTGATCCCATTTTTTTGTGCTATTCGCATTAAAAAAGATCATAAAAGCGAAGGTCGTTTAAGCTTTTATTCAAGTCAATTACTCGAAATATTATTAGTCGTCTTATTTTTGCTATTCGGTTTAACACTGTACGATACAGATGCAGGGTTCACTCACGGCCCTATTCATATTGCCTTTGCTATTTTAATTACCTTTAATCTTATTATTAAACAAATCGCAATCGAAGGATTAAAAACCAGACTTGCGTTTCATCGTTTACTAGCAAAAGACTCACAAACAAATAGCGATATAAATAATACTGCTACAAACATAAACGCTAAATAAAATATGTATTTAAATCCTCAATGGCGAATACTCACCGTAGGCGATGGCGATTTATCGTTTTCGAACGCTATTTACACTCATCTATCGCCAAAAGCTTTGGTTGCATCCACTTACGATGACCAAACTACTATTGAGCAAAAATACCAGCACAATGCACTTAGCAACTTAAAAGCGCATAACGTTGAGGTACTTAATAGTTTTGATGTAACAAACCCTGCATGTTGGCAAGCTCTAAGTGAAAACCAGCACAGCTTTGATGTGGTTATTTTTCAGTTTCCGCTTATACCTGCATTTGTTGGCCGTGAAGCATTTGAAAACAACACGCGCCAAACCAGTATGAACGTATTAAACCGCGCTTTACTGCACCAATTTATTAAATACGCTAACGAATACGCGCTTGATAAAAATGGGCCAATGCTTTGTTACATCACCTCAAAGGATGTAAAACCTTATCGTGAGTGGAATATAGAAGGGAGTTTAAATAACGGTTTAACCGCAGATTATTTAGGCCAAATCCCATTTGATATTAGCCATTTTGAAGGTTATAAAATTCGTAATGTTGACCGCGATAAACACGTTAAAGACACAAGCGGCATAACTTACGTTTTCAGCCCAAAAAGTCTCGATAAACATACTAGCGAATTAAGCTCACGCCTTACAAAGCCTGCATACTTAACATCTAACCATTGCCCCCTATGCCGCGTTGGGCCTTATGTGGCAAGCGAGGACGAAGCCAAGCATCTAAACGCTAAAAAGCATCAGCAAATGCTACATCTTGAAAGCGATTGGCAACAATGGCTAAATGAGTTTTATCGCTAATTAATAGCCCTGCTATTGTTAATTCAATTATACGTTTTCGTGTTTAATTAAATCAGCCGCTTTTTCAGCAATCGCAATTACCGGCGCATTTGTGTTGCCGGTAATAATAGTAGGCATAATCGACGCATCAACTACGCGTAAGTTACTCACCCCGTGTACTCGTAAATTAGTATCTACCACTGCCATTGAGTCTTGCCCCATTTTACATGTCCCTACTGGGTGATACTCGGTATCTGCAGTTTGGCGTATAAACTCAATTAGCTGAGCATCATTATTTATATCAAGCGGATAAACCATTTTACCGCGTATGTTATCAAAAGCGTTGCTTTGCATAATAGCGAGTGTTTTTTTAAGGCCTGCAAGCATTACAGTTAAATCATCTGGGTGGCTTAAATAATTAGGGTCTATAAGCGGTGCACTACGCGGGTTGTTATCGGCTAATGTAATAGTACCTCGGCTTTTGGGGCGCATAATACTGCTGTGTATACTGTAACCATGCCCAGTGTGTAATTTACGACTATGATCGTCCACCAGCCCAATTACAAATTCTAGCTGCACATCGGGCGCTGGCGAGCCTTCAAATAATTTAATAAACGCGTGCGACTCTGCAAAATTACTGGTTAATCGCCCTTCTCGTTTACTAAACCAGTTAACGCATCCTTTTAAAATGCTGGCAATGCCAAGCGGGCTTATACCAAATGTGCCTTTACTTGTTTTTGATTTATAAAGTGGCACTACCGTTAAGTGATCTTGTAAATTAGCGCCAACACCTTCAAGTACGTGCTGAACCTTAATGTTATGTGCACTTAACTGCCCTTTTGGGCCAATACCCGAAAGCATTAATATTTGCGGCGAATTAATAGAGCCAGCACTGAGTATTACCTCTTTTTTAGCACGTAAATTAATAACCTCCTTATTACGCCCTATTTGCACGCCTTGCGTTATCTTATTAGCTATATTTATTTTATTAACGTGGCTATGGGTTAATACCGTTAAATTCGGGCGGTTTAAATGCGGTGTTAAATATGCTTTTGCTGCACTACAACGCTCGCCATTGTGCTGAGTTACCTGCGATAAACGCGCGCCGCTTTGCTCTTTACCATTTATATCGTCGCTTAAATTAACGCCCTGCTCAGCACAGGCATTTAAAAAATATTGGTTTACATTGCTTGGGTTACTTAGCTCTTGTATATGTAGCGGGCCTTTTATTCCGTGCAGCTCATTATTTATAAACGCTTTATTGTTCTCAGCTTTAATAAAGTACGGGAGTAAACTCTCAAAATCCCATCCCGTATTGCCATTAGCAGCCCATTGGTCGTAATCGTATTTGTTACCGCGAATATAAACCATTGCATTGGTAGAGCTTGACCCACCCAATACTTTGCCGCGCGGCACAAAACCACAGCGGTTATTAAGCTCTTTTTGTGGCACCGTATTGTAATGCCAGCTATTTATGCCATAAGGCACACTCGCTGCTATGCCAGCTGGCATTTGCACAAATGCACTTTTATCGCTGCCGCCAGCTTCAATTAAACACACACTGACATTTTTATCCTCAGACAATCGCGATGCCATAACGCAGCCGCCACTGCCTGCGCCAATCACAATGTAATCAAATGTTGTATTGTTCATGGTGTACCTTAATAAAAGTTTTAAACGGCCTTAACAGTAATAGTGCATAGAAAAACCCAATAAAACTTGATATTTTTAGACATCACTTATTTGGGGTTAACCATGAGCAGCCTAATCAGAGCCACGTCATTACAAGGTATAGACACGCTAATTAGCGAATTTGGCGGCGATCCGCATGAAATAATGCAAAGCTGTAATATTAGTAACGTTGACTTTAAAAATCTCGACAACCAATATTTACCTTATCGAGATTACGCTGAGCTTTTAGAATACTGTGCTTGTAAGTTCAATTGCTCTAGTTTTGGCCTTAAGCTCGCAAGTAGACAAAACTTTGATATTTTAGGACATATTGCAATAGCTGCCAAAAGTAGTACTAATTTAGGTGATGCACTTAATTGGGTTATTAAATACCTTCACTTACACAGCCCTGCACTTAGCTTAAATTCGCACCCTTTAGAGAATGATAAAAGCTTGTTTTTATCATTCGAAATTAATTTAAAACCATTACCGCACATAAACCAAGTCATTGAGCTAACCATTGGTTTAGCATTAGCTGTTATTAAAAAGCTCAGTAATAACCGCTGCAAACCAATTAATATATTTTTGCCAAAAAAGTTAAGTACTAATACTCGTGCCTATAACACTTACTTTGGTTGTAACGTTATAGAGCATCGCAACAGCGCTGGCATTGTAATCTCAAAAAGTGATTTAACTCTTGAGCTTGATCACCCTAAACTAAATAAAGTACAAGCAGCGCTAAACTTCTTGGCAAAAAACAAAGAACACACACAACCGTTGCCCAACCAAGTTAGTGCGCTAATTAGGCCTATGCTTCCTATTTATCAATGTAGTAACCAAACTATTTCAGCTGCGCTGGGTATGCACCCGCGTACTCTGCATCGAGAACTTATCAAACATAATACGAGTTTTGTAAAACTAAAAGATGCCACTCGCCGCGCTTTAGCTGCACACTATTTAGCGCAAAACCAATTTACAATCTCAACCATATCTGAGCTTTTAGGATATCAGGAACAAGCAACACTAAGTGTTAATGTTAAACGCTGGTTTGGATGTTCTCCTCGAGCATATAGAACTAAAAAAATGTTAAACTAAATACTCTTATTATTTTTATTTAAGCTAAGGAGTGAGCATGAACTTTGTTATTGTTGGCACCAATTTTATTAGCGACACATTGTTAGCCGCTGCAAATACGTTAAACGATTTTAATTTATATGGGGTGTGCTCGCGCGCAGTATCTAGCGGCGAAGCATTTTTAGCCAAACACCCACAAAATGCACAAGCAAAAATTTTCACCTCAATCGAGCAAGTTTGCCAAGATCAAAATGTCGATGCTGTCTACATAGCCGCCCCTAATAGCTTACACAAACAATATGCCGTTATGTGTCTAGAAGCGGGTAAACATGTCCTTGGCGAAAAACCATCAGCTGCCAATTCTAAAGAGCTTGCAAGCATTATAGCTACAGCAAAAAAGCATCAGCGCCTTTACATGGAAGCCATGATGACCACTCACTTGCCTAACTATGAACAGCTACAACAGGCAATGGTAAAAATTGGCACACCACGTAAATATATTGGCCAGTACAGTCAATACTCATCGCGTTACGATAAGTATAAAAATGGAGAACACCCAAACACATTTTTACCCGAGTTTGCAAATGGTGCTTTAGTTGATTTAGGGATTTACCCGCTGTATTTATTAATTGCACTTTGGGGGGCACCAAAAAGCGTGAGTGCCAGTGGCGTATTGCTCGATACTGGTGTAGATGGTGCGGGCGATGTATTACTAAACTATGCAGATAAACAAGCCGTTATTAGTTACTCCAAAATATCGCAAGGCGACAACATAACCGAAATACAAGGCGAGCTTGGGCGCATACGTATAGAAGCCGTATCGCAACTTAAAAAAGTGGAATTTATTGCTAATAATGGTGATGTAGAGATTATATCCCAGCCGTTTGATGAGCACTTTATGAAATACGAAGTTGAGCATTTCATGTCATTAGTGAAGCAAAATATCCTTGAGTCACCTGTTAATACGCACATTTTAGCCAGTAACGTAATGAGCGTTCTTGATGAAGCGCGCAAACAGCTTGGGGTTGTGTACCCTAACGACTAATTAAATAAAATATGGGCGTTAACCAACGACAGCTAACGCCCAGAAGAAAGCTTAAATAGCTCTCGTACAACGACACATTTTACAAAACACTTTAAAATAGCGATCCCCATCCATGGGCAATCAAATACTTCTACAACAAACTTAACACTGACAACCCAACTCGGTTTATTACCAATATTTATTACTCAATAACCTTAAATCTAACCTAACACATAAAAACATTACCAATCAAGCTGGCCAATTACATTATTTTAAACTAAATTGGTGATACAAGAATGCAACCGTTGGTGTAAAGTGGTTTTTAACCCTAACATCGCGTTAGAATTTTGACATAATAGTGAATTTTAAGGTAACCTCTGATATTAACAGTTGGTTTTGACTTATAGGCCCCAGAGGCCATTATTCCTTAAGGTAATGAAGGTAAAGTATGGGTAATCGTCGCTTATTTTGGCGCATAGTTGATAAAATTGAGTCTTTAATAAATCAAGGCGAATTTTCTGCTGGGAGTCGTTTACCACCTGAACGTGAACTTGCAGAAATGTTTGATGTAAGCCGCCCTACCATTAGAGAAGCTATTATCGCATTAGAAGTACGTGGCCGAGTTGAAGTTAAAACTGGCTCTGGTGTTTACGTAGTAGAACAAAAAAATGCATCTATAAAATCAAAAGAGATCAGTGCATTTGAACTTACTCAAGCTCGCGCATTAATTGAAGGCGAAATTGCCGCTCTAGCTGCTCAAAGCATTACAGAAGAAGAACTAGAGCAACTAAATAAAACATTAATTGCTATGGAAAAAGGCCTGTATGTTGAGCAAGCCGATCGTGAGTTCCACGAAATTATAGCTAGAGCAACGCGTAATAAAGCACTTGAATTTGCAGTGTCTAACTTGTGGGATTTACGTTTAACAAATCCACAAATTGTTGCTGACTATGGCAGTGTGTGTAAAAACAATAACGAGTGCGTTATGGATGAACACACCGCTATTTATACAGCCCTAAAGTCGCATGATGCAAATGCAGCGCGCAGTGCAATGCACAAACATTTTAACCGCTTAATTAATGCTTTATTTGACGCTGTAGAATCGCGTGCACTTGAAGAAATTAAACGCAAAAATGATGAAAAACGAGGCCTCTACTCGCTTGATGGCTTAGTTAATAAAAGTGCCCACTAAGGCCTTTTAACCAACTGATTAAAGTTAGCAAACGCCTGTTTGCTAACTTTACCTCTTACTTTATTTACCTTCCCTATTTAATATACTTTTTATTGCGTTATTTTTGGTCGCAAACACTTACCTATAAATTTAAAAAAAGATACTATGCCGCCATTAATATCGGGGGGGTTTAGCTTTTATACTCCCTGCATTACATAACTAATTGATAGAGTTACTCAACTCAAGGAAAATAATGCATTCATCTACGAAAGAACTCTTACTCGCTGTTTTTTGTATATTGCTCGCTATGGTAACTATCCAATCTGGTGCCTCGCTTGCCAAGCAACTCTTCCCTATTGTAGGCCCTGAAGGGACTACTGCACTCCGTTTAGGTTTTTCTGCCACTATTTTATGCCTGATTTTTAAACCGTGGAAACACTTACCTGCCGCAGGCCAACGATTTCCTATTTTAATTTACGGCCTGAGCCTCGGCGGTATGAACATTTTGTTTTATTACGCCATAGAGCGTATTCCACTGGGTATTGGCGTTGCACTTGAATTTACCGGCCCATTAGCAGTTGCATTATTTTCATCGCGCCGTAAGCGTGATCTATTTTGGGTAGGCTGTGCTATTGCGGGCATTTTATTATTACTGCCTGATATGAAAGGCCAAGAAAGCCTAGATCCGGTTGGCGTTATATTGGCGCTTGCCGCTGGTGCATGTTGGGCAGGTTATATTCTTTTTGGTAAAAAAACCGGTAATCAAGGCTCTGGTGGTGCAACTGTGGCTATGGGTATGACTATTTCGGCCATTGTACTTGTGCCCTATGGCGGAATTTTGCAAGCCTCTTCATTCAGTTGGGATATTATTCCGTTAGGTATTGCTATTGCAGTACTCTCAAGCGCCCTGCCGTATACCCTAGAAATGATCACTTTGCGTAATATGTCGTCGCAAGGCTTTAGTATTATGATGAGTTTAGAGCCCGCAATTGCAGCATTAGCCGGATTACTCATATTAGGCGAACTATTGTCTATTTGGCAGTGGCTGGCAATATTACTGGTAATTATTGCCTCTGTTGGTAGCTCGTTTTCAAACGCAAAAAAACAGACTACTTAGTTAACTACCAAATAACCTAAATAATCTAAATAAAGTCACCACGCAACATGGTGACTTTATTATGTTGTATCCGGTAATTGTTTAACTCACAGCCTTACTTTGCTTTTTAGTTGTAACCAAATAGCCAATCAACGAAATAAGCGGCATGCCCGTCGCGACCAGAGCAATACCTGTCCACCCGCACGCTTCATATAATGGGCTGGCAATAAGCGAGCCTACTGCGCCACCTACAAATATACTAGTCATGTAAATAGCGTTTAAACGCGCACGGCTTTGCGGCTCTAGTGCATACACTGCACGTTGACCCAATACCATATTGGCCTGCACAGCAAAATCAATAAACACACCGGTTAATGCCAATACTATAATGCCGTAAGGTAGCTCAAATAAGCTTGGTAAAAAGCACACTGCTGCAATTACTTTGGCCAGTAACGATACCTGATGTGTATAGCCTTTATCTGCCAAGCGACCAACAATGGGGGCAGCTACAGCACCTGCCGCACCCACTAATGCAAACAATGCTATTTCTGATTGCGATAAACCATACTCACGGGCAAGCACAACCGGTACGCTCGTCCAAAATAAACTGAATGATGCAAACATTAATGCTTGAAAAAGTGAACGTTGGCGCAGCACTGGTTGGCTAATCATTAACTGTTTAAGCGATTTTAATAACTTAAAATACGTTGTTTTATGGGTAGGTTGCCTGCTTGGAATAGCAAAATAAATTACGCCTGCAATAAACACCATACACCCTGCTGCAAAGTAAAATACGGCACGCCAACCAAAGTGATCGGCTATTAAGCTCGATATTGGCCTTGCAAGCAAAATACCTAACAGCAAACCTGCCATAATATTACCAAGCACCTGTCCGCGTTTTTCATCCGACGATAAATGCGCAGCAAGCGGAATAAGAACCTGAACAGACACCGAGCTTATACCTATCATCAAACATAAAATAAGCATTACATTAGGTGAATCAGCCAATGCCGTACCCACTAAACTTAAAAACGACACAGCGAGCGTTATAAGCATTAAGCGTTTGTTTTCTATTAAGTCAGCTAAAGGCACTAAAAAAAACAAACCTAAGGCATAACCTATTTGTGTAAGCGATACGATAAGGCTGGCACTATGCGAGCTTAACCCCACCTCTGGTGCTAGTAACTCAATGATAGGTTGAGCGTAGTAAATATTGGCAACAATAAGGCCGCAGCACAAAGCAATAATAGTGACGAGTGTATTGCTAAGTGGTTGTGGTGAAACGCCTGTTTGGGTCATGTGTATCCTACTTTACAAAAATAATAAAACCCAACCAGCAAACGCTGATTGGGTTTTTACAAAAAACTAAACTTTACTTAATTGGGGATGGCTGCCCATGTGGGCTTGAGCGTAAATACTGTTTAGGTGCAGTCACTGTAGCACCAAGCTCTGCAGCAACATGCCACGGCCAATGCGGGTTATATAAAATACCACGCGCAAGTGCTACGCCATCGGCTTGCTGCTCACTAATAATCTCTTCGGCTTGTTGCGCCTCAGTGATTAAACCAACGGCTATTACAGGCATTTTAACAACGTTTTTTATCGCTGTTGCAAATGGCACCTGAAAATTAGGTTTTACTGGTATTTGTTGCTCAGGGCTTAAACCCGCCGTACTTACATGAATAAAATCACAGCCGAGTTCATCAAGCGCTTTACTAAGCACTATCGATTGCTCTAAATCCCAGCCGCCTTCAACCCAATCGGTTGCCGAGATACGCACACCCACTGCTTTTTCACTTGGGAATACCGCGCGTACTGCTTTAAATACCTCAAGCAATAAGCGCATTCTGTTTTCTAGGCTACCACCGTAGTTGTCATCGCGCTTGTTTGAAAGTGGCGACAAAAACTGGTGTAACAGGTAACCGTGCGCACCATGTAGCTCGATTAAATCAAGGCCGAGTTCATCAGCGCGTTTAGCTGCACTGACAAAGTCTTTAATTAGTGAGTCAATATCGGATTGGCTCATTGCTTTTGGTACTGGGCTGTTAGCGTCGTACGCAATTGCCGAAGGGGCGAGCGTTTGCCAGCCATTAACATCATCAGGTGCAATGGCATCGCCACCGTCCCATGGTTTTTCAGTTGATGCTTTGCGCCCAGCATGCGCTAACTGAATACCAATAGGCATAGGGCTGTATTGCCTTACTGCTTTTAGGCTTTTGTCTAGGGCTTGCTGGGTTTTGTTATTCCAAAGCCCTAAATCGCCATAGCTAATACGCCCTTCTGGGTTTACTGCTGTTGCTTCTAAAATAAGTAATCCTGCACCACTTAAACTCAATTGGCCCAAATGAATAGTATGCCAATCGCTAGCAGCGCCATTGTTTGCTGAATACTGGCACATGGGTGCAATAATAATACGGTTATCTAACGTTACTTGCCCAAGTGATAAAGGCGAAAATAGTTGGCTCATTGTTAATCCTTAAAAACACGCACAAAAAAGTGCGAACAAAACAAAAAAAGAATACGAAGCGGCAATCAAACACGCTCACTCAATAACTTACACAGTTACTTATAATTCCGACTTAACACTCTTAATGGGGATAAAAATATACTTTAATAGTGCTGATAAAAGCATAACTAATAACATTATAAACTATCAATTTTAATGTAATAATTTGTTTAACGAGCACATCATAAAGCCATTTTTAAAAAATGAATGACTATTTACCTTTAAACAAGAGTGCGATTTTTAACCTAGCTGTACCTAATAGGACTAAGCTATTGCTTATATTGCCTATTAACTAAATAACCCCCCACAAACAAAATATATTTATTCTATAAAAGTGAATTAAAATTCAATTTAAATATTCCAAGCTACTTCACTCACTGATAAACTGCTAACTTAATTTACTAATGTAAAACATTTGAACCGGGGATCACTTTTTATGTTTAAACCAAGCTTGTTAACCTTGGCTATTTCGAGCGCTGTTTCTAGCGTATTTTTATTGCCTAATGCCGCACTTGCTCAAGAAGAAGTTGCAGCTAAAAACAAATCACTCGAAGTAATCGAAGTTACAGCAACAAGGCGCAGCGGCTCTGTGCAAAATGCACCGCTAAATATTACAGCCCTTGATGCAGATATTATGAAAGATCAAAATATCAATGAGCTTGCCGATGTAGCGCGCTGGGTACCTGGTTTAACAATTACCGATCAAGGTGGTCGCTCAGGCTCGCCTATTATTGTTCGTGGTTTAAATACCAATTCATCTGGTCCATCATCAGATGGCGGCACGGTATCTACTTACATTAACGAAATTCCGGTTTCGGTAGATATGCGCCTAGTAGATATTGAGCGTGTTGAAGTATTAATTGGGCCACAAGGCACCTTATATGGTGCAGGCACATTAGGCGGTGCAATTCGTTACATGCTTAAACAACCTGAGCTTGATTTTACATCGCTTGAAGTTTACGGCGACCTGTTTCAAACAAAAGAAAGTGACTCTCTAGGTGGCGAAGGCGGTTTTATATTTAACCTTCCTATTATCGAAGATAAATTAGCGGTACGCGCCAGCTTAAATGTATATGAAGATCCGGGTTTTATCGATTACGGCTATGTAGTACGTGAACCTGGCATATCGTTGCCAGATCCAGATTGGAGCGATAGCTCAGCAGTTAATAACAACCTTAAAAATGTAAAAGACGCCAACGGCGAAACCACCACAACAGGTCGTATTTCCGTACGCTTTAAACCAAATGAATCGTTTGAAGGTACGCTTAACTACTTTTACCAAAACCAAGACAGCGAAGGCCGCTCGATTGTTCATTACAACAGCCTTAATGCAAATAACGGTTTAAGCGATGTAATAGGTAAATACGAATCGGCTTATCGCTTTGAAGAACCTCGCGAGAAAAAAGATCAATTACTAAGCCTCGAACTAAAAGCCGACCTAGGTTTTGCAGAGCTAGTATCGGCAACCGGTATTTCAAGCTTTGATGCCGACGGTCAACGCGATCAAACCGATTTACTTATTCGTCTTGATTACGGCTATGAAGAATTTCCTTCGTTTTCAACGTTTACCCGTGAAATTGACGAAGAAGATACCTTCACTCAAGAAATTCGCTTAGTGTCGCAAGGCGACAGCGACTTTAACTGGATTGTGGGTGGCTTTTACAACAAAACAGAAACCGAAGCGTCAAGCCGAGAGTTTACGCCTGGGTTTGACCAATTCGCTATCGATAACTTTGGTGGCGAGCAGCTAAGACCTGACTCATTAGAATACTTAGAGCTTACAAAAAGTACCGTCACTGAGTCTGCACTATTTGGTGAAGTTGGCTACCAAGTTACCGACAAATTAGATGTGACCATTGGTGCCCGTTTTTACAAATACGATATAGAGTCGCAAGCGGCTTTTGACTTCCCGCTAGCAAATACATTGTATGGTGGAGTAGATCCTGATGTAACCACCGTTGCATACGAAAAAGACGAAGCAGGCGATAACGGTAACTTATTTAAATTTAATGCTAAATACCAGTTCACTGACTCAGTAATGGGTTACGTAACAGTAAGTGAAGGCTTTAGAATTGGTGGTTCAAACGGTTTAGTGTCTTGTCCTGATCCAATTGTTGAGGATCAACAAACAGGTTGTGGTAAACCTGACGAATTATTATATGAAGCCGACACCACAACAAACTACGAGCTAGGCTTTAAAAGTACATGGTTTAGAAGCCAACTACACTTTAACGCCGCGTTATTTAACGTAGATTGGGATGATGCGCAAATCACTGGCGCTACAGATATAGGTCAATTAACGTACCTTTCAAACGCAGGCAGCGCTAATGCAAAAGGGGTAGAAATTTCGACTCGTGCAATTTTATCTGACTCGTTTTCAGTTTACGCTACGTACGCTTACACAAAAGCAGAACTAACATCAGACGCACCATTTTTGTTTAATGCCGATGGTACCGGTGGCGCAGAAGGCGGCGACCGTTTACCTGGTTCACCTGAAAATCAATTTTCTATGGGTGTAAACTATCAAACAGACGTGTTTAACGACAAAACGCTTGATATTAACTACGGTTTAACCGCGCAAAGCGACGTGCTTTCAAGAGTAGGGCTTCGTGATAACGGCGAAACACTACCAGGTTACAGCTTAAGTAATATATCAGCTAAATTAACAGCTGATGCATGGTCAACTACGCTATATGTTGATAACCTATTCAACAAATACGCGGTTACATCCGTTCGTCGTTCAGATGAAGACATAACATCAGCTAATGGCGCCGACATACAACGTAACTACGGCCATTACATTAATCGCCCGCTTACGGTAGGTGTTAAATTTAACTACAAATTTGAAATATAATTTAAGCGACTTTTAAACAGTCTCACTTTTTAAATACTGTTTTAAGGCTCAAATTTATTTGAGCCTTTTTATTTTCTTTTACAAAATAATAATTACCAAAACCATGCAGCCAAATTTAAAGCAACTTCATCAAAGCGCAATACACTCCCTAAACCAAGGTAAAATAGAGCAAGCACACAAAGCCCTAGTGGAGTTAGTGACACTCAAACCAGACTTTGCTGATGGGTATTTTTTGTTAGCTATGGTTAATTTAACTGTTGGGCAAATACACAAAGCAATAAAGCTCTTCGAAAAAGCCCTTACCCTTGGCCAAAGTATTGAATACACCGCGCAACTTGCTAAATGTTACGCACTTACTGGCGAATTACAAAAAGCAAAAAACACCGCACTATCGGTGCCATTAAAGCAAATAACTAAAGCACTTGATGCCGACACACTCGGCGTTGCACTTACTCAAGCAGGCATTCACGAACACGCACTTAACTGCTTTGAGCGCGCTATTACACTGGCTACAGCGGCTAACAAAGCTCAACCTCCGTTTTATTATAACTACGGTGTAAGCGCTAAGTTTTTAGGGCTATTTGATAAAGCCCAACACGCTTTTGAAAATGCCATAGCGCTTAACCCGCTGCACCACCAAAGTCATTTTGCATTAAGTGATTTAACTAAAGTAAGCAAGCAAAACAATCATATTGAGCGCTTAAAAACCGTAGCTGAGCAAACCACTCATCCCGATGCAAAACTACATATTGGCCACGCACTTGCAAAAGAGTACCAAGACATAGGTAAGTTTGATGATGCGTTTAAAAGCCTAGAGCAAGGTAAGGCGGCTAAACGTGCTATGCAGCCGTTTGATCATAAAAGCTCAACCGCATTATTTGAACACATTAAACATTTAAGTGAGCAGCATAAACACGCGCTTACACAAGGTAACCCAACGGCAGAGCCTATTTTTGTATTAGGTATGCCCCGCTCTGGCACCACCTTAGTAGAGCGTATTTTATCGAGCCACAGCGACGTACAATCGGCCGGAGAATTACAAGACTTTGGTCTAAGCGTTAAAAAGTTAAGCCAGACTCAAACACCGCATGTACTCGATACTCAAACTCTCACTCAAGCGTATGAGCTTGATTTTAATCAGCTTGGGACAACTTATTTAAACGCGACTCGCGTAACCACTGGCAGCCATAAACACTTTATAGATAAGCTCCCGTTTAACTTTTTTTATATCGACTTAATTACTAAAGCGCTGCCAAACGCTAAAATTATTTGTATGCTTCGCGACCCAATGGACACCTGCATCGGTAACTATCGCCAGTTATTTACAATAAATAACCCCTACTACGCATACTCGCTCGATTTACTCGACACAGCCAAATTTTATAGCCGTTTTTACAAACTAATGCAGCACTTAAGCGGCCTACATAGCAATATAAAATTAGTAAAATACGAAGAATTAGTCGCCCAGCCCGAGCAGCAAATAAAAGAGTTAGTCAGCTTTTGTAATTTAGAATGGCAAGCACAATGTATAGACTTTCACTTAAACACCGCTCCGGTATCTACGGCCAGTAAAGTGCAAGTACGCCAACCATTAAATAGCAAAGCAATTGGCCGTTGGAAGGCATTTAAGCCCCATACTGATAAAGCAGTGGAGTACTTTTTAAAGCAAGGTATTAGTATTGAATAAACGTTTTATTTTACCGGTGGGAAAATCCAAATAGGCGGCTTTGTGCCAATGTAGGTCGGATAAGCGAAGCGCCATCCGACACAGTAAAATACCTTGCCAATTATTATCAACATTTTATGTTGTGGAGTGGCGGAGAATGCCAACAGCAGATATTACCTTTCAAAGCCTTTGAGTGGGACTGCTAAGCCACCATTGCAGTCATTGAGGTTTAAGTTAAAGAGCCAATAAAACTAACACTTCACTTTGTCATCCATTGCTCTACTATGTATAACCAAAATCAGGATGAAATAAGGCCATACATTTCTGTTATTATGAAAAATCTATTATCCATTCGTTCTTATAGCACAAAACCAACCCGTCACTCACATCACTTTAATCAATTGGTTTTACCTTTACGTGGTGTCATAAATATATGCGTTGGTGATTTCAATGGTAAAGTTGCGCCAAGTGAATGTGTTGTAGTTAAAGCCAATGAAGAGCACTTGTTCACTGCAGATACTGAAGCTAGATTTGTAGTTGTGGACATGAAAAACCTACCCCTAAATATTTCATCTTCACACTGTATTGTTTTTGCAATTAACTCATCCCTTAAAAGTTACTTAACCTTTATCGAAAACCAATTAGAAAATAAAGTTAATGCTCAATTAGAACAGGCGATGTTTGAAATGTTCAATTTACTGCTTGCAGAGCAACCTTTATTGCCAAAAGTAGATAACCGTATTGGTACAGCAATATCCTTCATAGAGCAAAATATTGCAGAGCAACTTCACATTAAACGCCTGGCTGAATCTGCTTTTCTAAGCGAAACGCAGTTTAAGAAACTATTTAAGCAACAAACAAATATGACTGTGATGAAATACGTAACCAAACTTCGTATGGAAAAAGCGCAAGCTTTACTAACACACACAGATTATCCACTATCAATCATTGGTGAAAAAGTAGGCTGCAAAGAGCCGTCAGCCTTTAGCCGAAAGTTTTCACAATACTTTGGCCTACCACCTAATAAATTCAAAAAGTAAACTTAGTCTTTATTGTCAACGATAGCGTCTTAATTGTTAAAAACTCCTTTCATCATTAGCATACAATTTCTGTATTGAAATAATAAAAAACAGGTTTCACTATGCAAAGTCATCACGGAAGTTTTAAAGGTGTAATTGCTATCATTATTGCTAGTTTTTTGTGGGGAACAACAGGCACCGCAGCAAGCTATTCCCCTGATGTGAGTTCGTTTGCAATTGGTGCATTCTCTATGGGAATAGGGGGAGTGCTACTTGTTATTACAGCACGAAAAACGTTATTTATAGATTATAAGCTCATGATCTCACAGCCTAAGGTATTACTTTTAGGTGCCGCTTCTGTCGCTATTTATCCATTAGCATTTTATACTTCAATGCGTTTATCAGGTGTTGCAATTGGCACTGTAGTTTCAATTGCTACGGCACCTTTTTTTGCTGCAATCCTTGAAAGCCTAATTAGTAAAAAAAATATATCACTGGAATGGGTATTGAGTTTTGTTATTGGAGCTATAGGTATTACTCTATTAACGTTAGGCAGAGATCAGAGTAATGATCCTTCATACAGTATTAATCAACAGAGCCTGGGTATTCTTTTGGGGTGTATTGCTGGATTAGCCTATGCAGGTTATTCATGGGCAGCAAGGAGTTTAATTGAAAGTGGAGTTCATTCGAAATCGTCAATGTCAGGACTGTTCGGTTGTGCTGCTTTATTGTTACTCCCTTCATTATGGTTTACAGGTGATAACTTATTTTCAAGCGCAACCAATGCATTGGTATCTTTGTATATGGCAGTAATTCCAATGTTTTTAGGATACTTACTATTTGGTTTTGGCTTGAATTATATAAATGCAAGTAAAGCGACATTAATTACCTTAATAGAACCATTAGTTGCAACTGTTTTAGCCGTTTTCGTTATTGGTGAAAGGTTTAAGATAATTGGTTGGATAGGTGTGGCTTTGGTATGCCTATTAATGCAAACCATCAAACCTCAAAAGCAATTAAGAGTACCTATTAAATCTATGTAGCTTAAGAGCATTGACAATGCTTTTAAAAGCTTACCATAGGGTATAGTTCATTTATATAAAGTAAAAAACATGAACGCTCGTAACGAACGTTCATAAAATGTAATCCTCAATTTCATAAACTTTTACAAAGCGGACAATACTATTACGTCCGCTTATCGCTCAAAGCTGGCTTTAGCAAAGTGCCAGAAGCGAACATTGGTAACGCTGCAATCGCCTGCTCGCCGCATACATTTACTTACTAAGTTTAATTTCCATAGGTTGATAAACCAAACCTGCCGATTCATCAATTTCGCCACTGCACTCAAACCCATACTTTTCGTAAGCGGTCACTGAAGGTAGTGACGCGCTGACGGTTACAGTTTCTACCTTCGCGTATTTTAAGGCGGATAAAAGCAGCTTTCTCCCAATACCACTCTTTTGGCGTTCAGGACGAATAAAAAGCATCGCAACATGTCGACCTTCCTTTAACTCAATGACACCTTCGATATTTTCGTCGTTCTCAGCAACGAACATTAAGTTGTCGCCCTTCATTCTGCCAAGAAAAGCATTGCTAGCAGCAATACTCGAAAAAGTAATCTTCCCTTCCTCTGACAACGTGTCTGCAATAGAGCGTACAAACGAAGCAATACAAATTGCACTTACAGCTTCAACATCCTTCTCATTTATTTTTCTGATAATCACCGAAGCTCTCCTAAAAACTTAATTTCCCACTTACGGGCACGAATATGTAGGCTAAAATACGGAGCGAAGGTAGCCTACATGTTTATGTCTCAACGAGCGCCAGAATAGATTCAGTGGTTTGTTATGCGCTGCCTTTGGCCTTGATAATAGCGGCCTGATGCTTTGGTTTAAGAGGTAACTTTTTAAAAGGGCTAATATTTGTGCCTCCAGTATTCCCCGCAGGAACTAAACCTATAGCTGTTTTAGTCGCTGCACCAACAATGCGAAAAATTTGACCGATACACTCTTTTGCATCTCCCTGTCTAATTGCCCAAGAAAACATAAGTAAATGTACTTTGACATGCCACCAAGTAGATTCTTGGCCTAATACGTGTGCATTTTCCAAATGGTGAAAAGAATCAGAAAGGTTACTAATGCCGTTCACTTAAGGTGAGCGGCTTTTTTATTTCTAGCGTACCGCTGTGGTCTTGGCTTGACTGCACGAGGAAAACCTCGATCCCTTCGAGGCTCTAGAATTAGGCTTTCTGCCATCGCATAAAAGTATTTTAATTGACGTGGTATGGCTCCAGGTGTTGAATAAGGTAATCCAACAAGCAACCTCATTATTTGAGCTAAACTACCATTGAAACTCAGTTGGTACGGTAAATAATCACCTTTTAATGTGTGGCACATTTTTACCATCTGATATCGCACCATATTATAAGTAAGCAACACTCCCCACAGCTCTTGCTTTACAAGCGCTGGTAAGCGACTTCTTAATGTTAATCGATTGCCCAGCATATATTGCTTTTGTTCCCGATAACCAAGCTCTATCTCCCAGCGGTGACTGTACAAATCACCTATATCGGCTGATAGATATCGCATCGGATCTGTCATAGATGTCATCACACTATATGATTTCCCCTTTATTTTTCGAGTCACTAACCTCGCGATTAAGGTGTTAGGCAGCGTTGGCCACATCTTTCTTGCTCTTGGGTTGCTGCTAAGTTGGACTAATTTATCATTACGCCCTAATGTTTGAATAACTTCATATTGCACATTTTTTTTCAGGGGGATTAGCCAATGGCGTTCACTGCCAGTTGTTTGCCATTTATGTAAAAGCCCTAAAGAATAGAAACCTTTGTCGAATAAAGTGAGACTGTTATCGGGTGTGGTTTCTATAAGCTTTTCAGCCAGCACCATTTCATTGACCTTGTAATCATCAAAAGCACTCCCCGTGATTAGGTGGCTGCTTAGCTCCATTTGACACACCATTCTGACCTGTGGGTATTGTGTATTAGTCGGTTTTGTAAAGGCTTCATTGTTTTGGGGTGAGTCATCCGTACGCCAAACGACACCATCGACACCAAGCAAGGTAAGCCCATTCCAATGAGGATGATTAGCGTCATTATTCCAATGCCTTTGGGTGCATTCAAATAAGGCTTTCATGGCGGCTTCACCTAGGTTTTTACGACGCTGAGTTAAAGCACTTGGCGCAACAAATGGCTTACCATCGCGGTCAACAATGTCGAGCATATTAACGACATCGGCCATCGATTTGTCATTATAAATAACCATCCCGATCAACAACCAAGCCATCGATTCTAGGGTTAGTTTTCTTTTTCGTAGTGTAACGGTTTCGGTCAGTGCATAGGCTTCTTCGATAAGAGATAAAGGGAGTAAGTCTGCGAGTGTTTCAACGTCATTAGGTTTGATGTTGTTAATAATATCGAGAGCATTAGAAAGTTGCATAAAAAAATCCGAATTCTACAAAAGAATTCGGATTCTTACATACCTAGAAGATCGTTCAAGTGCTATTAACTAATTCTTAAATGATCGGCATTACAGAAAGGTTACCCATTATTTCCATTTTTTTTGCGATAGCGATTTCTGACAGAACACTTTTGGCGATGTTTTTAGAGAATTTACTAATCATATCTTCATCCTTTCCTTGGCGTATAACAATTTTATAATGCGCGAATTTCTTTACATTCCTCGCTCATTTTCTACGTGATGTAATGTTTTAACAAATTACCTAAGATATTGCTATTATTAAGTTTTCTACTATTTTAAACAGAGATAATTAAATTATATGCGCGTGTGGCTCATTACCCTGAATATCTGAGTAACAAATATTGACCACATAATGAACTATTATATTTACTCAATGCCTGCCCATCGCTCTAAGCCAACTAGTAGCTACATGCAATTTGCAGATACTCAATACTCTAAAAAGCCTTTGCTATATTACCAAGCTGAAGAGTAACTCCAACAGCATACTATTTTTGCGATTACAAAATTGCCATTTAATACAATACACAACAAGACTCTAAGGCAGCATGCTCGCACTAATATTAGTTACAAATCGTTACTCGAATACACACTTAAAATAGGGAATTTATAATCGGCAAACGATACAGTTACCGATTGTGTTTCGTTGCCTTTGAAACCGAGTTTAAATTCCATTGGCATGAATCGGCTGCCGTCAGCAAAAAGTGCAAGTAAGTGCTCCTCGCCTAATTCTCGATTGCCCGACGATAAGTTAGTTAGCGTTATAACAGCCCAGCGTTCGCCCTCTTCATTGCTCATTAATACATAATTAACGATTTTAAAATCCCCTTTTTTAGGGGTTATGTTGCTATCGTTTGCAAACGATAAGTGCATGCTATTTGGTACTGCACGGTCAACATTTAGCGCTTTAATAGAGTCGGCTTGGGTTGCCCACGAAAGCACCAATAAAATGATCACTAAGGCTTTATTCACTGTTAGTTCCTTTTTATCACCAAGTAGAATACCTAGTAAATTACATAACAATAACTGTTTAAATTATATTCGCATTCCATACCTATTATGCAAACAAACAATCATCGCAATTTTACCCAGCGCTTTGGCTGCGCCGCTGCAGACTAAGCGCTCATTCAGTTTGCTTGCGCTACTTTAGGGTAATAACAAGTGATAATAGTAAATAATTCAAAGCTAACTTAAAGTAAAAAGCGCGATTAAACAGGAGTATAAACGTATGGCAAGCACACATAAAAACTCAACAATGGATTTATCTGACCACAGTAATAGCATTCAAGTAAGAGGAGCGCGCGTTCACAACTTAAAAAATGTAGACGTTGATTTACCTCGTAACGCATTGGTTGTTTTTACAGGAATATCGGGCTCTGGAAAATCGTCGCTTGCGTTTGGAACGCTGTTTGCTGAGTCGCAGCACCGTTATCTTGATTCGGTTTCGCCTTACGCCCGAAGGTTGATAGATCAAGTTGATGAGCCCGATGTTGATTCTATTGAAGGGCTCCCGCCTGCCGTTGCTTTGCAGCAGCAACGCGGCGCACCGTCGGTTCGCTCATCCGTTGGCAGCATAACAACTATTTCTAACGCGCTACGTATGCTTTACTCACGCGCAGGCGAATATCCCAAAGGGCAAGGCATACTTTACGCCGATGCGTTTTCGCCGAATACGCCACAAGGTGCGTGCCCAGAATGCTCAGGAATAGGCCGAGTGTTTGAAGTAACCGAAAAGCTACTTGTGCCAGATGATACAAAAACTATTCGCCAGCGCGCCATCGAAGCGTGGCCACCAGCATGGCAAGGTAAAAACCTAAGCCGTATACTTACCTCGCTTGGTTATGACATAGACACACCTTGGAACAAACTTTCTAAAAAAGCACGGGATTGGATTTTATTTACCGACGAAACACCTAGTGTGCCGGTATACCCAGATTACACCTATGAGCAAACACAAAATGCGATAAAAAATAACGAAGATCCAAGCTACATGGGAACTTTTTCAAGCGCTAAACGCTTTGTTTTACAGTCTTTTGCTACTACCCAAAGCCCGCGTACTAAAAAGCGCGTATCACAGTTTATGCAAATATCGCAGTGCCCTACTTGCCAAGGTAAAAAATTAAAACAAGCATCGTTAAGTGTTAAATTTGCAGGGCTTGATATTGGCGAGCTATCTCAACTTACATTAAACGAGCTTGCTAAAAAACTAAGTAACGCCGCCAATACCAAAGTAAATAAAAATACAAAAAATCCAGAGCAAGCCATTGTTACGCAGCGCATTGCCAGCGATATACTCACCCGTATTGAAGCACTAACCATGCTTGGTTTAGGATACTTGTCGCTTGAGCGTACAACGCCAACGCTCTCACCCGGAGAGCTACAACGGTTGCGACTTGCCACACAAATTCGCTCTAAATTATTTGGGGTAGTTTACGTGTTAGATGAACCTTCAGCGGGTTTACACCCTGCAGACACTCAAGCACTTTTAAAAGCGCTTGATGAGCTAATAGCGGCTGGCAATTCTGTATTTGTTGTTGAACACGATGTTAGCGTTGTTAGACATGCCGATTGGATTGTTGATGTAGGCCCTGATGCCGGTGTGCATGGTGGCAACATTATTTACAGCGGCCCTGTTGAAGGGTTAAGAAAAATAAAAAATTCGCACACCGGTCGTCACCTTTTTGCTAAAAACGCCAGTCAAGAGTCAACTCAAAACAGCGCGCAAAAAAAGGAGCAAAGGCAGCCAAAAGCGTGGTTAAAATTGGCTGATGTTGAGCGTAACAATCTTAAAAAACTCAATGCAGAATTTCCACTGGGTGTTATGACAACCGTTACTGGGGTTTCGGGATCTGGTAAATCAAGCCTAGTAAGCCAAGCGTTAGTAGAGCTTGTTTACGAAGCGCTCGGGCAAAAAGTAGTAACACAAGCGCCAACCGACGAAGCCGACTTACTCGAACAAGAGCTGCAAACACACACCAGCGGAAAAATCATTGAAGGTATAAATAATATAAGCCGCCTGATTACCGTAAATCAAAAAGCGATTGGCCGTACCCCTCGTTCAAACTTAGCTACCTATACGGGTTTATTTGATCATGTGCGTAAACTATTTGCTTCAACCCAAAAAGCAAAAGAGCGCCGTTACGATGCCGGTCGTTTTTCGTTTAATGTAGCTAAAGGCCGTTGTAAAAACTGTGAAGGCGTTGGCTTTGTAAGTATAGAACTGCTGTTTTTACCAAGCGTTTACTCACCTTGCCAAGTGTGTCATGGCAAACGTTATAACGAGCAAACACTTGAGGTTACATATCGTGATAAAAACATAAGCGATATCCTCAATTTAACGGTTGAATCGGCGTATACCTTTTTTGAAAATGAGCCTGCAATACTGCGAGCACTCGATGCACTTATGCAAGTAGGTCTTGGGTATTTGCGTTTAGGGCAACCTGCTACCGAGCTTTCTGGCGGTGAAGCGCAACGTATTAAATTAGCCACCGAGCTGCAACGTGCGCAGCGCGGCAACACGCTTTATGTTCTTGATGAACCAACCACAGGGCTGCATCCATCGGATGTATCAATGTTAATGTCGCAGTTAAATAAATTAGTTGATGCTGGCAATACCGTTATTATGGTTGAACACGATATGCAAGTAGCCCGTAATAGTGACTGGGTAATTGATGTAGGCCCTGGTGCTGGTGAAGAAGGCGGCTTAATTGTAGCGCAAGGTTCACCCGAAAAAGTGGCAAGCGTAAAGGCGAGTAAAACCGCACCATTTTTACTTAAATAGTTAATAGATGACGCTTTTAGTTGTATAAAAGCGTCATCTATATATAGTAGTTAACGCTGAAAATAACAGCTTGAGATAGATTAATTATCCAAAGTTCAGGTTTACTAATACATCCCGTTTTTATCTTGGTAACCAATCTGAAATAGCTTTACCTATTTCGTGCGGTGAATCCTCTTGAATATAGTGAATACCGCTTACGGTTACCTCAGTTAGGTTTGGCCATGTGCGCACAAAATCTCTTGCGTAACCAACTAAAAAAGCACCCGGTTCAGCATTAATAAATAGCTTTGGAATATCGTGAGAGTTAGCTAAATAGCTCGCATAGCTTTTAACTAAAGCCACGGTATCGGCAGGCTCTCCAGCAATGGGCAGTTGGCGAGGCCCTGCTAAAATTGCACGGCGATCTTCTCCTGCATTTATAAAGGGTCTGCGATACTCATCATGCTCTGCTTGCGTTAATTTGCGTGCAATGGTCGCTGGTAATATTGTTTCAATAAAAAAGTTGTCATCAAGCACCATTTTTTCACCCTCAGCTGAGCGCATAGTGCCAATAGGGCCGTGCAAATCTTTAGGAAAATCGTCCCATGTTGGTAAGTCAGTAACAATTGCTTCCATAAACGCAATTGCTTTTACAGCATCACGATGTGTATTAGCCCAGTTAAAACCAACGCCTGAACCCCAATCGTGCAGCACCAAGGTAACGTTATTATTTACACCCAACGCTTCTAAAAGTGCAAATGTGTATTTGCTGTTTTCAGCAAGTGAGTAGCTGCCTTCATGGGTGTTATCTAACTTTTGTGAATCTCCTAATCCAATCATATCGATAGCAATTAAACGCCCTTTTCCTTGCAAATAGGGCATAACGTTTCGCCAAAGGAAGCTAGATGTAGGGTTACCATGTAAAAATACAATAGGATCACCTTCGCCTTCATCTATATAAGCCATTTTTTTATCTAATACAGTTTTAAACTTTTTTGCATAACGTAATGTTTCTGAATCATTCTTCATTTAATTATATCGCTTTATTTAACTGATGAGCTGGCGGTAAATCCTCGCTCATCTAATTTGTGTAATATTCGAAGTAGATTAACTAATTTCGAGTTAATATACATGACTGAGTCACACAATAAATGAAAGCGCTTAATTTGTCACTATATTTATATGATCGAATCACATATAATTAAATTTATGAAAAATGAAAAATATATATCAAATTTAATCGGCACGTTTGCTACTTCTGTTTCTAATGACATTGAAAAACAGATTGCCGAATTAGGCGGGCGAAGCCTAAGCCACGAAGCGGCACTGGTCACTATTTACAATCATCCTAATGAAACCATTGATGTACTAAGCAAGGTTTTAGGCTTAACGCATTCTGGTGCAGTTAGATTAATAAATACACTTGAAAAAGAAGAACTTGTAGAAAGGCGAAAGTCAGTAAAAGATGCCCGCTCTGTTGTTTTATGCGTAACGGATAAAGGCAGCCAAAGAGTTGAACTAGTACTAGGCAGCAGAGAAACAGCCACCTCTAAAATACTAAACAACTTTAATGATGAACAAAAACAAAGCTTTTTAAGTTTGATAGAAATAGCACTTGGCAGCCTAACAACCGAGCAGGTAGAAGCACGTAAAATATGCAAATTATGTAACGAAGGTGTATGCCGTAAACAAGGCTGCCCGGTAGAAAACTCAATTAAGTAACTAATTACTTCATGCATCTGCCCACTATAAACGTATTAAATTATTTGCTTTAATACGTTAGCGCTCAAAGTGTTAGCTCTTTAAAAAGCGTTCTATTTTAGGTTTTACCGTAACCGACATTATCAGCATTATAGTTAAACCTATTGGTAATGCGGCTAATAACCCTTCAGTCCATCCAGTTACAAATACACGCATATCTGCATAGCCAATATTATTAGTAGCGGTAACAAACGCCATCACCGACTCCATGATCAGCGCCATAAAAACACTAATCAATAAATTACGTTTTAGCTCACTGCTATTAGGTAATAACTGGGCAACTAGCTTATGCATTAAGGTCATCATTACAAAACCAACAGGCGCCATAACCAATACTGCACTTATAAATGAGGTAAACCAGTCGGCATAAAAATGCTCTGTAACACCCACATTCACATGAGTCATAATGCCAGTTAGAGTACCGCCAATTAAGGTAATAATACTTACCATAACCAGTATTTTATAAATTACAGGTGTGTTTTTAGGCTCAACCATTACTGGGTTTGCTGATACGGGTGTACTCATTATTGGGCATGCCTTAAGCGTTAAATAGATGACAAAATCAACTACAGCAAATTAATTGATAACGTCAACTAATTTCAAATTCCCAAATAGTAGTTTTATTTAAAAAATGAGGAGTAACTAAATGCTAAAAAAGTAATTTCTTATGGGGCTAAATAAGAATGGTAGGGGTCCTGCTAGCTAATGCTAGAACAATTACTTTAAGTGATAAAGTTAATACATTAATTGGCTAGCAAACAGTTGGTTATATTTTACTAAAACCAACTGTTAAATTACGAAAATATTATTTATAAATTATCAGCTTTAGGTTCTTGCCCTGATAATATTTGTTGTTTTCTCTGAGCTTCTGGTAAATCATTAATACAATAATTGATGTAATAAATAGTTAAAAAGAAAGTATAAATACCATTCATTCTAAGATCCACTTTATGTTCTGTTAGTGCGTATTCTTGTAAAGCACTTTTTGCACGGAAAGACCAAATAATATATAAGACCCAAGAGGCAATAGTAAGTAAACCAGAAATAACATCCAAAGACTCCTCACCGGTACCCACCAAAGCACCACCAAGCCCCACGCACACAGCTAACCAAATCAGAAATGTATTGTCAGCTATCTTTTTAGAGGTTAATTTCTCTAGCTTTGGTGTATTTATAAACATCCATATAATTGCATAAATACCAGCGGTAACAAATGTAAGAAGTACTAAATTCAAAGTTTTAGTGTTGATGTTGTCTTTTAATTCCGTGATAGATGACATTATGTCTCCTTGTTTTACTACGATTGAATTAGGACTAATGATAAATATTAGCCCTATAAAATTTATTAATCTGATTTATATTTATTATCATTTTAAATATTAGAATTTAGCTTTTAATATTTAACTCAATAAGTTACTTATTTAAATTTTCTAACTCTTTTTCAAGATCTTTCATCGCTTTTTGGGCTTTAAACTCTTCGTAAAGCGCTTCTCGTGAACTTGGGTCTAAACGCTTACCAGATTGAGCGACTAGGTTATTAAATGTTTCTTGTGTATTGCTCATTACAACAAATGTACAAAGCTGCTTTACACCGTCTAATTTAGCAAAGGCAACTTCTTGTGGAATAGCGCCCACAAGGCTTTGCTGCGCAACCTGCTTACTTACTTGCTCAAAAGTTCCACCAACGTTTAGCTCATCATTACTTTGCGCTTTACGTTGATATAGCTTGTCCATAACGCTTGCTTTAACTTGTATTTGCTGTGATAAATCGGCGCGAGCTGCTGCAATTGCTTGCGCTCTATCGGTAGACATACTGCCCGACCAAGGAACGCATGACGACGACGCTAAACCTTTATCAGACACAGGCAATAACACCCAGCTTGGTACTGAATCGTTTTTTGCCAATGGCGCAGATTGCGTGTTTTCAGTGCTTGAACACGCACCTAAAGCTAAAGCAGCTATAACTGGTAATAATTTTTTCATTTTAAATTCCTTTCAATTGCTTTTGATAATAAGCGGTGCGTTTAACCACTTTTTGTAAATAATTTCGGGTTTCTTGCGCAGGTAAGTTGTTAACCATTAAGGTATAAATTTTCTCTGCAGGCATTGAATTAGCAGCAATACTTGCCTGGTTAAGTGATTTAGAACCACTTAACGTTTTGGCTACGTTACCTGGGCCAGTATTATAAGCTGCAATACTCATATAAATTCTTGATTGCTCATTACGTACATTTTTAAAGTAACGACTACTTAAAATATGCACATAAGTACTCCCTGCCTCTACGTTATTATCAGCCTGAAATAAGTACTCAGGACTAAGTAATAGCGGTTTACCTTGCAAAAAGTTGCTCACATCTTTACCCGCGGAAGTAGGCACTATTTGCATTAAACCAAAAGCAGGAATTGGCGAACGGGCAAGCGGGTTAAAGCTTGATTCAGTGTGTATAATTGCCAATAATAATGCGGGATCTAAGTTATAACGTTTAGCTTGCTGTTGAACTTCTGGTAGGTAACGCTTTGCTTGATTCGAAAGTGTATTATCGGGCAATTTATAGCTAATTGTTACTCTGTTTTTTTGTTTAGTTATAACAGGTGCCTTGGCAGTGAGCACCTGCTCTACAATCTCTGTAGAGAGCACTGTTTGCTCGGCTATTTTTTTAGGTTGAATCGTTGTTGGTGACTTACTTTGCTCAATTTTTCTATTTAAAGGCTTACCCGTTGAGGTAAAACTTTTGCTGTTTATTGTGTTATTAGCCGCAATATAAACCGGATCATTTGAAAGTGTTTTATCTACTGTTACTTGTGAAAGCTCATTTAATTGATCTTTTGCATATTCAACAGCTTGTTCGTCGTTTTGGCTATTTAATAACTCAACTACAACTTCACCACTTTCAAAATTCACACTGGTGCGTTTATTTAAATCATCACTGTATTTTACCCACACTTTTGAGCTTGGCAGGTTTGGGTCTTGCCACTTTTCGGTTACTTGTTTTAAATATGCACTTTGCGCATCATGCCAGGCACTTACAAACGCTTCAAATTCTTGCTTTTGCTGTTGCTCGTACTGGCTAAACTCACTTTGCTGCGCTTTTAAAAAAGCCTCAAATTCGGCTTCTTCACTTGTTTGAGCTAAGCTATTTAAGCTAAGTGTTAGACAAGCTAACGCGCTAATTTTTAGTCGTATTTTAACTTTTGAGTGCATTTTTTATATCCCTATAAAATTAAAAATAACTACTTAAATCATCAGCAGATAGATTATCAAACTCAGTTTGAGCGGCTAAATTTAAACGCTTACAGTCTATGCTTTCGCATTGCTGAGTTAGCGAAATAACTTGTTTATAACGCTCATTAACAAACCACGTTTGTGCAACAGAGGCTTTAGCTTCATCGAGTTTTAACTCACTCGCTTTTAAATATTTATCGAGATAGTTCAAACGTTGCCCCTCTGGTGACAGAGCAGCAGCTAATGCTACTGCATCAGACATTGTTGTAGGGTGATTCAATGCAACTTGTAATAAAGGGCGTAAGTTTGCTTTATCTTTTTGGCTACCTACATGCCAAGCAGCTCTAACGGCAAGTCCAGCTTCGTTTATATCTTGCGCAGCAGGTGTTACAACGCCAGTACAAGTTAACCATTCCTGCTGTTTTTCTTGCTTATAGTCCATAATTTCAGCGTCAATAAAGCTTACCGACTCTGGCAAAGCTATATTGAGCTTTTTAGCTAAAGTATTTTTAATAATACTGCGCTGTGGCAGGGTCAATGCATTTCGACATGCCTGCTCAAGCGCATTTTTTGCACTCGATTTTAACGCCATTACTCGGGCGTATTGACCATTAGTCTGACTTTTAAAAAAAGCAGTTTGTTGTTCAATTGTTTGCTCTGAGTCGAAAGTGGCCGAAGCCACCAACGAAAGCGCTAAAATAGGTGCTAGCATTAAAGTTCCTTTTCGCTCGCTACTTTACCTGATGCACCCTGAGGGTTAGCCGCTTTTTCGTTTAACCCACCGTGTGCTTTTATTTTGTGGCCGTGGTGACTTACACCGTTAACAGTTTGGCCATTATTACCTTCCATCTCTTTAGCTGCTTTGCGTGCTGTAGCTTCTAAGCTTGGCGCATAAACAGCTACGCTGTACTGCCAAAATCCATCATCACTTGCAAAGCTTTTAACACTTACACCCGGTGGTAATTTACCTTTTGCAACGGTTGAGTACTCATCAGACGTTTTTAATTGATTCAAAAATGTACTTCGGTCTTCTTCTAAAATTTCTACTTGTTGTGGGTCGTTTAAATTAGGATCTTCATACTCAAATTGCTTTGTACCTTCCATTTGCTTTTCGTCAAAGCTACCTTGCCAATACACTTTTTCACCTTGGATAGTGGCAAGCAACGCAGAACGCGCGCGAGTTTGCGATTGTGATTTAGCAACGCCTTTAAGCTTGCGAGCAACATTGCTATTTCTATTTTGACGAGCAATTGCAGACCCATAACCTAAAACGATAACTTCACCAGTATCAGCATTAGTAAGTACTTTGGCGCCAACAGGTGGTAAAACACCACTCTTAACATCACTTATTACTTGTTGAAAAATTACATTGGGCTCAGTAGTTACTGCTACAGCACCACGATTACCTTTAATTTGTGAACGTGTTTTAGGAGTCGATATTAAACTTACGCGTACACCTTTCTCACCAATATTGTCGTACACGTCATAAGTAACAAAACCCGCTAACGAACCCGATACAGACTCTGTACACGCTTCCATCATATTAGTTTGTTCGTTTGCCGTACCTTCAACGCCCGTATCTATAACATCCATTCTTGCAGACACTACATTGCTACATTGATGTTCAACACCTTTCATATTTTCAATTAATTGTTTTTTCGCAATTAAATAAGCTTGATTATAAGCACCACGTTTAGACAGCAACGTCGCATTCATATTTTCGTAGGTGTTATAACTTGCACTACCAATAGATAAAATACCGGTGCCGCTGCCAACCTGAATCATTTTAATACCGTCTTCGTTGTCATCCATCAGTGCCTGATGAGCAACAGCAACTGCAACGTTTGTATCTTTTGCAACCACTACATCGCCAGAAACCTGTGCTTGTTCAGCACCCGCTACTTGCGCGCCAGGGCGAGCTGGGATCATATCTGTTAAGCTAAATTCTTCCGCTGCGATTGCAGGCATAGCTAAAACCATTGCTAATGTTAATATTTTTAATTTCATCATCTATCCTTATTTGTACCTGAGTGTAAAATCGTCTTCGACTGTAATTTTTGAAAGGTTTTTTGCTGTTATTGTTATGAGCGCCTGATCGAGCGCATGAGCAAGTTCACCGGTATTACCTTTAAATCTAAGGCTGGCTACGGTATATTTTTGCTGTTTATGTATAGATACATCGCTCACTCCACCTAACGTACTTAATACATCATGCAATTTTTCTGGTTGCGTTAGCTTATTGCTTGGCAGCATGATTTCACGAACCAACCCCCCTCTTGCAACAACTTGAGTAAATGCATTATTAAGCGTGTTATGAAGTGCCTTTGATTGTGACTCACTCGCCAAATGTACTGCCATTAAATCTTTTTCTACGTAAGGCTCATTAGGCAACGACATAAATGAAGGATCGTTTTTCCACTGACCATAAATGTTTCCAGCTAAATCTCTAACATCAGCACTTAAATAAAGCTGTCTATTATTGCCTCGCTTAATCACTTCAGATTTTGCATAAATAACTAAACTAGCCGCGTTACCAACTTCAATACCTTGCTCATTTAGCCAAACTTTCAGCTCTGTTTTTAATGGCTCTGGCGCAATAACTTGTACTCTAGGCGAACCAATCATGCTCAGTAATTTAGATGCTTTTTGAATTAGAGGTGATTTCTCTACAACAGCCATAACGGTGACTTCCACACCTCCATTTTGTAGTTCTTTGGTTTGCAGCGTTTGCCACTCTTTAACAAGCCCTTCACTATGACTCGAAAGTTGTTGCCCTATTAGCTCTTGCATATTTGTTGATTCGTTACCATCAACAATATTCATACTCATGCTTGATGATTGCGTATGCTGCTGAGTAAGCCACACACCTACAACTTGTGATACAGCTCGTTGCAGAGCATCTTGCTCTGCAATCGTCAGTGCTGTTTTACCTTCTTTTTTCCAGCCTTGGCCTATTACTGTCACACTAATATTTTGAGTGGTTTGCTGCCAGTTATGCTCTTGCGGCTCTCCTAACTCTTGCGGGTTAAGGCTTACAGTCATGCAAGTGTCGTTACCACTAAGCGTAGGCGTTGAGTAATTTAAAGGAACGGCACCAGCACTCAAACCTTCCATCATTGTAGTGCGTTGCTGCTCATATAAGCTGGCGGCATCATCATCTAAACTTGTTGTTAAATGTTGCTGCACACTTTGGGTTGTTAGGCTTTTATTACGTTTAATAAAACTTATAAGCTCAGCACTAGCCTGAGCTTTTGCACCCGAAATAGCCGTACTACCTCGCCCATATGAACATGCCTGAGTTTGTAGCGTACCATCAGACAATACATCCACTTGAGCTTGCGCACTCAAAGAACATAATGCTAATAAGCCAAGCTTTTTTATCATGTACGATTCTCCAAAAAGTCAGCTGGAGTACCTACAGAAACAGCAAATATTTTTGTACCATTTGATGGGCGATAAATTCCATTTTCAGCTTTATTTTTAACATCATCAGCCATATCAGAATCTTTCCAGCGGATGATTTCGCCCTGGGCACTGTTAATAGAAGGGTTTACATTTGCAACGCCAATTGGCTCAACGAATCCAGCTTCATAGCTAAAAACAATCATTGTTTCATTAGGTAATACACCCGCATTTTGGCCTCGGTCTAAACTGATTTTACTACCCTTAATGCCTAATACTTGTGCTGTTGCAGGCATTTCACTCAACATACGAGTAAGTAAAATATCAATACCACGCGATCCCATGTCACTAAGTACTGCATTTACATGAGCACTTTGATCAAAGTGAAAACCCGCAGCGTATCGTCCGCTTACTGTCGTGAATTTTAGCTCCGAGCGATCGCGTATATCTTCAGATTTAACGCGAATCTTTCCTAAATTAGGATGCGATAGCTTTTCACGTGTTTGCGGATTTATCACACCGGTTGTTAGCTCTAATGTGTAATCGGCCCAATCTGTAATCGCGCCTTCAGTTTTTAGTGTTCTTAATGAATCAATTTTCACGACAAAATCGGGGATTAATGCTTTCACTTCGGCACGTTTGGCCGCTGTTTTTACGCCTTGCTGTTGTAAAATTAATTGCTGCTCTTTTGAAATAGCATCGTCATCACGGGTTACTATTCTGAAGCGATTAATACCTGCAAATTGATTTTCAAGCATGAGTAATAAATTTTTATTATCAAATTCACGCATCGCATCAACACCAATACCACTGCCACTCACGCCAGCTAAGTCAAAGTACATACGTACAATCGGTTTTTTAAGTGGGCAGCTGTCGGTTTCATTATTTACATCGAACGTACAACGCTCTAAGCCTTGTGTATCAAAATAAGCTGGCATAGTTATATCTGCATCGTTAAATATGTATGCACTTTTAGCTATAACAGCATTTGAAGCAGTATTACTCACATTACCCTGCTGAGTAGAACGACCTTGCTGTGGTGTAGAATTACAACCAGCTAATAAGGCGAGTGTTAGTGCAGATAGAGCTAATTTTTTTACTAATTTCATTGCTATTCCTAAATATCAAACAGCCACTGGCTAGCAGGCGCTTTAAGTTGATGTACTAAATTATTGGTTGCTTTTTGCTTTGCATTTTCTTGTGTTGCAGCGCTTTCTTGCGCAACAAGATCCTGTTGCAATAACACTTTAAAAGGGGTTGAACTGCGCGTAAGCGCTAGAGTTAAAATAGCTTTAGCAGAGTATTTATTATTAGATTTAGCATACTGCCAGCGTATTTGAGGGCGCACCCATAAGCGTGTACCGCCGTTATGAGGGAGTGCATTATTGAGTGCAGATTTAATCTCGCTAATGTTATTAGCGCCTATCACATCGCAAGAAACAGCATTTAATGCCTTTGCTTGCTCAGTTAATAAATTATTTAAAGTCGATTGAATAAATAGCTTAGGCCCGGAAAGGTGCTCTAATACTGCTAATTTTTTTGTCGCAACATTAAGTTCGCCACTATTTTTAAGCGCCCAAATAAAGCGTTGTTCAGTGTTATTTTTTGGCGCAAAAATGCGAGATAATTTTGATAAATCAGATTTAAGATTTTTCACTAAAATCGATTTTTTAACACCCATTTTTAAAGCAAATAAGTTATTTTGCTCAAGCGCATCAAGCTCTTCTAGCCCAGTCAACGTAAACGGTAAGCTAGTTAAAGTAGTTGCTTGTTCAAAATAGTTGCTTGATTGGTTATCTTGCTTTGTTAGCTTTTGTAGTTGCTGCGTACTTGCATCAACACTTAATTGAGTGATAATATCGGCTAAAGCCGCTTGCTTTGCAGCTAAGCGACTTTCACCTATACCAACCGCAGTGATATATTCATCACTTTTTTGCGGTTGGGTTACCCAATCAGGCCAATTTTGAGCAGAACAACTAAAAGCACATGCTATTAAAAAAGCAAAAATGCTTGTTTTCATTAGCCTTTCGCTTCTTGCTCAAGTTGTAGCTCATTTATAGCAGTTATTGTTGCTTGCTCAAGCTCTATAATGTCGTTTGCTTCAAGTGCTAACGCAAGTTGATCTTTTGCTTTAATAAGCGCGGTGCCTATATCTTTAGAATCATCTTCTTTTGCAGAATCTGTATTTTCTTCGTCGCTAGATAACCAACTAGTCACGTATTTACCACCTACATTTATAGCGGTCGCTTGAGCAACTGCTGTACTATATTGACTTAAAATATAAGCAGACTTAGCAATTTCGACAGTTAAATCAGTCGCAAGTGCAACATTTTGCTGATAAATTCCTTCATTTGCTAAGTTATAAGCTGCGATTTTATGACCAATTTCTTCATCTTTATTTTTTGCACCGGCATCAAATTCAGCAATAGCTGCTTGAAGCTGTTCTGGTGTAGATTTTTGATGGGCATATAAAAAGGCTTGTACATCACGGTAGTTATCTGTTTGAGTGCGGTATTCGCCCATAACTTTGCGCTGACGTTCAAGTATAATTGCAGACATATTTAAAAATTCGTCAATACCGACTTGAACTGTTACCGGGTGAAAATAACCTAAAGTATCCATCCGAGTTGTTAACTCAGCAACAGCTGCATTTCGGTCTAAATTAGCAGAAGTATTAGTGTCAGTTGTTGAAACACAACCAGCAAAAAGAGGTGCAAAAATAAGTGCAGATAGAATAGCTTTTTTCATGGGGTAATTCCTTGTACGTTCAAAAGGCAAGAAAGCACAAAGCTAAGCCGTTGACTTAATTCATTCTTCCTTGAGTATGTAACTAGAATTATCGAATTTATAAAAAAATGCAACACAAAAAAATAAAGAAAACTTAATTACTCATAAAAAAAAGCAACAAATGTAACCACAGCAAGGTGTTCAGCTTAGGTTAATACTTTTGGCTCATTTTTGTATAATAGCTCTATTTACTTAATTTGAGGTTAAAAAACACCATGCCCTGTGCAAATATTGACCAGCCATATTTGTCATCAACCTTAATAATTAGCCCAATGCTAACCACACGCCCACTATAGCCATTAAGCTACCCGCTATTCGGTTCATCCATTTTATATTATCACCACGGCTTAAAAATAAACGTAGGCTTTTACCGCCTGTTGCGTATGCAAGCATACATAAAAATTCGCTTATCATTATTACACCAAGTAATACTAAAAGCTGAGGGGCTACAGCATGCTCAACACTTATAAACGGCGGTAATAGTGAGATCATAAACGCCCACCCTTTAGGGTTAGCAATTGCGGTTACAAAACCTTGCGTAAATAACGACTTCCGACTTACGTCACTTGGTTTTGAGGTATCAACCGACATTTTGCCTTTGGCTCGCCACATGTTAACGCCAATATAAATTAAGTATGCACCGCCTACCCACTTTAAAATGGCAAACGCATCTGGGTAATTTAGCATTACGCTTGCAACGCCTAATACCGCAGCTATAGCAACACTTGCGACACCTAACAGCTCGCCTATCATCATCCATAATGTGCGGCGCACGCCAATGCTCATACCGAGTGTCATGGCAAGCGTCATACACATACCTGGGGTGATAGACACAAAAAAGAAGGTAGGAATAAAAACCGCAAGTGCTGCTACATCAATCATTAATTTACTCTCATATTAAAAGCAAAAACGCGGCTATAAGTAGCCGCGCTGTTACTTACTCATGTTTATTACTATTGCCCAGCACTTACCACGGGTTCAGTAATAACCTCTACTGGCTCTGCTGTATCATTTAACAAATACTTATCTAGCCATTGTTCTTGTTCCCACAACACATGTAATAAGCTTTTACGCGCACGGTAACCATGTGCTTCGTAAGGGAGCATCACTAAGCGAGCATCTTTACCTAAACCTTTTAGGGCTGCGTACATGCGCTCACTTTGCATTGGGAAAGTGCCGTGAGATTGAGGGTGGGTCTTCTTGCACCCCACCGCATATGTTAAAAGCATCTATTGCCCAGCACTTACCACGGGTTCAGTAATAACCTCTACTGGCTTTGCTCTATCACTTAGCAAATACTTATCTAACCACTGTTCTTGTTCCCACAATACATGTAATAAGCTTTTACGCGCACGGTAACCATGTGCTTCATAAGGGAGCATTACTAAGCGGGCATCTTTACCTAAACCTTTAAGCGCTGCGTACATGCGCTCACTTTGCATTGGGAAGGTTCCTGAATTAGGATCTTCTTGACCGTGGATCATTAGCATTGGTTCGTTAATTTTTTCAGCATGGAAAAACGGCGACATATTAGCGTACACACTTTGTGCTTGCCAAAAATCACGCTCTTCTCCTTGAAAACCAAACGGCGTTAATGTGCGGTTATACGCGCCACTGCGGGCAATACCTGTTTTAAATAAATCGCTATGAGCCAATAAGTTAGCAACCATAAATGCACCATACGAGTGCCCTGCTATGGCAATTTTGTTTTTATCGGCAATACCTTTTTTAACTAATACATCAACAGCTGCTTGCGCACTTGATACTAACTGCTTTCTAAAGTTATCGTTTGGCTCGCTGCCATCAATACCCACTATTGGCATTTTAGGGTCGTCAAACACAGCAATCCCTTTAGCAAGGTAAGGCATTGGCCCCCAATAACCAATGTAGGTAAATGCATAAGGCGATTCGCGTACTTGTGATGCTACGGCTTTATCTTTGTATTCAAGTGGATAAGCCCACATAAGCACAGGTAACGGGCCTTGTGTTTTATCGTACCCTGGTGGTAAATAAAGCATGCCCGAAAGCTCAACACCGTCGTCGCGTTTATAACGTAATTGCTCTTTAGTTACGCCTTTAAATGCAGGGTACGGATGCTCAAATGTCGTTAGTTGCGTTAACGTGTCGTTATCTAAATCACGTATAAAAAAGTTAGGTTGCTCAGTTTTAGATTCGCGAATAGTAATAAAGCGCTCACCTTCGTCATCAAGTAGTGAACGAACACGCTCATAGTATGGCGCTTGTGATTGCCATAAACGCTTGCTGCTATTTGTTTTAACATCGTACCTATCTAAAAACGGCACATTACCTTGCTCTGAAGCACCATTACCGCGCAGGTAAATATAACGCCCGCCTACAATTTTAATTACGTTTGCGCCTAAATCGTTGCGCTCGTAAATTGCATTCCCTGGGTCTTTATACGCATCGTTGTAACTACGCTCTGAAAATAGCACGCGGTTTCTGTCGGCATTTCGTGGTTGCACTATGTAAGTACGTACTTGGCGATCGCTAAAGCGCCAGTCTGTCAGCATGGCTACGTTTTCGTTGCCCCACTCCATTCCCGCATAACGGCGCTCTACTTTGGCAAATAATTTGGGCTCGCGTTTAAATGGTGCACGTAAGCTGTAAACATAATCATGATGCTCAACGTCGGTTTTCATGTCGCCGCCATCTTGCGCCTCGGCCCAAATAACTTCAGCGCCTTGATCGGCTCGCCATTCAAAATCACGGCGGCCAGTGCGTACACTGTCGTAACCTTGTGGAATATTATCGGCAAGTGGCTGTTTTGCCAGCTCTGCTAATGCATAGCCGCGCATGCCCCATATTTGCCACGTGCTTGCAAAGCGGCTGTAAGGCACTTGATACGAAAACGGCTCATTAATACCGGCAACTAAAATATTGGTAGAATCAGGTGATACCGAAAACGATTTAAATAAAGAAGGGCTACCTATTGCTTGAGTTTTGCCATCAAGCGTTATGTAAGCCAATTGCCCTTGGCCGTAAAACTTAAACTGTGATTCATCAAACGGGCTGGTTAATAAATTTTGGTAAGTACGTGCTGGCGCTTTTTCGCCAGTACTTTGTTGAATAACAGGCACTACATTTTGGCTGTTATTTTCAAGCCTTGGTTTACCAAAATTAACAGCAAGATTTGCAACAATGGCGCTGCTATCTGGCAGCCATTTATATGGCGATGCAGTTAGTACCGAATTTAACGCAGCACTAGTTAACTCTTTTGCTTGTTTGGTTTCAACGCTGTAAAGCCATAAGTTGGCTTGGGTTGGTTGCTCAACAACAAAGGCTAAATATTTACTATTAGATGACCATTTAGGTGAGCGGATAATGCCATTAGGTAAGTTATTAATACTAATAACCGACCCGCTTTGAACATGCTTTAGCTCCACAGCACTAAATTTGGCACTCACACGAGAGCGCGAAAAATTAGCGGGGTTTAGCTTAATACCAGCAAGCTTAAGCTCTTCTTTTGCAAGTTCATCAAGGGTTACTACACGTTTGCTTTCAAAAAGCGCTAGCCACTGGCCATCGCTCGATAAGTAACTAGTGGGTGCTAACTTAGCGTCAACCAATGCTGCAAGTTCGGGTGATGGGGTTTGATAGCCCTGCTCGGCGTAACTTGTTGGGACTAATGCCACACAACAAATAAAGGCAACTAACAGCCTAAAAGCGCTCATGTTTTTATCCTTTTGTTATTTTTTACTCTTATAGGCGTATATAAACACGTTTTGCTTTGTTCATAAAGTATTAAGGTAAGTTAAACACCTCTAAAAGATGACTTAATAGTGCTGATTAAGCTAAACTACAGCGCTATTTATTCACCACTGCGGTACTTAAAATACAATGCATAACAAAGCCAAATCAGTCACCATTTTTGATGTTGCAGAGCGTGCTGGTGTATCAAAATCAACCGTATCGTTGGTGCTTACCCAAAGCGATAAAGTGGGCAATAAAAGTAAACAAAAAATACTCAAAGCGATAGATGAGCTAGGGTACGTTTATAATCGTGATGCCGCTGCTATGCGCTCAAAACGCTCTAACTTAGTGGCCATAGTAATAAATGATTTAACTAACCCAGCTATGGCACACCTTGCTACCAGCTTACAACTTTTGTTAAACGACAATGGCTTACAAGCCATGATTGTAAGCTGTAATAATAGTCTTGAGCTACAAGCAAACGCAGTTAAAAACTTAAAAGAATACAACGCAGCTGCATTTCTTATTTGCCCCGTTGCTAATACTTGCCCCAAATGGCTTGATGCGCTCAGCGCGCAACACAAAGTAATTACCTTAATGAGTGAAGTGCCCTTTAGCGCAGCTCCGTGTGTATTACCCGACTATAAAAAAGCCAGCCACGTAGCCAGTATGCATTTACTCGCACAAGGCGTGACAAACATAGCATTTATAGGCAATGAACTTACTTTAAGTGATTCACAAGCACTGCAAAGTGGCTTTAATACCGCATGCGCGCAGCACAGCATTACACCATTAGCACCCATTGACTGCGCAGTAAACACAGTCCTTAGCGCTAAAAATGCATTTATAGAAGCATATAAACACAACCCCACATTAAACGCAGTGGTGTGTGCAAACGATATTATTGCTCAAGGTGTTATTGCCGCTATTAACTCATTAACTCATCACTCTATTAAAGTAGTGAGTTGCCACCACATTCCTAATAGCGCGGTTATAAATAATCACTTAACCACCGTAGCTATTAGTACAACTGATATAGCTAAGCGGTGCCTTTTAATACTGCAAGAGCTACAACAAAATACAGCCCCGCCAGTAAAAACACTGGTAAATGTAAACTTACAAATTAGAGATTCTAGCCAATGAAAAAAGTGCTGGTAATTGGCTACGTATGGCCAGAGCCAAATTCGTCTGCTGCGGGAACGCACATGATGTCGTTATTAAATGCATTTAGAGCGCAAAACTGGGACGTTGAATTTGCAACGCCCGCGCAGCGCACCGACCACATGGTAAACCTTGACGACTTTGGTATAACCAGCCAAAGCATTGCACTAAACTGCGACAGCTTTGACGAATACGTTAAAGCCTATAACCCAGATATAGTCATGTTTGACCGCTTTATGATGGAAGAACAATTTGGCTGGCGCGTCGATAAACATTGCCCAAATGCCGTTAAAATTCTCGATACCGAAGATTTACAATGTTTGCGTAACGCTCGTCACGAAGCGTTTAAAGGTGAGCGCGAGTTTACAACCAGCGATTTACACTCAGACATAGCAAAACGCGAAATTGCCGCTATTTTACGCTGCGACCTAAGCTTAATTATTTCAAGTTATGAAATGAGCCTGCTAAACAGCGTATTTAAAATAGAGCCAAGCTTATTACACCATTTACCATTTATGGTCGATTTAAGCTCATTACCTACAAGTACAAAATCGTTTGAGCAGCGCCAGCACTTTATGACCATAGGTAACTTTAGACACGCGCCAAACTGGGATGCTGTACTTTACTTACAAAAAATATGGCCACTTATTCGCAAGCAACTCCCAAAAGCAGAACTACATATTTATGGCTCTTACCCACCACCAAAAGCCACGGCACTAAATAACCCTAAAACAGGGTTTTTAATAAAAGGCTGGGCCGATAATGCGTTAGATGTAATGCAAAGCGCACGCGTATGTTTAGCACCACTGCGTTTTGGTGCAGGCATAAAAGGTAAATTGCTTGAAGCCATGATTATGCAAACACCCAGCGTTACCACTAATATTGGTGCAGAGGGCATGCATAACGATTTACCATGGCCTGGTAAAATAGCCAACACTGCCGACGATTTTGCCAATGCTGCTGTTGAAATGTACACCAATCAAAGTGACTTTGAACAAGCGCAGCAAAATGGCAACACGCTCCTTAATACGCTTTACGATAAAGCACAATTGAGCACGGTGTTAATTAAAAAAATTGATTCAATAAGTAGCGATTTAGAGGCTCATCGCGGAAAAAACTTTACAGGCCAAATGCTCAAACATCATACAATGCGCAGCACTCAATACATGTCGCAATGGATAGCTGAAAAAAATAAAAAATTAGATTAAAAATGACTAGACACACACCAATTAGTGTTTAAAATCGCGCCCATCAAACGTGGGCAGTTTTAGCTGTATTGTCTATATTTTTAGCTTAGTTATCGCAATATTTGGTCCAAAAAGATTTGAAAACTGCAACCTTTACAGAAAAACGCAAATTTATCGTTAAATTGGGTAAAATGCTTCACAAGTATGGTACGCCTGCTTACCGCCTAGAAGCCCACCTAATGGAAGTGGCTACATATTTAGGACTTAAATCGTCGTTTGTTATGTCGCCAACTTCGGTAACGTTTGTTATTTGGACTGATGGCCACGAAGACGAGTACACCCACGTTGCGCGTGTAGACCCTGGCGATCACGATTTAGGCTCACTTGCCGACACCGACGACCTTGTAAACCAAATGCTTGACGACAAGCTAACTTTACAAGAAGTTGACGCCCAGCTAGATGCTATCTACGACATGCCAAACCCATACAATAAACTTGTTACGGGCGTTGCCTTTGCAACTTCTGGTGGTGCGTTTGCAATGTTAATGGGTACTAGCTGGACTGATGTTATTTGGTCATCGCTTCTTACTTTAGTTGTTTATTTGTTTGTGCTTTGGTCTGGGCGCTCAAAACGCGTAGCCCATATGCTTGAGCCATTGGTAGCCATAATATCGGCAATACTTGCGTGTGCAGTAAGTGTGTATATAACACCTGAAATAAACATACGCTTGGTGGTACTTTCGGCCATTATTGTATTTATACCAGGTTTAGCACTCGCGCTTGGCTTAGCAGAGCTTGCAGCGCGGCATTTAGTGTCGGGTACTGCGCGAGTCATGGACTCGTTTATGCTGTTATTTAAACTCTATTTTGGCGGTTTTATTGGCATAGGCATTGGCTTTGCACTCTTTGGGCAAGCTGACTTTGTACAACCTGAGCCATTACCAAAGTGGACCGCATGGCTGGCTATATTTTTACTTTGTAGCAGCTTAATCGTTATTTTTAGAACCAAACTTAAGCACGCTGTGTGGTCTATAGCATCAGGCTTTATAGCGTACGGCACCAGTATTGGCTCGGCTATGTACCTTGATTACACATTAGGTACGTTTGTGGGTGCTTTGTCGGTGGGTATTTTTAGTAACTTGTTTAACCGCGTTGCTAATGCGCCGGCCTCTATTGTGGCCATGCAAGGCTTGATTGTATTAGTACCAGGTAGCAAAACCTATATTGGCTTAAACTCACTCATTGAAGGCCAAGACTTTATATACGCAGAGCATATAGGCCAGCAAACGTTTTTAATATTTATGTCGCTTGTTGCAGGACTAATATTTGCAAACGTAGCCCTACCGCCTAAAAAGAGTTTGTAAGTGATACTGAGCGCTCGCTTTACTTTAATTGAGTAAAGCGAGTACTTAATAGCCTTTAGGAAAACTTATTGAATTTAAATTTTAGCTTGGTCTCTAACATCTTCTTTTTTTACGTCCGCCTTAATTAAACCATCACTAATTAACAAAGCAGTAAGAGATTTGTACTTAAGTTCTTTAGCTTTTATTAAAGCAATAAATTCAAGCCATATCTCTGAATGGTTAATTACAGTGTCTTTAGTATTAATATATAGATTACTAAAAACCTCATCTATTCCACCAGCATCCAATATTTGATTTATACCCCAGCTTCCATTTTCCATAACGCCTTTGAATAATACTTTTAAATCATTTTCTTCCATAAACCTTGAATAAGGAAGAAGGATGTTCATACCATTAGAGTATGCCGATGCAAAACTCCCTGATTTAACAAAATAATTAATGGCCTCATTTTTCAAAGATGGGTATGGAGTTGATTTTAATAATTTAGCTATACTATCAAAGCTATCTTTTTTAATTGCCCTCAGAAAAAGTAAATTAACAGCATGAATCTTATCAGCCAAATCAGTTACCTGATAATGAAGCATTGTTTCTAGATCCATATTTGATATACAACTATCTAGCCTTACAACAATAGCCTCATCAATTTTTCCCCATATCTCAGGTCTAACATTTAAGAAGGGCAAGCACCTAATTAACTTACGATCATCAGTTTCAGCAAGCATCTGCGACAACTTATCTTGAATGACACCCGAATATACAATTGGAAAAATTCGACTAATTGCTCCAAGTGAAACTGATATTTTTGTCAATAATGAAGGATCTAAGCCATCTTCATCCTTAAATATTCTTTTTAATAAAATTATAGTCAAATTACGGGCACTGCTATCTCTCACTCGCCCCAGATACTTATCAGATGAGAGAACTGTGAACGCTTTTTCATCGTCTTCAGGGAAAGACTCTTCATTTATCAAATTGAAGATATCTTGAACAATAACCTTACCTTTCATAGGAAGCTTCAATAATAAATAATTAGCAGCCTGTACAATATATGCTCGTGTCAATTCTGGGGATGGAGTAAATTGCCTACCATCTGCTGAGAATGTAGGGTGAGCGCAGACATTACGATCATCTTTAATTCTTTCTAAATGAGCTTTTTCAATGTGAGATATAATCTCAAGCTCATCACATGCATAAGTTAATATATCTTTCTCAAATGCTTGCATCCCAGCAAAGTTATTAGGCTGTATTGCCTCTAGTTTGATCTCTATTGCTTTAGCTACGGCATCATTACTGACACTTAGTTCTCTAACTTTTTCAATTACATCAACGCAAATGGCAATCCAAGTAGAAATCACTGAAGCTCGATACGCGCCGGCACGGTAAGCAACTATTGCCTCATTAAAATATTTTTTAGCATGAGTATTTCGGACTTTCGATAGTAATTCATCTAGATCGCTAAACTGGAGTGACATATTTATCCTTAAAAATGATTATGGGAGTGCAAATGAAGTTTAAAAAGTTTCTATTATTTACATGTTTTTATTCACTTAGTTAACGATAAACCATATATGATTTTCTATTTTGGTACAATTACTTACAAGCCGCCATCGCTTATTAATGTACGAGGATGACTGTGAGTATTATTACTATAGCACTTCCCTATTGAGCCAAAATACTCAATAGGGGAGTAACTAACTAGCGTGACCAGTTAGTTTTGGCAAGCTCTACAATCTCGTTACCTTTACCATTTATTAACGCTTTCATCATGTAAACACTAAAGCCTTTTGCTTGCTCTAATTTGATTTGCGGTGGCATTGAAAGCTCTTGTTTTGCAGTATCGACTTCTAAAACAACAGGTCCTGAGTGGTTCATCATCTCGTTCATTGCTGATGGTAATTTTTCATGGTCATCCACATGAATCCCTTTTAAGCCACAAGCCTGTGCAATGTTAGCAAAACTTGGGTTTTCTAAATCGGTATCGCTTGATAAAAACCCACTGGCTTTCATTTCCATAGCTACAAAACTAAGTGAGCGATTATTATAAACAACAATCTTTATTGGTAAATTAAGCTGCTTAAGTGAGATTAAATCCCCCATTAACATCGAAAAGCCACCATCACCACACATTGCAATTACTTGGCGATCTCTATCAACAGATTGAACCCCCATTGCCTGCGACATCGCATTCGCCATAGAGCCATGATTAAACGAGCCAATTAAGCGACGCTTACCATTCATTGATAAATAACGCGCAGCCCACACTGTTGGCGTACCTACGTCACAAGTAAACACAGCATCTTGTGCTGCTTTATCGTTTAGTAAACGCGTTAGATATTGCGGGTGAATTAAATTTTGCGACGTTTTTCCACTGGCAAGTTCATCGAGATCTTGTCGAGACTCTTTGTAATTTTTAACACTTTTTTCTAAGTGTGAACTTGTGCGTTCACCTTTAATATAATCAAGCAGTGTTGTTACTGAATTTTTTGTATCGCCTAATACACCACAGTCAATTTGCACGTGTCGCCCGAGTGACGCTGCCTGATTATCAATTTGCAATATGGTGGTATTTTCAGGATAAAAAGCACGATAAGGAAAACTAGTACCAATCATTAATAACGTATCGGCTTCTTGCATTGCATGATAGCCAGACGCAAAGCCAATAAATCCGGTCATACCCACATCGTAAGGGTTATCGTATTCAATAAATTCTTTACCGCGCATGGCGTGCACAATCGGTGCTTGTAATTTTTCGGCTAGCGCAACAATTTCGTCGTGGGCATCCTTACAACCTGCACCACACAATAAGGTTACTTTTTTACTTTTATTAAGATGAGTCGCCATTGCTTCAATATCAGATAAAGCGGGAGTATGTGTTGCTGGCCTTGGCACGTTCCATTTTGGTTTGATAGCTTTAGGCATATCTTTTAATGCTATGTCGCCAGGTAGCACAAGTACACTCACGCCTTTATTTAATATTGCTTGTCGCATTGCTGTTTCTAGCAGGTACGGCATTTGCTCAGGGCTCGACACCATTTCACAATACACACTGCATTCTTTAAATAATTCTTGCGGATGGGTTTCTTGAAAATAACTACTGCCAATTTCAGATGAAGGAATATGTGCGGCAATTGCTAATACTGGTACATTATTGCGCTGACAATCAAATAAGCCATTAATTAAATGAAGGTTACCCGGCCCGCAAGAACCCGCACACACCGCAAGCTCGCCTGATAAATGGGCTTCGCCACCAGCTGCAAATGCGGCAACTTCTTCATGTCGCGTTCCTAGCCACTCAATTGTTCCCATTTTTCGCAGACTTTCACTAATGCCGTTAAGTGAATCGCCAGTTACTCCCCAAATACGTTTTACGCCAGCTTGTTCGAGGGTTTTAGTGATAAAACTTGCGATATTTTGACTCATAATATAGAACTCCTAAATATTCAGTTATTCTGTAAATTGATTTTTCGTCTCTGATCTATCAGGTAAGTCATCGTTTCGAAATGCGCTCAATTATTGAGAATCGATAAGCTTAAGTATTTTGATAATGATAGATATATTACTACTGAGACTTTACTAACAAACGAGACTCCTAGGTTTGCTGCGCCCCCATACTGATACATAAAACATGAATGTCCGCTTTAAAGTGTTTATGAATATGCGGGTGCGAGATTTTTAGTGGCTTAACTATGAATATGTTATTATGCGCTCAATTATTTTACTGAATGCTTTTCTCTTACTTCTATGTCAAATTCTGCTTCTTGCTTTACATTATTTTCTCAAAATATTGATGCCCTCGCGCTTCCTGAAAAGTTTACTTTCCCTTTTTATTACGAGCCGCAACCATTAGCTGTAGCAGCCACAAAACAATTACAGCAACAACTTGAAACGTTAACGCATTTAAAAGCAGAAAATGCAGGTAAAATGTTTGGGGTTTTAGTGGTGCAAAATGCTAAGCAACAATTAGGCTTTTTAAGCGCTTATTCGGGGCAAATTGAAGGTGATAAAGGCAATATTAGCTTTGTGCCGCCTGTTTCTAGCATGCAGCTGCAAGACGATACCTATTTGGCTCAAAGTAAAATAATTAACGATATTAATGCTCAAATTGAGCAATTAGAAAATAGTGAACAACTGCTTGAAGTTAATAGCAAACTTGATGATGCAACACAAAGCTACCAGCAAGCACTATTAGCCCAACAGGCAGTAATGCAAGCCGGTCGCCAGCAACGTAAAATACAACGTACCGAAGGCAAATTAGAGCTTAGCGAAAGTGATTTTGAGCAGTTAAAAAATAAGCTTGCAGGGCAAAGCATCGTAGAAAAAAAGCAACTGCTGGCACTTAAAGCCTATTGGCAAAATATAATCGAGTCACTGCAGCAAACACACAGTAATATTTCTGATGAAATTACTCATTTAAAAAAACGCCGTAAAACGCTTTCTAAAAGCTTACAAAAAAAGCTATTTGCACAGTACCAATTTTTAAATGCAAATGGTGAAACTACAGATTTAAATGCTATTTTTGCAGCATTACCTGAGCACACTCCTCCTTCGGGTGCTGGCGATTGTGCAGCGCCTAAATTATTACAATACGCCTATAAACATGACTTAAAGCCACTTGCTATGGCAGAGTTTTGGTGGGGAGCAGCACCTAAATCAGCAATTAGGCAGCATAAAAACTACTACCCTTCTTGTTACAGTAAATGCCAACCAATACTTGGGCACATGCTAAAGGGTTTAGATGTTGAAGATAACCCGCTACTTATCAACCCTGCTCAGGGTAAAGATTTAAGTATTGTTTATAAAGATGACGACTTACTTGTGGTAAATAAGCCCGCTGAGTTTTTATCGGTACCTGGCGTTAATATTGATGACTCAGTTTATATGCGCATAAAAACGCAGTTTCCAGAGGCATCAGGCCCACTAATTGTACACAGATTAGATATGTCGACTTCTGGGTTATTGATGATTGCGCTTAATAAACGCGTGCACAAAGCACTGCAAAAGCAGTTTATTGAACGCACCATAGATAAACGTTATGTCGCATTAGTTAATGGCAACGTAGCTGGGGATAGCGGAGTGATTGATTTACCCTTAGTGCTCGACTTTGATGATAAACCGCGCCAAATGGTGTGTTACACACACGGTAAGCCATCACTTACTACCTGGCAGGTTTTAGAGCGTAACAACAATATTACCCGATTACAGTTATACCCTAAAACAGGGCGAACTCATCAATTAAGAGTGCATTGTGCGCACAGCTTAGGTTTAAACATGCCAATTATAGGCGACACACATTACGGGCAAAAAGCCGAACGATTACATTTACATGCAGAATACTTAGCATTTACTCACCCTATTACGCTTAAACGATTAGAGTTTGAAGTAGCCGCTGATTTTTAATAAAACCCATAACTACAGCGACTATATTATACAATGTGTTTGTTTTTATTAATTAAATTGATATCATTTGTGGTCTTATTTTTTCAATGAGAAGTATAAAAAACTGTTCAAACCCAAGTTTATTAAGCACTGTGAATAAGTATTTCAATAATAAAAATAAATCAGCAAAGGATTAACATGGCTAACAATACACAAATAAAGCTTTTAGGTAATACTTTATGGGCAAAGTATATTGTTCTTCTTTTATTTTTACTTTTTAGTAAACTTGCCTCTGCTAACGGCGATTCATTAAATGCAACTTCACATGCGCTAGACTTTGACACGACTCAAACTCTCATCAATAACATAAAACTAAATGAATTAGACTATCTTCAAAATGGAGACAAACTCACTCAAGCGTTTAAAATAAGCAAAGATCAAAATTGGGAAAAGCTTCATTTAGAAGCGGCCGCTTTGTATGCGGAGTTACTTTTTAGACAAGAAAAATACGCAGCGTTAAATACTCACTTATCCTATTACTTAAAGAACAAAGAGTTACCAAACCAAAAAAGTGTATATTTATTATTTCTCGAATCACAACTCAAGTCTCTAGCGAGGGATGCAAACCCAGCTCCAGCACACAAGCTAGCCACAAAATTAGAAGAGAGCCTGCAACAGCATTCATCTAAAGAAAAAATTATTATTTTACGAGCACTTGCTTACTATTACACCGATACAGACGCATTGAAAAAGACCCTAAATGTTGCACTAGAGGGGCTAGAATTAGCATTAAAAGATGACGACTCAGCATCTCAGGGATACTTTTTTAGAAAAATAGCCGATGCATATAATTATCTAAACGAAAAAGACAAAGCCATATATTATGCAAAAAAAGCGGTTGCGGCATATGAGCAAACACAAGACGGGCTTTTTACTGCAAAAGCATATTGGAGTTTAGGCAATATATTGCTCGAGATAAAAAAACCTAAAGATGCCTTAATATACCTAGACAAAGCATTGCTCTATTTTAAAAAAGCTAATATGCAAAAAGGCTTAACCTTTGCCCAATACTCAATTGCTAGCATTGAGTACTTACAAGCAAACTACGATAAAGCTTTAACTTTAACTAAAGAGAACATTGAGCTTGCTCGTTCTGCAGGTGTACACGACATGCAACTCGCATCGCTCATTTTGTTAGCTGACATATATATAAAACTAGATTTACTTGATCAAGCAAATGAAGCAAACGATGAGGTATTTTTAAACTTAGATAAATTCAGCCGCAGTATTTATAAAGCCGATTTTTTAAGTAAACGCTATGAGCTAAAGCGACGCCTTAACTACACTAACGAGGCTTTTGAAGCAATTGAACAAAAGCTCCTTTATACAAAAAAACACTACGAAGCTACCAGTGAAAGTAATATAAAAACACTACAGGTACAGTTTGAAGTAAAACAAAAAGAAGAAAAAATACAGCAACTAGAGTACGAAAAAGACATTAGTGAACTACAAGCTAAAGAAGAGTACCAACAAAAAATAATTTGGCGACTCAGCGCTGCTATTGCGTTTATTTTAGTGATTGCTTCATTATTTTTATTTTATCGGCAAGCTCGACAACGTCAAAAATATCACGATATTTCATTAACAGATTATCTAACAAATAGCCCTAATCGCAGAGGAATAATGCGCGCAGCAGAAGCAAAGCTTGATGAAGGTAAAATGACGATAGCAATTGTTGACTTAGACTACTTTAAAAAAGTTAACGACCAATTTGGTCACGATGTTGGAGATTTAGTTCTTATTTCCTTTGCAAAGGCTGCAAAAGAAACACTAAGTGGTGATCATCAGTTTGGCCGCTACGGCGGCGAAGAATGGTTGTTTGCACTAAATTCGGTTGACAAACTAGCTATTCGAGATATCTTTAACCAGCTAGCCACTAGGTTTACCGAGCATTGTAGTAATATAAAAGACCTTCCTAGTGATACAAAAATCACTTTTAGTGTTGGAGCCTCTGTAAGTAACCCTTTAAAAAGCACGCTAGATGTTCTTATTAAACATGCAGATAAATTACTTTATAAAGCAAAAGAAAACGGAAGAAACCAAGTCGTTGTTGATTAGATAAATACAGCTAAAAGTACTTTCTCAGTTAATTGACTAAAGTCCATCTAAAACCATCTGTTTAATTTTATGTGCTTTTACAAAATGATCTAATTTATGGGTGTGTATCCACCAAGTAGCAGCTTCCATAAGTAGCTCTGGGTCATCGTTTTTATTAGCAAAAAATGCATAAAAAGAAAGCCCTACATTTTCGCCTTTAACTGCTATTTTTTTATCGCACACGGTAATTATTTTTGCTCTTAGTTCTTCCCTCATACATACCTTATTTAATTATATTTTTACTATTAAAATACGCCATTTAAAAAGCTAACGATTAGCTGTAAAAGGCTTCTATCAACCAAGCCATGATTCTCAAGCTCTTTATTAGGCGTATTTACTTTTGCAGCTTTGCATTCATTATCTAATGTCTCGTTTTTACGTGTATCGGTTTCGTATGCAATATCAGCTTGTTCCATACATTTTGCCGAGCCTGCGTAAGGCTGCGCCGCACAAGCGCTTAATAATAAAAGTGAAATTGCTATCAACAATTGCTTCATAACTAATCCTATTTTTACGCAACTGATTTACTCTAAATTACATCTGCAAGTTAGCCTATTTACTTTTCTACCACCATTACAAAAAATTCAAAAAAGAACGTACCGATGGCATCAAAAAAAGTATCATTTTTTTCATCCTTTTTAATTTGTGCGCTAATGCATTGATTGTAAACCTGTGAGCTTGTTTGAGCGCAATTTCGATCAAACGTTCCAGCTTTTTCAATGCATAAGTTAGGGTCAGAACGCGAGGCAGTACTACATGCACTCAGTAGAGCGCACAGCAATAATGAGGCGATGGGGGTTTTTATGTTCATCCTTAAACTATCCTATTAAGTTAACGTGCTACCTGCATTTATACCGATTGATGTTATATGTGGGAGTAACATATAGGTTGTACCTAAATAACGCTGTTACTTTATCACTGCAATAAAATAAACAACCAGTAAATATTTGTAAGGTTCTGTAGGGATTTATACTCATTTTTATAATTGAACTACGCAAAAACCTGAAATTATTGCATTCATATCACTGTAAAATTTACAGTGATCGCAGCCAAAGAATAAAAAATTAAATTAAATTTATTAAAATACAATAACTTAATATTTGGCATTTAGTTTGCTAGTTAATGATATAAGCAAATAAATTGTAAAAGGACTAGTTATGAATATTTTTGAAGCACTACGTCATGACCATGACAAACAACGAGAATTGGTAGATGCGCTTATTCAAACACACGGCGACACAGAGCAGCGCCACACGCTAATGGATGAGCTAAAAATAGAATTAGAAAATCACGCAAAATTTGAAGAACGTTACTTTTATAACCCACTTATGTTTGATGACTTAACTCATGAAAAAGCGCGCCACAGCGTAGCTGAACATCACGAAATTGATGAATTAATTGAACAACTTGAAGATACCGAAATGAGCTCGTCAGCATGGTTAGTTGCAGCTAAAAAGCTACACCATTTGGTACATCATCATTTAAGTGAAGAAGAACACGAAGTGTTTCAATTAGCGGGTAAAGCACTTACCGAAGGGCAAAAAGAGAGCCTTGCTGAGCAATACAACGACGCAATGCATTAGTTGCATAACATGCAAACCGACTTCCACACACTCCCTGTGTACTTATTGGTTATAAGCCTTATGGCTTATAACCAATTTTTTGCATGTACTTTATTACTTAACAGTAAATTTCACGTCTTGATCGCGTAATAAGTAAAGTGCAAAACACGCAGCCCACATCGGCCATGCAGTAAAGAATAATAAGTTATTAAAGCCATCTATGTACTGGTTGTACGAAGAAAGCGTAGATAAACCATGCATTACAAAAATGATACCGTACGTTATACGCTTTTTAATACCTGCTAAAAATGCTAAAACAAGCACTAACTGCACCGCACCAATAATGTAAGCCACTATATCTGTAGAGCCACTAATACCGTAAAAATGTTCAAAAATACGTGCGCTATGCCCAGGATTAACAAACTTATCGAATGTCCACATAACCATTACAATAAACACGCCTAAACGCAAAGATAAAAGTGACCACTGCAAACGGTTTTGCACATCAGAATTCATTGAACCTGTCATAAAATTTCCTTAAATGAATATTAATAAACGTAGAAGTAACCTAGACCGTATAAGTTATTTTTTATTTCAAAAATTTTTAATTAAATTCATTAGTTAAGCCATGCAGTACTAAAAGTGAAGCTTATTTAAGTAATTTAAAAAATGCTGCATAAAAGTTAACGCTTTTAAAATGTTAGCAGGTTGAAAGTAGTCTATAATTAAAAATTATATTAAAAGCATATACTTACATTCACTCTAGTACAATCGCTGTATTAATATTTTATCAACTAATAAAACAATACGACTTAATTACCATCTTTATAATGCATCTGTTTTGTTATGTTCTAAAAAAACAAAAAGAATCAAAATTTTACTGAAAGTTATTTTTAATCCTTTCGGTCTTTATCGCCAACAACATTTTAACCGTAGAGAGAAAACGTTTGAAACTCGCATATTTAGCACTTTCCCTAGCCACCATATTAAATACACCACTTAATGCTTTTGCAGCCGGAGAATCAAAAACAGCAAAAGAAGGCGCAATTGAGCGTATTCAGGTGGCAGGCCAAGTTATCAAATCTCAAGGTCTTTCGGTTAAAAATGCCACTGTAGACGGCCCTTTTGGCGACAACTTAGCTCTACGAGATATAGCCCGATCAGTAACACCAATTTCAAGCGAGTTAATAGAACAACTCAATATTACGACTTTACAAGACGTACTTGCAGTCAGCCCTAATACCTATTCAGCCAGTGGTTTTGGGGCACCAAGTTTACCTACTATTCGTGGGCAACTAGGTGAGCTTTTCCAAGATGGTACACGCCGCCAAGCAGGTAATAATGGCTTTGGCGTGCCGTTATCGTTCAACTCTATAGAACAAATAGATGTAGTAAAAGGCGCGCCACCGGTATTATTTGGCTCAAGCCAACGCAACGGTGGTTTTGTAAACTTACATTCTAAAAAAGCATCAACTGACGACAGTAAAGGCAAAGCAACGGTATCTGCAGGACGATGGGATCAGTACAGCGTTTTAGTTGATTACAGTGCACCTATAGTAAAAGACAAAGTAGGTTTTAGAGTAAGCGCTGAACACATTGATAACGGCAGTTACTACGACTTTTCGGGCACGAAAAGCGACAGCCTATTTGCAGCACTTAGGGTGTTACCTGATGACAAGAGCAGCTGGGATATTAACTTTGAGTTATACCAAGTTGAATTTACCGATAACGCAGGTATTAACCGCCCTACTCAAGCCTTAATTGATGATGGCCTTTATATTACCGGCCAAGGCGTGCAAGCCAATGGCAGTACAGTACCCGCAGCAGGTTCTATTGTTTCACCTACTGGGCAAGTAAAAATAGACCGTAGTACAGTACTTACCGACCCTGACAATCAAAACGAAGCCACTACTTATTTACTACACAGTATTTATAAGCGTGAACTTTCAAACAACGCATCAATAAAAAACATTACGTATTTTCAGCACTTACAACGCGAAGAAATTGCACAAAATAGCTTTGTTGAAATTATAGATGGTGCCGATACCGCGCAAAACCGTACCGAGCTTACCTACCTTTGGAATAGCGATCAGCAAACAATTTTTGCTTTTGATGTGCGTTACAACCGCGTGCTAGGCTACAGCCAATTTACAACAGAAGCCGACTTACCTATTGATTTAACTGGCCCAATTTCAAATCGCCGCATTCCTTTAACTGATGCACAACAAGCGCGTTTAATTGAAATTAGTCCAGGTGTATTTGTATCCCCTGGTGGTCAGTACGATATTAATAACGATGGCAGCGGCGACTTTAACTTATCAGACACTACCGATTCGCGCTCATGGCAAACGGGTTTTGCTATTCAGCAAGATTCAGATTGGACAGATAAATTTCATACAAGTGTTGGCTACCGCATAGATTTTTATGACGTAGACGCGCACGACCCAATAGCACCAGAGGGTGAAATTGCAGCGAGCGATAGCATTAACGATAAACTACATTCGGGGCAAATAAGCTTTAATTACCGATTAAACGGTGATTACACCACTTATGGTGCAGCAAGTTACAACGAAGCCACATCAAATAGTATGGCTGGCGGTACGTCTCTTGGTGGTGATAACACGATTAGCGCGCAAAACTTTTCAACCGAAAATACCTTAGTTGAATTCGGTTTAAAATACGCACCAACCAATAGCGATTGGTACGCTGATGGCGCAATATTTAGTCAACGCCGTAGTTTACGTAACCGCGATGGCAGTAATACCGGTATTCGCACCACAGGTTTTGAAAGCCAAGTATTTTACGATGCCTACCCGTATTGGTTAAGCGCAGGCTATAGCTACATTGACGCCCGCTACGATAATTCTGCAAGTAGTCAAGATTCTGCCCAAGTAGCCGATGCATTTGACAACTCACGCCCTGATATTATTGCAGGCACCAGTGTGGGCGCTCCTAGTTTTACCGCATTTGCGCCTTCAAGTAGCCAAGTTCAAGGCATTCCAGAGCAATCTTTTAGCTTTAACGGAAATTATTCAATTAATTCGAAATGGCAAACGGGTTTTTCAGGTCTATATACAAAGAGTTACCCATTAGACTTTTTGGCAACCGTACATATTCGCGATCAGTACACATTAAACGTAAATACTAGCTATGCTTTTACGCCTAGCACCAAGTTACGCTTAGATGTAAACAACGTTACCAATCAAAAAAATTGGCGCCCTGTATTTGAAGGCGGTTATTTTGGTGCAACCTTGGCTTTTCCTGAATTACCAATAAACGCCAAGCTGACGCTTACGCATAATTTTTAAAGACAAGTTTGAAAGAGAGAGAACATGATTAAAAAAATACTTTTGTTATTAATTGCAGCGGTCGCCATCGGCCTGTTCTTTCATTTTGATTTGCACCAACTACTTACGCTTGAGGGCTTAAAAGGCTCGATGGATCAGTTTAGCCAATATAAAGCGCAATCTCCGCTATTAATAATTGGCGGATTCTTTTTATTGTATGTGGTGGTTACTGCATTGTCTTTACCGGGCGCGGCTATTTTAACACTGGCAGCGGGTGCTTTATTTGGCTTAGTTGAAGGCTTATTGGTTGCATCGTTTGCATCAACCATAGGTGCTACATTGGCCTTTTTAGTATCACGTTACTTATTGCGCGACACCATTAAAAAGCGCTTTCCTGATCGTTTAGCAGCCATTGATGCAGGCGTTGAAAAAGAAGGCGGCTTTTACTTATTTACGTTGCGTTTAGTGCCGGTGTTTCCGTTCTTTTTAATCAACTTGTTAATGGGCGTAACAGCCATCAAGTCATGGACTTTTTACTGGGTAAGCCAAGTGGGTATGCTAGCCGGTACATTTGTATTTGTTAATGCCGGTACGCAGCTTGCTCAAATAGAGAGTTTATCGGGCATTTTATCGTTGGACTTAATTTTATCATTCGCTTTATTGGGCGTATTCCCATTTATTGCTAAAGGGATCTTAAACGTGTTTAAAAAACGTCGTGTATACAAAAGCTATACTAAACCTAAAAGTTTCGACCGTAACATGATTGTTATTGGTGCTGGTGCTGGTGGTTTGGTAACAAGCTATATTGCCGCTGCTGTTAAAGCAAAAGTAACCCTTATTGAAGCGGGCGAAATGGGCGGCGACTGTTTAAACTACGGCTGTGTTCCAAGTAAAGCGATAATTAAAAGCGCTAAAATTGCAGAGCAAATTCGCCACGGTGAACACTACGGCCTAGAAAACATGACACCGCAGTTTTCGTTTAAAAAAGTAATGGCGCGTGTTCATAAAGTAATTGCCGATATAGCACCGCACGACAGCATAGAGCGCTACACTAATTTAGGCGTAGACGTAGTAAAAGGCTACGGCAAATTAATCGACCCGTGGACGGTAGAAATTAAACTTAACGATGGCGGCACGCAAACATTAACTGCGCGTACTATTGTTATTGCCACTGGCGCACGCCCATTTGTACCGCCACTGCCCGGTATAGAAGAAACCGGTTATGTAACAAGCGATACTTTATGGGATAAATTTGCAGCGCTCGATGAGGCACCTAAAAAGCTTGTAGTACTTGGTGGTGGCCCAATTGGTAGCGAATTAGCACAAAGCTTTGCACGTTTAGGTTCAAGCGTTACGCAAATTGAAATGGCGGAGCGCATCATGATCAAAGAAGACGTTGAAGTGTCTACCTTTGCTCATGAAGCGTTGAGCGAAAGCGGCGTAAACATTTTAACCTCGCATCAGGCATTACGCTGTGAAGCGCGCGATGGTAAAAAGTTCATTATTGTTAAACGCCTTAACGAAGGCAATAATGAAGAAATTGCTATTGAATACGACGAACTGCTATGCGCTGTTGGCCGCAGTGCCCGCCTTAAAGGTTACGGCCTTGAAGCGCTAGGCATAGAAACAAACCGTACAATAGTCACTAACGAATACCTAGAAACGCTATACCCTAATATTTTTGCCGCAGGCGATATTGTTGGCCCTTATCAATTTACGCACGTAGCGGCTCATCAGGGTTGGTACGCAGCAGTAAACGGCTTATTTGGTAACCTTAAAAAGTTTAAAGTAGATTACCGCGTTATTCCATGGACCACCTTTATTGACCCAGAAGTGGCACGTGTGGGCTTAAACGAGCAAGATGCAATTGATAAAGGTATCGATTTTGAAATCACTCGTTTTGAGTTTGAAGAGCTAGACCGCGCAATTACCGACAGCGCCACAAAAGGCTTTATAAAAGTCATTACCCCTAAAGGCAAAGACAAAATACTCGGTGTAACTGTGGTCTCTGAACACGCGGGTGATTTAATTGCTGAATTTGTACTGGCCATGAAACACGGTTTAGGCCTTAATAAAATACTGGGTACTATACACAGTTATCCTACTTGGGCTGAAGGCAACAAATACGCTGCAGGTGAGTGGAAACGCGCGCATGCGCCTGAAAAAGTACTTAACATGCTCGAAAAATATCATACGTGGCGTCGAGGCTAATATGTTTAACACAACATTAAAGCCTTTATTATTAAGTGTAGCGTTACTTGCAACGTCGCTTGCAAGCCAAGCGCAAAGCACGACTAATAACCTGCACGATAGCTGGAATGCCTTGCTAAATAAGCATGTTGTAGCAATTAACCATAATCACAGCACAGAGGTTGATTACGCAGCCATAAAACGTGAGCATGCACAGCTAAAAACATATTTAGATTCGTTAAGTGCTGTAACACAAAACGAGTTTTACGCGTGGGAAAAGCCTAAGCAACTCGCTTTTTTAATCAATGCTTATAATGCGTGGACTGTTGAACTTATATTAACTAAATACCCTGATATTAAGTCAATTAAAGACTTAGGCAGCTTTTTTAGCTCACCATGGAGCAAAGCGTTTGTGCCACTACTTGGTAAAACTCGCAGCCTTGATGACATAGAGCACGGTTTAATTCGTGGCAGCGGTAAATATAACGATCCACGCATTCATTTTGCTGTAAATTGTGCAAGTATTGGTTGCCCTGCGCTGCGCGGGGAGGCATTCACAGCTACTGAACTAGAGAGCCAATTGCAACAGCAAACGGTGCGTTTTTTATCTGATACAACACGTAATTTTGCGCAGGAAAATACGCTAAATATCTCCTCTATATTTAAGTGGTACGGTGATGACTTTGAACAAGGCTTTAACGGGGCAAATACCTTACAGCAGTTTTTTTTGCAATATAGCGATGCACTTAAACTAGTACCCGCTCAGCAAAAAGCGCTTAAAAATAATGACATGAAAGTAAAATTTTTAGACTACAGCTGGGATTTAAATGCACGCCAGTAAGTTTTGGCAAACAACTACGCGATACAGTGTTTACTGTGTCGCGTTTTGCGTTTGCTTAATAACAAGCTTAAGTACTTTTGCTAATAACAGCGCTCATAATATGAGTAAAGAACGACTCACTCGCTGGGAAAATATTGAAACGCTTGGTAATAACCAAAGCGTGTACTTTTATGCCTGGGGCGGCGACGCGCAAATAAATGCCTATATTCAATGGGCTGCCCAGCAAGTTAAAACTAAATATAATATTAACTTAGTGCATGTAAAGCTCAGCGACACCAGCGAAGCAGTAAGCCGTGTGTTGGCCGAAAAATCAGCACATAATAATGACCAAGGCAGTGTTGATCTGGTATGGATAAACGGCGCTAACTTTGCCACTATGAGCGAGCACGCATTGTTGTTAAAACAGTGGGCAAATAAACTGCCACACTTTGCATACACAGATCCCGCTAATAACCCTGCAGTTAATTTTGACTTTGGCATACCCACAAACGGTATGGAAGCACCGTGGGGGCAAGCATCGCTCACCTTTTATTACGACAGCCTTGCAATAAATGAACAAACAAACAATAAACTCCCTACTACATTAAACGAATTATTAAACTGGAGCACACAAAACCCGGGGCGCTTTAGCTACCCAAAGCCGCCTGATTTTTTAGGGATGAGCTTTTTAAAATACGCCTTAGTAATACTGCATCAGCAAAGCAGCGAAAATATTAAAGCGCAGTTAAACCAAGCGGCTACCGCTAACAACACAGCACAAGTATTAACCCCATTGTGGAACTTTTTAAATAAGCTACACCCTACGCTTTGGCGTGGTGGCACGCACTTTATGCAAAGTGGCGCGCAAATGCGCCGTTTAGTAGACGATACCGAGCTAAGTATTGCCTTTACCTTTTCAGCACCCGAAGTGCCCGCAGCCGTTAAACGCTACGATTTACCAAAAAGCATTCGCAGCTATGCAATGGCTGATGGCAGTTTAAGTAATACTCACTTTGTGGCTATTCCTTACAATGCAAGCCACCCGCAAAGTGCGCAATTAGTCGCTAACTTTTTATTAAGCCCAGAGGCGCAAGCTCAAAAGCAAAAAGCGCATATATGGGGCGATAAAAGCGTACTTATTCAATCAAGGCTAACGCCTGAGCAACAAGCCTTGTTTAAAACAGCTAAACCGCACCCAAGCGCACTGCCTTTTAACAGTATTAAGCGCACATTGAGCGAGCCACACCCAAGCTGGGTAAATGCCATAATGCAAGGCTGGCAAACTCGCTATGGGGTAAGCCAATGAATGTTGTTAGCAATAAAGTGGCGACAAGCCATGGGCCTCACGCCCGTAAAAGCCATGATATGTTTAGTAAAATAGTAAAATTAAGCCCACGCTTTTTACTCGTTTTACTTATTTTACCCGTACTTGGCGGCTTAATTAGTGTGTTACTACCCGCCTTTGGTTATGCCCCTGCACTTGATCAAACTACATTTGGCTTGCAAGGCTTTACCATGCTTTGGCAAACACCCGGCCTAGTAAATATGGCTATGCTAAGTATTGGCACCGGTTTAATAAGTACCTTACTTGCTTTTATTATTACTTTGATGATTTTAGCCGCTTTTTTTAACAGCCCTTGGCTTAACCGCATTCAGCGTTTACTGAGCCCTATTTTAGTGATCCCACACGCTGCAGCGGCTATTGCGGTAGGTTTTTTAATTGCCCCTTCAGGCATGATTTCGCGAATTATATCGCCTTGGTTAAGCGGGTGGGAACTTGCACCAAACGGCCTATTTCCGCATGACTCATTCGGCATTAGTATAATTTTAGGGTTAACGCTTAAAGAACTGCCATTTTTGTTATTAATGGCACTAGGCGTACTGGCGCAGCCTGAGCTTGGCAAAAAATTACGCCAGCAACATAAAGTTGCGCTTAATTTGGGTTACTGCCCCATGACCGCCTTTTTTAAAGTAATACTCCCTAGCCTTTACCCACAGCTGCGTTTACCTATTTTAGCTGTGCTCGCTTATGCCAGCGCCAGTGTAGAAATGCCACTTATTTTAGGCCCAAATACACCGCCAACATTAGCGGTAGCTATTATGCATTGGTTTAACGATGTCGATTTAAACTTACGTATTAAAGCCTCAGCCGGTGCTTTGCTACAACTGGCACTCACGGGTGGGCTACTTGCGCTTTGGCTTGGCGGCGAAAAAGCGATAAAAGTATTATTTAGCGATTCACTCACTAACGGAGTGCGCGAATACGGCGGATTTTATTGGCAAAAGCTAACGGTAATACTCACTGCTTTAGTGATCGGTTTTATTTTACTCTCGCTAATTGCCCTTATTTTGTGGTCGGTTGCCGGCTTTTGGCGCTTTCCCGATGCACTCCCTGAGCAATTTACACTACTGCATTTTAACAGTGCATTAATGCAAATGAGCAACCCGCTTTTTAATACCCTAGCTATTGGTTTAGTAACAACGGTATTTGCCATTACGGTTACTTTATTGTGTTTAGAGTCGGAGCAGTTAAGCGACAAACCCATCTCTCGCTTTACCAGTTTAATTATTTACTTACCGCTATTAGTACCCAGTATTGCCTTTTTGTTTGGCCTAGTATGGATACAACAATGGGTAAATAACCAAGCCGCGTTTTTTAATGTGGTGTTTACCCATTTACTGTTTGTTTTGCCTTACGTATTTTTGTCACTCGCGATCAGTTATAGGCGGTTAGACTCTCGCTTTGCGCGCGTTGCAGCAAGTTTGGGCGCAGCGCCTAGCAAAGTGTTTTTTAAGGTGAAATTACCGCAGTTATTTGCACCTATTTTAATTGCAGCCGCATTGGGGTTAGCGATCAGTTTTGGCCAATACTTACCAACTCTTTTAGCCGGTGGCGGGCGTATAGCCACCATAACAACCGAAGCCGTTACCCTGGCAAATGGCGCAAGTAGGCGCACTAGTGCCGTATACGCTATTATGCAAATGGCACTCCCGCTTATTGGATTTATACTGGCATGGGTTTTACCTAAGTACTTTTTTAAAAGTGCACGAGTGTAAAGTACCTATATTAAACAGTATTGAGTTAAAGGTTTTTTAATGCAGTCATCTTTACAGATTAAAAATTGTCAGCTTTATCGCCAAAATGAGCGACTACTTAGCTTAAACGAGCAAGTTAATGGCGGTGAAATTCTAACAATTATGGGCCCATCGGGCAGTGGTAAATCAAGCTTATTAAATTGGCTTACAGGTACTTTACCCAGTGGCTTTAAAGCCACTGGAGAGGTGTGGCTTAATGGTAAAAATATAAATGATTTACCCACGCATTTACGCCATATTGGCGTACTGTATCAAGACGCTTTATTGTTTTCGCACTTAAGTGTGGCGGGTAATATTGCTTTTGCTATGCCCAAAGGGGACAAAAAACAACGCATTGAAAAAATAGCACACGCACTTGAGCAAGTTGGTTTAAAAGGAATGGCCAATCGCCATCCCGATAGCTTGTCGGGCGGTCAACAAGCACGCGTTGCCTTATTACGACTGTTATTAAGTGAGCCAAAAGCTATTTTACTCGATGAGCCTTTTAGTAAGCTCGACACGCAACTGCGCGTTGATACCCGTGAACTGGTGTTTAGCCAAATACGCCAGCATAAACTGCCTGCCATTATGGTAACGCACGATCATAGCGATTACGACGCTGCAAACGGTAAACTTTTCACCTTAAATACTGTACTTTAAGCGCACAAGGCACCCTATGTTAGATAAATTTATCACCCCTGTAATAAAACCACTGTTAAAGCCTGTGGTAATGCTGATACATAAATGCGGCATAACACCCGATCAGCTAACAGTATTTGGCTTTTTAATTGGCTTGCTCGCTGTGCCATTACTTGCTTTTGAAATGTGGTACGGCGCATTAGCTGCCATTGCTTTAAATCGCATTTTAGATGGGCTTGACGGCGCACTAGCACGCCATGCTAATTTAAGTTCAAGCGCCGGCGGCTTTTTAGATATTACACTCGACTTTTTATTTTACGCGGCCATTCCGCTTGGCTTTATTTTGGCAAACCCCGAACAAAACGCCATTGCAGGCACTATATTACTCGCTGCATTTATTGGCACGGGTTCAAGCTTTTTAGCCTTTGCCATAGCCGCTGAAAAGTTTAAACTCGAAAAACCACAATTTAAATATAAAAGCTTTTACTACTTAAATGGTTTAACCGAAGGCACAGAAACAATAGCGCTATTTATAGCCTTTTGTATTTGGCCGCAGCACTTTGCCCTCCTCGCTGGCATATTTGCTTTTGCCTGTACCATTACCATATTTACCCGTATACATGGCGGCTACCACACACTTAAACAGCAAGAAGCCAATGAGGTTATAAATAATAATGACTAACGAAGTTTGGTGGCGACTCGGTTGCTTTTTTAGCATTTTAGTCATAATGATGCTGCTTGAATGGCGACAGCCCGCAAGGCAATCGCCCATTAAAAGCAGCACTCGCTGGTTTGCAAATTTTGGCTTAGTGTTTGCCTCATCTATCATTGCGCGCTTAGCCGTACCTATTGGTTTAACCGCAGTAGCACTTTATAATCAAGAGCACAGCATTGGCTTATTTAACCAACTAGCCATACCTAGCATAGTAACCATAGTGCTAAGCCTTGTACTGCTCGATATACTCATTTATTGGCAGCACAGATTGTTTCATAAAGTGCCACTATTATGGCGTTTACACCGCGTACACCACGCCGATGCGCACGTAGATACCAGTACCGGCCTGCGCTTTCACCCCATCGAAATTGTGCTTAGCATAGTTATAAAACTCATTGCAGTTACTGCACTTGGCGTACCCGCCATTGCCGTAATTATATTTGAAATCGCGTTAAATGGACTCGCCTTGTTTAACCATGCAAACATACGCCTACCAAACGCCATTGAAAAGCCACTACGCCTTATATTAATGACGCAAATATTGCATCGAATTCACCATAGCCAAGTAGTTAATGAAACTAACTCAAACTATGGTTTTAGTGTAATTTGGTGGGATAAATTATTTGGTAGCTACAAAAGTGAAGCAAAAAAAGCAGATTACGACATCGATATTGGTTTAAAAGAATACCCAAACCAAAAACAAAACGCCTCCCTTTGGGGATTACTCGTTATGCCATTTAAAAACAAATAACTGATAATATTTGTAACCGGCTTGCCTAAAAAAAAGCCAGTTTTTAGAGGTTTAATAATGCATACCAAATTATAAAATTAATATATTCTTTCAACCACAGTCAAAAAAAGAGTTGAAAATACCACTTTAAAATCTTTTTAAATGAGATTAATCTATTAATATATAATGTTATTTTTTATGAGTAGCTCAATTGGTAAACTGGTCTTACCGTAAACTAATTGTAAATAAAATAAACAAATATGTTGACCATTAACGCACTGCACAATATCATTTGTAAGCGCTTACAAAACACAATGCAAAAATGTAAGCGCTTACAGTATGAAAAACAATTAATCTGACAATAATCTGTTGAAACCGGGGTTCAGTTATGAACATTGAAACAACGCACATTACACGTTTACTTGCCGCTATCTCTCTAGTTACGTTAGCTGGCTGTGGTGGCGACTCTGCCACTAAATCAAATTTTGAAAATGTAGATGCCTCTGAGCCAATATCAGATTGGCAAATGGTTTGGAGCGACGAGTTTGAAGGCTCAGCCATTGATACAAACAAATGGAACTATGAATTAAACTGCGATGGCGGTGGTAACAACGAGAAACAGTGTTACACCGATAGCGAGCAAAATGCATTTATTGCAGACGGTGTGTTAAACATTGTTGCCCTACCAGCGACAGAAGGTGCAGAAAAACCTTACACTTCAGCACGCTTAAATACGCGTTACAACGCTGACTTTACGTATGGTCGCTTTGAAGTGCGCGCCAAACTTCCATCTGGACAAGGTAGCTGGCCAGCATTTTGGATGCTGCCAACTGATGAAGTTTACGGCACTTGGCCTCGTTCTGGCGAAATAGATGTTTTAGAATCAGTAAATCTTAAAACACCGGATGAAGACGGCGGTATAGAGTCAAGCATTCACGGCACTCTTCATTACGGACGCGCGTGGCCAGATAACAGCTACACAGGGCAAGAATACAAATTCCCTGAAGATACTAACCCAGCAGATGACTTTCACACCTACGCTATTGAATGGCAAGAAGGCGAAATTCGTTGGTACGTAGATGGTTACCTTTATGCAACTCAGCGTCAATCTGAGGTTTTATATAATTCCAAAAATGAGCCTGCGGGCTTAAAACATCGTGGTTGGTTTGCAGAATACTTTGAACAAGGTTCTGGCGAACTTACAACGCATTGGGATAGCGCACCATTTGATAAAGACTTTCACTTATTGCTAAACCTAGCAGTAGGCGGCGACTGGCCTGAAAACGTAAATGATTTAGGTGTAGATGCTAGCGCATTTGAAAACGGCCAAACCTTTGCTATTGATTACGTACGTGTTTATCAATGTGCATCGAACCCAGATACTGGTAAAGGTTGTGAAACCATTCGCCCAGGTTACAACAGCTTAGACGATGCCTTGCTTGAAGGTGATGCACCAGTTCCTATAGCTGGAGGAGTCACTCCATTAACCATATTTGGTGATTCTTTTAATATTAATTGGCCTGCGTGGGATTGTTGCGGAGGTTCAACCCCTGCAGTAGTTGTTGATGAACAGCAAGGTAATACTGTTGAATTTAGTGTTGGTGAAAACCCAACAGTAAACGGGTTTATTTCAAGGGCGGCAAACATCACCGATGAAGCGGGTGTAGCCTCCCCTTTTGATGCAACCCCCCTGTTAGCACAAGGGTATTTTCAATTTAAAATGAAAGTAACTAGCGCACCTGCTGATGCAAACTCTACATGGGTTGTTAAGCTTGAAAGCGCAGGAGATGCCCCTACTGCAGCCGAATTGCCTATTACTCAAAGCGTTGAAGGTATTGCGCCTGTTGTAGGCCAATGGCAAACATATACATTTAAATTAACCGATCTTGTTGCAGCAAACTTAGATATTAGCGCTATTGATGTAGTTATGATTTTCCCTACTTGGGGAACTGGTAACGGCGCTGTTTATAGAGTTGATGATGTGAAAATAACTCAAGATTTCCCAGAACTTGATGTGTTCTCTGATACCCAAAATCTTGATTGGCCAATGTGGGACTGCTGTAGCGGCTCTACACCCGTGGAAGTAATGGATGATGAAGAGCATGGTATAACAGCAGAATTTACAATAAATGATACGCCTACCGTAATGGGCTTTAATAGCCGCGCATCTGTTGGTGGAAGCGGCGAGGCATTTGATGCAAGCGCTATCATAACGGTTGGTCAAATTACGTTTGATATGAAAGTTACGAGTATGCCAAGCACACCCGATGCCCCATGGTTTTTCAAAGTTGAGTCAAACGAAGGTGACTCTGCCGTAGAGCTTGCACTTACTGAAAGTGTTGAAGGCATTGCCCCTGTTTTAAACGAATGGCAAACATATACTTATACGCTTTCTGATTTATCAGCTGCCGGTTTAGATGTAAGTGCAATAGATGTATTAATGATTTTTCCTAATTGGGGCCAAGGGGCTGGCGCAACATATCGTGTTGATAATGTAACAGTTTCAAACCCATAATTAAGATTTCACTGACAAATTCTAGGTGCTTACACTGCACCTTCTCTCTTGAACAACATTTTATAAAGCAGAGCTATTATGAACACATTCAATTTTAAAAAGAGCCAACTTGCGGCTTCTGTGTCTCTCATCATTGCTGCGAGCACATTAAACACAGCTATTGCGGCAGAAGCACAAACAAACGTTTCATCTGATGTAGAAGTTATTGAAGTAAAAGGTATTCGTGGTTCACTTATCCGTTCTATGGATATGAAACGCGACTCTTCTGGCATTGTAGATGCCATTTCATCTGAAGAAATGGGTAAATTCCCAGATACCAACTTAGCAGAATCATTACAACGTATTACCGGCGTATCGGTTAGTCGTGCAAACGGTGAAGGTAGCCAAATTACAGTACGTGGTTTTGGTCCTGAGTTTAACTTAATAACCTTAAATGGCCGCCAAATGCCAGGCACAGGTTATACACGCTCGTATAATCTTGAAAACGTTGCCTCTGAGGGCGTAAGTGCGCTTGAAGTATTTAAAACAGCACGTGCAGACGTGCCAAGCGGTGGCTTAGGTGCAACGGTAAATATTTCTACCGCGCGCCCTTTTCAAAAGCCGGGTCAAAACTTTTCAGCTACCGTTAAAGCAAATCACGACTCGTCAAATGAAGCTGGCGATGACGTAACACCAGAGTTTTCTACTGTTTACAGCAATACTTTTGTAGATGACACTTTTGGTTTTGGTTTTTCATTTTCGCACCAAGAGCGTGACTTTCAAAAACAAAGTGCCAATATTCAAGGTTGGCAGGCAAACGTAGACTTACCTGAATTAGATAGCAGCAATGTAGTTGATAACCGCACAGACCCTGCAGGTAACTACTACTTCCCTAAAGACATGAACTACTCTATTGAAGATGTAGAACGTGAACGTACAAACGGACAAGTTACTTTTCAGTTTGCACCGGTAGATGGCTTTGTAGCAACACTTGATTACACTGCAAGTAAAGCAGTTACAGGTTCTCAGAGCATTGGTTGGGGTATTTGGAATGACTTTGGTAGCAATATTAATGGCTACGAACTAGATGAAAATGGTACAGCTGTTTATGCTGATATTAGCGGTAACGATGCGTCATTCACAGCCAATAAAGGTACTACAGAAGTAAAAGCACGCTCACTTGGTTTAAATCTTGATTGGGAAATTAACGACACATGGCACGTAGAGCTTGATTACCACGACTCTAAAAATGAGACTGACAACGGCGCCGATGACGGGCTAGGCAGTACCGGCCAAGTGATTTTGGGCTCAGATCAGCTTGCTAATAAAATTTACGATTACCGCACAGGCGATATTCCAAGTGCTCAAGTTAACTGGTTAAACGGCACAAGCGAACTAACACCAGGCGAAATTGACTCAAACTTTAGTCAGTTTACTCACTCACCGGGTGAGTCAAACATTGAACAGTTACAACTACATACTACGTGGTATAACGAAAGCTACGACATTGGTTTAGTTAAAGTTAAATTTGGCGCATCACGTACTGAGCAAAACACCGGCGGCTATACCGCATGGAGTGGTTTAGTAGGTGGCCCTGGTTTTAACCCGTCGTATACAGAAATATTCCCAGATAGCATGTTTACCCGTCACGATACATCGGGTCTTTTAGACCAATTTGCTGGCGGCGGTAGTGACTTACAACCTAATTACTACTACACGTATGACTTCGATGAAGCTGTTGCACGCCAAATTGCTTATTTAACAGCAGATGTAACAGGCGGCGATGCATACGCAGCTAATGCCTATATGGATGGCATAGATAGCGAAAGTTATGTAGAAGAAATCACTAATAGCTTTTATGTTCAATCAAGCTGGGAATTTGACGTAAGTAACTACTACGTAAAAGTAAATGCAGGCCTACGCTATGAGCAAACAGACGTAACCAGTACTGTACGTCAACGCGTTGAAGATCAAGTTAATTGGATCAGTGCTTCTGAGTGGATCATGCAATACGCTGCTGGCGGCGATGATAACTTCTTAGAGCAACAAGGTGATTATGATGTTTTACTGCCTTCAATCGACGTAAGTGTTGATTTAACTGAAGACGTAGTAGCCCGCGTATCTTGGGGTAAAACAATGTCGCGTGCACCACTGGGTAATTTAGCCGGTGGCCGCAGCTTAACAGGCAGCCCAAAACCAGGTTCTCGCACAGGTAGCCAAGGTAATACAAACTTATTGCCGTTTGAATCAACAAACCTTGATTTATCACTTGAGTATTACTACGCAGAAGGCAGCTACGCATCTGTTGGTTACTTTAAAAAAGACGTTGATAACTTTATTCAAACCACCATTACGCAAACTACTATTGATGGCTTGCACGATATTTTAAACGGCCCTCGTTACTTACAAGCCGTAAGCGATATTGAATCACGTGGTGAGCAAGCAACAACCGACGCTATTTTTGCACAGATGATTGCCAGCGGTTACGGCAATGCAAATGGCGTTATTGAGCCAAGCAGCGACGATCCGCTAATTACATGGAATATTAGTCAACCACAAAACACCGACAGTAAATCGGTAGATGGTTTTGAAGTTGCTGTTCAGCACTTAATTGGTGAAACCGGTTTTGGTGTTGGTGTAAACGCGACGTTTGTAGATGGCGACGTTGAATTTAATAGCGAAAGCCTTGATCAACAAGCACCGCTTACAGGCTTAAGTGACTCAGCTAACTTTCAAGGTTTTTACGAAAAAGACGGCCTATCAGTGAAAATTACTTACGCATGGCGCGACTCATACCTAATTGGTGTAGGCCAAGCGCAAGGTTCAGCTGATGCGCCTCCGCAATATGCTAAAGCGTATGGCCAATGGGATATGAGCGTTAACTACGATGTAAACGAAAACGTAACGGTATTTTTTGATGGCATAAACTTAAACAATGCAACCGAAGAAGGCTACGGACGTTACGAAGAGCAGTTCTTATTTGCTAATCAATACGGTCCTCGTTACTCAATAGGTGCTCGTTACACGTTCTAAACTATTTCCTAGTTAGAAGGTTAAGCCGCTTGTTACAACAAGCGGCTTTTTTTATAGCGTTTTTATTTGCTCAAGCAACACATTGGTTGTCCAATCAAGGCCCTTATACGCCACATCGGGTTTGTAAAAATCCCCTGCCCCACGCGCTCTATTTACATATACTTTATTTGGCACAATCACTTTCCCCAAGCTTGAAGGTAAATCGGCTAAGCGTACCTCCATATACATAGAATCAGCGCTACTTGGTGCACCAAATAACGTTGTATTTTCAAAAAGCTTAAACTTATCAAGTGCATCTAAACAAGCACTGGCGCATTGCGGCGGCACTATAACAAACACCTTGTTTTTAAAGTCACTCACTAAAGGCTTTTGTGGTATGTTATTTAGCGTATTAGTTTCTTGCTCTACATAAAATGGATCATCATTTTTAAGTGATAAAGCCATGCCAGTAGAGACGGTTTTGAGAGTTTTCAGTACTTCGGATTGATCTTTTACAACGTCCAATAAAGACTATACATAGTCAGTATTATCTTTTGATGCTCTCCACCACACTTGCGTGTTTTGAGAAGTATTATTTGCTTTTTGCTCTACTACTTTTTGGCCCCATAATCCTTTTGCTATTTGTGAGCTCCAATAAGATGAGCCACCTTGGTTATGGCGCAAATCTAATACCACGGCTTTTGCAGTAAGTAACTTGCTACGTTGCTGTTGTATTTTTTCAAACACTTTATTGTAGGCAGTAGTTTGTTTATCGGTTGATGAAAAGCTAGGCATAGCAATCCAACCAATGTTTTTTTCAGGCCACGTTAAATCAATGGGGAGTTCATCACCGTTGTAGGCATTTTCTAAATGCTTACTTGCTGACTTAGGCCTCACAGACCAATTTAATACGTGTGTATAGGTATCGTCATTGGCTTTAACAAATTCGCATTCTTTTAGAGGAGTTAAAATGGATTGCCCTCGTCAATGAGTAACCGCCAACCTTGCTACCACCAATGCCCAGGTTGTGCAACTTCACCATGAAACTTAAATATTCTCTCACGCATTAAGGTATCAGTGCTTTGCCCATCACATTGGCTTACAACGTCGCCTTTACTAATATTGTTGGTTTCGCTGTAATACACTTTTAGCGCATCACCTCGCCATACAGCTCTAAAGCCGGGCCAGCGGCGCGCGGGTCTATCTACGCTTGAAAACGCACCAGCATGACCATCTTGTAACACAGTGCTAAAGCGTGCAATTGCCGCTACATGAGCTTGCGGACCGCTCGCTTGTGACGAGAGTGCAAGCGCCTCTGCTTTTGCTTGTTTTAATAAATCAGGGAAAGTTGGGTTATTAACATCAAACATACCAGGATGATTTTGTGCAGTAATACTATAAGCCGCGTTAATATCGCGCTCTGTTATGCTGCGCCACTGCTCAGGTGTAGTAGGTAGAATGGGTTCTTGTGCAGCATTTATAAATGGTGATAGTAGTAAAGCGCAGAGCAATACATGATTGGTTATTTTTGTTTTTATAGCCATGAAAATCCGTTTAGCTAAAAATAAATTACTGGTTACGTTATTGTTCATTAACAATACTAAAAAAGCGATTTAAGGTACATGTGTAAATACATACCTGGCACCTAAGTTAAAAACTTAAGAATCGTCCAACCTTATTTAGTAGGTGAGCAATGTGTCTGATACAGTAAAAAAGCCATACCAATTAAGTTACGCGATTTATGGTAATCATCGGCCGCTAAAAATTGTCCAATTAATCTCGAGGATTTCGTAACTTCATAATCAGTTGAGCATAGTTTTCACTTTTCGGCACAATACTTAACTCACCGTCGGCCTCGAAAACCACCGCCATAACTGTGCTTAAATCACCAAAACCGGCTTTTCTAACACTTGCTTCCACTTCAGTGCTTGTGAGTCGAGCATCTTTCATAGCGGCCTCTATATATTCACCGTCGAAAAAAACTAATTGTGGAGAGGTTTTTACTACTTTGTCGAAGGTCGAAAAATGGGCGCTCATCCAAGTGAGTAAATACTGTAAAAAGAGGAGCAGGCTAACCGCAACTAAAACCTCAACTATGACTACGTCTTTCAATAAAATAGCTGAACCTAAGATGGAGCCCGCTGCTACGGTGATTATCCAGTCAAAGTTGTTCATTTTGGCAAATGGGCGTTTACCCACTAAGTGCGTCGCTAGGATTAAAAAGGGATAAATAATCAAAGTTGTGGTGACAATGCGCGCTATTTCACTCCAAGATTCAAAAAACATATTTCCCTCTACTTAAGGTGCTGAATAAATTAAGAATCATATAAGCTAAACAGCCACCTGAATCACACAAACTAGGCAGTCACCTTAATAAATCAAACAACACTATGCAACTAAATCTGCCATACAGATACAGCATCTATCTTTTATTAATAGGTCACTTTTACGAATAATTTTTATTTATGTCAGGGCACCAAATTATGATGACACCCACTTTATTTAGCCTATTAAAATCTAGGCATCAAAAAGTGCAAAGTTTAAGATGGGTGTCTGATTAATTCTTCTTTTTTCGACAATATAACAAAGGGCATACTCAAAGGTGCCAGGCAGAATCTGCTCAGCGAAATTGATAGGAATGAATTTATTTTGACAGGGTAAGTCAGGCTTGACTTCTCACCCAAAGAAAGAGCCATTACGGTTTACCATAGGTGAATAATATCTATTAGATCACAGCAAACAGATGGATTCAAGATTAAAAAGCAACCAACCAAGAATAGTTGGATACGTTCCTAAAAAGAGTAATTCTACAGCCTCAACGCCGCATTCAGCGGCATGTCCGCTGCAATGCTTTGTTATGCGAATTATTAACCTGCCGCACAAGCTTTAATCCTATGAATTACCTTCTCGCGAAACTCACCATGCCCATGCGTTGCTCTGGGGTGGGCAATTCTAAAGCATATGGCATCGGCTGCCTCAAACTCCCAGAACTTTCTAGAAATCACTTCTTTATTTCGATAGCCACCAAAGTTATCATTGAATAATTTTTTTATTACTGGATCAATACCAGCGAAGCCAGCCGCAAAAATTACAACATCTGGCTTAAAGTGTATGATCTGTATTGCAAGCAACTTTTTTGATATTGACGTTATTTCTTCGAGCTCATTTTTCGGGCGTGTTCTAGGGCTTTTCTTGTTGTAGTCCCACGCAAACAAGTTTGCATAGATAATAGATTTGGGATCAACTTCAAGCTCCTTCGCCAGCCGGAAAAAATATTGCTTAAAGCGACTTCGCATTTTTGTAATAACTTTTCCACCCTTGCTCACCAGAAGATGTTTTTTATAACGCTCAGTTGCTTCACACACAAGCTCGCAAACTTTATCTTTTTCGACAAAATCAGCGACACGATTAATCTTATTCTTGTTGCTATCAGTATTCCATCCGGCAGTCTCCCGACCAACCAACATAATTTTTAGATTTGAACTCCAGTACTCATCAAATGGAACCGGTAAAAAAACACCAGAGTATTTGTCCTCCTCAAGGTTGAATGAGTTAATATTAAGATCTCTCAAGATCGTTGCGTAATCATTAAATAATGCATCCATTAAGAAAGCTCCGTAGAGCCATCTGGAAGCCATTCAATATTCAGGCAACCATCACCAAAACGTACGACACCTTCCTTTTTCGGTAGCTCATTAAACTGCCCCCGATACTCGATAAAATTATCAAGCAATTCAATCAGGTGTACTTTGAACCCTGATTCAGTGGCCTCCTCAAAAATGTCGTCTTCAATCTTCCAACGAGTGATGCTCAAGCGATCTTCATTATCTTCCGCACAGAAAATCACTTCACCGGTTGCTTTCACAATCTCAGGATATTGCTTGGCAAGCATAGTAAGGCGAGTGGTTTCAAAGCCTTGGTCAAAATTTGGCATATTGTTTCCTTGTACTCGTTATTCTTTAGCTTACGACATCTGGGCGACAGATTGTCGTCGTAGAGGCGCATAACAGCTTATTGAACACCACTATGGGGGGTTATAACACCCCAAAACGGCGTATATTACATTGCTTAATAATTCCATCAAACAACTCTAATTTAAACAAGTAATTACGTGTGTTATAAAATTGCCCTTGTTTAAATACCTCAGAACGACTTTTAATAATGTTATCCGACAAAGGCGCAACCACTGCCAATTTATACAGTTATTAATTATAAAATTTAGCTTGTATGAAACACCCTTTTTTAACACTGAAAAAAGAACACATATATAATAAAAACATGCAAAAAACACGATTGGTGCTAAGAGCGATAACGCGTTGAGTCATTTTAAATTCATTAAACCAATGTACAAAAAAGCGCTGCAAATATGCAGCGCTGTCATTACTTAACGGTTGTTTATTTAAACTTTGTACTTAAAATTAAAAGAAGCCGAGCGGATCTTCGCTGTAGCTTACTAATAGGTTTTTAGTTTGTTGGTAGTGACCCAGTGCGAGTTTGTGGTTTTCGCGACCAATACCTGATTTTTTATAGCCGCCAAACGCGGCATGAGCCGGATACATGTGGTAGCAGTTAGTCCATACTCGGCCTGCCTCAATTTTACGCCCCATACGATACGCTTGGTTCATGTTGCGGCTCCATACACCGGCGCCTAAACCAAATTCAGAGCTATTGGCAAGTGCCAACGCTTCGGCTTCGTCTTTAAAGGTCGACATTGAAATAACCGGGCCAAAAATCTCTTCTTGGAATACCCGCATGTCGTTGGTGCCTTTTAATAGCGTAGGCTGAATGTAATATCCGCCGTTAAGATCATCGCTTAACTGCTCTACGTTGCCACCAGTAAGTACTTCGGCGCCTTCTTTTTTACCTATTTCGATGTAGCTTAATATTTTATCAAATTGCGCTTTAGACGCCTGCGCACCTACCATGGTTTCGGTATCTAGCGGGTTACCACGTTTAATTTGTGCAGTGCGCTGTAAAATGCGTTCAATAAATTGCTCGTAAATATCTTCTTGAATAAATAGTCGCGATGGGCAAGTACATACTTCACCTTGGTTAAAGTAGGCCAGTATTGCGCCCTCTATTGCTTTAGATAAAAAAGCGTCGTCTTTGTCCATTACATCGCTAAAGAAAATATTGGGTGACTTACCACCTAGCTCTACCGTTGATGGAATTATGTTTTCGGCGGCGCATTTTAAAATATGTGAACCCACTGGGGTAGACCCCGTAAAGGCGATTTTAGCAATACGGGTGTTGGTAGCCAGGGCTTCACCTGCTTCTTTACCAAAGCCATTAACTACGTTGAGTACGCCCGCTGGCAGTAAGTCGCCAATCACTTCCATCAGCACTAAAATAGAGGCAGGGGTTTGCTCTGCTGGTTTTAGTATTACACAGTTACCCGCAGCTAAGGCTGGGGCTAGCTTCCACGCTGCCATTAGTATTGGGAAGTTCCACGGAATTATTTGCCCAACTACACCTAACGGTTCATTAAAATGATAGGCAACGGTAGTTTCATCAATTTCACTAATACCGCCCTCTTGTGAGCGCAGGCAACCTGCAAAATAACGAAAGTGATCGGCGGCTAGTGGAATATCGGCCGCGAGTGTTTCGCGAATTGCTTTGCCGTTGTCCCACGTTTCGGCAACTGCAAGTAACTCTAAGTTTTGTTCAATACGGTCGGCTATTTTTAGTAATACGTTACTACGGTCGGTAACCGATGTAGTGCCCCACTGTGCTTTTACTGCATGGGCTTTGTCGAGCGCAAGCTCAATGTCGTCTTTGTCGGAGCGCGCTACTTTGCAAAACACTTTGCCGTTTACAGGGCTAATATTTTCAAAGTACTGGCCGTTTACTGGCTTTACCCATTCTCCACCAATGTAGTTTTCGTATTGCGCTTTAAAGGTAATTAGTGCATCTTTTTCGCCTGGATTTGCATAAATCATAGTGACACTCTCTTGTTGTTATTAGCTAAAAGTCGAGCTATTAAATAAGTCTTTTTGCTTTATATTTAATCAAGTGCTGTTTTATAATTAATCAGCATTGATTGACATTAGACTATCAAACACTTAAAAGCATGTATTGCTGTCCACAAAAGTTGTCTATGAGTCCAGATTTAAAAGGGATTAAAATGCATACTCCGCAATTAAATAAGCAACGTCAGCAATTAAAGGTGCTAATTGAAAATAAAGTGACCTTTGCTGCCGATAATAGCGAGCTAAGTATTTACGATACTTATCAAAATGCGCAAAAAGTAGCTTTGCATTCAAAAGAATTACTTTTTTGCGCCATGCTTAGTGGTAAAAAGGTAATGCATGTAGAGAGCTGCCAATACCATAAGGCATTTTTACCTCACGAATCCTTTGTATTAGCGCCAGAGCAAGGGGTATTAATTGACTTTGAACAAGCATCTTTAAACGCGCCTACTACCTGCCTTGCCATAGAAATAAGTACAGATAAAATAACGCAGGTGGCTAATGCACTCAATATTGAGCAACGCTTTGCCAGCGATGACTTATTTGCCTATACACCGCAGCTGGTACATAGCCAACATAATAGCCAAACCCAACAACTTTTAGCGCGTATGGTGCATTTATTTAGTGAGCCCGACGAGCAACGAGGTTATTTAATCGACTTATCGTTAAACGAGCTTATTACCCGTTTGCTACAGCAGCAAAGTCGAGATTTATTACTAAAACACGGCAATAATCCGCAGCTTAAAACACCGGTAAATAATGCTTTGCAATACATAGAAGAGCACTTAAATGAGGCATTGGATATAGAGAGGCTGTGTAAAATTGCCTGCATGAGTCGCAGCAAGTTTTATCAACAATTTAAGTTGGCGTTTGGCACTAGCCCAGCACTGTGGCAACAGCAACTTAGGCTTAAAAAAGCCTATAGTAAATTGTTACAGGGGCGCACGGTTAGCCAAGCGTGTTATGAGCTGGGTTTTAATTGCCCTAGCCATTTTAGCCGATTATTTAAACAAGCCTATGGCGTACCACCAGCAAGCATTGCCAAAAAAAATCATTAAGTGGTGGTTTAGATTAATTTTATAGCGAGGTTAATTAACGTTTCGTAGGCACTAAATACGCCTACGAAACTTATTTTATTGTATTTTTTATGACGCATTAATACTGCGTATTAAAACCAAATTTCAACCTGAGCGCCTGCAACTAAGGCACTTTCGTCGCCCTCTTTGCCTGCAACACTTAACCCAGACTCTTGCCCAGCAGCCTTGTTCCAATCAAAGTTACTTAGATAAAAGCGTAACGATGGACGCGACCAATATTCGGTAGAGTCGGCTGTTGCTTGTAATGCTAGCGCATATTTCATGAGTGTTTGCTCATCATTTTCAATGCCGTTTGTTTTAGTTTGATAAGCGTTATAACCCACTTCACCAAGCACACTCCAATGCGGCGATATTGAATAATGCGGGCGCACACCAACACTTTTTAGGGCGTGGTAATCAGATGATTTTTCGTACATTACCATGTAATCTAGTTTAAATTTTTCGGTAATATCAACTAAGCCATTATTAAAAATACGAAAGCCACTTGAGCTGCTATCTGCCGCATAATCAAAGCTTCCGCCATCAGTACCGGCAGCGCCTGGGCTTTGCGCCATGGCGCCGGTACCATATTGAATCACTGTTTTTTGATCAACATTGCCTAACTGCTTTTGCCATTGCACTGTAAAAGTTCTGCCATCGGTAAGCCCTGCTTCATCAATTGCATCATTTACAAATAAGTTTTGCAGTGCAAATACCACTTTACCCGCATCGCCTACATCCATTTCATAGCGTACGTCGGCCATAAAGTTTTGATAGTTAGTATCTGCAGTGGCTTTGTTACCTGTAAGTTCGCCCTCGCCACCATAAGTGATGGCAGCAAGATGCAGCTTATCGGTTTCATTTACCGTAATGTCGGACACACCCACGCCGTTACCCGAGCTTTGCATATGTTTGTAATCTAATATATGTACGCTACCAACTGCCTTATCGTAATAATATCTGCGGCCAATCCATAGCGTACCATTATCGAGTAAGTTGTCTGTTTCTACATAAAGCTGCCTTGAGCGTCTAGACCACTCCTCCGTTGCGGTTGGATCTCTTGAATCCCCGGCAAAGTCCATCATAAATACGGCTTTAAAATTAACCCCATTTAGCTGCTGTTTTTTAGTCAGCTGAAACTCGCTGTAGTCTCTGCATTCGTTACCTAAGCGATAATAAACCCCATCATTTTTAGGGTAGTTTAGTGAATAACAAGAGCCATTATTTTTACTGCCACTCCCTATAATGGTGTTTGTACCTGAGCGAAAATACCCATTAAATTCAAACCCATTATCCAATTCTTGCTTAGCTTTAGCCTCATCCTGAGCTTGCATTTCATTATTAATTAACTGTTTAACGTATGCAATATCTTCATCCGATAAACCAGCGGGGCGCTCTGCTGCGTGAACACTCATTGTAGCTGCGCATAATATTGAAAGTAGTGATAAAGAGGGTTTAATTCGTTTGTTATATTTCATGTTTACCATAGTCGTTGTGGGTTACATTAAATGTATTTGCAGCGCTATTTAATTAAAATGCAGTCGTAATTTAGCTAAGCAGTGCGGTTGCTAGCTACAAATACGAAATTAGTTACTTTTAAAGATGGAGTTTTTAGTTAACTTTGTGTCAGTAAAAATTAAAGGCATAAAGCCGTTAACTTTAAGCTAACTATTTTGGCGCTAATAATGATCAGCTACGATAACTCGTAGTAAATGAGCTGTGATCAGTAATAACCAATTTGAAAAGGATTTTATCCAACCACTGGGGGTTATTCAATATAGCAAACAGCGATAGTATAAGATTTTACAGGGGTCACAAACCATTGATTAAAAAAGGAAAAAACAAAGTAAACATAACAAAAACACAGAGGAAACAATGAGCCCACTTACTTACATTTCAGCGTGAAAAACCACCGCGCAATAATTAAACTAATGACGAGTTTTTTGATTATCTGCGCAACTGTAAAATTAATCTGGTAGCTGTAAAACGAGTGTTAGGATGAAATAAAAGAAGAGTAAACAGAGTAATAAAACGCATTATAAGCTCCCTCAAAAGCGCTGCACTTAAACGCTATTAAGGGATAACGAGGGGATTTAAATCAAGCTAAATCAAACTAAAATAACTAAAAGCACATAAACTAATACCGGCTAATAACCATACTAATCCGTAGCTTTGCCAAAGTATTGCGTTATTATAAACCTGCTGCGGGTTATTTTTGTCAACTAACAGTGTGCAGGTTTTACCTTGTTTAAAACGGGTAAACATTTTTTCACGATATTCCACTAATACACTGTGCACCTGCCCATCAAAACGAAAACTCACTAGCATAGTTGGCTGATGCAACATTTCGGGTGCTGTTATTTGATTATTTGCCACGGCAGTTATTTGTTCTACCACACAAACCCGCCAGTGGCGTTTACTTACTTTACATTTTAACCAGCGTACAAATGGCAAAGTGCCAATTATTATAAATAAAACCCCCAACCACAACAGATGTATGGACTCCCACTTCCCTCAGGAGTAACGTAATAAGCGACCAAACTTTTACCAAGGAGCCCATACATGTTTGATTGTAATGTAATCGCAATTGATTTAGCAAAAAATTTATTCCAGGTCTGCAAAACAGATAAAAATGGAAACGTTATTTATAACAAAGCAATCACAAGAGCTAAACTTAAAGAGTTGTTAATTAAAGAGAAGCAATCTTTAGTTGCTATGGAGTCGTGTGGCGGAACACATTATTGGGCACGCTTTGCTAAACAAGCTGGTCATCAAGTAAAAGCAATTAATGCACGACAAGTAAAAGCATTTCGTCAAGGACAAAAAACAGATGCTAATGATGCACTGGCTATTTCTGTTGCCGCTCGTCAGCCTCATATTAAAGAAAGCCGATTACTTTCAGTGCAGGACCAATGCCTGCAAGGCATTGAATGTATGCGTGATTTATTGGTCAAACAAAAAGTAAGTTTAAGTAATCAACTCAGAGGCTTGCTTTTGGAGTTAGGGTACCCAATAGCTCAAGGTGATACCCCATTAATTCACGCTATACCAGAGATACTAGAAGACGCAGAAAATAGTTTAACATCCTCATTTCGCTTTTCAATTCACCTCCTTTTTCAACGCTTTAAGGAGACAATTGAAGAAGCAAAGCTGATTGAAAAACAACTGCATGAAATAGTTAAAGAAGATAAAGCCTGCAATCGCTTACAAGCCTTAGAGGGAGTCGGCCCAGTCTGTGCAATCTTGATAAAAATAGCGCTAGGTAATGCGACACATTTCAAAAGTGGTCGAGAAGCCGCCGCTTGCTTTGGTCTAACACCTGTACAACATAGCAGTGGTGGTAAAGAAAAAATAGGCTCGATATCTAAAGTGATAGGAAATAAGAAGCTGCGAAGTGCTTTGTTTAAAGGTGCATTAGCTGTTGTTTCCCAACTAGAAAAAAGAGAAAGTCGCAGTGAAAAAGATGTATGGTTAAAAGCATTAACCGCGCGTCGAGGAAAGAAAGTCGCAGCAATTGCTTTAGCGAATAAAACGATAAGAACGGCTTTTGCAATGCAAAAGCATAATAAAGAATACCAGCCACAATTACTTGCGGCTTAAAATTTGTCAATAAGAGCGCTTAAAATAGGTAAGACCAACCTTCAATAGACTGTTAGGGTCTGAAGTTTCATAAACTGCTCAACAGAATAGTCATGAAGGTGCGAATACATAAGAGGCCAGAGGTAGCCCCTCATTTGAGCCCGTATATAAGCTAGCATCTAAATTTATTTTAACTTTTTCTTTTTGACATTTACGGGGAGTCCATATAAGAGCCATACACCCACCTTTGTTTTTATTTTTATAGTTTACTAACAACATACGCAGCAATCAAACTGCCTAGCACTTAGATTAATATAGCGCATTGGCTTTATTAAATACATGCTCAGATTACAAAGTTTTACCGCAAGCAACTTGCAGTTAACCTGCCGCACAAGCACAATAGCCGCATAAAAGAGGAGATCATTATGACCACAATTGGTATTGGCACCCAAACCAAAGAACAAGCACTCGCTAGCTTAAGTAATATGACCAGCGATTTAACCCCTATTCAACCGGCAGAATATTTATCTCGTATAGCCAAAGCGCAAACGTATATGCAAAACAATGGCATTGATGCCATTTATTTAAATGCAGGTACTAACCTCGCCTATTTTACCGGTATGCGTTGGTATGCAAGTGAGCGTTTAGTTGGCGCAATTTTGCCTGCTAAAGGTGAAGTGCAATACATAGCTCCTTATTTTGAAATTGGCTCACTCAATGGTTTTAAAGTAATTGACGGGCCAATCCGTGGCTGGCAAGAGCATCAAAACCCATATCAGTTATTTGTTAATATATTAACGGAAATGGGTATTGCGGCTAATGGCACTATTGGTATTGACGAAAGCGCGCAGTTCTTTATTTTTGATGGTATTAATAAAGCGCAAACGGGCTTAAATTTAGTGAATGCTCAACCTGTTACAGCACATTGTAGAATGCATAAATCAGCCAATGAGCTGGCGTTAATGCAACGCGCTATGGATATGACCTTAGTGGTTCACCAAGCTACGGCAAGCATGCTGCACGAGGGTATTAGTACCACTGAAGTTGAAGAGTTTATAAAGCTAGCGCATCAAAAAGTAGGCGCGCCGGGTAACTACTTTTGTATCGTGTTATTTGGGCTTGCAACGTCATTTCCGCATGGGGTAAAAGATCCGCAAATCCTTAAAAAAGGCGACATGGTACTTATTGATACTGGCTGTAAAGTACATGATTACTTATCTGATATTACCCGCACTTATGTGTTTGGTGAAGCAACTGATCGCCAACGTCAATTTTGGAATAATGAAAAAGCAGCACAAATTGCAGCTTTCAATGCAGCAAAAATTGGCGTGCCATGTGAAGACGTAGATACAGCTGCGCGCAGCTACTTAGCTGAGCAAGGTTTAGGCCCTGATTATCAAACACCTGGTTGCCCGCACCGTACAGGCCACGGCATTGGTTTAGATATTCACGAATGGCCTTATTTGGTAGGCGGTAATAAAACGCCACTAGCCGCTGGCATGTGTTTTAGTAACGAGCCAATGCTGGTTATACCGGATGAATTTGGGGTGCGCTTAGAAGATCATTTTTATATGACCGACAGTGGTGCAAAATGGTTTACCGAGCCTAGCCACAGTATTGACGACCCGTTTGGTTTACAAAAGTAATATAAGCTCTAATTAACTTATATTTGTTTATTTGGCTTAAACGACTATTTACTACTGCACAGTACACACCACGCGCAGTAGTTTATTTTGTGAGTTGACGTTTAACCAATCGCTGTTTGTTTTTTTGTACGTTAGCCAACCATACTAAGGGTAAAATAATTAACGATGCGCCAATTATTAAGCCAAGTGTAGGTACTTCGCCAAACCAAAATAACCCAACAACGACAGCCGCCACTAAGCCACTATATTCAGCGCTAGCAACTTGGCTCGATTCGATTTTGCTATAAACATACACGCAAATTCCCGCATAAATTAAAATAAACAGTGTAGAGCCAAACGCAGTAATAAGTGCGGCCCAATGCCATGGCTCGTTTTCCCACAGCGCCAAACCCAATCCCACAGGCATACCTACTAAATTGGTAAGTAACAAGGTTTGCATAATACTATGATGCTTAGGTAACTTTCGTATTAGTACATTATTTATTGCTAGTGTAATTGCGACTACAAGTGCAAATATAGCCGCCCAATTAATGTCGGTAGGCTGAATAACAATAAGTACCCCTATAAAGCCAATAACAGCCACAGCTATGCTGCTTTTTGTTAGCTGTTCACGAAATATCATTACTGCTAAAGGCAGCATTAATAAAGGCGCTGCATAAAAAATAGCGTTAGCGGTTGCAAGCGGTAAAGCTTTGAGCGCAAACACCATAAATATAATACCAAATAACCATACATGTCCGCGTACCGCATGCCATTTTAAACCGGCAAATAAATGTTTTTTATTCGCCGACAAACAAAACGGGAGCAAAATTAATACTGCGGTAAGTTGGCGCATAAATACAAACTGAAACGTGGGACTTTCTGCTGGTAAAGTTTTGATTATAGCATCAGAAAAAACCGCAATAATATTACCCACCACAAGTAATGTCATGCCTAAGCCAACCGATATTTTTTGCATTGTTACTCCGTGCCCGCAAATTAAAAACGCTAGCATAGAGCAATTCGTTTAATTATGTATAATGATTAAAATACTTTTAGTATGAGTTTAACTAATAATGAAATTGCCCCCATTACGTGCTGTTCAGTGTTTTGAATCTGTAGCGCGATTAAATAGTTTTTCTAAAGCGGCTGAACACCTTAATGTGACGCAAAGTGCCGTGAGCCATCAGGTTAAATTACTAGAGCAATATTTAAACGAGCCGCTATTTAACCGCAGTGGTCGTAGCTTTTCGTTAACCGACGCGGGCAATCGTTACTATCAAGAAGTGAGTCATTCATTAACCAGTTTAGCCTCTGCCACACAAAAAATACGTTACGGCGAGCCTGGGCATATTCGTTTAGCACTTTATAGCTCATTAGCTGTAAAGTGGTTAATACCGCGATTAGAAAGCTTTAAACATGACTCGCCAGATATCGACTTAACTTTAAATATGATTGTAGATGAGGCGGATTTTAGCGACCGTGTTGCCGATTGTTTTATTACCACAACGCCACCTAAAGGTGAGTTTGTCAGCTTATTTTTATTTGCAGAAAAGCTTTACCCTGCTTGTGGCAAAGGCATGTGGCAGCAATTAAAAAATCAATCGCTGCCCAATGAATTATGGAAGCACCCGCTGTTGTCGGTGCAGTATGATGAGTCAGAGCAACGTAGCACCAATGACTGGCAGCAATGGTGTAAAAGCGGCGGCTTTGAGCTACCTAAAAACGTAAGAGTTAATCACTTTAGTCACGTTATACTGGCCGCAGAAGCTGCGCGTTATAATTTAGGTATTACGCTTATTGATGCGTTTTTTATTGCCTCACAGCACGATAACCACTTAGTTAAGTTGCCACTGCATGGAGTTGAAACCGGCTGTAAATTTTATTTTGTATATAAAAAATCGCGAGCAAAACAAACCGATATTATTACCCTAAGCCGCTGGCTAAAAGCCCAGTGGGCCGAGGTTAAAAAATAAAATGAAAGTATTAAGTCATCATACTTCATGCCAGTTTATAGCTATAACTATTATTTGATTTTATACTATCTCTATTAATTTAAGCACAGTCTTTTTAAAGGATAATCATAACTCATGAGAAAACCGGCCCACTGGACCTTAAAAAGTATCGCTCTAGAATTAGGTGTGTCTAATGCTACGGTTTCTAATGCGTTTAATCGCCCTGATCAGCTATCGGCTAAACGCCGAGAAGATATTCTTGCAGCGTGTAAAACTTTGGGCTATTACGGGCCTAATAAGGCCGCGCAATCATTGCGTAATGGCACATTTAATATTGTCGCTTTAGTACTGCCCGATAGTGTGGAATACATGGTGTCGGACCCTGTAGCTAGTAGCTTTATGCGCGGTGTTACCTCAGTGCTTGAAAAAAACGGCATTAATGTTTTATTGTTTTCAGGTAATAGCGATACCCTTAATAACATAGTCGACTTTGTTGATGGTTTTATTTGTTATGGCCGCCCTCGTAATAACGCGTTAGTTGAGCAGTTAAAAACTGTGTCTAAACATGTAGTGACAATTGATTTTGATATTGCTCGCAATGCCTCTGTAAATATAAATAACGAGCAAGCAAGTTACGAAATTGCTAAACACGTACTACATAATCAAAGCGATAAAGTGGCTATATTAGGGCTTAGGTTACTTGATGAAAACGTATTGTGTCGCGTATATGAGCATCACGAATTTGAAACCGGACAATCTATTTCGCATCAACGTTTACGTGGTTATCAACGCGCTTTAAGCGAGGCAAATATTACGGTGGCTGACGATCGCATTTGGAACATTCCTGAAAGTAGCGAGCGTTTTGCAATTATTGCTGCAAAAGAAGTTTTAAGTGCCTCCCCTCGTCCTAACGTTATTATTTGTATGAGTGATTTAATTGCCCTTGCCACAATGCGAGAAGCAATAAAACAAGGCATAAAAATAGGTGAAGAACTGCGTATTGTGGGCTTTGATGGTATTGATGAAGCAGCCCGGTTTGTACCTCGCCTCACCACTATTCATCAAAACAGCCAAGAAAAAGGCGTTATAGCCGCTGAATTATTTATTTCTAAAGAAGAAAAAACTCAGGAAGTCAGTTACGAATTAGAGATTGGTGCCAGTAGTTAGCTTACAAACCTTGTAATAGTTTTATGTGTTAAAAAGCCAAGCTTAAGTAGCTTGGCTTTTGCTTTACATGACGTTTGTAAATTACTCTTTTAACATTAAGCTAAAAATGAATTTAAGTTAATCGTTGTTTCTTCATCACCGTTTACCTGCGTAATCAGTGCATGGCGTAATTTAAAATCAACAGTAAGTGAAATAGTTTGCTCACCTAGTTGCCACGATAAACAACACATACTGCCTTCACCTTGGGCACTAAATTCACCTGCAAATGCAGGGTGTGAATTGCGAATTTTAATTAATTCAATTAAACCTTTTACTACAGGCTTATTTAAGGCTTTATCGATTATATTTGCATCTAAATATGGGCGGTTAATATCACGGCCAACATTTGTATTTGTCAGTAATTCCATATCGTTTTCGCAAGCAAATAGGCCGCCGTAATACACTTGTGGTACACCTGGTGCAAAAAATTGAATTGCACGCGACAGTAAGTAATCAAAGTCTTTAGCGCCTAATGCGTTGTAGTACGTACAGTTAACTTGATATAAGTCGACATTACTCGCCGCAGCGCCCGTAGCTTGGCGGCTTTGGTTGTTACTGTTGGCGTGCATTGTTTCGACTAGGTTATCAATCTGCTGTGCATTTAATAGCCCTGGTTTGTCGCCCATTGGACCTGCGTCAATAATGCCAATACCGTCATGTGTATCAAGTACAGTTAAGCAATTACGTGGCGAAATTTGTAACCATTTGAGCAGTGCATCTACATCGTTGTTAAATAAGCTGTGTAAAATAAGCGGTGGTAACGCAAAGTCGTAAACCATATTTACGCGTTTTGCCACTTCTACCTGAGTTTGATAATGGCTATGAATTTCTGCAATGCTTTCCATGCCTAAATCGTTTGCTTGCTTAGATAAGTTATCTAGGTAGCCAAACGTTTCATCAAGCATAAAGCAGTTAGTGCCAGCTTGCTTAATAGCGTAACCCGCCGCATCTAAACGAATAATATTTACATTGTTAGCCGAAAATTTAGTGAGTACGTTATTTAAATACGCAACACCGGCTTCTACTTTTACGTTTATATCAATTTGGTTATCGGTAAAAGTGGTCCAGAAGTCATACGTTTTACCATCACCACATTTCATTGGGGTAAAGCAACTACCAGGACGTGGGCGGTAAATTGCTTTTTGCTCAGCTTCGCTCATACCATTTGGAAATACATCATCTTTGGTTAAAAACAAATCCCAAAATTCTGATTGCTTACCTTTAGCTAATACATCTTGAAACTGAAAAGACTGCGCCGATACATGGTTAACAATTAGGTCAGCCATTAAGTCGAGATCTTTACCTAATACTTGTATGTCTTCCCAAGTGCCTATTCTAGAATCAACTTCACTATGATCAATAGGGTCAAAGCCAGCATCGCTGCCATCAATAGGATTGTAAAATGGCAATAAGTGCACACCACCAAATACGCCTTTTAAAGGGCCGTTTAAAAGTGTGGTTAGCGCGCCTATATTTTGGCCAGTGATTCGATCAGCATATGTGATCAATTGAACTTTATTCTTCATCATTGTGTGATTACCATGTTGAAACTTAATCGATTAAGATATATCTTTAACTAGCGAGTAAGAATTTACAAGTAATTTTTAATAATTTTACATACAAATTTCGTGTCTCACGTAATACTACAGTAAGCAACTAACTGACTTACGAAGTATTAATAGAGAATTTAACGAGGAATAAACACATGACAAAATCACACACACACGTAAGCAGCGACCCACTGCAACAAATACGCTGGCTTACATACATGATGTTTTTTATGTTTGCCATGACCTCTGACGCAGTCGGCATGATAATCCCCGAACTTATAAAAGATTTCGGTTTGAGCATGACTCAAGCTAGTGCATTTCATTACGCCCCCATGGCATTAATAGCCTTTAGTGGATTATTTTTAGGTTTTTTAGCTGACAGCCTTGGCCGTAAAAAAACCATTATGCTAGGTCTATTAATATTTTCTGCGAGTTGTTTTTTATTTGCATTTAGCACCAGCTTTACCTTCTTTTTAGTATTGCTTTGCTGCATAGGCCTGGCCATTGGTTTATTTAAAACCGGCGCACTGGCATTGCTTGGCGATATTTCACATAGTAACGACGACCATACTAAAACCATGAACAAGGTTGAGGGCTTTTTTGGCATTGGCGCTATTGTAGGCCCTGCCCTAGTTGGTGTTTTATTAGTGCAAAACGTTAGTTGGACATACCTGTATATTACTGCGGGCGTAATGTGTTTAATCCTTGCTTTATTAGCATGGCGCGCAGACTACCCTGACGTAGTTAAAACAACAGAAAAGCCAGCCTCTTTGGCCACCACCATGAAAATGGTAAAAAACCCTTATGCACTTGGCTTTTCTTTAGCTATTGCACTTTATGTAGCGACTGAAGTGGCTATTTATGTATGGATGCCAACGCTATTAAAGGACTACACAGGCTCTTGGCCACTCCTTGCCACTTATGCACTTACTATATTTTTTATACTACGTGCTGCAGGTCGTTTTATTGCCGTATGGTTACTAAATCGTTATAGCTGGCAAGGTGTTATGGCTTATTTAAGCTTAGGTATTGCGCTTTGTTATGTAGGTACACTTATTGGTGGCGTTGACTGGGCTGTAGGGTTACTACCTCTTTCAGGTTTATTTATGTCTATGGTTTACCCAACTTTAAACTCTAAAGGTATATCGTGTTTTCCTGCTGAGCGCCATGGAGCCGTAGCCGGCGTTATATTATTTTTTACCGCATTATCGGCTGCTTTAGCTCCTTTATTTATGGGTATGATCAGCGATTACTTTGGCCATGTGCGCTATGGCTTTTACTTAGCAACAGGGTTTGCCGTGATTTTATTTGTAGCTATGTTGTTCAATTATTTACGCGACCCATCAATGAGTGCTTTACAAGAAAATAACCCAACAGCTTAAAAACTTGTATCTCAATACAATAAAAAACACTTTGAAAATCAACATATGAATAATAAAAGAGCAAATTAAACACAAAATGATTTGCTTATTGTAAAATATTTGTTATTTTTACTTAATCGATTAAGTGAAAATAACAAATCCTACTGGGATCAACACAACGAGGCGTTCACATGACAACACACAATACACCTTTATATTTAATCAGCGCTTTAACACTTGCCGTAAGTCAAGGCGTTAACGCACAAGAAACAGACCAAGCAACACCTGAAGCATCACAAAACAAAGGTCTTGAAACAATAGTTGTAACCGGCGTACCACGTCGAACAACAATCATGGCTTCAAGCGTTTCAGTTAGTAGCGTATCACTTGAACAAGTTCAGGTGTCTACTCCTCGCTCAACAGCCGAGGCTTTTAGAATCATTCCTGGTATTCGTGCAGAATCGACAGGTGGCGAAGGTAATGCAAATATTGCTGTTCGTGGTTTACCTGTAGCATCAGGCGGTGCTAAATTTCTACAATTACAAGAAGATGGGTTACCTGTAATGCAATACGGTGACATCGCTTTTGGTAATTCTGATATTTTTATGCGATTAGATAATACGGTGCAAACAATTGAATCGATTCGTGGTGGCTCAGCATCTACTGCAGCAAGTAATGCACCTGGTGGCATTATTAACTTTATCTCTAAAAATGGCGAAAACGAATCTGGCAGTGTGTCTACAACACTAGGCTTAGATTACGACAGCGTTCGTACAGACTTTGAATACGGCACTTACTTAACCGATAGCGTGCGTTTTCATGTTGGTGGTTTTGTTCGACAAGGCGAAGGCCCGCGCGAAACAGGTTACACGTCTAATAAAGGTGGCCAAATTAAAGCTAACCTTACAAAAGATTTTGAAAATGGCTACGTTCGCCTTTATTACAAACACTTAGACGATAAGAGTGTTGGCTACCTTCCTATGCCAATGTACTCAAATGGTGACTCTATTGCTGGCTTTGATGCGCAGTCAGACACCCCTCACTCAGCGTTATTTACTAAAACAGTACGCTTAAATGGTGAAAACCAAATTAGCAGCGGCGATATCCGTGATGGTATGAATCCAAAGGTTGACTCTGTTGGTTTTGAAGCTGTATTTGATCTAGATAACGATTGGCGTATTGAAAACCGTTTTCGTAAGTCATCAATTAGCGGTAACTTTAATTCACCTTTCACAGAACAAGTCGGTAGTGCAACATCAATAGCTGAAAGCATTGGTGGCGCAGGTGCAACCTTGAGTAACGCGAACACCGGTGAAGCGTTTAACGATGGTTTAGCAATGAAGATGGTGACATTTGATGTCACAATGAATGACTTCGGCTCTATAGTTAATGACTTTAAATTAACTAAATCGTTCGACGATGATACCAGCCTTACATTTGGTTACTATGCATCTACGCAAAACATTGCTATGTCGTGGTTATGGAACTCTTACGTAATGGAGCTCAAGGGTGACAATGCTGCATTATTAAATGTAACAGGTGCCGATGGCACTGAGTTATCTGAAAACGGTTTATACGCTTACAGTGCATTTGGTAACTGTTGTCAACGTGATTACGATACAGAATACGATACTCGCGCCCCTTACGTAGCATTTTCGACTAAGCTAGGTGATGTCAGTATTGATGCAAGTGCTCGCTACGATAGCGGTGAAGCTCGCGGAACATACGCAGGTGCAGTGACTTCAACAGTAGATATGAACCGCGACGGTGTGATCTCTGTGCCGGAACAAAATGTTGCTGGAATTGATACTGCAAACGCAAGCCCAGTAAACTATGACTGGAACTATTCGTCTTATTCAATTGGTGCTAATTACCAAATTGACCCAAGCCTTGCCACGTTTGCACGTATAAGTAAGGGCGGGCGAGCAAACGCCGACCGACTTTTATTTGGTAAAGTACGCGCCGACGGCTCTGTTGCAAAAGAAGACGCTGTTGATGAAGTGAACCAATTTGAGTTTGGTGTTAAAAAGCGCTTTGATTCATTATCAGTGTTTGCTACTGCGTTTTTTGCCGAAACTGAAGAGCAAAACTTTGAAGCAACATCACAAACATTTTTTGACCGTGAATACGAAGCAAAAGGGCTCGAAATAGAATCTACTTACTTTATTGATGCATGGGATTTCCGTGGTAATTTAACCTGGACCGACGCAGAAATAGCCAAAGACGCACTTGCTCCTGAGGTAGTAGGTAATACACCGCGTCGTCAAGCTGATTTAATTTATTCATTAATGGCACGTTATAACTATGAGCAAGGCTCTGCTGGCCTTAGCTTTATTGGTACTACCGATGCATATGCACAAGATAATAACGACCTTAAACTTGACGGTTACACACAAGTAAATGGCTTTGTAAGTTATGACTTATCTGAAAACCTTAACATTGCCCTTAATGTAAATAACCTCTTCGATACAGTAGGTATTACAGAAGCCGAAGAAGGCTCAGTACCTGAAAACAACATTATTCGTGCCCGTGCTATTAACGGCCGCACAACGTCGGTAACTTTAAAATACGCTTTTAACTAAATGTGTGTATTGCGCTGCGGTGAGTAATCACTGTAGCGCCTTTTAAAGAATGAATAATTAACACCCTTCACGTTTTTTAGCCTAGCCTTGCTAGGCTTTTTAGGATATTCCAAATGACCAAACTTCTGTGCTTAGGCGAGCTATTAATTGATATGCTGCCACAAGATGCTAATAACTCTGCCTATTTACCTATACCAGGTGGCGCACCTGCCAATGTAGCTGTTGGCTATGCAAAACTCGGAGGTGAAGCTTCATTTTGTGGTGGTAGAGGGGACGATCATTTTGCCAATCAATTAAGTAATGCATTAGCGCAATACAATGTAAATACAGACTATTTATTTACCATTGCAGGCTCACAAACCGCTATGGTTATAGTAAGCCTTGATGAAACCGGCGAGCGTAGTTTTGGCTTTTATCGCCATAACACAGCCGATGTACTATTAACCCCGGCGCATTTAACGCATATAAATTGGCAAGAAATAAGCACACTACACTTTTGTTCAAACACATTAACCGAATCAGCAATTGCCAACACAACAGTTAAAGCGCTAGAACTTGCAAAAGCGAATAATAAGCTCGTCAGTTTTGATGTAAATTTACGCTACAGCTTGTGGGAAAACACAAGCGATATAGCAAGCAATGTAAAAGCTTGTTACACCTATTGTGACATAGTAAAACTCTCGCGTGATGAGCTTAATTTTTTAGCTCAGCATAGTGATACAACGAGCGATGATTACATTCAAACGCTATTAAATACCGGAGTAAAACTGGTGTTTTTAACCGATGGGCCAGAGCCTGCCAAGGTTTACCACAGTGCATTTACACTTAACGAATCTGCACCAAAAATAAACGCAGTAGATACAACAAGCGCAGGGGATGCATTTATAGCGGGGGTTTTATACTACTTAAATAACTTAGGAAGTGATTTACCACTAGCAGATAAACTAAATGATAAAGCGAGCGTAAAAGACGCCCTGCACTTTGCTCTTAAATGTGGTTCTAAAGCGTGTTTAGCAAAAGGGGCATTTCCGGCATTACCTGTACTGGCTGATGTACTTTAAATGATTAAAGCCCCATATTACGGGGCTTTAAATCAGAGTTATATCTGTTGCTTTATAAAGGTGACACCTTTAGGTATTTCATCTTGAGGTAACCGAGTAGAGTGCATTTGCGATAACAACCATTTATCGCCCACTTTTGATACAACAACGCTTTCTAACCAATAAATATCAATACTTCTTTCGGTGTTTTTAATATTGGCTTTATTCCAGTAATTAATAAAAGCAACATCTCCTTCTACACGCGAATTTATAACACTAAAATAATTTGTTCGTATGTAATCAGCGGGCTTAACAACATTTACAAAGTCATCAATAGTCCACACTTCTCCGTGCTCTGAAAGCAGGAATGAATCATCAACAGCCGCGCGCATTTTTGCGTAATCAAAGTTAGATACAGCTAAAAATAAATCGCTTACGGGCGTAAATATGGTGCTGTCTTTTGCATGTATCGATGTAGAAAATATCAGGAATGTAATAAAGGTAAGTACTTGTTTCATTGTTTTTATAATGTGTAGTTTGCTCAATAATAATTAGTGTATTTTAATACAGCAGTGTTAACAATTGAAATAAACCGAATGTAACTACCTAACAATGTTACCCATAGAGCAAAAAAGCACTCTAAAAGAGTGCTTTAATTTAAGTTTTCAATAAAGCTATTCATCTAGCCAATCTATGGCTGCGGTAGCATTTTCAAAGTATTGAACCTCACCCGATATGAACCAGTTACCTATTTTAGCCATTCGAGCTTGCCACTCTTTATTACCGTAAATAGCTACTTTTTTAAATTCTTTAGAGTGCTTAACACCTAACTTGAGGTCGTCCCACGCTGCGCGTAATTCCCAACCTTCAAGTTCGCTACCATCTATTAAGGCGTTTACAACTGGGTGCTTAATTTCGCCAAGAGCTGAATTTATCATTGGGGTAATTATTTTGTAGTCGTCGTGAGTAAGCGTACCAACGGCTTTAAGTTTTAAAAAAAACTCTCTTCCTGCACGTTCAAGACCAATCGATAAACCATGTGTTGTGTGTACCATTACTGCTCTCCTTAAATAGGCTGAGCGGTAAAAGTACACCTTCTAAAATTAATTAGTCCTGAACTAGATCAATAAACAATCTCAAATAAACGACTCAATCACGCATTTTGTACGCGAGATATCTGGTTTTCTACATCAGTTAAATGACCCGTTTTAAGCCATACTTTTGCACCATTACTTCCCGCTTTAACGTTAACGGAGCTATTAACAGGCACTCTTAACCAACTGTTTTTTACAAGGGTATCGGCTTGCTCATCAAATGAGCCTTCAAGTACTAGCAGCTCAGCTCCACCTTTTGCGCTTATAACCATGCAGGCGTTGGGCTTAAAGTGCAACAAGCTTACCTCTTCAAAGTCGTCTTTGTATAAAGGGGTTACGGCAACATTTTTAAAACTAGGATGCACCGTACTTTGCATCAAATTTGTTTGCAAACGCACGTGCGTTCGATCATCTGGTTGAAACTGCCATAACTTTACAAATATAACGCAGCCATTTTCAGACCCCGGCTTATGCTTTGATTGCGGTGGATTACGGATATAAGAACCTGCCGCAAAGTCACCATGCTCATCTTGAAATACCCCTTCAAGCACAACAAACTCTTCACCGCCTGTATGTACATGCGGCGAAAACTCACTGCCAGGTGCATAACGAACAATGGTCGTTGCGCGAGCAACTTCGTCGCCCACTCTATCGAGCGCTCGCCTATCAACGCCCGCCATTGGCGATGCAACCCACGGGAGCGATTCGCTATGTACCACAACTCGTTTACTAAAATCGGCAGCTATTTTCATGTTTGGCTCCTAAGCGTAACTTCACTTAAATTTTAAATTAATAACCTAATTAAGCTGCAACACTTGGGCGTTTTGCTACTTTTTCTTGCCATGCAACTAAATGGGTAAGCTCATTTGGGATTACTATTTGTGCAAATCCAGCAAATACCAGCCCAGCATACAATGTAATATCAGCAATACTAAACTGCTCGCCGCCAACAAACGCCGATTGCGCTAGTACATCATTAAAATAGTTAAACCCTTGGCGCGCTTTTTCGCCTTGTTTTTCACCCCAAGCCACATTTTGATATATTTCAAGCTCAGGACCTAAGCCATCAGTTGCATGATGAAAGTAAGTTGCCACAGCGTCAAGCACCATAGATTCTGCACGCTTTTGCATCATGTTAATTACTGCACGCTCTTTTGCGGTTTTACCCATTAAAGATGTGCCTTCAAATGCGGTATCAATATACTCAGTAATAGCGGTACTTTCTGATATAAACGTGCCGTCATCTAGCTCTAATACGGGTACACCTGCTAATGGATTTTTAGCTAAAAAGGCTTATGTTCTGTGTTCACCATTTAATAAATCAACAGGTACAAACTCAACATTTGAAGTGGCATTTTTTTCAGCTAAAGCGATACGAACGCGAAGTGGATTTGGAAAGTTTTCTACATCATAAATTTTCATAGCAATCTCTATCTTTATTGTTTAAAAGTGAGTTAATGGCAGCCACCTACCTACTGATAGGTAATTTATAATATTAAACTAAATTTAAGTCAACGTTTAAATTTTTCTGATTTATGGGATTTAACTTAATTCATAATAAAATTAGGGAGTTGCTTAAAAGTAAAAACACTTGTAAATAACTACCTACTGGTCGATAATTTTGCTGTACCAATTGCATTAAATAAGTGTTCTATTGTTGCGCTAAGAAAATAGCGCAATAACAAGGCGAAAATCATGACATGCAGTTGTTCTGTATGAATAATTTTTAACGCAGTTAGTGAGTTATTTAATGCGATACAATGATCATGTTTTTAAAAAAACTGGTATTACTGCAGATAGGAAATATTAAAAATGAGTAAAAAAGAAGCTTTATTAAAAGCCGCTGAAAACAAGGTGCGACTTGGCGGGTACAGTAATTTTAGTTTTAGAGAGCTAGCCTGCGAAGTCGGCATTAAAAGCGCCAGTGTGCACTATCACTTTCCGACTAAGGCCGATTTAGGTGCAGAGCTTGCTCATCAATATACTGATTCTTTTTTAGCAGCTTTAGGCGAGCCAAACGAACTTAAAGCAAACGGTAAAAATCCTATTGATGTGTACACACAGCTTTTTAGACGTGCATTAGTAACCGATAAAAAAATGTGTTTATGTGGTTTACTAGGAGCCGAAAGCGATAGCCTTCCAGATAAAGTACGCCTTGAAGTAAAACGCTTTTTTAATCAAAACCTAACATGGCTTAGCGCTGCACACTTAACTAATGGTGAGCCTAACCCCGCTCAAGCAGCTATTCAAACAGTGAGCCTGCTTGAGGGCGCTATGATGATAAGCAAAACGCTCGATGATAATAGTTACTTTGAACTTGCAACTCAGTAATACCTAAATTTAGTACACAAAAAAAGCGAGCTATTGATAATCAATAGCTCGCTTTTTTAATGCTTGAAATAACTTATGTGATTATTAAACCGCTGTTGGTTTAACTTTATGCTTAGAGTGCACAATAGCTAAAACAATTAAGCCAATCACTGTTACTACAGCGCCAATAGGTTTACCTAAATCGCTTGATAAGTTAAGACCAATTGTCGCAGTGCCAATATAAGAAACCGTTACCGCTGTTGCTATAACAGCAGGAACACTGGCAATCCAATGGAATGTACCACGGTCAAACAAGTACTTAGTAGCAAGCCATAATACGCTTGTAGAAAGCAGCATGTTTGAAAATGCAAAGTAGCGCCAAATTAATGAGAAATCGAGCTTAGTCATAAAGTACGCTATAGCAAGTATAGGCACCGCCACTAATAAGCGATTACGTAAACTTTGTGGAATATTAAACGCATCAACAACTGTTAAACGTAGTGAGCGGAACGCTGTATCACCAGAAGTAATTGGGAATACGGCTACTGCAATAATTGCCATTATACCGCCAAATACGCCTAAGTAACTGTTAGCTACATGGTTAACAACTAAGCCTGGACCACCTTGGTCAAGCAATGCTTTTAAGCCCGCGTAACCATCTGGGAACGCTGCAATACCAGCAAGTGCCCATACACAACCTACAATACCTTCACACATCATAGCGCCGTAATAAACTGGACGTACGTATTTTTCGTTAGTTAAACAACGCGCAATAATAGGCGCTTGAGTAGAGTGAAAACCACTAATAGCACCACAGGTAATTGTTATAAATAACAGTGGCCATGTTGGTAGTCCATCTGGGTTTGGCTCTAAAAAGTCATGTGCGTGGTCAGCTTCAAAGTAAGCTAAAAAGTCACTTGGTACCGGTAAGTGCGGCGCATTAATAAGTAATGAAATAGCAATTGCCACTGTCATTACAATCATTAGCGCACCAAAAATTGGGTAAAACTTAGTGATAATTTTATCAATTGGTAGCAAGGTCGCTAAAAAGTAATACGCTAAAATAGCAAGTACCCAAAAGGTGTTGTTTGCCAGTATTGTACCTTCAAAAAAATCAAGGTTACTTAGCAAACCTGCAGGGCTCATAATAAATACTACACCTACAAAAAACAGTAGCATGGCAGTAAATACTAGCATAAAGCCTTTAAATACGACGTTGTAATAATGACCTGCGATTTCTGGTAGGCTTTTACCGTCTTCTTTTATACTCATTACACCTGAGAAGAAGTCGTGTACAGCGCCACCTAAAACATTACCAAGTACAATCCATACTAGTGCAACTGGTCCGTATAAAGCACCTAAAATTGGGCCAAATATTGGACCTACGCCAGCAATGTTTAAAAACTGAATTAAAAATGCTCGTACAGGGTGAATAGCTACGTAATCAACACCTTCGCTAAAGCGTTTTTGTGGTGTGTCAGCAGTTGAATCCAAACCGGCTTGTTTTTCAACAAATGGGCTGTAAAACTTATAGCCCAGTATTAAAATAGTGAGGCAGATAAAAAAGATGATCATAAAGCACGTTTCTCTTTTTGTATTTTAGTTATAGAGCGCATTGTGTGTCGCCCCGCCTTTTCAATCCGTGAATAATCGACGAACGATAACAAAGCTTTAACCCTCAAACAATAAGACGTTTAGCTAATACAATAATCAATATAAGCCACTATTTACGCAACCTGCGCACTTAACACTCACTTATCGCCTGCGTCTTATTTTAGGCACAAAAAAAGCGGTTAAACTTTTACGTATAACCGCTTTCACACACAATGTTTTTTAAAGTGGGTTCATAAACTCACTAATTTGTTCATGCGTTAAAGTAGGTGTTGCACCAGAACTTTCGGCGACCATTGCTCCAACGGCACATGCAAAGTCAACGGCATATTGCGCGTCGTCGTTGCTACAAAGCTGATAAATTAACGAACCTAAAAACGAATCCCCTGCGCCAACAGTGTCAATTACGCTAATTAAATAACCTGAATTATAAAAATTTTCGCCTTTGATTGTTAATAAAGCACCGTGGCTGCCTTTGGTTACACATAAGTAATCGGTATTTGTTTGCTGTGCTATAAACGCTAAATTTTGTTCAAGCGAATGAAACTTACAACCCATCGCTTTTGCAATTTCGTATAGCTCTTCATCGTTTAACTTAATAAAGTCTGCTTTATTCATTAAATCTACAAGTGTTTCTAGCTTGTAATGCGGTGCACGTAGATTTACGTCAAATACCTTAAAGTTTGCTACATCAACTAGTTGATTTAACGTTGCTAAAGACGCTTCGCTTCGCCCAATTAGGCTGCCAAATACAAATACATCGCTACTTTTAACTTTACTAAGTAACTCATCGGTAAGCGCTATATTATCCCACGCAGTATCTGCCACTATTTCATAACTTGCAGAGCCGCCACTGTCGAGCGTTACCTCAACCGTGCTAGTTTTTTTGTCACTATTAATAGCAATGTATTCGCAGCTTACGCCTTTGCTAGTAATTTCGCCTAGTAACTCAGCGCCTAACTCGTCGTTACCAACAGCGCTGATCATGTCGGCTTTAATGCCAAGTGAGTTAATACGCACACACATATTAAGTGGCGCGCCACCTAAGCGTTTACCTGAATCAAAACAATCCCACAGTACTTCGCCAAAACAGCTAACACTTACGTTTTCGCCTGATTTATGATTAATTAAAATGCTCATAATTAGTTACTCTTTTGATCAAGTACAGCCTGCATAATGGCTTTAATTTTACTATTAGGTGCATACAACGCAGCAATCGACTTTTTATATTCAGCAGTAAACGTTTCGTTATGCTCAAGCTTACCAAACAAGCTCGTTAACTTTAAAAATGCAATCGGGCTAGTTTGAGTCTCTTGCGCGTAAGAATTAAGCTCTTTGTGCATCGCATCTTGAATTTCAAGTTGCTCGCCGTTTTCACTTAAACCTTTATCGCTGTATAAACACCAAGTAGCAATAACAAGCGTTGCCAGTGAAACATCTCGACCTTGTACTAGGTTTTCGTTAATTGTGGCAATTAAAAACTTAGGCAGTTTAGCTGAGCTTTCACTACAGATACGCGCTAGGCTGTCTTTAATATTAGGATTAGCAAAACGCTCTATTAACGTATCTTTGTAACTTTCAAGGTCAATGCCTTCAAGTGGTTCAAGATTTGGCGTTACTTCTTTATCCACAAAAGCACGTAGGTATGTGGCAAATAATTCATCCGATACCGTTTCGTCAATAGTGCCGTAGCCATGGATTGAACCTAATAAACCAAGTACAGAATGCCCAGCATTAAGTAAACGTATTTTCATGGTTTCATAAGGCGTTACATCAGTAACAAACTGTGCACCAACAACATCCCAATTTGGACGAGAGTCACTAAATGTGTCCTCTATTACCCATTGTGTAAACGACTCACAGGTAATTGGCCACTCGTCGCTAACACCATATGCATCAACCACGTAATCAATATCACTCTTTTTAGATACTGGTGTAATACGGTCAACCATCGCATTTGGAAACGATACGTTTTGCTCAATCCACTCACTTAAGTCTTTGTCTTGCTCTGTAGCAAAGGCTAAAAGCATTTTGCGTGTTACGTTACCGTTGTGCTGAATGTTATCGCACGACTGTACTGTAAACGCGCCTAGGCCTTGCTCTTTACGCAATTTTAACGCAGCAGTAATGTAACCAAACGCTGTAATTGGATCGTTCGGGTTATTAATGTCGTTAATAATATCTGGATTACTGTAATCAAACTCGCCCGTTGCAGGGTTAAAGTTGTAACCACCTTCAGTAATAGTAAGCGACACAATTTTAGTATCGCTGTGCGCTAGCTTATTGATTACCGCTTGTTTGCCCTCTGGAGCAAACAAAAAGTCGATCATTGAGCCAATTACTTTGTTATCTATTGTACCGTCTGGGTGCCTAACAGTAAGCGTGTAAAGGTAATCTTGCTGCTTTAAAATATCACGCAGACCACGGTTACCCTCTAAAAGGCCAACACCACATATACCCCATTGCTCAGAGCCCGGAGTTTTTAAAAGCTCGTTAACATATACCGCTTGGTGAGCACGATGAAAGCCGCCTACACCAATATGAACAATCCCCGCTTTAACGGCGCTACGGTCGTAACTTGGTGTGTCAACATGGCTTGGTAATTGAGCCAAGCTCTGTTGGTTTAGCCCTGTAACAAGAGCGTTTGTGTGTTGATGTTGCGTCATGGTGCGACCTTACTAAACAAAAATAAAATATAAATTACGATACTGTATTACGATAAGTAATTACGATGCTGTATTGAGTACTTTATGGCGTTTTAACGACCAGTACGCAGTAACAAAATAAATAACAGTACAAATAAAACAGGCAATTTCGAACTGCGACTTATTAGCGCTGTACATCACCATAGTGTCACTGAAAAACATCACTTGGCTGGCAAATATAAAAATAATCACCAATGAAATAGTCGATATGCCATTAAGAACTTTGGTAAATACAGAGCTATCAATTACTGGCTTTGGAATGTCTTTAGCCTCAGCTGCTTGATATTCTTTAATATTACGTTGCTCTTGCTCTTCTGCTGCAATTTCTTGTGTGTAATCTTCACCGGCACCGTATTTTTTAGCTAAAAGTGTGTAAATAACGATGGTGAAAATCCAGGTAGGAATAAACAAGTAGTAAAACGACATTATATCAATTGCGTTTAAGCCAAAACCGAACACAAGTGCAAGTGCCCATGAGGCAATAGCAGGAATACTGCGGGTAATATTTTTATATTTAGCCCAGTAACGTGTTAAGCCAATTTTAGGAAATAACACATGCTCGGCAAATACAATGCCGCCCACTGGCACAACTAATAAACCGGCGTAGGTAAGTAGTGGTAGCATTTGTGAAAATACAAACGGGAAGCACGCAATTATTACGGTTACCACACCCACTATGGCGGTGGTGCGCTCACGTGACTGATTAACAAAAATAGATTGCGCTGCAAGGCCTGCACGGTAAAGGTTTGCGTTAGCTGTAGTCCAACCGGCAATAATTACAATAACAAAGCCAGTCCAACCTAATGCATGATATGCAACATCGCCCGGATCAAGTGACGAAATGGTTGTTTTAAGTAATACCGCAACACCTGCGCCCATAATACCGGCAGAGATCCACGCTAAGTAATGACCAAAAAACATACCCACACCAGAGAACAAGCCATAGCTTTTGCGTTTAGCAAATCTAAAAATAGCCATGTCGATTAAACCAAAGTGAGTAATTGAGTTAGCAGCCCATGCAAAGCCAATCACTTCTAATAGGCCAATGCCTTTTTCACCATCGGCATTGGTGCCCGTCCAGATGGAGGAGTCGCCTATGGTCATAAAGTCGCTAAAGCTAGTTAAAGAGGTAGAACCCAATACGTGGTTTGAAAGCTCAGGGAATAACGCGAACGAGCCTGCAATAAATATAACAAATAGCCAGGGCGCACACAGTTTTGAAAAGTCAGCAACGGTTGAAAAGCCATACATAGCAACAAATACAACAATTGAGCCAACAGCTAAAACAATGGCGACAAACCAAAAGCTGTTTGGATACCAATCAAGCTGCGCGGGTATGTCGAACAAAAACCGCACGGCGGTGGAGGATACCGTGATCATGGCCGCCGATATAACACTAAAAATAACTACATTAGCCCAGTTATAGAGCTTGGTCATTGAGTTACCAGCAATTTTGTTTAAGTAGTTATATAAACTTAAGCGGGTTTGTACTGCAATGGGTGCCGTAATTAGCCACCAAGAACACATTGCTAACAGGTTACCTATTAATAACCCCAATAGAATGTCGATGGTTGATGCGCCTAATGCAACAAAGGTTGCGCCAATAACAAATTCAGTGGCAGCAACATGTTCACCAGCGTATAGCCCTGCAAAATGCTTCCAGCCGTGAAGCTTATTATTAGCAACAGGAAGTTGCTCTTCGTTTACATCTTTAAATGTTTGTGTGTGTGGACTCGTTGCCATGGTATTTCCTATTGTTAACAGCAAAGCATTTGATACCAATCTGCATAACTATTTGAATAATTTAACGAGTTAAATAAACCCCATATTCAAGCAGATTGGTATAGTACCTAAATACTTTGCCTTTTATAATTTGGCTTATAAACGCATGATGTTTTGCCATGTTTTGTTTTATTTTTAGTAAAGCAAAACCATCTACATTTATATTTTGCGTTTGCTTGCCTGTCAGTGTGTAAGGCGAACAAATCACGTTAAAAACTTTGTTTATTTAAAAAGCTGCGTGTTTACTGCTTTTTAAGTGCAGGGTATGCACTAAAAAAATCTTGCCAATGCGTTAAATGATCAACATTTGGGTAAGCACTGTGTACATGATTAACAGAGCCTTGCATATGTTGCCCACCGCTGTAATGCAGTACTTGCATATTGGCGTCAACTCCTGCATTTACGCCGGCTTTACTGTCTTCAATTACTAAGCAATGCTCTGGCTTTACACCCATTCGCTTAGCTGCATGTAAAAATAAATCAGGCGCTGGTTTACCACGCTTAACTTCGCTGCTGGTAAAAACCGTATCGCTAAAGTACTTACTTAAACTCACTACGCTCAACGCTTTTGCGGTGCGTGCTGGGCTGCTGCTAGTAGCTATACAAATAGGCACAGCTAAATTGTTAAGTACGTCTTTTATGCCGTCAGTCGTGATTAGTCCTGTTTCAAATTCGTTTAATAGTGTCTCGCGGTAGTCACCTTCAAAGCTTTCAGGAAGAGTGACATTAAATGCATCCGCTATTTTTTGGCTTACTGTTTTAAAGTTGCAGCCTAAAAAGTGTTGCTGTACATAAGCGCGGTCAATCTCAACGCCTTTTTCAACAAGCATATTAATGAGTACGTGTGCGCTTAAAATTTCGCTATCAATAACAACGCCATCACAATCAAATATCACTAGCTCAATATTAGTATTCATCTTGTCACCTTATTCAAACTGTTTGATTTAGCTAATTTAAGCATAACGAGTTAAGCGCGATTAATATTGTGCAACTTTTTAGCACAATCCAACGATGGGCATAAGCCCATACAGTGAGCATATTCCCTTTATTGTGCGAATATGTCAACACACTGTAAGTATAAAACGCACCAGCTTGGTGAAAATACCGCCAGATAAAACTAAAAACCCTTGTATTTAATAAATTTTATAAAAGCATATTGTGACTAAGGTCGTAGTAAAAAAATTACATTAATGTAAAAAGTGTATCTGCAAATTCATTTCATCTGTTTTACAAATCACATCAATCTAATTAATCAGTTTTACCGAAGTTAATAAAGTTAATACTATCGTTAACAGATTAACAGCCTGCACCACTGCCGGCACTTTTAAATAGATGAGGTCGACAATGAATACTCAAATAAACAAAACAAAATTAACACTAACTGCACTGGCACTTGCAATGGCATTACCGGCAAGCGCAGCAACAACTCTTACTAAAGATAACGGCGCAGCTGTTGGCGACAACCAAAATTCAATTACTGCTGGCGAACGCGGCAGTGTGTTATTAGAAGACGTACAACTAATTCAAAAACTACAACGCTTTGCACGTGAACGTATTCCTGAGCGTGTGGTACATGCGCGTGGTACGGGTGCTCATGGTGTATTTGTGGCATCAAAAAGTTTAGATGATTTAACCATGGCAGCACCTTTTACCGAGGTCGGTAAAGAAACTGACGTTTTTGTACGTTTTTCATCGGTAATTCACTCAAAAGGTAGCCCAGAAACACTGCGCGACCCACGTGGCTTTGCGATTAAATTTTACACCGATCAAGGTAACTGGGATTTAGTGGGCCTTAACTTACCGGTGTTTTTTATTCGTGATGCAATTAAATTTCCAGATATGATCCATTCATTAAAGCCATCACCTGTAGATAACATTCAAGATCCTAACCGTGTTTTTGACTTTTTTTCATACGAACCAGGCTCTACTCACATGTTAACGTGGGTTTATAGCGACTACGGCACACCAGCAAGCTTACGTAAAATGGATGGTTGGGGTGTACACTCTTATAAAATGATCAATAAATCGGGCGATGTTAAGTACGTTAAATTTCATTGGGTAAGTAAACAAGGCATTGAGAATTTAAATGCAAAAGAAGTCGCTGAAGTTCAAGGCCAAGACTTTCAACATTTAACGCGTGATTTATACAGCGAAGTAAATAAAGGTAACTTCCCAGAATGGGATCTATACATTAAAACGCTTGATCCGTCGCAGCTTGACGACTTTGATTACAACCCATTAGATGCAACAAAAATGTGGTTAGGTGTAAAAGAAGTGAAGGCAGGTACATTAACGCTTAATCGCATGCCAACTAACTTTTTTCAGTCAACAGAACAAGTAGCAATGGCACCGTCTAACATTATTGCGGGTATTGAACCCTCAGAAGATAAGTTATTACAAGGGCGTGTATTTTCATACGCAGATACGCAAATGTATCGCCTTGGTGCTAACCATCAACAGTTGCCAATTAACCGTGCAAAAGTTGAAGTGGTTAACTACAACCAAGACGGCGCAATGAATATTGGTAACACTACAAGCAATGTGAACTATCAACCAAGCCAAGAAAACGTAGCTGAAAACCCAATTGCCCGTAGAAGTAATACAGAGCTTAAAGGTTTTGTACAACAAGCCGCCATTAAAAAGCAGCAAAACTTTGCGCAAGCAGGTGTTTTATACCGTGGTTTTAGCAAGCAAGAACGTACAAACCTAATTAATAACCTAGCAGGCGATTTACGCAAAGTGCAAAACAGCAGTGTTAAACACAAAATGCTTAGTCACTTTTACAAAGCTGATAGCGAGTACGGTACACGCTTAACTAAAGCTGTAAACGGCGATATTAAAATGGTTAAACAACTAGCCGCTAACTTATAAGCAACTAGTTAAAAGCAATTAGTCCCAACTAAATAGCTATTTAAACCACAACCATGAGGAAGGAATAAACCCCTTCCTCTTTTATAAGAGACAATTTTTATGCGTAATTTATTAATTATAGTCGCTCTACTGCTAAGCTTTACCAGTAGCGTTTACGCTCAAAATACATCAGATACACAAACACCCAGTACGCAATCTGAAACCCAACATTCTGCAAAAACACAATACGAGAGTTTATTTGCTTATTACTTTGCTGCTGCACGTACCAACGATACCGCTGTAATTAAGCAATTTGTAAGTGCCGGCATTCCTATCGACAGCTATAACAAAAAAGGTTACACCGCATTAATGATTGCCACTTACCATGGTAATAAAAATACGGTAAACACACTTTTACACTTAGGCGCTAATGCTTGCATGGAAGACAACCGAGGCAACACAGCGCTAATGGCCGCTATTTTTAGAGGTGAATTTAGTATAGCTAAAACACTCGTATCACTTGATTGCGACAACGCGCATCAAAACAAAGCCGGTCAAACAGCCGAGCAATTTGCACAAACATTTGGTCAACAAAAAGTTATAGAGTTACTAGCGCAGGTAAATAATGCAAAATAATCTGCACGCAACAAAAAACCCTAAAATAATAGGGCTTATTTTTAATAAAATTAGTCTTATGTTGCAGACGCTATTTGGGGTTGTTTAGGCTTTTCTCGCGTTACAAAGTAACAAATTAGCGAGCCCACTGTTACCAGCACAACCCCCTGCCAAAACGAAGCACTCAGCGTAATAGATAAATACAACGCCGAAATAATAGTAGAAAACACCGGTGTAAAGTACGAAAGCGTTCCCAAAAGCATTAAGTTACCGCCAATAATAGCTTGATTCCACAGTGCATAACCGCTCCCCACTACTACACCGGCTAATAGCAATGTTATGCTTGAGCTGAGTGAAAACGTTAATGGCGCTTCATTACTAAAACCATATTGCGCCCACAAACTCATTGCCGTAACAGTAAAAAATAACGTAATGGCATTTTTACCATTACTCAGTTTTTGCGTAACTACGCAATAAATAGCCCATATAAACGCTGCAGCTAATGCCATTAAATAAGTAGCAGGATTATCAGCAAAGTTAGTAACAAGCGTATCGAGAGACATTTCTTGATCGCCCGTAATACACCAAGCAACGCCTAAAAAAGCAATAATCATGCTTGGGTAAACCCAGTAACTTACTTTTTTGCGCCCAATAATAATAGAGAGCAATATTGTTAGCGTGGGCCATAAATAATTAATAACCGCCATTTCCATTGCCTGATGACGGCTATTTGCCATACCAATAGAAAGCGCCAAGCAAATTTCGTACGCTACAAATAATAAAGTACCTATTACCAAGTAGCGTTTCGAAAAACCACTAAACTTGGGCACTCCCATAACCAAAATTAAAAATATCGCACTGACAGAATACATGGCCGCTGCACCACCAATGGGGCTAAACAACTCAGAAATATCCCGTAGTAATGCAACTAAGCAACTCCACAGTAATATTGCAGCGACTCCATACAGTGTATATTTATTTTTGCTTATAAAATCCATTTGCCAACCCAAAAGTACTACTCGTAAATTTGAAACTAAACTAACAGTAATTATTTAATTAAACAATTAAAGTTAATAGCTTAAACCCCTCGCCTGTTTTTAGAATTCACCCTTTTTAGTAATTGACCTTTTGGTCAGTAAAGCTACAATCAATCAATACGTTAAACACGCAAACTTTATAATGACCACACAAATAAAGCCAAATAAAAAAGAAGTCACACGCGAGAAAAACCAAAAACTAATTTTAGATGCCGCCGAGCAATTGTTTTCGCAATTAGGTTACGACGGAGCAAGTATGAGCATGGTTGCTAAAGAAGCGCAGGTGCCAAAAGCTAATATTTTGTATTACTTTAAAAGTAAGGATGGTCTGTACGAGTCTGTAATTGACCGCATAATAGCTAATTGGAACTTAGGGCTTGATAACGTCACAATTAACGACGATCCAGCTACCGTGCTTTATAACTATATTAAAAGCAAAGTAATACTGGCCGTAAATCAGCCAATGCAATCTCGCTTATTTGCTAGTGAAATACTGCGCGGTGCCCCTTATTTACAAAACTACTTTAGAACCAATACCCGCCCTTGGGTTAAACAAAAGGTTGATGTACTTCAAGCATGGATGGACGCAGATAAAATGGATAAGGTTGACCCCTACCATTTGCTCTTTACTATTTGGTCTACCACGCAATATTACGCCGACTTTCAGGCTGAGGTTTTACTCGTAATGAACAAATTAGAGTACGACGAAACCGATGTGGCACAGATTACGCAATCAATTGCCCACATAATTTTAAAAGGTATTGGTCTTAAAATACCTGAGCAAAGTGAGACTTAACCCATGACCCCCTTTACTACACCCGATTTATTTGACGATCATCGCGATAAAGTACAAGTAGCAGACAGCGGCCTTTATCACTTTGGTAAAAAAACCACGTTTTATGGCAAAGTAGTTACCGTTACCTGCCCAGAAGACAACTCTTTTGCTGCCGATATATTGCATGAAAATGGTGAAGGTAAAGTATTGGTTATAAACGGGTTTGCGAGCAAACGCTTTGCGTTTATAGGCGATATTATGGCTGAACGTGCCTTAAGTAATGGCTGGGAAGGCGTAATAATAAATGGCTGTTGCCGAGATATAGAAATACTTGCCACGATGAACTTACCTGTAATGGCGCTAGGCTCTACACCGCGTAGTACCTTAAAGCGCGGCTTTGGTGATAAAAACCAAGTTGTTACCATGCTTAGCACCACTATTGAACCTAACGATTGGGTTTACGCCGATATTAACGGTTTAATCATCAGTAAAACGCCCCTTATTTAGCACTCAAAACCATATAAATAAAGACCAACTTGGTGCATCTGCGCACCAAATTGGTTTGTTTTAGCTCATTTTAATCTCACTATTTCTACAGCCCACACTTACAAATCTCATACAACCCACTAAATCCTGACCAGTTGGACAGGATTTTAATTTATGGCATTCCTCTTGCTTAGTCTAAGCACTATAAAATCAAAACTACCGATTAAAAAGCACAGCTTTAGCAATTGCATTAAATTAGTGATCTATTATGACGCGAAGAAAATAGCGCAATAACAAGGCAAAAATTATGACATATAGTTGTTCTCTATGAATAATTTTTAACGAAGTAAGTGCGCTATTTAATCCAATAGAATGATCATTTTTTTAATAAAATTGGTATTAAAATAATAATAACCAGCCCGCTTTTTAATCACTCTTAACTTAATAAGTAAGTACTTGGTCAGTTTTATAATAATGAGCTGCAAATGAGTGATAAAAAAAACAACAAAGGTATATTTTGCAATCACGGTCCTACCCTGTGGCAAACAAACCACTCTGGAGTGCTTGCAAACAATCGCTTAGCTGTAAAAGATGTATTTGCAGTAAAGGGCGAGCGTAACAGCGCAGGCAACCCAAACTGGTTTAAAACAGCTAAACCGGCTAAAAATACGGCAAGCTCGGTTAATAAGCTCATGACCGCTGGTTGTAACTTTATAGGCTTTACCCATACTGACGAACTGGCTTATAGCTTAGAGGGTAGTAATATACATTATGGCGCTGCGCAAAATCCTAAATTAAAAGGGCATGCTTGCGGTGGTTCGAGTATGGGGTCTGCTGCTGCAGTTGCTGCTAACTTAGCTGATATTGGCTTAGGCACCGACACCGGCGGCTCAATTAGAATACCCGCCAGCTATTGTGGTTTATATGGCATAAGGCCAAGCCATAACGTGATTGAAAAAGACGGCCTAATACCGTTGGCTCCCCCTTTTGATACCATAGGTTGGCTTACCCAAAGCGCCGAGCTATTAAGCAGCGTTGGCGATATATTATTACCACAACAAGCTATTAATAAAGCCTAGATTCAAATTGTAAGTGCATAACTTGTTTTGGCTAGATTAAGTGGTCAGTTGCTCATAAACTAACTGCTTTTTCTCCGGCAAGAGATTTTACAATGAGACATTACAAACAACTGACCTATGCGCAAAGATGCCAGATCGCCGTTCTAAAGAAAAGCGGTTTTACGCAACAAAGTATTGCTGAGCTAACTAATTTATCGCAATCTACGATTTCAAGAGAGCTTTCTAGAAATACAGGTAAGCGAGGTTACAGACACAAACAAGCTCATGAGCGGGCTTTGTTTCGCCGAAGAAGTGTAAGAAAACCGCTTAAGATGACACCTGAAATGATAGCTTTAATTACCCAGAAGCTTAATGAGAAGTGGAGTCCTGAACAAATAACGGGATGGTTACGCAAAGAAAGTGAACTGTCTGTCAGCCATGAATGCATTTATCTGTATATCTGGGAAGATAAAAAAGCAGGTGGTGAGTTATACCTACATCTGCGCCGACACGGTAAGAAATATCACAAGCGCAGTCATGGTAAAACAAACCGAGGGCAAATAAAAAATCGCGTTAGCATTGAAGAGCGCCCACAAATAGTTGATGAGAAAGGCCGTATCGGAGATTGGGAAATAGATACCGTCATAGGCAAAGGTCATCGAGGCGCCCTTGTTACGATTGTAGAGCGGGTCACCCAATTCACTGTATCAACTCAGGTGGCAGGCAAAACAGCACAAGCCGTCACTGCGGCGACGATAGAGCTATTAAGGCCATATAGGTCAGCGCTTCATAGCATCACGGCTGACAATGGAAAAGAGTTCGCTTATCACGAGCAAATCACAGAGGCTTTAAGTGTTCCTGTTTATTTTGCTCACCCTTATCACTCATGGGAGCGCGGATTGAATGAAAACACGAATGGATTACTACGTCAGTATTGGCCGAAGAGCACCGATTTTAAGGCGGTAACACCAGCGCAAGTTATACCAGTACTTGAGCAACTTAATAATCGTCCGAGGAAGACACTTGGATTTGAAACGCCTGCAAAATTGATGCAGGATCACTTGGCGGCTAAAGCCGCCTAAACGTTATGCACTTCAGATTTGAATCCGCGAAGTAAATACGCTGGTTATTTGCGAAGCACTATTTGAACTCGTTGACCCTGCTTTACAAGCCCCACTTAAACAATTGCTTGAAAAAACCAAGCCTAATTTTAAGCACCATAAAGAATTTGAACTACCTAACAGCAACTTATTAAATGAACTTGCTGATAGTTTTAGAGTACTGCAAGGGCGAGCAATCGCAAAAACGCATAAAGATTGGCTTCAATTGCCGGGGCAACTTCCCCAGTTTGCTCCTGCAATTGCGGCACGTTTTAATATGGCGCTTGCCCTAACTGATCAAGAAGAACAAGAAGCACTAAAAGTACAAACCCAATGGCAAACACTAATAGCTAAAAACCTAAATACAAACAGCTGTTTATTTTTGCCAACCACCCCCACAACCGCACCTAAATTAGGCGCCGACACAAGCGCCTTACGCATGCAAATTATTACGCTTTCGGCAATTGCAGGGCTTAGTGGCTCAGCGCAAGTGCATTTACCGCTGGCTGATTTAGCAAATGATCATCCGTATGGTTTTTCATTAATGATGAGCCACGGTAACGATAAAAGCCTACTTGCTTGCGTTAAGCACCTAGCTGCACACTTTAAACAGGACACACCGGCATGACCACACACAACATTGCATTTACCGCGTCTCATTTTTCGGCAACAGAGGCGGGTATAAATATACTAAAACAAGGCGGTACAGCTACCGAGGCTATGGTAGCGGCTGCCGCTGCGATTAGCGTTGTATATCCACATATGAACTCAATTGGTGGCGACAGCTTTTGGCTTATCGATAACCCAAGCCAAAAAACGCCTACCGCTATTGACGCCTGCGGCCGCGCAGCAACTAATACAACGGCGTATAACTCGCTCACGCAAATACCAGAGCGCGGCGGATTAAGCGCACTAACTCAAGCGGGTACAATTCGCGGTTGGCAAAAGGCGCTTGAACTAGATGAGCATGCGGCACTACCACTGTCAAAAATTTTAGCACCTGCTATTGAACTTGCTCGCGAGGGTTTTACCATTACAAAAAGCTTGCAAGCAGGCTGCGAAAAGCTAGCCACTGCTAACAATACCAATGACGCGTTTAAAAACCTCTACATACCCAATGGCAAGCCCTTACAAGCAGGCCAGCATTTTAAAAACCCTAAACTTGCAGCAACGTTTGAATACCTAGCAAAGCATGGTTTAAACGCATTTTATGAAGGCGCACTTGCCAACTCATTTGCCGCCGACTTAGCAAAAGCAGGCAGCTCAATTACCGCAGGTGACATTGCAAATACTAAAGCAGAGGTAGTTACTGCGCTAAATGCAAACCTCAGTGGTATTGATTGCTACAACTTACCCGCGCCAACACAGGGCGTGCATTCACTACAAATAATTGGTGCCGTAAATAAGTTAAAGCATTTAGCTAAAACCGATGCCGACTGGACGCACTTAATTGTTGAGGCAACTAAACAAAGCTTTACCCATCGCCCTACCCTTTGGGCTGACCCTGATGTGTTAGGGGATGATTGTAAAAACGCACTAACCGATAATCGCTTAAGCGAACTTGCTAACAATATTGATATGAGTAAAGCCAAAAAATGGCCATTTAACGCAGAGCCTGGCGATACTGTGTGGATGGCAGCCAGAGATAAAAACGGGCAATTAGTCAGCTTTATTCAAAGTATTTACTGGGAATTTGGCAGCGGAATATTAATGAGTGAAGGCGGCTTTGTGTGGAATAACCGTGGTTTAAGCTTTAGTTTAAACAATGAAGATATTGATGCGAGTAACAATATTAACGCCCTTGCTCCTAATAAAAAGCCCGCTCATACACTTAACCCAGCACTGGCAAAGTTTAGCGATGGTCGTCGACTTGCTTACGGAACAATGGGCGGTGAAGGGCAGCCACAAACTCAAGCCGCTGTTTTTGCAGGCTACGCGTGGCGAAATAAATCAATAAAACAAGCAATTAGCGACCCTCGTTGGTTACTTGGACGCACATGGGGCGATACGAGTACAAATTTAAAAATTGAAAAAGAGTTAGTTTTTCATATAGAACATGAATTAAATCAACGTGACCACGATTGGGTAAGCGTTGATAATAATAACGAAATGATGGGGCACGCTGGGGCTATTTTAGATACACCTACAAGCCTTGAAGCTGCAACAGATCCTCGTTCAGATGGACGTGCAACAGTAACTACAGCAGGAACACAATGTCAGAAATAATAAATCAATGGCCAATTATAGTAGCCTTAATAGCAACCGGTATTTTTGCCGGTATTTTAGCAGGACTTTTTGGTGTAGGCGGCGGTATTGTTATCGTCCCTGTGCTGTATTTTTTACTGCAAGGTTTTGGCGTAAGCCCAGAGTCGGCAATGATGATAGCCACCGCTACATCACTTGCAACCATAGTACCTACTTCGCTCTCATCTATTCGCTCGCATCATAGCAAAGGGAATATTGACCTTGCGCTAATAAAATACTGGGCACCATTTATTTTAGTTATGGCCGTTGTAGGCAGCTACTTAGCGCACTCAATACGCGGTAATGCACTGGTACTTATGTTTGCCTGTATTGCTATTTTAGTCAGTTTAAACATGTTATTTAGAGCCGGCGCACCCGCGCTTGTAAAACAACTGCCAGGTAAATTTGGTCAAGGCGTTATGGCTAGTATTGTAGGTGGTTTGTCGGTAATGATTGGCATAGGTGGCGGTACTATTGGCGTACCTATGCTAAACGCATTTAATGTACGCGCCCATGTTGCAGTAGGTACTGCGGCCGTTTTTGGTTTGTTGATTGCGCTACCTGGCGTTATTACCTTATTAAGTATTGGCACAACGCCAACCGATGCTCCCCTAGGTACGTGGGGGTTGGTTAACCTCCCTGCCTTTTTTCTTATTATTCCGCTGACTATTTTATTTGCGCCTATTGGCGTAAAAATTGGTAGCAAGCTGGATCAAAAACAACTAAAACGCGCTTTTGCCGTTGTCTTAATGATAACCGGCATACGCATGCTTATTCAGACTCTGGGAGCCTAAAATATGTTTAATAACACGCAAGTTCAAACCTTAAACCCACCACAGCGTTTATTAATGGGACCAGGCCCAATTAATGCCGACCCTCGTGTTTTACGTGCTATGTCGGCGCAGCTTATAGGCCAATACGACCCAGTAATGACCGGTTTTATGAACGAAACCATGGCACGTTACCGCGAAATTTTTAAAACTAAAAACGAATGGACCATGCTAATAGATGGCACATCGCGCGCAGGGATTGAAGCCGTATTATGCTCAATTTTACGCCCAGGCGATAAAGTACTTGTGTCAATTATGGGGCGCTTTGGCCACCTACTTGCTGAAATAGCAGAACGCGTTGGCGCAAAGGTGCACACAATAGAAGTACCGTGGGGCGAAGTGTTTACGCCAGAGCAAATCGAAAAAGCCATTGTTGATGTAAAACCCCATGTACTTGCTATGGTACAAGGCGATACATCCACCACCATGAACCAACCTCTTGAGCATATTGGCGATATTTGCCAAAAGCACGATGTACTATTTTATTGCGATGCCACCGCCTCTATTGTGGGTAACGAACTTCCTGCCGATGAATGGAAACTCGATGCACTTTCGGTTGGTCTGCAAAAGTGTTTAGGCGGTCCTTCTGGGTCTGCGCCATTAACGCTTAGCGACAAATGCGCCGAGTGGATCCAAAAACGTAAAAAGGTAGAAGCAGGTATTCGCACAGCGGAGCATACCGACGGCACAGAGCCCTTTGTACGCTCAAACTATTTTGATTTAGGCATGATCATGAATTACTGGGGAGAGGAGCGCCTAAATCATCATACCGAAGCCACCAGCATGCTGTACTGCGCCTCAGAATGCGCCCGCATAGTAATTGAAGAAGGCGTGGATAACTGCGTAGCGCGCCACAAATTACATGGCGATGCCATGCTAACAGGCATTCAAGCGCTCGGCTTAAATGTATTTGGTGATTTAACACATAAAATGAACAACGTACTGGGTGTGTATATACCCGAGGGCATTAATGCCGATCACGTACGCGGACAAATGCTAACCGATTTCGGAATAGAAATTGGCACCTCGTTTGGACCATTGCATGGAAAAATTTGGCGTATTGGCACTATGGGCTACAACGCCCGAAAAGATACCGTATTACAAACACTGGCAAGCTTAGACGCTTGCCTACATGCCAACGGTTACAAAGGCCCTAAAGGCGAAGCCGCCATTGCCGCCCTTGCTCACTATAAATAAAAAAAGGATTTAGCATGACGATTGTAAGCCCACAACACAGTCCTTTATTAGATAAAGAGCTTGCTGATGAATACGCAACACGCGCTTTATCTCGCTGTAAAACCCTCAGCACACTATCGCAAATGCAAGGTGGCATTCACCGTGTGTACTTATCAAAAGAGCACAAAGAGTGTAACACCGTTACTGCATCGTGGATGGTTGAGGCTGGCATGCAATCGTGGCAAGACGAAGTGGGCAACCTTTGGGGACGACTAAAATCATCAAACCCACATGCTAAACGTTTAATTATAGGATCGCACCTCGACACCGTACCAAACGCAGGTGCGTTTGATGGTATTTTAGGTGTACTACTGGGGATAGAAATTGCAGCGCTTGCAAATAAGTTAAAGCTCGACCTGCCCTTTCATTTAGATGTAGTGGGCTTTTGCGATGAAGAAGGCACCCGCTTTGCCACAACTTTAATTGGCTCAAAAGCCCTCGCTAACGAATTTGATCCACAGTGGCTAAACATTAAAGACACAAACGGCATAACTATGCGCCAAGCCATGCTCGACTTTGGCCTAAACCCTAACGACTACGCAAAGGCCGCACTAAACAAAAACGAATTACTAGGTTACTGGGAAACTCATATTGAACAAGGTCCTGTACTCGAATCGGTTAATCAGGCGTTAGGGGTTGTAACTGCAATCGCAGGAGCAAAACGCGCCATGCTTACCCTAACAGGGCAAAGCGGTCATGCGGGTACAACCCCTATGAATTTACGTCAGGATTCGTTAGCAGGCTGCGCAGAATTAGTAACCGAAATTGAAAAACTAGCAAGTAATGCTAAAAATGGCGAAGTTGCCACCGTAGGGCAAATACAGTCTCGCCCTGGGGCTACAAACGTGATTGCAGGTAAAACGACCATTAGCCTAGACGCACGTGCACAAAGCGACACCGATCTCGCTAACTTACTAAGCGCCATACAAAGCAGCGCACAATCTATAGCAAGCAAACGCAATTTAACGCTTGATTGGCAATGGACGCATGCCGCCGATGCCGTAGCGTGCGACACTAAAATTCAGCATTTGTTTTCAAGCGCATGTAAACTCAATAACCAAGCATCGCCTTCACTTGCCTCAGGCGCAGGGCACGATGCAATGGCAATCGCTCCAATTTGCCCCGTTGGAATGTTGTTTATACGCAGCCCTGGCGGTATAAGCCATCACCCAGCAGAAGCGGTTATCGACAGCGATGTAACAAAGGCACTCAGTGTAATGTACAGCGCGCTTTTACTTTATGTGAAAGAGTGTGAGTGATTTAAGGTAATCGAGTAAACCAAGTATATTAACTTGGTATGCTTAGGGGCTTAAACCTCCTTAAAGTCATTTGGAGGTTATTACTGAAGGCAGGTAAATGCAGGAATATACGTTATTTAAAGTAGCTTTATCGGGCTGCCCTTTGCTCTTTTAGGCTAAGGCGTTTATGTGAGCTATATACATGTTGAATGTTTGTACCATTAACCAAATATGCATCCATTTCGACGGTAATTAAACCCGATAATGGCTTGATTTCTAGAACACCCAACTCACCTAAATTTGCAGATAGTAAAGTATTATTCCTAATAGCTAACAAAGTTTTGTCAGTATCTCGTAAGTCACCATTTACATATAATTTAGCACCACTAAACCAAGTGTTAATTATTTTAACTTTGATTGACTTAACAGTAAATTCAAAGGATTTTCTCATCAGATCTCCATACCCAGAAATGTAATTATTATACTTTATGTTTTTATGTGTTTGGCGAACAAGCACTTTCTTTTAATACCCGTTTAGTCGATGCTGGGTAATTTTTTAGTGCAGCCAAAGGGCGAATTGGCCGCTGAACCAAATTACCTGAGCAGTTTGGGCACACGTTATTTAATACCGTTTGAGCACAGCCAAAACAAAATGTGCATTCAAATGAACAAATAAAAGCCTCTGTGGACTGTGCAGGTAAATTCTTATCACAACATTCACAATTAGGTCTTAAATCTAGCATTTAGCGCTCCCTTTTATCCACCCAATGCTGAGTAAATATCGATTACCTTTTATAACTTTTGATACCTGATGCTCACTTACATCAGGGCGGAATAGCTTAACCCGCTTTGTTTCAAATATCGGATCACTGCAAATAAACTCACCACCCAAATCTGCTTTTTTCAGTACTATATTCAATCGATAGTGTTTACCAGATCCAACTTTGTCTGTGTGTGGTGCTATTTCACTTCCTTGCGGGAATTTAAGCAAATATGTATCAAATTTAATTGGCCACGTAGCACCACAAATCAACATTTTATCGTAGCCTGATTTTTGCCTGCCTCGCTCCCAACAAAATAATTTACTCAAAAAAAACATACAATCCCTCGAAACAGCTAACAAGCTGCAGGTTAACTCGTTTTTTTATTTTTATTGATAAACAAACCATAGCCGAGTTCATATTTTGATTCAATCGATTACTGTATTTTACGTAAAATACAAAAAGTGTTCGGTGTTGTTTAAATTAGTATTTTAGAAGGGAACACTGGTGTTTGAGTGACTTTATTGAGGTACTAAGGGCTTATCTTTCTTAATACATCGCGTTTTGCAGCTTTTCTACATTATGAACAAGGCAATACAGTTGCCGCAGCGTAAAGAAACAGCTAAACAGGACAGCCATTCTAACTTAATGAAAAAACTTAGGCTGGCGTCACTGTTAATTCATCAAAAATTGAACATGTTTTCCAGAGCCGCCTCTAAAGACATGGGCATATGACGTTTATTCATAATTCGGTTGTTAAGCTCTTCTTTAAGTGATTTAACCGTAGTGCAATACTCTAAACGTTTAGCAATTTCATCACATTCATTATTTAGCGCCGCTAAATGGTTTACAAAATTATCTTTAATTTGCGCTTTACTACGACCATTAAACTTACGCCACACAATTGTATATTGGTCATTACTTTCTTTTTGTTGCCGATGCTGTTCATTTAGCTCGATTATTTTATTTTGCAGTAACGGAATTAAGTTTGCTTTGGTTTCTTCGTCAAAATCGACATCGTCGTCAAAATGGCTTATGTAAAGTTGTAATAAAGTAAAACCGTCTTTCTCTTTTCGAGCTTGTACTAACTGTTGCATTAGTTCGTGTTTTTCTGCTTTTTTTGCAAGATCAGATTCTTTATCTGGATGTAACTTAGATGCTAAACGTTTATACATTTTGTTTAGCTGCGAGCCTTTAAATAACTTTTCTAATTTTGAGTTGTTTTTTTGTTGTTTAATTTCATCGCGATCAAATCGCTCGTGTTGGTCAAAAAAGTCATCCCAATCTTCATCTTGTTCATAGTGCATATTATCTGCACTAAACGCTTCATCATCTTTCTCCTCACCAAAACCTTGCTCGTCAAGGTGCTTATAAAGCAATGAAGGATCAGCTGTTATTTCTCTCAGTTCGTCATCTGTTAATTCTAAACCGGGGAAATCTTGCTGTAACATATTACGTAATATGTTTAACTCTGAAGAAGGGATTGTACTAACCGTATCTTGGTTATACTTATTTAGGTAAGATTGAAAAACTTGAGACACTTCCTCAACATTCAACTCGCCAATGAATGGATGTTCTGACAAATAATCTAAATCTTCATTTATCCAATCCACAAGTTCATTACGCTGTTCAATAGTTAAGCTTTTACGTTGGATAAACTTACTAAAATGAATAATTTGTTCTGCAATCATTTGAGCTTGAATTTGCTCATGGTGCTCTACTTGTTCTTGAAATTGAGAAAACAGGATCTGCTTTTTAATATCAAAGTTTGCGTTACGCTTAGTATGTTTTTCAATTCGCAGCCATAAACGCTCTAATTCAGAAGGCGTTTTAGTCGCCGCTTGTTGCTTTACATTTTTTAAAAATGTCATATTAAGTTCCACTAAAATTTATATCCATTACTTTTTATGCACGTAATTTGTATGCTTGAATTATAAATTTAATTAAAGCATACATAAAGCCAAGCATTAAAAAGAACAAGGATAAAAAGCGCCTGAGTTCATTTAAGAACAATATGCTAAACAGTTACTTTAAGGTCTTATTTAATCGTTACCTTTGCATCACTTACCCATGTCTCAGTTATAGCTTCATCATTTTTATCAACTAAATACGCGCGTATGTTCACCGGATTGTTGTTAGCTTGTTTGTAGTCAAACGCTAATCGCCATTGGTTTGTACCAACTACCGGATAAACTCCAATAGGTTCTAGTATTTCACCGTTGCTGGCTTCAACAATCGGCTTTATACCACTTTTGTTATCTAAGCCTTTAAATACTGGACCTTCAAAATCAATCACCATCTTGTTAACGCTTTCAGGAATAGGCTGGCCGGGAATTCCGCCTAAGCCTTGGCGAGTATTTACAACGCTTGCAAGCGTTTTTGATTTTGGATCGAGTGGACGCCATTCAATATCATAAGAAAAGGTAAACTCATCACCTTTGCGCGCCTCTTTTTCGGGCACCCAATAGGCCACAATGTTGTCAAACGTTTCATCTTTTGTTGGAATCTCTATTAACTGAACTGCGCCTTTGCCCCAATCGTCAGTAGGTTTTATCCACGCTGATGAACGCTTATTGTAAAATACGCCGTCGTCCTGGTAGTTATTAAAGTCACGATCTCTTTGGATTAAGCCAAACCCTTTTGGGTTCTCATCAATAAAACTATTGGTCGACACCGACTGAGGATTATTTAATGGGCGCCAAACGTATTGACCCGATCCTGTGTGAATCGCAAGGCCATCGCTATCGTGAATTTCTGGGCGCCAATCTTTAGCTTCTGTTTTATCTTTTTGTGAGTACCAATACATACTGGTTAACGGTGCTACGCCTAAGCGTTCAACATCGGCGCGCATATACAAATTAGCCGTTACAGAGGTAATATGGCCTTTGGCTTCTTTGTTATCTTTACTTAAACCAAATCGATAAGCACCAGTGATAGAAGGCCCTTCAAGCAATGCCCAAACAGACACGCTTTCACCTTTTTTCTCTGCGGGGCCAATCCAAAATGCAGAAAAGCGCGGAAATTCTTCTGCCTGATTCATACCCGTATTAATTGCAATACCTCGAGCCGACAGTCCATATTGCCCCTCTGGCCCGTCGGTACGAAAATAAGACGCACCTAAAAAAGATATCCAATCTGGTTTCATATCTGGGCGCATTATTCTAAAACCTGCAAATCCAAACCCTTCTGGGAGATCGTGAGCTGGGCTGTCATCAGGCATATCAAAAACATCATTACTAAAAGGTACATTTTGAACCTGATTTTTATCGTCTCTGATGTAAATACTTACTGGCTCAGGAAAATATCGCCCAGGGTAAAATAATTGTACGGGCGCCTTTTTTCCACTTGGATATAAAGTTTCATCTTCTTTAAAGCGTATTTTCCAGTGTTCGTCATACGTAATTTTATCGATTAACTCCGGCGATGGCACCTTAGTTGGCGTATAGGGCTTTTCGGCTGAGGCTTTTGCCAGCGCTTTTAAGTCTTCGAATGAAAACTGCGTTTTATCTACTGCTTCTGTCGCGTAGGACGACATCGAAGTGCTAAAAATAATTGCGATAAATAACTTTAATTTCATAAAAAGAATGTCCAATAAATTGAGTCAAATAAAAATGGGAACGCTGCACGAACGTATGTTTAACTTAAAGTTCTGTATGGATATTACGTCACGCAATATGAACTAGCGTTTACTAAAGTATTGTTATTTGACTCTTAGTTAATTTGTTTTTAGGGCGGTGCGTTTGATGCTCTTATCGGGTAATGTAATCAATCACTTTAGTTTATAGTTTATTTCCTCTTTATTAATAAAATTAAATAAGTCTAATATTCATATGATGTGCGTCATCTTTTTTATTATTAAATGAAGTAGAATAACGTTGCCTTTTCAATAAACAGAATGCATGCATTTCTAAAACTTAGGGACATTTTTTAATGAAGGGTACTGATATTCGAGTTACCTCTGGACTGATTTCTATAGCCATTGTTTTACTACTTTGGTTTGCTGTACCGCCTCCGCAAGGTGTTACCGAAAACGCATGGCATTTGCTCGCTTTATTTATTGGTACTGTAGTTGCCATTATTGGTAAAGCAATGCCAATCGGCGCCATTGCTATTTTAGCTATTACCTCTGTTGCATTAACCGGCGTAACTAATGACAGCCCATCAGGCGCTATTAAAGATGCATTAAGTGGCTTTTCTAATTCATTAATTTGGTTGATTGGTATTGCTATTATTATTTCTCGGGGTTTAGCTAAAACTGGTTTGGGAAATCGTATTGGCTATAATTTTATTTCTCTTTTTGGTAAAAAAACAGTTGGTATTGGCTATGCACTCGCACTTTCTGAACTTGTTATAGCGCCTGTAACGCCAAGTAATACCGCGCGAGGCGGCGCTATTATTCACCCAATAATGAAGTCGATAGCAACAAGTTTTGGCTCGTCTCCTGAGGAAGGTACATCTCGTAAAATTGGGCACTACCTTGCTTTAGTGAGCTACCATATAAACCCTATTACATCAGCTATGTTTATTACAGCAACTGCGCCAAACCCGCTAATTGTAAAGCTGATTGCTGATGCTACCGGTGCAAATATCAGTATTACTTGGAGTACGTGGGCGCTGGCAGCGCTTGTTCCTGGTTTGCTATGTATTGCCCTTGTGCCTTTGGTTGTTTATGCCATTTACCCACCTGAAGTTAAAAGTACACCCGACGCTAAAACCTACGCAGAATCTAAATTAACTGAAATGGGCCCAATGAGTTATGGCGAAAAAATAATGGTGGGTGTTTTTGCTATGCTGCTTGTTTTATGGGCCGGCGTACCTGCAATGATTTTAGGGGCTGACTACGCAGTTAACACAACCGCAGTGGCTTTTTTAGGTTTGTCGGTTTTATTAGTGACTGGTGTATTAAGCTGGGACGATGTACTTAAAGAAAAGTCTGCGTGGGGTACCGTTGTTTGGTTTTCAGCATTAGTAATGATGGCCACTTTTTTAAATAAATTAGGTTTGGTAACGTGGTTTTCAACACTTGTTGAGAGCAACATTGCGCAACTGGGCTTTGACTGGATTGTATCGGCTATTATATTGGTAGCTGTGTATTTTTACGCTCATTACTTTTTTGCCAGTACCACAGCACATATTACTGCTATGTTTGCCGCATTTTACGCCGCAGGTTTGGCGCTTGGCGCTCCGCCTTTATTTTTAGGTTTACTGTTAGCTGGCGCTTCATCACTGATGATGTCGTTAACGCATTACGCAACAGGCACATCACCCATAGTGTTTGGCTCAGGCTATGTATCATTAAAAGACTGGTGGGTAATGGGCCTTATAATGAGCATTATTAATTTAAGTGTATGGGGAATTATTGGCGGGCTTTGGTGGAAAGCACTTGGGTATTGGTAGTGCTGTGTATAGGTAGTAATATCTTTGTTAGCTTAACCAGCATGTTTAACTCTATGCGCTTGTTTTAGTCGTACCTAATTAAAAGCGCTATAGCCCTAAAAATATAAACTTTAGGGCTATTATAAGGAAGTATTAAAGCTTTATAAACGACTCAATTTTACCATTATTGATGAAGATAATTACGAGTACCACATGCAAACGCGAGCTACTAGTAGCTAAAATTAGTCGCTTTGATCTCTGAAGTCTTTTTTTCTGAAAATAGTTAAATGCCAACCCCAATGCAAAGAGCCTAATCTTAAAAAGATAGTCGTGAAAAATGATCCTAAAATACACCAAATGTAATCTACATTAAGGCTAAATAAAGCAGCATAGACTGCACCACCCGCTAAACACGCAGAGGCGTAAGGTTCGCTGCGCATAACAGTTGGTACCTCACGGCAAATTACGTCACGTATTAAACCACCAAATATACCTGTAGTGATACCCATGGTAATTGCGACCACCATACCGGAGCCATTAATGAGTGCTTTTTCTATCCCCATAATATTAAATAGCGCCATACCCACAGCGTCTACCAATAAAAAGTAGTAGTTATTAACGCGCGGTAAGTATCGAATAAATGCAATTGTTGCTATAACGGCCCCGTAGGTCGAATATAGATACTGTGGGGTAGCAATCCAAAATACCGGTTTGTTTAAAAGTATATCTCTGAGGGTACCGCCTCCTAATGCTGTAACGGTTGCAACCACTACTACGCCAAAGCCACTAATGTTTTTTTCATACCCAAGCAATGCCCCTGCAACAGCAAAAAATGCAACACCGAGTAACCCTAGTACCATAAAGTATTCAGCAGTCATGGTAATTCCTTTTTAAAATTTATAAGGAGTTGTATCAACTTACGTGCCAAAAAACATCCTTCAAAAGTTAAATTAACTTTAAAAAATACATTTAAAAACAACGCTGTAATTCACACTGAATGCAGTTTGAGGTTAGGTTTTATGAAAGGTAACATTTGAGAAGGTAATTATTTTAAAAGTAGGTATTTTTTACACGTTGTTTATAAGTAGGCCCATAAATTAAGCTGGCGCTATTTATACACTCAAAATAAGCGAAATAGCTCACAAATATTGAATCAAAGATTAATAATTTTATACCTATCCAACTTACAGAATTACATAAAAAATAACGCTGACATCTACCCTAATTTTATTGTTGACGTAGGTCGGATAAATGGCGAAGCCATGCTATCCGACAATTAACTTATAAACAAAAAATAAGAGTTTATTGTGTTGGTAATTAGAGTGAGTGTTCTCCTAATTTTTCGCTGCTTATTGGTATTAACGACCATTAAAAAACATGTCCCCTTGGTCAGGTTTAACCACACCATAAAGCATTTTCATTAATGTGCTTTTACCTGCACCGTTTTCACCTAATAAGGCATGCACTTCACCATGCTCAATTTTTAAGGCTACACCGTTATTACCTACGCCTCGATAATTTAGCCGCCCAAAACCACTGACTGACCAAACGGTCAACAATGGCATAGTAACTGCAATAAACTTACTAATACTAAAAAGTATTTTTGTTACCCGTGCGCAAACAACAAGAAAAAACATACGCCAAGCCTTTATGTATCAGGGCTTTATAAAAATTAAGGGGGTCTGTGTGATTCAATTTTTATTAAATAACACACCAATTGAAGTACAAGAATGCTCGCCAAGTCTCACCATTTTGGACTGGCTTCGCACCAAAAAAGGGAAAGTGGGCACCAAAGAAGGGTGTGCAACTGGCGACTGTGGCGCGTGCACAATTTTAGTGGGTGAAGAGCGTATAAATGCAAACGGGCAAACTAGTTGGCAATACAAAACAATGAACAGCTGTTTATTGTTATTAGGTAATGCGCATGCAAAACATATAGTAACGGTAGAGGCTGTGACTACTGGCTTATACCCAAACTTAACCGATTTACACCCCGTACAACGTGCACTGGTAGAGTGCCATGGTTCGCAGTGTGGTTTTTGTACGCCTGGTATAATAATGAGCTTGTTGGCTCTTTATATTAATGAACCAACGTACCCTGGTAAAAAAGCGGTTATTCATGCACTTGGTGGTAACTTATGCCGCTGTACAGGTTATAGCCCTATATTACTTACAGCCGAAAAAGCCTATAGCTATGAGCGTAAAGCTGAACCTTACTCAGCAATGGCCGCTCAATTTAAAGCATCACTTAATACGCAATATGATGACGATATTCCATTTTTAAAAAATGGTTCTCGCAAATTTTACTTACCACAAACTGCCCAGCAACTTGTTGAGCTAAAAGCGCTTTATCCTTATGCACATTTAGTTGCTGGTGGCACCGACTTTGCCATTGAGCTTAGCCAAAACATGCTCTTACCGGATGTAATTATCTCCCTTAGCCAAGTAAAGGACCTTTGCACCTTGGCAGATAATAACGGTGAGCTACACATTGGTGCAGCACTCCCTTATAGCCAATTTGTTGAGGTATTTTATAACCATTACCCAGAGTCAAAAGAGCTATTTGAACGCTTAGGATCAAGCCAAGTACGTAACAGCGGCACACTAGGTGGCAGCATAGGGAATGCCTCTCCGATTGGCGATCCAGCTCCCCTTTTAATCGCTCTTAATGCATCAATGGATTTATTAAGCAGCGCTGGTACGCGCACTATAAAAGTTGCCGACTACTTTATTGATTACAAAAAAACAGTTCTTAAAAGCGATGAAGTAATTAGCAAGTTCACCATCCCAAAGCGCCCAGAGTCGCTAAAACTGGCCTGTCATAAAATATCAAAACGCTTTGAAGACGATATATCTACCGTTTGTTTGGTACTTGCTATAGAGCATTCACAAAACATGATTACTCAAGCCCGCTGCGCTATGGGCGGTATGGCAGCTATTCCTAAGCGCGCGCAGCATATTGAGCAAAAGCTGATATCTCAATCGTTACAAGTAAGTAGCTTTATAGACGCAGCAACGGCTATTAACGATGACTTTACGCCCATGAGCGATGTAAGAAGCAGTGCGCATTATCGCACCACGGTAAGCAAAAACTTATTACAACGCATTGGTATTGAGTTTTGTGAGCCGCAAGCACGCAACAATAACAACATTGCCATTACGAGGATCTCACATGCGTCACTTTGAAATGGATAAACTAAAAGCGCAAGGTGGTAGCGTTGGACAATCTAAATATCACGAAAGCGCTATTAAACAAGTTTGTGGCAGTGCAAATTTTGCCGACGATAACCCTGAGCCTTACGGTTGCCTGCATGCCTACCCAGTGCTCGCCCCTGCTACAAGCGGCTTTATTAAATCAATAGATACCAGTCTCGCACTGGCAGTTGAAGGCGTTAAACGTATTTTATCGGCCGAAGATGTTCCGGGTAAATTAGATATTGGCCCGGTATTTCCAGGTGATGTACTGCTGACCAGTCATGAAATTCAATACCACGGACAACCTGTGTTGGTAGTAGTTGCCGACACCTATGAAATAGCGCGCCGCGCTGCACGTTTGGTGGTTATAGAGTGCGAGCAAACTACGCCCACACTTGATATTAAAGAAGCCATTAGCAAAGAGCACTGGGTGAGGCCGCCCCATTCACTTGACCGTGGTAACAGCGAACAAGCCATTAATAACGCAGCCCACCAGCTTAAAGGCGAAATAAACATAGGCGGGCAAGAACACTTTTATTTAGAAGGCCAAATAGCGCTGGCGCAACCTGATAACGACGGGGGCATTCATGTTCAGTGCTCTACGCAACACCCTACTGAGGTGCAGCATTTAGTTGCTAAAATTTTAAAAAAGCCATTTAGCTTTGTAAACGTAGAAACCCGCCGTATGGGCGGTGCTTTTGGCGGCAAAGAAACCCAAGGCGCGCCATGGGCATGCCTTGCAGCGCTAGCGGTTTACCACCTTGGCTGCGCAGTAAAAATGCGCCTAGCCCGTAGCGACGATTTTAAATTAACCGGTAAGCGCCACCCTTTTTATAATCACTATCATGTTGGTTTTGACGAAAATGGTTTAATAGAAAGTGCCGACATTACCGTAAACGGATTTTGTGGCTACTCCCCCGATTTATCAGATGCAATTGTAGACCGAGCCATGTTTCATGCCGATAACGCCTACTACTACCCAGCCGCCACAATTAAGGGTAATCGCTGTAAAGTAAATACCGTAAGCCATACCGCATTTAGAGGATTTGGTGGCCCGCAAGGAATGATTATGGGCGAGCTAATAATGGACGATATAGCCGCCAAATTAGGTAAAGATCCGCTTGAAATTAGAAAACTCAATTTATATAAAAAAGGCCGCGACACCACGCCGTATCATCAAACCGTAGAGCAACATATTTTAATAGATATGATTGCTCAGCTTGAGCAGTCGGGTGACTACTGGGCACGTAAAAATGCTATTAAAGCATTCAACGCATCGTCACCTATTATCAAAAAAGGCCTTGCGATGACGCCGGTTAAATACGGTATTTCGTTTACGGTACAACACTTAAACCAAGCCGGTGCATTAGTGCATGTATACAGCGATGGCTCTATACATTTAAACCATGGCGGCACCGAAATGGGCCAAGGGTTAAACACCAAAATTGCGCAAATTGTAGCCCATGGTTTTGGGGTCGATTTTAACGCGGTAAGTATTAGCGCTACGCGTACCGACAAGGTGCCAAACACCTCGCCAACAGCGGCTTCAAGCGGTACCGACTTAAACGGTATGGCGGCGCTAAATGCAGTAAACACAATAAAAGAGCGCTTAATAAACTTTATTACCGAGCACTTTGAAGTAGACAGTCAAAGTATTACATTTAAAGATAACCTCATTACTTTTAGTAAAGGTGAAATAAGCTTTAGTGAACTTGCAAACCTTGCTTACATGAATCGTATATCGCTTTCATCAACGGGTTATTACGCCACACCTAAAATTCATTACGACAGAGCCAAAGGCGAAGGCCGTCCGTTTTTTTACTACGCTCACGGCGTAGCACTCAGCGAAGTAGAAGTAGATACGCTTACGGGCGAAAACACGGTAACCCGCGTTGATATACTGCACGATGTAGGCAGTTCAATTAATCCAGCACTTGATATAGGGCAAATTGAAGGCGCCTTTTTGCAAGGTATGGGCTGGCTAACAACTGAAGACTTACAATGGAATGATAAAGGCCAGCTTGCAAGCTTTGGCCCAGCCAACTACAAAATACCAGCCATTGGCGATACCCCTGCCGAATTTAACATCAATCTTTATAACTCAGCAAATCCAGAAACCACCGTGTTTAGATCAAAAGCCGTAGGCGAGCCGCCATTTATGCTGGCCTTTAGTGTATGGAGCGCTATTCGTAATGCCATAAGTAGTGTGGCTGATTACAAATACACCGCACCACTGGATACACCCGCAACCCCAGAGCGAGTATTGAGTGCAATTGAGCAAACCGCTAGCTGGTTTAAGGAGCATCAACATGACTAGTTTAAATGAGTCGTTTCAGGGTTTTCATACGCAAAATTGGGCGCAGGCTATAAACGAGCACGAACAAAGCGGCACTAATTATGTAATTGCCACGGTACTTGGCACCAATGGCTCAACCCCACGTGGTACAGGCTCAAAAATGGTAATAAGCGGCGAGCATATTTACGACACCCTTGGCGGTGGCCACCTTGAATACGTAGTAATAGAAAAAGCTCGCGAACTACTTTCCAAAGGCGATGCCGCCCAAGTAATTGAGCAATTTAACCTAGGTGCAAATTTAGGCCAGTGCTGCGGCGGGGCTGCCACCGTTATGCTTGAATGCATGCAATGCGAGCGCTTTACCTTAGACATTTATGGCGCAGGCCACGTAGCACAGGCGCTTATTGGTATATTGGCACAACTACCTATGCGCATACGCTGGATAGATAGCCGCGCCGATGTATTCCCACAGGCTATTCCAAATAACGTAGTAAAAGTGGTTGATGAAGAACCAACAGAGCAAGTAAAACGTGCGCCTAAAGCTAACAACTACTTAATATTGACCCATAACCACCAGCTCGACTTTGCACTCACCCAAGCCATTATTAAACGCGCCGATGCCAATTGGCTTGGTGTAATTGGCTCTGACACTAAAGCCAAACGCTTTAAGCAGCGCCTAGCACATCGCGATTTTACAGCAGATCAAATACAGCAAATGACCTGCCCTGTTGGGCTTAATAACATTACGGGCAAATTACCAATGGAAGTGGCTATTTCGATTAGTGGACAGCTAATTGGCCTTTATCAGGCTATGCAAACCCAAGCGCCAAAACGCCAAGGCTTGCAATGGCGCACACTAAAAAATGCATTAATTAGCACCACGCAGGAGGAAGTAGACGCATGAGCAGTTTACAAATAAATTCGCTAAATGATGCACAAGTAAAACAAGCACTTGAGCATTGCTGCGCGGCCCCTAACTGGGTGGCGGGCATGGTAAAAGCAATGCCATTTAAAAGTGCTCAGCAGCTGTTTGAATGCGCACAAAGCACATGGGATAACCTTGGCGAAAGCGACTATTTAGCTGCCTTTGAAGGCCACCCGCAAATAGGCGACTTATCAACCCTTAGCAAAAAATACGCTGCTACCGCACAAAAAGCGGGGCATGAGCAATCGGGTATGAGCAAAGCAAACGAAGCCGTACTTACCAAAATGATTGCCCTCAATAAAGAGTACCTGAACAAGTTTGGCTTTATTTTTATTGTGTGCGCCACCGGTAAAACGGCCGAACAAATGCTCGAACTCATAGAGCAGCGCATACACAACACCCGCAGTACAGAGCTAAATATAGCCGCGGGCGAACAAGCCAAAATAACAAAAATAAGATTGGAGTCACTGCTATGAATAAAGGTATGAGCAAAAGCTCTATAACCACCCACATACTTGATACCAGCACCGGAAAACCAGCAGCAAACGTTGCTGTTAAGCTATTTAAACTTACAAATAACGAATGGGTACAACTAACCCAAGGCAAAACAGATTCCGATGGGCGTATTACCGACTGGCTAAATACAGAAGTAGAATTTGCAACTTATAAGCTAGTATTTGATTTAGATAGTTATTACCAAAACCAACCTACCCCTGCGTTTTACCCAGAGGCGCAAATAACGTTTAGATTACAAGATACTAAACATCATCATATCCCATTGTTGCTTAGTCCGTTTGGCTACTCTACATACAGAGGTAGCTAATAATGAGCACGCAAAACAATAATAACTTAACAGTAGTTTGTGCCGATATACTCGACTTTATTGACGACCCTGCCATTGCTGGCGAAAGCGCCCATCGTTTTTTTGAAAAAGGCGCATTAGTTATCAAGCACGGCAAAGTAGTTAAACTTGGTTACGAGCAAGACATATTACCTACGCTTGATAAATCAGCGCGTGTTATCCGCCACGATGGCAAACTCGTTATGCCTGGTATGATTGACACCCACATACATTTGCCGCAAACCGAAATGGTAGGCGCGTATGGCGAGCAACTGCTAAGTTGGCTAACCGAGTATGCGTTTCCGACAGAGAAAAAATTTACCTGTGAGCATTATTCAAAAGAGATATCTAACCGCTTTTTAGACGAGCTGCTGCGTAATGGCACAACCACTGCCCTTGTATTTGGCACAGTGCATCCGCAATCGGTTGATGCGTTTTTTAAAGAATCACAAAAACGCAATTTACGCATGATTGCCGGTAAAGTAATGATGGACCGTAACTGCCCAGACGACTTATCTGATTGCGCGCAAACAAGTTATGACGAATCTAAAGCCCTCATCGAAAAATGGCACAATGTTGACAGGCTAAGCTACGCAGTTACACCGCGTTTTGCTCCTACATCAACCCCTGAGCAACTTCAAAAATGTACTCAGTTGCTTGAAGAATACCCAGACACCTACCTGCATACACACTTATCTGAAAACAAAGACGAGTGCGAATGGGTAAAAGGGCTATTTCCAGAGTTTGATGATTACTTAGGCGTGTACGAGCAAGCAAAAATGGTACGTAAACGCTCAGTATTTGCCCATAGTATTCATTTATCTGAGCGCGAGCTATGCTGCCTTGCAGATAACAATGCGGCAATATCGCACTGCCCTACCTCAAACCTATTTTTAGGATCAGGACTTTTAAATTTAAAAGCCTGTGAAGAGCACGGTATAAACGTAGGCATGGGTACCGATGTAGGCGCAGGAACAAGCTTTTCTATGTTACAAACAGGTAACGAAGCTTATAAAATTCAGCAATTACAAGGTCAAAAGTTTTCAGCATTTAAAGGGCTGTATTTAGCAACACTCGGCGGTGCTAGAGCGCTCGATTTAGAAGGAACAATTGGTAATTTTGAAGCCGGTTGTGAAGCCGATTTTATTGTAATGGATTGTTCAGCAACTTCATTTTTAAAATTTAGGATACAGCATGCCAAAACCCTGCATGAAAAATTATTTGCAATGATGATGTTAGGCGACGACCGCTGCGTTGAGCAGACCTACATTATGGGTAAAAGTGTGTATAAGCGCGATGATAACAATCAATTTTCAGACACCCGCTCACCGGTATTAGAAGAGGCTTAACCGTTATGGAAAACTATTTATTTGAGCTTGCTCATTTAGTACTGCGTTACTTTCATGTTATTGCTGGTATAGCCTGGATTGGCGCTTCATTTTATTTTGCATGGCTTGATAACAACCTACAAACACCACCGCAATGGAAAATAGATAAAGGCATAAAAGGCGATTTATGGGCCGTGCATGGCGGTGGCTTTTACGAAGTGGCTAAGTATCAAAATGGGCCTGAACAAATGCCTCATACCCTGCATTGGTTTAAGTGGGAAGTCTACACAACGTGGATCACCGGTATATTACTATTTAGCTTACTTTATTATGTTGGCGCCGATGTGTACTTAATTGATAACAGTAAAAGTGAGCTGAGTAAATTTGCAGCTATTGCCGCATCCCTTGGTTTTATTGGCTTAGGTTATGGTATTTATCGTTTATTGTGTAAAACCTCGCTGGTTGAAAACGGCAAAGTGTTTATTACTGTAGTTATTGGTTTATTAGCTCTGTGGACTTTTGGGGTTGATCAATTATTTAGCGACCGCGCTGTGTATATTCATGTAGGTGCACTTATTGGCACGTGTATGGTGGGTAATGTGTATCACATTATTATGCCAGGCCAACGCTACATGGTAAGTGAAGTAGAAGCTGGTAGAATCCCTGATTCAGCGCCAGGTTTAAAGGCAAAGCTGTGTTCTATTCATAATAACTACGCCACATTACCTGTAGTATTTATAATGCTTAGCAATCACTTTCCTTACACATATAGCCACAACTTTGGCTGGCTTATTTTAATTGCGCTGTTTGGTATTGGTATGTGGATACGCCATTACTTTAACTTAAAGCACCAAGGCATTAATAAACCCTCAGTACTTGTAAGCGGTATCGCCGCCTTTTTTGCCCTTATGTTGGCAATAGCTCCGTGGCCTAATACACCAACAAATGCAGGCGAAAGCGCGCCTTTACAAGCAAGTATTACCGACGCACAAGCGTGGGATATAATTAATAAGCACTGTACTGGGTGTCACAGCGAAACACCCACCTCTGAGCTTTTTCAAACAGCGCCGCTAGGCTTTAAGCTCGACTCTATTAGTGATGTAAAAAAATCCAGCACGCTTATTCATACTCGCGCGGTTATAACCAAAGATATGCCACTGGCCAATATGACAAAAATGACAGACACAGAGCGCGAAACGCTAGGCGCTTGGCTCTCAGCACTTAAAAAGGAGCAATAAAATGAGTGAGCATTTTAAACACTACCCGCGCGATTTAATTGGTTATGGTCCAGATGTACCCCATGCAAACTGGCCTAATAAAGCCCGCATTGCCGTGCAAGTAGTATTAAATTACGAAGAAGGCGGCGAAAATTGTGTATTACATGGTGATGCAGCCGCTGAAACATTTTTATCTGAAATAGTCAGTGCTCCCCATGTTGAAGACCGCCATATAAGCATGGAGTCTATTTACGAATATGGCTCACGCGCTGGCGTGTGGAGGCTACTGCGTTTATTTAAAAAATACGATACACCGGTCACCATTTTTGCAGTGGCGATGGCCCTTGAGCGCCACCCCGATGTAGCTAAAGCCTTTGTTGAAGCGGGCCACGAGATTGCAAGCCATGGCCTGCGCTGGATTAATTATCAAAATATAGATAAGCAAACCGAGCGCGAGCATATGCAACAAGCCATTGATGTCATTAAAAAGCTTACCGGTAAAAAGCCCAAAGGTTGGTACACAGGGCGCACAAGCCCTAACACTGCAGCACTTGTAGTTGAAAATGGCACTTTTTTATATGACGCCGACGATTACAGCGACGACCTACCTTTTTACAGTATTAAAGAAGGTAAACCACAGTTAATTGTGCCCTACACGCTCGATGTAAACGACATGCGCTTTGCTGCCGTGCAGGGTTTTAATGCAGGCGATCAGTTTTATAATTACTTAAAAGATGCCTTTGATACGCTATACGAGGAAGGCGACCCAGAAGGTGAAAACGCCCCTAAAATGATGTCGATAGGTTTGCATTGTCGCCTAATTGGCAGACCAGGAAGAATAAAAGCATTAGCACAGTTTTTAGAATATGCCCGCTCGCATGAGCAGGTTTGGTTTGCCACGCGTGAACAAATAGCCGAGCACTGGCTTAAAACTCACCCGTATAAAAAAGCATAGTTTATATTTTTTAAAACATAAAAAAGCCCAGTAATGCTGGGCTTAAAGTCACTTTAGGAGTAGTGAAAATTATTCAAAAAACTATTTCCCCATCGGCAGCAAAACAGATATATAGCGCTGCGCCCAATTAGCAAGCTCCACCCTGTTGCGTGAGTTAGTTTTTTTAAACGCACTGTATAAATGTGTTTTTACAGTGTGGTCGCTAATGTTAAGTTTATCAGCGATTGTATTGTTATTCGCACACCCTGTGCAATTAAATGAATAACAGACTGGATTAGTAGCTCAGTAATTCTTAAAACCTTAAATATACATTATCGTAAACTAAGCTTTAGGGGTAATTATTCTATCGTCGCTTTTAATTTATTCAGCGCATCAACCGAAAAACCTCGATCATAAAAATATAAAATTTCGCCGCTGCTATTTATAAGTACCACACGAGAGTTATTTGGGCTTTGATTACCTGTAAACTTTTGAACTGTCTCGCCATCTTTATAAATAGTGATTACCCCACCCCATAATTCTTTAGGGATGCCTTTGCGCATACCGCTGTCTATAAATGTGCTAAACATACGTGGTGCCATACCTGCAATGGTTGGTAGTTCGTAAGTTGGAAGCGTTACACCCGCCATATCTAAACCAATTAACCAACGGTCTATATCAAACTGGCTGTCTTGCTTGTAACCAATAAGCAGCAGTGTTTTATCTGCTTGAAAATCACTAGGTATAGTTACCATACTTTGCTCTAAGCTTTCGCCACTAATGCTTGGGAACTGCTTACCTGTTAATTGCTGGTTTGGGTACTGTGTTGTACATGCGCTAAGTAGTAAAAGTGCAAAAGCACTTAATGTTAATTTGATCATAATAAACCTAATATTTATAAATTTCATACCGATACGTTTAGTATGGCAGCTGAGATTTAAAAATGCTGACTAGTTATATAATTTTTAAATTTAGACGCAGTCATGGGCTTACCGTACTTCCAGCCTTGTCCGTAATGCACACCCGCTGTTTTTAAAATGGCTTCTTGCTCAGTGGTTTCAATTCCTTCTGCTACACAGGTATAATTAAACTTATGCACAAGTTCCATAATATTCGGGATCATAGAGGCTTTTAAGCCCTCAGTTGTTATATCTTGAACAAACGTACGGTCAATTTTAAGTTGATGAAAGCTCAAATTTTGTAAGTTTCTTAAATTTGAATAACCCGTACCAAAGTCATCTAATGATAAGTTAAATCCCGATTCAACCAAGGTTCTAAAATGAGCATGCGCGATGCTTGTATCAAGGTATTCGTCTTCAGTTATCTCTAAACAAATAATAAAGCGTGAATTGGTAAGCTCTGTAATTTGTGGCAGCAACGACACGTTACCCAGCTCTACATCACACGGAAATATATTAAGCGACACTTTAAAGCCTTCAGGCAATACCTCTATAGAGGTTAGCTCTTTGATTGTGGTGGCAATCATGGCCTCAGTAAAAGTCCAGGTTAAATTGTTTTTTCTAATAACCGGAATAAACTCATCTGGAAATAAAACACCGTACTTATCTTCAAAACGTGCAAGTACCTCGCAACCAATCAGCTTGCCACTTTGCAAACAAATAATAGGCTGGTAAGTCCAATAAAATGATCCCTTTTTGAGTCCTTTACGAATACGCTGATTAATAGAGCGACGTGCAGCAATTCTTGCATCAACTATTAACGCACTCGATATTCCCGCTAAACAGGTTAAAATTAACGAAATTATTAATAATAAGTGGTTATTAGAAAAAAACAGACTCCAAGGTAAGTGCACTACCACACAATATTGACTACTTGTAGAACTGCAAACTAAATTAGTTTCGTAAGGAAAGAAAACATTGTTTTTTACTTGAAGGTAGAGATCCTCTTTACCTGCTAAATGATGCAAAGTATTTGGTGTTTTATAAACAACTTCCCAATCTGGCACAGTAATGCCAATGTTGGTAAAGGGAGTACTCTGCATAATTAAATTATAGTCCCCTTGTCTGACTATAATTACCTCCATAGGGCGCTCACTAAATAATAATAGATAAAGCTCTGGCTCAAAACGAACCCTCACCTGTTCATCATCTCGAATAAAGTCAGGCTGTTTGTCGTTAATTGGTTTACTTAATAAGCCTGCACCCGTAGTACAAACTAGCTGATTATCTTTAAAAAAACCTATATCAATTACATATTTTGCGTCAAATAAAGCGCGGCGCATCTCAAGAAGAGTTGTGTTGTCACACTGTTTAAACGCAAGCTTATTTAATGGGGTAAGTATTCGACGCCGCTCTGCAATTGCACCTTCTACATGAGTGAGAATATACTCAGCATCTGACTTTGTTTGTGCTGTTAATTGCTGCGCTGCAAAATTAAGTAAAATAATACAGCCAGTTATAAAAACTAACACTCCGGTTAGAACGGCTATAATAGATTTTTGTTGGTACTTTTTCATAGCATCTCGAAGTTGTTAATTTATATCACTACTTTATTAGATGATTGCATAAGTCGCATTAAATTCACACAGATAGATTTAACAATTATTGAGTGAATTTTGAACCAATTGCGCTATTTTAAAGCCTATTGCCAAATGTTGGATATCATCAAAATGAATCCCATCACCATCTGTTATGCTAATGAACGAGTTAAAATCAATAAAAGCGCACTTATTATTAGCTGCAACGCTTTTAAATGCACTAGAGAGCTTTGTTGCTTTTGTATCAGCCTCTTCATAAATACGTGAATACTGCCCGGTAATTCTTATTTTAGGTGGGCTAGCAATAATAACCTTAGGGGATTTTAAAGTACTACCTTGCTGATAATAAAAGTGTATTGAGTTAATTAAATCATTCAAGCCATCTGCTATTAAACTAGGTGTTAAATTAAAACGTTTTTTAAGATCGTTTGTACCAAGAGCTATAATAATAAAGTCGAGATCACGCTTATCCAAATAAGGTTTTAAATAGCTAACACCATTGAGCACACCGTCAAACGGGGGATTATGCACTAAAGTGCGATTAGGTTGCCCTGCCTCTATTACGTTAAAGCCACACCCTAAGTGTTTATTTAAAAGTGATGTCCAACGGGTATTTTCATCAAAACGTTTACCCGTTACAGGGTTTAAGCCCCATGTGTTTGAATCCCCAAAGCAGAGAATGTTTTTTATTATTTGAGTCATTAAAATGGGTTGAGCGTATAGCCTTGTTGTTGAAGTTGGGCGTGAGCGGTCATAGCTGAAAGCGACATCTTTACACCCTCAATTAAAAGCGCTGGCGTTACTTTAAAGTGAGTAGCAGATTGCCCGCAAACATACACTTTAGTGTTGTTTGCTAGTAGCTGCTCAATTAATGCTCTATTTTTATTGTCAGCGTTAAAGCGTTTTTTATATTCGCTATTAGCTAACACATCAACACTTGCGCTGCCGTGCACAACTAATGCAAGTTGTATGTTTTCAGGCTTTACGCCATGCGCCACATGCATGTTAATAAAACGCGCTAGCGAATTTATTGAATTATTTTGCGCGCCTTTTTCAGCGCCATCAGCAACATCAAATGCTATTTTAAATACCGTAGCGTCATTAATTTCATCATGCTCGGGTACATTGTAATAATTACCATACCCCTTAATTGGTTGCTCTGTTGCATATATAAAAGGGCTAAAAAGCAGCACTAACAATAGTAAATATTTCATAAAACAATCCTGTGTTTTTTAAGATTATTACTAAACTACCAGAGACAACCAAAAAAGGCTGCAATTTAAGCAACCTTTTGGGTACTTTTATGGCTGTGGTTAATAAACTGCATACCTAAATAACTAAACGTATTTTTAAACTGCTCTACAAAACAGGCGGGGGCTTCACTTGATGACGCATTAGAAAGCACTGAAAAATGCTTACTGCGTAAATTACGAAGCTTAGGTATTAATACTTCATCGTCCATATAATCGGTTATTCTATCGATAAATAATTTCATTTGTACCGTGGTGCTGTACCAATAAACAGGAGACGCGAACACCCAATGATCATATTTTAAAAGTGCTTCAAACACAGCGTAAAAATCATCATTTTTATAGTTTTTGTTATAGCAGTACTGCGCAATTTTATAATCATCTAAGCATATTACACGCACATTATTTTGCTCTGCAAATCCATTAACGTGCGCCTGTGTATTACCATTTTTGCGTGCGCTTGAATAAATAATAACAGTGCTACGCTCAAGTTTTTGTTGCATTTAGTTAGCTCCTTTTTTAATGTTGAAAAAAGCTTAAAACCTCAAGTTATATTGAGGTCAAACGGAAATTAAAAATAATGCCAATAGATCAAAAAAACTAACTGAGGCCAACTTAACCGTGGGTTATGTAGCAAAGCGTAGCGGCGTAAAAGTATCAACCCTGCATTTTTATGAAACCAAAGGACTAATACGTAGCTGGCGTAATGGCGGCAATCAACGCTGCTATAAAAAAGATGTACTGCGCCGTATAGCGGTAATAAAAGCCGCACAAGCAATGGGAATAACCCTCGATGAAATTAAACAAACACTGGCCACATTACCTGATCAGTGCACACCCACGCAAAAAGATTGGGCAGCCCTTTCAAAGCAATGGCAAGCACAGCTTGATGAACGTATAGCCTATATGCAGCACTTGCGAGACAAGGTAGACAGCTGCATAGGATGTGGCTGTTTATCTCTGAAAAGCTGCCCTATTTATAATAAAGACGACCATTTAGGCGACACACAAAACGGTGCAGTATTTTTAAATTCAAAGGTTGAAAGTATTTTTCAAGAATGACCTTTGTTATATATTTAAAATAAAAACTAATTAGCCATAACTTAGTATTATCAATTTTATATATACCAATATACTTACCTCATGAGCAAAACATAGCTTTTCTAGCACAGAATTCTTATTTGCTTTAACTGCCAAATGAGGGAGAGCCATGGCTGCTTGTTTTATTTTTAATCACAAAGTAATCAATTGAAACCTTTAACGGTTTTGATATGGGGATTTTAGTAGTTGTGCACTTAAAGTATAATTACTAAAGATTCATTACCCACTCTCCTTAGGAAATGAGTAAAGTTTACGTCTGCATGTACATGCAGGTCGAAACGTAAAAAAGTATATTCAATACGGATAGTAGTATTGCTAACTGGTTAATTTTTAAGCATTCCTGTGCGCTTAAAAAGGAAGCAATATTCAAGGAACAAACAGTTGGAACCAACTAATCCCACCCCTGACAACAATACAAAACCACCTGTAGTTACTCAGAAACTCACTCAAGCCCTTAAAACGGTCGATCATGAAGAGCTCAAAAGCACTGGTTTTTGGTTAAATCAATTTTTTATGGTTATTTCTACCGTATTTGGTGTTTATTTGGCTGCTCAAAGCGGTTTAGAACAAGCGCTTAAGTTCGATTCATTTAGCAAAATGGAAGATAACTACTATTTGCGTACATCGCTCTATGACGAAGTTAATGATAACGCAAATACGGTAGCTAAGTATGCAGAACGCTTAGCGAAGAGCCCGCCAAAATCAGAAATGGAATTTTTTAAGCCCACACTTGAGCAGTACATATGGAAAACCATGCAGTTTTCGCCTACTACGCTTGAAACACCAAGTGAATTTTTGACTAAAATACGTCGATTTTATTCTCGAGCTGATTTTATCATTAATGCCGCAATAGAAAGAAAAATGTCTGCTAAGCAGGCTTCTATCGAATTAGCAAAAATAACAGACTCAATTAAAACTCAAACGCTACCCGCACTAAAAAATAGCGCTAAACAATTAAAAATGGAATTACAGCAGAATGACATTTCTGTTGGTTCGTTAAAGGAGCTAGAAAATGCCAACTAAGAGCTGCCCACATTGTAAAGACCATCCATTAGAAGTAACCAATTATCAAGGCGAAGAAATAGATATTTGCCGTGAATGTGGTGGCTTATGGTTCGAAAAAAATGAAGTAAATCGGATGATTTCCGAAATAAATGAAGGCCCTGAAGGTGATAAATTTGAAACTCACTTTGGTGAACCATTAGGAATTTCTGAGCTTGACTGCCCTGATTGTAAGAAAAGCTTGGAACGCTTTCACTTACTTGAAGCTTTTCATACCGAAATAGATGTTTGTAGACACTGCGATGGAACATGGATTGATAAAGATGAGCTTGAAAGTGTTGAAAATAGCCCTGAAATAAAAGCGAGTTTAGGCGAGCTAAATCAAAAAGTAAGTTGGAAAACTTACTTGTTCCAATTTTTAACGCAAATGCCTGTTGAATATAATATTAAGCCACAAAAGCCCCCCTGGGTAACTCGCGGTCTTATTGTCTTAAACACACTGATTTTTGCACTTTACTTTTTAAACCCAAGCTCATTTAGCTACGTCATTGATAACTTTGCCATGACACCTGCAGATTTAAGTAAAGGTAATGAGCTATGGACTGTATTAACTTGCGTATTTTTACATGGTTCCATAATGCATCTAGTTGGCAATATGTACTTTTTATATATCGTTGGCGATAACTTAGAAGATGTTTTAGGACACAAGCGCTTTTTGTTGTGGTACTTGGCCTGTGGTCTACTCGCATCATTTGCTAGCTACATTGTAAACCCTATGTCGAATATTCCAGGCGTGGGTGCCAGTGGTGCGATAGCCGGTTTATTTGGTATGTATCTGATGTGGTTTAGGCACGCAAGCCTTACTTTTATGTTTGTAATTTATCAGAAGAAACTTTCTGCGGTATGGTTTTTTGCTATTTGGTTAGGATTTAACATTTTTGGTGCAGTAACAGGCCCTGATGGCATTGATTATGGTGCACATATTGGTGGCTTTATAGCTGGACTAATTATTGGTTATATTTTGAAAAGTAAAATATTAGAGCAAAACCCTATAATTCGTTTACTAAACCAAAAAGAAGCACAGTTAAAACGTTAATCATCATATTAAAGCCACTAATAGATGAACATTAGTGGCTTTATCAAACTTCTCACTAATTTCTATAACTTATACCAATCCGCAATAATACTTAATCATTTTGCGGGGCTAAACGTGTCGCTACCTGCGTTAAAAAATTCTCATTTAGAACAACTAAATAGCGAATTTTTTGCCTAGCTGTCAACACGTTTTTCAGCCCTCAAAATAGACCACTTAATTAAGCGAATTGGTTTTACAACGTGTATAAACTGTATAAAATTGACCCGTATTTTTTATCGGTATATCGTACGTTGTAGCCTCTTCACTAAGTTCGCATTCAAAGTTATTAAATATATCAGACAGCAGTGCTTGCTCTTCGGTGAACTGTATTGTGGTATACCACAAGATTGAATCTTCATCTTTTTTGTTTCCAATATAAATACTTTGTAGCAAAGAGCTATTAAAAAACATGTTTGAAGGCTTTGAACTACGTATTGTTTTATTATCGAAATAAAAGTAACCATTGTTATCACTTATGGCTTCATCAATATAAGTATCACCGTAAATCAGCTCTCTTGTTACTTTAACGCCCTGTTGGGGCTCACCATTATTTAATAGTCTGCCTTTTACAGACAACGACAACGTAACGTTTTGTTTATTAAAAAACCCAAACATGTCTGCACATCCTTGCAATGGTATTAATAAAAATAAAATAAGCGTTAAGGTCACGCCAGCCGATCTTGTATTAGTCATAAAAAGTCCTTTTCCTATTTATACTTTAACCTAACAATAAATCTGAAAAATAAATAGCGATAATACTGCATCCCGCATTTATTAAAATACATAACCACAACACCACTATAAAACGCCGCTTTTGTGATTTATGGCGAAGTAATTGTTGAGCAAGTAATGCCCCCGGCCATCCTCCAAATAATGCAAGTAGTTGCAGTGTGCGCTCTGGCGTACGATTTACTTTTTTATGTGAAGAGCGCTTAGCTTGTCGCTTATCCCACGCGTACATTAAAAAAGTGATAGCACTTAATACACTTATATAACCAGGTACATATATAGGTATATAAACAGGTAAGTATTGCAGTAGGTAAGCCAGCCAAATGGCGGCTAAATAAAGTAATGAGAATGTGATTAATATTTTCTTTATCAATTAATTATCGCCTATACTTGGCATTGGTATTACAAAAACAAGAGCCAAATTATGACATATTTTAAAGCGATATTCTTAGTCTTATGCTTATCAACATTTAATAGCTATGCATCCGATACATCCACCAACCTTGATAAAGAACTTGCCGTATTTAAGCCCTATTTAGGAACTTGGCAGGCTGACTTTAAAGTACCTGAAGGTGCTAAAAAAATACAAGATGTTGGCCGTTGGGAGCGTGCTTTAAACGGTAAAGCGATACATACCAAGCACTCTATTAATGAAGGTGAGTATGGCGGCGAGTCGATGATTTTTTACGACAGTAAAAAAGAGTCTTTGGTATTTTACTATTTCACAACCGCAGGATTTTATACAAAAGGCACTATGAAAGTGCTCAGCCCCACTCAATTTGTAGCTTATGAAGATGTAACTGGTAGCCAAGATGGTATTACAAAGGTTAAATCGATGAGTGAACTAAAAGACGATAAATTTCTTGTATCGACCTCTTATTTAAAAAAAGGTGAGTGGACAAAGCCCGAACAACGTATTTATACACGCAGTACAAAAACGGTTAAGTTTAAATAGCTGTAATTTAAAAGTACAAAAGGCAGCCTAGGCTGCCTTTTGTCATTTATAAAACCGTATTTATTTTACGTATTTTTTAAATGCAGCGTCTACTGGTGTATCAGCAAGGTGATTAGTGTAGTTGCTCATTACTTTTTGAGACAAGCCTACAATAATTTCAAGTAGCTGTTGCTTAGCGTAACCTGCGGCAAAGAATTTTTCGATTTGCTCATCGCTGATCACGCCACGTTCACGTGTCATTGCAAGTGTAGTTTCACGAAGAGTTTCTAGCTTAGGGTTTTCAAGTGGTGTTTTGTTAACAAGTGCGTCAACAATACCTTGATCAACCTTCATTGCCGCTGCAATGCCACTGTGAGCAGGAACACAGTAATGACAGTCGTGCTCTACGTTAATTGATTGCCATACTACTGTTAGCTCTTCTGTGTTGAATGATGTTTTTTGAAACAACTCATGCAGTACTTGGTAACCTTTAAGTAATGTTGGTGCTTCAGCCATTACTGCATGTAAGTTAGGAAGCATACCAAATGCTGCTACTGAATCAGCTAGTAACGGTTTTGCTTCTTCTGGTGCGTTTTCTTGAGTGTATAAAGTAAATTCGGCCATGGTTAGCTCCTAATAATTAATAGTTTTAAGTAACTTCGAGACACATAGCATTTGATTTTGATCGACTGTTCAAGTTAAAATTGAGCAAATGTTCAAATTGATTGAGAATGATATGGCTAATAAGGTTAAATTTGAACGCGAGAATGTAGTTCGCGTTGCTAGTCAGCTATTTTGGCAAAAAGGTTTTCATGCAACCTCAACGCGTGACTTACAAGAAGCCGTTAATATGCGCCCGGGTAGTATTTACTCTGCGTTTGGCTCTAAAGAAGGTCTATATTGCGAATCGCTGAAAGATTACACCGTACAAATGAAAACCCAAATAGAAGGGTTTTTATCAAATGTCGATACAGTACTTGGTGGATTACGTGCGTTTGTTGAAAACGTGGTAATTAAAACAAAAGATTGCAGTCCAAGCGCTATTTGTATGCTAGTTAAAGCAAACAGCGAGTTTGCAGAAAAAGATTCAAACCTGTATGAACTAAGCTTAGATTTAACGGCTCAATTTGAAGCTTATTTAACGCAATTATTTACCCAAGCAATAAACAAAGGTGAGTTAAGTAACACGTTGACCGCTATTGAATATGCGCGCTTTTTTCAAGTGCAATTTACAGGTTTACGCGGTTATTTTAATCGTCCTAATGTAGAGCAATTTGCTGAGCCAATGATCAACCAAATGTTTATGTTGATTAAAAAGTTATAAATAGCAGTTATCGAGCATTCTCAACAAGTTATATTTATTCTACTAAATAAAATGGCCAGTATTAACTGGCCATTTTTTTGTGCTTAAAGCTTAATTTGTAAGTTACGTTTTAAGCTTATTTAGTTCATTATCTTGCTGGGCAACAAGTGCATTAAGCGCTTCGCTGCTATCCCCCGCCTGTGCAGATAAATCAGCCAGTTGCGAAGCAGCATCAGATATAAGCGTTAAGTTACGATTTATCTCTTCTGTTACCGAACTTTGCTCTTCAGCAGCAGTTGCAATATGCGTAATTTGATTGGTTATTTCATCAACTTTAACAACAACACTGTGCAGAGCATCAAAAGCTACCGATGTTTCATCAACGGCATTTTGTGCACGTACTACGCCTTTTTCAATAACGGTAGATGCGTTACCTACTTCAGATAATAAACTATCAATTAACTGGCTTATGTCATCTGTTGATGAACGCGTTTTAGAAGCAAGTGCACGTACTTCATCAGCAACAACGGCAAAGCCTCGCCCATGCTCACCTGCGCGCGCAGCTTCAATAGCAGCGTTAAGTGCAAGTAAATTTGTTTGTTCTGAAATAGTACGAATTACATCTAATATTTGCGTAATGTCTTTACTACGCGAAGCAACTTTTTCAACTGCTTGGTTTGCTTCTTTAATTTCTTCAGACATCGTTTTAACTTGTGTCATCGCTGACGATAAGCTCGACTCACTGCTTACTACCAAGCTATTTATTTCATCGGCTTGTTGGGCTGATTGCTCTGATGCTCTGGCGACTTCGAGTGCTGTTGCGCTCATTTCGTTCATAGCCGTTACCACACTTTCAATTTCTTGAAATTGAGATTGAACATTATGCTTAGTATCAATAGCGATGTGTTGTGCTATTTCGCCTTGCTGTTTAGTTTGCTCAGACACCGCTTTTAGTTCAGAAATTAAATCACGTAGTTTTGCTAAAAATCGATTAAACCCACCAGCTAATGCAATAAGTTCTGCGTGGCTATCAACATGCAATGTATGCGTTAAATCACCCTCAGAACTTGCGAGGTTATCAACCCGCTGTTGAATTTGTTGTAGCGGCGCTATTACACCTGCAATTACTAATTTCATAATAACAAAAGCAACCACAGCAATTATTAAGCCTGTAATTAAAATAATAAACCCGAGTGATGCTGCTGTTTCTTGCATGTTTTTTTCTAGCGCTTCAGGCCCTGCAAGTGCTAGGTCTGTAGGTACTTCTATGATTAATGACCACTGAGTGTTTGCTAGTTTTATATCAATTGGATAATTTACTAAATATTCACTATTTGTTTTAAAAATACCGCTTTGCCCTTTAGACTTTTCAATATCATTAAATATAGTAGAACTAACAGCCTCTTTAATTGGGCGCCCTAATTTAGATTTATAATGACTGCTGCCTACAACTAAACCTAAATCACTTAATAAGGTTACTTTAGCTTGACCATTGTAAAGCTGCTTAGAAAGCTGCTCAGTCATTACTTGAAAGGTTGGTAGAGTTAAATCAACGCCTGCTAAACCAATAAACTGGCCTGACTTTAAAATAGGCACGGTTAACGAAGTTAGCATTACCGAATCGCCCGATGGGATTTCGTATAAATACGGTTCCATAATACAAGGCTTAAGTGTGTCTTTTGCGCACAAATACCACTGCGCTTCGCGAATACTAAACTCATTAAGCGTTGTTATGTATTTATCGGCGGCATTCGCTACTTTTTGTTGTTCAATTATGCCTTTTTGATCGCGAGTTATGTATACCTCTAACGTACCAGCACTATCTACTGAATGCTTATACCCTTGTTGATATTGAGAGTCTTGCCCATCAAAAGCGTTTGGTTCAAATTGAGAATAAATAGATGATAAGAGAGTGTTTTGTTCTAAAACCGCTTTATTTATACTGACAACTGTATCTCGGTCTAAAGTGCTTTGTTTTGCTGCATCGCCAAGTAATGCCGCTAATGAATAAGGAACACGGTAAGCTTCATTAATAAAGCCAGCAATTTTTTCTCCGTATCCAGCCGCATGAGCATTAAGCTTTTCTTCTACTTCTACAATAATGTACTCTTCGGATTTGGTCGCTAACTGCTTATTACTTGATGATAACTGCCACCACAAAATGCCTGATAGCACTAGTACAGTTATAAATATACTACCGACACTTAGCCAGAGTAACTTTTTTGCTAACGATATTTCTCGCATTCATCACACCCTTTAAATTAAAACTACTGATACAGTTTAGTAGATCTAATCAATGAAGCTATGAATATCGTTAAACAAATTGAATTTAATACAATACGTTGAGTTTTTTAAAGTTTAGCCAAACGTGCCGTTGTAATTGAGGCTGCAATTAATAAACATACACTTACCCATAAACACGCACTAAGCCCATATACTTGAAAAACCCAGCCAGAAAGCACCGTACCAAGCAAACGCCCTATCGCATTGGCCATATAATAAAAGCCAACGTCGAGCGACACCCCATCGTTTTTAGCAAAACTTACTATTAAGTAACTATGCAGCGATGAATTTACAGCAAATACACCACCAAAAATAAGTAAGCCGATTACAAGCGTAAAATGTACCGCTACATCAAATTGCATCAACAACGCTAAAATGCCAGTTACGCCACTTAATAGAGCAACCCACCAATACGCTTTTTTGACTGAATGTGAGTTTGAATCACTTTGCCCTGTTATACGCGGTGCTTGCGACTGCACCAATCCATACGCAATTACCCACAAAGCCATAAAGCCGCTTACCCACCAGTGATCCCAGTTAAACTGAGCTGCTAAGTAAACAGGTAGTGCAACTACAAACCATACATCGCGCGCTGCAAACAAGCATAAACGCGCTCCGCTAAGTAAGTTAATTGCCCGCGATTTAGAAAATAATTCTTTAAACTTAGGTTTGTTTTTAGCTTTACCAATATCGCCTTTTAAAAAAATTAAACTAATAACCCACGCAACACTAAGTAAAATAATTAGACTTATTAATGCCCCCACAAAACCAAATACAGTTAGTAATAAGCCGCCTAAAAAAAAGCCCACCCCTTTTAAAGCATTTTTAGAGCCCGTAAGTATGGCAATCCATTTATATAATTGGCTTTGCCCTGCATCGTTTTGCGGTACTAAATACTTAATGGCGCTCTTTGCACTCATTTTATTTAAGTCTTTTGCTATGCCACTCAGTGCTTGCGCTGCCATAACATAGGCAACGGTTAGCCAATCCCCAGGCACGCAAAGCATAGCTAAAGCTACAAGCTGCAGCCCAAGCCCTACATTCATGGTTTTGTTTAACCCTAAATATGCCCCAAGCCATCCACCTACTAAATTGGTGATTACGCCAAAAATTTCATAAAACAAAAACAACATGGCTATCGCAAATGCGCCATATCCCAACTGATGAAAGTACAGCACCACCAGCATGCGCAGTGCACCATCAGTTAAAGTAAATGCCCAGTAATTACCGGTAATTATTAAATATTGTTTTATAGAACTTGGTAAATTAGCTAACTGCGCAAGCATGAATTTAAACCTTTTTAAACGAGATTAAACCACATCACTTTGTGCAACTTTAAGCATTAGCTCAGCCGTACGATTTGCATAACCCCACTCGTTATCATACCAAGCGTATAATTTAAGCTGAGAATTGTTAATTACCATAGTTGAAAGCGCGTCTATGGTGCAGCTACGTGGATCTGTTTTATAATCTATAGATACAAGCGGTCTTTCTTCGTAGCCTAAAATGTCTTTTAGCTCGTTTTTTGCAGCATTTTTAAACCAAGTGTTTACTTCATCTTGTGTAACACCGCGCTCAAGCTCAAAAACACAATCAGTAATGGATGCGTTAGTAAGAGGTACACGCACAGCATGGCCGTTTAATTTCCCCTTAAGCTCAGGGAAAATATGCGTAATAGCCGTTGCACTACCGGTTGTAGTAGGAATTAAACTAGTACCGCACGAACGCGCACGGCGTAAATCTTTATGAGGGGCATCAATAATCGTTTGGGTATTAGTAATGTCGTGAATAGTAGTCATTGAGCCGTGTTTAATGCCCACTTTTTCTTGCAGTACTTTTACTATTGGCGCTAAACAGTTAGTTGTGCAAGAAGCAGCTGTAACAATTTTATGCTCACTTGGGTTATATAGGTCATCGTTTACACCCATTACTACATTTAAAATACCGTCTTCTTTTACTGGTGCTGTTACCACAACACGCTTAACACCTTGCGCTAAATATTGATTTAACAGCTCAGTGGTTTTCATTTTACCGCTGGCTTCTATTACTACATCGCAATCTGACCAATCAGTTTCATTTATGGTTTTGTTGTTGGTAACTGCAATCGTGTGTTTACCCACACTAAAGCTATTATCATCACTAGTAACCTGCTGCGCTAAGCGTCCGTGTACTGAGTCAAACTCAATTAAATGTGCGTGTGTTTTAGCATCGCCCGCTACATCATTTACTTTAATAAACTCTATTTCTGGCCAATCAACTGCTGCACGCAGTGTTAAACGCCCCATACGGCCAAAACCGTTAATACCTACTTTAATAGTCATAATTAAATACCTTTAATAAGTTAATTTATTAGTTAGTTACAACAGCTAGCCGCACGTTCAGGGCGATTACCCATAGCGTTTAAGCGCGTTAAATCGTTTTTGTAAAATAAAGGGTTAGCATTGAGCGTTTGCGTTAATACATTTTTAGCCCACTCTGGCAGTGCTTTATTAATACTGTAGTACACCCATTGATTTTGTTTACGGTCGCTTAATAATCCGCATTGTCTTAACTGCGCTAAATGGCGAGATACCTTAGGTTGGCTTAATTTAAGTGCAGCAACAAGCTCGCATACACACAGCTCTTCTTCGTGGCTAATTAGCAGCATTGCTTTTAAACGTGTATCGTCCGCTAGGCATTTATAAAATTGAAGTGGGTTGAATTGTTCCATACTGTCCTCACTGTGCTTATGCATAGACAATAAAACAAAATAACAACATATGGAATAGTGAATATACGATTTTTCGTATATTTATTTTTTTGACCTCAAAAACAAAAAAGCACACAAGGTTATTGTGTGCTTTTTAAATATTAGCGAGTTTTGTTATTAAATAACCGACAGCTCAACTTCAATATTACCGCGTGTTGCGTTTGAATATGGGCATACTAAGTGCGCTTTATCTACAAGCTCTTGCGCTGCTGCTTTATCCATATCACCTAGTGATACAGCTAGTTTTACCGCAATACCGAAACCGCCTTCAATCGCGCCAATAGACACTTCTGAATTAATATGCGTGTCGCTTGGTAAATCTATTTTTTCGCTACCTGCTACAAATTTAAGTGCGCCAATAAAACATGCTGCATAACCTGCGGCAAATAACTGCTCTGGGTTAGTGCCTTGTCCGTCGTCTCCGCCTAAACCTTTAGGTGTTGATAGTTTTACATCTAAACGGCCATCATCAGATTTAGCTACGCCTTCGCGGCCGCCAGTTGCAGTTGCTTTTGCTGTGTAAGCTACGTTTTGTAATACATTCATAATGAACTCCAAAGTTTAAAATAGGGTGTTAATTTAGTTTGTGTGCAAAATAATAGAACAAGTAATTAGAGATTGCAAATACTTTGCATGCAAATTAAAATAGCATGTATTAAAATAAAGGATAACGTTATGCCGTTTGAGCAATTAAAGTTAAAAAATCAGTTATGTCATCGTTTATACATGGCATCTAACAGCATTGCGCGTGCGTATCGCGAGCCTTTAAACGAGCTAAATTTAACTTACCCGCAATACGTAGTAATGATGGCACTGTGGGAGCAAGACGAAATAACAATTGCAGAGCTAATAGATAAAACCGCTATTGATGGCGGCGCTATGACCCAAATACTCAAAAAAATGACCGAAAAGTCTCTGCTAGCAGTAATTAAAGACGAACACGATAAGCGTAAACGCCTAATTCAGCTTACCCAAAGTGGACAAGCCCTTAAAAACGGAGCCGCTGATATTCCAAAAAATATATTATGTAAGTTTGAAAGTGTAGACCCCACACAAGCCACACAGCTTATGCAGCTGCTCGATTTAGTAGTAAATGATTTAAATACTAAGACTATTACTTAGCCCACTAATGTTGCTATTTTTTGCTGAATAAAATCTCTAAATGCGGTGATAACCGGGGTCATTTGGCGTCTATCAGCGTACATCATGTATAGCGGTAGTGGATCGCTTTGCCAGTCAGGGCATAAATGTACAAGCTCACCACTAGCCAAAGTTTCTATTACATCTAAATACGATTTATAGGCAATGCCTTTACCTTCAATAGCCCAGCGCCTCACCATTTCTCCATCGTTAACTATGTGTTGGCAATTTAGCTGCACTTTTTGCACCGCGCCACTTTTATAAAAACGCCACTCTTTAAATACTTCGCCAAAGCGCATAAAAGTAATTGTTGTGTGATCGGCTAAATTTAGTGGATGAGTTAAAAGCCCATGTTTGGCAATATAATCAGGAGACGCCACTAAAACACGCGCATTATTTAAATATAAAGGAATAGCAATAAGCTGTGAATCTTTTGGAACACCAAAGCGCAGCGCAATATCTATTGATTGGCTGTAAATGTCGCTTACTTCGTCACTTAAATGCAGCTTTAGTTTTATATGCGGGTATTGCGCTAAAAACTCATTTAGCCAAAGGCTTAACTTATTACGCCCTAAATCACATGGCGCCGACACCTGTAAAGTACCGTTAACCTGCCCTGCTGATATTTGTACTGCTGCAACGCCTTGTTGCAATAGCGCAAGCGAATCTTTGGCATAACTTAAAAACTGATCCCCCGCCACACTCAAGCGTAAGCTGCGGGTAGAGCGAATAAACAACACGTTTCCTAAGTCTTTTTCTAGCCGTTTAATGGCTGCACTTACCGCTGCTGGGGTTTGCGCGTTTTGCCGTGCGGCTTCAGAAATGCTGGCGCAACTCGCTACATCTATAAAAGTTTGAATATCGTTAAATGATCGCATATTTTCAATTTAAATTTGAAAGTGCTTTAGTTTTTCATGTCTTTTTCTATTTTTCAACTGCGCTATAGTACAAACATATAAAAAATACATACACATAAATATTCATCAGGAATCGCTATGAAAGCATTTGGTTACATCCAAAACTCCAAAACCCTCAGCTCTGAGTCAATTAAAGTTATTGAGCTTGATACCCCAACTGCCACCGGACACGACTTACTTATTGAAGTGAATGCTATTTCGGTAAATCCGGTAGATACAAAAATACGTGCAAATGTAGCGCCTGAGCAAGGTTACAAAGTATTAGGTTGGGATGGCGTAGGCATAGTAAAAGCTGTTGGCAAGTCGGTTTCGTTATTTAATATTGGGGATCGTGTATTTTACGCTGGCGATTTATCGCGGCAAGGCAGTAATGCGCAATTTCAATTAGTTGATGAACGTATTGTAGGACGTGCACCTAAAACATTAACCGATGCTCAAGCCGCAGCGCTTCCACTAACCAGTATTACCGCTTACGAAATGCTGTTTGACCGCTTGCAAGTGCCTAAAAATAAGCAAAATACCCAGCAATCTATTTTAGTCATTGGCGCCGCAGGTGGCGTTGGCTCTATTTTAGTACAGCTTGCCAAGCAGCTTACTGGGCTAAACGTGGTAGGTACGGCATCGCGCGATCAAAGCGTAACCTGGCTTAAAGAATTAGGTGCCGATCATGTACTCGATCATTCTAAAAACTTAAACGAGCAGCGCAAAGAACTGGGGTTAGCTGAGTTCGATTACGTTATTGGCTTAACCCACACCGACCAATACCAAGACCAAATAGTTGAGTGTATAAAACCCCAAGGTAAATTTGCGCTAATAGACGACCCTACATCGTTCGATATTTTAAAATTTAAACGTAAATGTATATCTGTACACTGGGAGTTTATGTTTACGCGTTCATTATTTACTACAACCGATATAACAGCGCAGCACACTTTGCTTAATGAAATTAGTGAACTAATAGATGCAGGGACAATTAAAACCACGTTAGGCCAGCACTTAGGTACTATTAACGCTGCAAACCTATACAAAGCACATCAAATTTTAGAATCGCATACATCACGCGGTAAACTTGTTTTAGAAGGCTTTTAAAATGACTCATATAAAAAAACTACTATTAGCGGCGGCATGTAGCACGGCACTTTTAGGCAGCAATGCTGTATTTGCTAACACCGCTGGCCAAAATGCTGATTTAAAAACAGTAGCCACATTTGATGCGCAGCACCCACCGGGCAACATTGCTATTACCCCATCAGGCAGAAAGTTTTTATCTGTGCATGGCTTTTTTGGCCAAAAGCAAAAAGTTATGGAGCTTTTAAGCGATGGTACAACTAAGCCCTACCCTAATGAAGAATGGGCATACGCGTACAATAACGGTAAAGGTTTTTACGACGTACTTGGCATAAACGTATCAAGCGATGGCGTTTTATGGATGCTTGATACTTCAGGGCCCGATCACGCTGGGCGCTTAGTAGGTTGGGATACAAACAAAGAGCAACTGCACAAAATTATTTATCTGGCTAAACCGACCATTACCGACACCTCGTTTTTAAACGATTTAGTCATCGATAATAAACATGGCGTTGTATACATTGCCGACACAGCCCAAGGCAGCCAAGCCGCTATTATTACGGTAAACCTTAAAACAGGTGTTGCACGCAGAGTATTACAAAATAGCCATTACACCACAGCCGAAAATATCGATATGGTTATTGATGGGCGCACAATGAGCCTTGGCGGACAACCTGCCCGCTTAGGTGTTAACCCAATTACGCTTGACCCTAACGAAGACTGGCTTTACTTTGGCTCTATGTCGGGCACCTCGGTTTACCGCATTGCCACCAGCGATATAAATAACGAGAGCCTTTCGGCTAAAGCGCTTGAAAACAAAGTTACGCGTTACGGCACTAAACCAATTTCAGACGGTATTATTGTTGATGGCGGCGGTAACGTATATGTAACCGACATAACCAATAGCGCAATTGGCGTAGTTAAACCTACTGGCGACTACGAAGTATTATTTAAAGACGAACGCTTAAGCTGGCCTGATGGCTTTAGCTACGGAGCCGATCATAAAATATACTTTACCGTTGACGATTTACACAATTCGCCTGTACTTAATAATGGCAAAAATCAAAGCCACGATAAGTTTAAAGTAATGTCGTTTGAGCCTTTAGTAAAAGGAAAAGTGGGCCGCTAATTTGCTTTTTGAGTGACTGTATTTTTTAAAAAGCCTTGCACATTTAAGTGACCCAATAGTTGCAGGGCTTTTTTTAAAAATACGCCACACTGGTGCATCTTTTAGTAATACTTCACCTCTTTGGTGCTAATCCTTAAGTATATATTTATACTTAAATACTAAACACCTGATTTTTATTCATAAAATATTCAAGTTAATGTTGGCATAATTCTTCCTTATATACTGATGTGTTCAGTAAAAATACCAAGGAAAAACCATGTTCAATTTATATCATACCCTTTATCTTTTATGGCGTTTAGACATTAGCGTTTGGCAAGTTAACGACCCTACAAATACCCGCACTACCGCTGATAAAGAACGCGCCTATGTTAAGTAACATCGTATTGTGTAAAGGCTTGGCTTAAAGCTTAGTTGTATAAACTTACTTTAGGCTGAGCTTTTGCGCACTATGAAATTTATGCGTACATTTTTATTAAACTCAAATTAAGCGCTCAATATAAAAACAACCCCCTTGCAATAAACCCCACATTTAGAAACATCAAAAAATTAGTAAAAACACTGCGTTTATAACTTTGCAAGCAACCCTATTGCATTGTATTGTTGCATCCTATTAAAATTTTTTAGTTGGAACGTGTATGAACGCTTTGGAAGTTAATTTTGATGGCTTAGTGGGTCCTACTCACAACTACGCTGGTTTATCGTATGGTAATGTTGCCTCGTTGAATAACGCAGCAAGCTTTTCAAATCCTCAAGAGGCTGTACTTCAAGGCCTTGAAAAAATGAAAGCCATGCATGACAAAGGCCTAACTCAAGGTGTATTTGCCCCTCATGCACGCCCCGACTTAAACGTACTGCGCCGCTTAGGCTTTAGCGGTAACGATGCACAAGTCATTCATAAAGCATTTAAAGCCGATCCTATTTTATTACGCGCGTGTTATTCAGCATCTGCAATGTGGACAGCCAATGCCGCTACAGTATCGCCATCTCCAGATACAACCGACGGCAAAGTACATTTTACTTCAGCTAATTTAAATAATAAGTTTCATCGTTCATTAGAGCCTGCAACCACTACACGCTTATTAAAAGCGATGTTTAACAACGACAAATACTTTGCGCACCATACCCATTTACCAGACCAAGGCTTTTTTGGCGACGAAGGTGCAGCAAACCATACTCGTTTTTGTGACAGCCACGGCGAGCAAGGCCTTGAAATGTTTGTATTTGGTGCCAGCGCGTTTAATAGTCAATTACCAAAACCAGCTAAATTTCCTGCAAGGCAAACACTCGAAGCCTCAGAAGCAATTTGTCGCTTACATAACTTAAAAGATTCAAGCCAAATTTTACTACAGCAAAATCCAGACGTAATAGACCAAGGCGTGTTTCATAACGATGTAATTGCAGTAGGTAACGCCAATGTATTACTGTGCCACCAGCAAGCATTTTTAAACCAAGCTCTGGCATTGCAAGATATTCGCGAAGCGTATGTGGGCAATAAAGAATTTTACATTATTGAAGTACCTACCGATAAAGTAAGCATTACCGACGCTGTAAGTAGCTATTTATTTAACAGCCAGCTAGTGAGCCTTGAAGATGGTTCAATGCTGTTAGTTGCACCACAAGAATGTAAACGCAACAGCGCGGTTAACGCCTACATTGAAGAAATGATTATGGCTGATAACCCAGTAAACCAAGTACAGTTTTTTGATTTACGCCAAAGTATGCAAAATGGCGGCGGCCCAGCTTGCTTGCGTTTACGTGTAGCCCTTAACGAGCAAGAACTTGCTGCAGTAAACCCAGAGGTTATTTTAACTGATACTAAATACACACAACTGTGTGACTGGGCAAAACGTAACTACCGCGACAAATTAGGTGCAAGTGACTTTGCAGACTCAGCCCTACTCACCGAAAGCTACCAAGCACTTGATGAGCTAACGCAGCTACTAAATTTAGGCTCAGTGTACGACTTTCAATTAGAAGGTTAATACCTCAGCCTACACAAAGGCTTATACGAAAATAGCGAGCCAAGGCTCGCTATTTTTATTTGTGTTTATGCTAATACATATTTAAGCATCTTTGTTAACAGTTATTGCCGACGCCATAGACTCAGATATATGCAGCGTACGCTGCGGAAACGGAATACTCAGCCCAGCGCCTTCAATTGCTTCTTTAACACGTTTATTTAAATCCCACACGGTTTGCCAATAATCACCATTAACAGCCCATGCACGTAATTGAATGTTCACTGCGCTTTCGCCTATTGATGTCACCATTACTTTAGGTGCAGGCTCTGCGAGTAATCGGCTCTCTGATGCAGCTAATTCTTTAAGTACATTTAAGCCAACGTCAATAGAGTCGGCATACGAAATACCCACCACTATATCCATTCGTCTTTTGCCATTACGGGTAAAGTTTTTAATATTGCCACCCCACACTTTGCCGTTAGGCGATGCGATATAAAGGCCGTCGGTGGTTTTAAAAATAGTGGTAAACAGGTTTATTTCACTCACAGTACCTAGTGTGCCACTGGCATCAACAAAATCGCCTATTTTAAAAGGTCTGAGTATTAGCAGCATAATACCCGCAGCAATATTGCTCAGCGTATTTTTAAGGGCTAAACCAATCGCTAAACCAGCAGCACCCATTAGCGCAATTAAGCTTGCCGTATTAACACCAAAAATATCTAAAATAAATAGCCCACCAATTATATAAACTAAATAACCAGCAATACTCGATAAAAGAGGAAGCAGCGTACTATCCACTTTTTTTAATGGCGATTTAGAATTTTTAATCGCTTTTTTAACCGAGCGCGCAATTAAGGCACTCGCAATTAAAATCACCAACGCTAAAATCACTTTGTACCCTAAAGTGATGATTGTTTCTGAATGGCTTTGCCAAAACGCTAAAAGTTTATCTTTCATGTTTGTTCCGATAAATGTGGCTGAAACTCAGCAAAATAATGGTTAAATCTAATAAAAACCGACTTCAAAAGAAGTGGCGCGAGTATATAGAATAAAAAATTTAAACCTATCTTTTTTAATCACTTATTTCAATTTTAATAACGGCCTAAAAAACATGATGATTGAAGTACAAAACACAGCTATTTATCGCTAATTTATAGCGACTATTCAATGTAGGTTAATCGTTTATTGTTATGGTGATTTTAAGTTTTTAACGTTCATTAAAGAGGTTATATATGGCAAAAGAAAAAATAGTACTCATAACCGGCGCTTCTAGTGGCATTGGTGAAGCAACGGCAAAAACCTTAGTAAACAACGGTCATAAAGTTATATTAACCGCCCGCAGAGAAGAGCAACTTAACCAACTTGTTGCCGAACTAGGATCAGATAACGCACTGAGCGTAGCCGCAGATGCAACCGACTTTACCGCGCTTGAAAACGTAGTTACCAAAGGCATTGAAAAGTTTGGCCGATTAGATGTAGCCTTTGCTAACGCAGGCATGGGGGTTTCAACCGCAGGCACCGAAAAAGGCGACCCCGATGAATGGTCAACTATGATCGACATAAACATTAAAGCCCTACTGTGGACTGCAAAATTAACCCTGCCGCATTTACGCCAAAATAAAGGTCACTTTATATTAACCAGCTCTGCCGCTGGCCGTAAGCCAATTGGTGGCTCTATTTACGGTGCAACTAAATGGTTTGCTTATGGCTTTGGACAAAACTTAGCTGAGGAAATGAGCGAATGGAACGGCCGCTGCACAACTATAGCTCCTGGCATGGTAAACACCCCATTTTTTGATAAAGCTAAACCCGACAAACTCGACCCACAAGATGTAGCCGACGCCGTACTGTTTACCATTGAAGCGAACCAGCGCAACAACGTACGCGAGATATATTTAATGCCGACTAATTAACGTTGATTGGTTAAATTTGAGCTGTCAGGTTTAATGCCAATGGCGTTAAACCTGATGGTTGTTTGTATGTATTAGTTCAGACAAGATCTGACACATCAACTTGAAAAAGTGAGAGTTACCCGTTTTGATAAAAGGTGTCGAATCTTTAAATCAAAACATATAAGAGGTAACTCTCATGCTACATACTAACAATCCAATTATTAAACACAAAGCGGGTTTACTTAATCTTGCAGAAGAACTTGGCAACGTATCAAGAGCCTGCAAAGTGATGGGCGTATCCCGTGATACATTTTATCGATATCAAGAACTCGTCGAAGACGGTGGACTTGATGCGTTAATTGATAAAAGTCGTAGAGCGCCAAACTTAAAAAATAGAGTTGATGAAGCAACTGAACAAGCCGTCATTAAATACGCTGTCGATTATCCAGCTCATGGCCAACACAGAACGAGTAATGAACTCAGAAAACAAGGCGTATTCGTTTCTGGCAGCGGTGTTCGTTCAATATGGCTACGTCATGACCTAGAGAACTTCAAAAAGCGTCTCAAGGCACTAGAAAATAAAGTTGCTAACGAAGGTATCATTCTCACCGACGCTCAAGTAGCTGCGCTTGAAAAGAAAAAACATGATGACGAAGCGTGTGGTGAAATTGAAACGGCTCACCCAGGTTATCTAGGCTCTCAAGATACATTTTACGTGGGTAATCTCAAAGGCGTTGGGCGTATCTACCAACAAACCTTCGTTGATACATACAGCAAAGTAGCGTTCGCTAAGCTCTACACCACGAAAACGCCAATTACTGCGGCTGACATACTCAACGACAAAGTACTGCCGTACTTCGAACAGTACGAGCTTCCCATGCTACGTATTCTAACCGATAGAGGCACTGAATATTGTGGCAAAGTCGAACATCATGATTACCAGTTATATCTGGCTATTAATGATATCGATCATACAAAAACCAAAGCTATGTCACCGCAAACAAATGGTATCTGCGAACGCTTCCACAAAACGATACTCAATGAATTCTATCAAGTTACATTCCGTAAAAAGCTATATAGCTCATTAGCGGAATTGCAAAAGGATCTGGACGAATGGATGATTTATTACAATAATGACCGAACTCATCAAGGAAAAATATGCTGTGGCAGAACGCCATTAGAAACTTTATTAGATGGAAAATTGATCTGGGCTGAGAAAAATTTAGCTCAAATCTAGACTGACAGTCACCGATTAAAAAACGGGTAACTGTCAGATCAAGTCTGAGCTAGTACAGTTTGTATTTTGAGGTTAGATTTTAATAGCGTAAAGTTGAACACTGCATAATTAAAGATCAGATTAGCTGCGTACTTCTACACGCCAAGGTGGATTAATCCTATTTTCACCAGCCCAATAAAGCTTAATTTTATGACCTGACGGATCATGCAGTACGGCCTCTCGCCATAAATAACTCTGGTCTGTAGGTTCTTGTATAAATACAAAACCTTTAACTTTTAAAGCCTCAACCAGTTCATCTAATTGTTCATGTTCAAAATATATTACCGTGCCACAATCAAACTCACCTCGATCTAAAGACAATGAGAAAGTTGAATCTCCATCTGGGCATTCAAAGCGAGCATAATGTGGGGTATCTACAATTTGAGTAAAACCTAAGTCGCGATAAAATTTAGTCGAAATTTCCATGTCTTTAACGGGTAATGTAATTTGATTTAAGTTCATTTAAGTTCCTTTGCCCCTAACATTCAGTTAGGGCACTCCACCGTTCAACTATAGTTGCATCGCCCAATAAGTTCATCTAATTCCGCCTGAAGTCTCGCTGTACGCTCGTTAGTTAATGACTCAAGTTCAGAAGCATAAATAAATGGGTAAATGCTACCGCCTTGATAACGAGCTGAAGCAGCCTCTGCCTGACTGATGCTGTAGCTTTCCCATTCTGTTTGGCTGTTCATTAAAGATTGACTCACAAAATCACCTACTCGACTATCTATTCCAGCAATGGCACGTTGCATTTTCTCTTTTGCAACTTCCAGTCGTTTCGCCGCTCTGTTGTTCAATTCAAGCTGGGTAAAATCTTCTGATTCGTTCTCTTCGATTAGAGGTGAAGCTTCGGCTTGAAGAGCCCGATTTTTTGTTAGGATAGCTTCAGATTTTCCGGTAATCATAGCTTCTAGCTGCTTTAAACCATTAATATCTATTCTTTGCTCATTCATTTGCTTATGAATATCGAGAAGCTTCTTCTGTTTATCTAACGTTTCAAGTTGAGGCTTACTCTCAATCTTGCGTTTAAACAAATATCCAATGACACTAATAACAACACCAAGGAGCACTAATCCAAATTTTTCAGTTATATTCATAAGCTCGATTCTTGTTTAGCCCTAACGCCACATGACCTGCGGAGCAAGCTGGACGATTTTTTGCGCCCTTTGTTTTATGCAAAAAATCGGAAAGTTTGCGGAGTCAGATTTCATGCGCTTGTTATATTTTTAATTTTCACATTCAAAACCAGTTAATCCGAGGCTTTCATTTAAGGATGCTATAATTGCTTTGATTTGCTCTTCCGCCTCTTCCATTTCTTTTGTTACAACTTCATCTACGGCTTTAAGTGCAAATGATAGCTTGTCAGTCAAAATTATTTTACGCCTTTTACTCACCCGTTCCTGAAACTCTTTTTTAAGCCAGTCATTTAAATAAGATTTTCCACCATGAATTGCACCGTAATCAGTATCCCTAGTAACTATGATAATTTCCTTATCTGTTTGATTTGCACACTCAATAATCCACTCCCAATTTATTGCATCACCAAATGAATTATCTGCATCTTTTCTTGGAGGGTAGCCAAGGGAAAACCTTTTTCGAGCTAACCTTCTAATTTTAAAGCGGTCATCCGATTCTCGATCTAGATTGTAATCAGATTTACGTTTAAAAATTCTATTTAATTTTTGAAAAACCGGATCGTTAGAAGATGGGTTTTGTAATATCTTTTCAACCTTAGCTTTTACTTTCTTTTGTTGTGTAGATATTTCTTTTTTGTGTTTCTCAATCATCTTCGATGGTTGGAAGTCAGCTAATAAAGCTGGAGGGGTAAGCTTCCCCCAATCAGGAGAGGTATAAGTTTTTAATGTTTCAAGAATTACTTTTTGTCTGTTTTTCTTAAATTCCATTTCAACCTGAGAGCCTATTATTAGGCGATCTTTGCAATCTTCTAACCTGTCGAGGTATGCAAGGCTCACATCGCTTTTCCTTATTCGATATAAATCTAGCAAAATATTTGTATCTACAAAAATCAAAGCATCCAGTTGCACTAAACTCTCCTACAAACATAACAATTTAGTTTACGACATTTTTCTTTTTACAAATCGGCAAATGTCCCTATTTTATAATAGTTTCATCCTAACTATATAATAAACACCTGTAAACAAATAGTTAGCTTCGACTTTCCTTTCCTAAATGCAGCAAAACTCCAAAATGGTGGAGATCAGTAATATCAGGCAAATTGCTGTTTAGTTGCACAGCTTAATTATTAGCTAGGTGGTTATCTCTTAAATACTTGTGTTTAAACCAATAACGCGCCCCCCTGTCCCCCTTAAACTTGTAACTCGTTATTACTTATAAAATTAGTTAACAATCACAATCTACTTCTATTGAATCCTCTGTATTTTTAATTCATATTAAATACTCTTATTTCTCACTTATTATACTGTTATGTCATTTTTAAAATTTAGCCATGCACTTATCCTCACACTTGCTAGTACCCTACCGCTTACAAGCCATGCTGCGCTTGATAAAAATGAGCGTGAAATAGTAAAACAGGTCGATAAAAATATTCCCCAAGCACTTAAAGAAATAGAGCAAGCCGTAAATATTAATAGCGGTTCGCTTAATATTGAAGGTGTAAAAAAAGTAGGCGCGCTGACAAGTGAACAGCTTAAAGCTATTGGTTTTAAAGTAGAATGGCTGGATGGCAGTGCGTTTAACCGCGCAGGGCATGTATTAGCAACCCATGAGAGCAATGATCCCGATGCAATAAAAATACTGATGATCGGCCATCTAGATACGGTATTTGCCAAAAACGATAACTTTACAACTTATAAACAGCTTGATGCCGATACAGCCAGTGGCCCAGGCGTTGCCGATATGAAAGGCGGTAACACGATTATAATTACCGCACTTAAAAGCTTACAAGCCCTTAATTTACTCGAAAATGTAAGCATAAAAGTATTATTGACTGGCGATGAAGAAAGCAGCGGTCGCCCGCTTAGCTTATCTAAACAAGCTATTGTTGATGCAGCAATTTGGGCCGACGTAGCGCTTGGCTACGAAAATGGCGATAACAATATAAAAACAGCTATGGCGGCGCGCCGTGGTTATACCGGCTGGACGCTAAACGTAACGGCAAATGCAGCGCATTCGTCACAAATATTTAGCGAAAGCGTTGGATATGGCGCTATTTACGAAGCATCACGCATTTTAAATGATTTTAGAGAGCAACTTGCCACGCAACCTAATTTAACATTTAACCCAGGGCTTATTGTGGGCGGTACAAATGCCGATTACGACAGTGCTAACTCGTCAGCAACGGCGTTTGGTAAAAGTAATGTAATAGCACAAACCGTGCATGTAGCAGGTGATTTACGCGCACTTTCGCCAAAACAGGTAGAAAGCGCTAAAAGGGTTATGCTACAAATTGTGGCTAAAAACTTAGATGGCAGTAAAGCAGAGCTTATTTTTGAAGACGGTTACCCGCCAATGGCATTAACTGATGGCAATAAAAAGCTATTAGAATTATATAGCGACGCAAGCCATGATTTAGGCTTTAACAAAGTAGTAGCCGCCAATCCACGCAATGCAGGTGCGGCTGATATTTCGTTTGCGGCAAATCATGTTGATATGGCACTTGATGGTTTAGGTTTGATGGGCAGCGGCGCGCACACTAAAAACGAAACAGCCGATTTAACCAGCCTTGATAAAAACATTAAAAAAACGGCATTACTCATTTATAGATTAGGAAAACTGTAATAGTAAATGTATTTTAAAGATGAGCGTAGGCCAAATAATAACCAACCTACGCTTGTACTTACTTTTAAGACATTATTTTATACAGTAATTCTCGCACTGTGGCTGGTTCAAACGGTTTATCACAAATAGCATCAACTCCCGCTTGAGCAATATTAGCTAGGTGAGTGTCGTTTGCCTCTGAGCTCACCATTAAAATAGGAATATGTGAGTAGCTATTTGAGCTTCTAACGGCTTCTGTTAGTTCTCGCCCGTCCATTTCTGGCATGTTGTAGTCGGTTACTATTAAGTCAAACGGTTGGTTATTCAAGTGCTCAATAGCTTCTTTACCGTTTTCAGCTTCTATTGGTGCAGGTATTCCCATCCCCGCAAGTACACGTATTATGTGTTTACGCGCAAAGCGGCTGTCGTCTACCACTAAAACTCGCAGCAACGTTACGTCAAAATGATCAAGTTCTACTTCTTCTTCGCTTATAATATCGAGGGTTGCTTTGAGTGCGCGGGTAATGGCTTTTGCGCTAAAAGGCTTAGGCAAAATAGCCAGCACACCCGATTGGCGTAATTGCTCAAGGTATTTTTTATTACGCTCGCTCGATATAAGCATAAAAGGTTGATGCTCGGTGATAGGGTTTGATCTTATTTCTTGCAATAGTGAGTCGGCTGTCCCGTCAGATAAATACATAGAGCTTATAACTAGATCAGGGTGATAACTTGCTAATAAGCTAAGTGCTTGTGTTTGTGTAGATGCAGTTTCAACTTGTTTTACACCACTTTCTAAAAGCGATTTTATTATTATTTTTTGCTGAACCTCTGAAGGCTCTACAAGTAAAATGGACAAGTTTGCTATTGCAGTTAAGTCGCTCATTCAGATCTCTTTAGTATTGTTATAATCAGGATAATAATAACATTTTTGACTCGTTAATATTATATAAAGAGATTGTAATATTTAAGAAAACATTACCAACCCCTTTAAAATATAGCACTTATTAATTAGATTGAATGTAATCTAATGCATTCATTTTTTTATATGTGACGTTAGCGTGCAAAATATGTGCAGGTTCAGGGTCAACCACTTCAACAGGAATGTCGTAATTTCGGGCTATTTCAATTGCCATTTGCGTAATATTAACGCTAAACGAGGTGCCCATAAATACAATTTTATCGGCGTTGAGCATACGCTGTTGTGCTTGTGTTATTCTGTAAAGCTCGGTGTAGTATTCGTCAAATAATAAAACAAAGGGCTTAAATGAATGGTTTAGCTCAGGCGTTTGGTTTTGAATATTAAATAGCTCAAAAAGAGACTCTTGCAGGCAGCTTTCGTCTACGCTATCCCACGGGGTGGCAAGTGGCGTGACTGGCTCACCTTGCTCATGAAATAAGGTCATTTGATCAAGCCTGCCGTGTATAGATATGTAATTTTTGTTACCCGCTTTGCCATCAAGCCCATCTATGTTTTGAGTAATTAGGTTTTTGTCACTTAGCCAATGGTGTACGTCGTTTGGGCCATGGTTGCGATACGTTGCAAAGCGATGGTAATACCATGCTAAAAACTCTTTTGGGGCGTTTTGATACATTGCGCGCGTTGCCATTTCCATAGGCGTATAATTTTTACTGCCAATGGTCCAATAACCATCCTCCCCTCTAAAGGTCGGAATACCACTGGCTGCGCTGACTCCCGCTCCTGTAATGTAAAGAGTGTTCACTTTTCAACCTCGTAACCGAGCACGTTAGCGCTTACTTGCTGACTTTTATCAATGCCGCCAATTCGATATAAAACCCCACTGTACTCAAGTAAACCACGATGATCCATGCTCTTTACTTCCACTGGGGATAAAATCTGCCATTCGTTTTTTTCGATACTAAAGCGCCAAACATGGTCACTTGCTGGTGCAGGTTTGCCGTCGTAACCTATTGCGCTGTAGTTATATGGGTTATTAGAGCCTGCCATCATATAAATATTGCCATTATAGCTGGTGGCTGCCATTCGGTAGTGAGCAGTGCCTGTTGGATGTGGCAAGGTACGCCAATCTATTTTTTGTGGATTAGTTGAATCTATTGTGCCTTTTAAGCACTGTGCTACACCTGCAAACGAGCGACGCGAATCAGGATTAGCTTGTGTTTTAACGCCATCACAAATAACAATGGTGTTATCACTAATAGCAGCGGCTTGGCCAAATACAGGCTCACCTAAAAATGGCGAGGCTTGTTGCCATGTATTATTTTGCGTGTCGTATACTTGTACTATGTTTACGTTGCCGTCGTTATGCCAACCGCTAATTAGATAAATGTAACGCGCTTTATAGCTCAGCGCTACGCTATCGTCTACGGGTACTGGCATGCTAGCAAGGTGAGTGTAGGTATCTTTTATTACGTCGTACCTATATACGTCGGGGCTTGAAACTTCAGTATGATCCTCTGCTATCGTATAGCCGCCAAACACATAAGCGTATTCGCCTAAACCGGCTGCGGTGCTTGCTAAGCGCCCTTTTAATGGCAAGCTTGAAGGCACACCAGTTTTAGATTGCCACTGTGAATCGCCAACTTTAAGCGCCCACACTTTATTATGCACTGACGAGTATTGTTTATCGCGCCCCAGCCCCATAAAGCTTAAAAAGTAAGGCTGATTTTTAACAATAACTTTAGCCACAGCATTATTTGCAACAGGCTCAGGTAAAGCGGGAAGGCTTGCTAACGCAAGAGAAAAAAGAAGGCTCATAAGGCAAATAATTTAATAAGAATTAATACGCTCAGATTAAATTATTTTAGCCTTGTGAGCCAGTATTGTTATATCTAAATAATCAAACGCTTTTGATTAGTAACCATATAGTAGGCAATACTAATATGGTTACTAATGTGCGCCGCATTTTGCGCTTCATCAACCATTGCGGTTGTATAATCAGTGACAGATACCTTGCTTTCGCCTGCATCATTAGTAAAAAATGTATTACTGCCTATACGGTAATTGCCTTCATTATCAACCAGGCATAGCTTGTGCAGTTCATTTATCAAGGAACTACCTACAAACTGCTGTAAGAGCATTTATAGATTTTTAACGCAGCACTGGAAAACCGCTATTAAAAATGTGGCGCTAAGTAATGTATTGTAGTAAAGGGCGTTGTGAAGGTAAGTTGTCTAAGGTGGTAGTTCAGCATGATTTTTTAAGGTAAATAGGTTACGTTATCTAAGCCTTGTTGTTTATTTTTGTACATAGCTTGATCAGCATATTTTATAAGTTCATGATCTGTTTGTCCGTGCTCTGGGTAGTTTGCAATGCCAATACTGGGGGAAATATTTAGTAGTACATCATCTAACTTAAAGACAGCTTTAAACTCAGTGAGGACTTTATTTTTTATTCTGACGGTTTCGTGGCTAGAACTTAAGTTATCTAAAATAATTAAAAATTCGTCTCCGCCTAAACGCCCTACTGTGTCGTAATGCCTAACCGACGCTGAGAGCCTTTTTGCTATAGCACATAAAAGCTTATCGCCAGTTTCGTGTCCGTGGGTGTCGTTTACTGCTTTAAAGCCATTTATGTCTATAAACAGTAAAGAAAAAAATGTGTTGTTTGTAGTTGCACTAATAATTACTTTTTCAAATCGCTCCATCAATAAAGAGCGATTAGGCAAACCAGTTAACACATCGTGCCGAGCCATGTAATGGAGCTGCTCTTCCATTACTTTTCGCTCAGTTATATCGTGCGCAACTGCAATTCTTACTTGATGTTGCTCTGACCAACGAACAGACCATAATATATGGACTATTTGACCATCTTTTCTCATCCAGCGGTTTTCGAAGCGAGGGTTTACCGTTTCGCCAGACAATAGCGAAGTTACGGCGTTATGCGTTTTGTAATGATCACCTTCGTAAACATAGTTAATCATTTTTTTGCCTACAACTTCGTCGGCCGTATAACCAAAAATTTGCTCAAATGCTGCGCTTACAAAAACAAATGTGCCTTGTTTATCTACCACACAAACGGCATCAAGCATTAAATCGAGTACTGCTTCTATATTAATTAATTCATTTTTTATCATACTTTGGTGTCTTCAAAGCAAAACCAAGCAAATTTAAGTATTCTATATAGCTTTAACAAAAGCAAAGATAATTAAACCACAATCGCAGATAACACAGGGCTAGGTATAAATTGTGCCCATATAATTAATATTGCTTTGAGAAGCATGACACGAAATAGTTAAGATTAAATATTTAATAACCGTAAATACTTTGGAGTTATTCTGAAGTAGACTAAATTTTAAGTTGTATATAAACATATAGCTATCAGCTATTTACATTTTACTGACTCTTTAATAAATATACTTATAAAGTTCATTTAACTATATTTTTACAGTTCAATTGGGCGAAATTAGACCTTTTAACTACTACAAAATTAGCTACCTTGATTTAATCTCATTTATGCTTTTACACTGTTAATGTATGTTAATATTGTGTGATATCACATGTATTGCAAAAACAAAGACTGTTTTTGATTTTTTGATTGCGCAGGAGACTTTTGGGTGAAAATATCACAACGTTTGTTTTGGCCATTACTTTTTGTTTGCCCTCTCTTAACGGCCGAGCCGTTTGAAGATGAAGACCTCGATCTTGATGCTTTAATGGGCATGGATGTACAAGCAACTTCTGCGATGAAAAGAGCACAATCAGCATTTGATACCGCTTCATCTATTTATGTATTAAGTAAAGAACAAATTACTAACTCTGGTGCTACATCAGTACCTGAAGCACTGAAAATGGTGCCTGGTTTAATTGTACGTCAGCTCGATAACAATCAATGGGCTATTTCATCAAGAGGTATTGCCTCTCGATTTTCTAGCAAACTATTGGTTATGATTGACGGACAAAGCTTATATACCCCAAAATTTGCTGCAGTTTATTGGGAAACACTCAACGCTCCTTTGTATGACATTGAACGCATTGAAGTAATACGCGGACAAGGCGGATTACTTTGGGGTAGTAACGCAAATAATGGCGTGATTAATATCATTACTAAAAACAGTATTGATACTCGCGGTGGATACGCAAACGTAACAACTGGTAATCAAATAAATGTTGATGCAAATCTTCGTTACGGTGGTGATATAAGTAACATAGGCAGCTACCGTATGGTCATGTAAAAGATGCGAATGAATCAAAAAAAGGGATCTTACTCGCACCTAACGATACAACTAAACAAAATTCTTTAGGTTTTCGGGCTGACTTTACCCCTAATGATGAGTGGTCTGCGCTACTTCAGGGGGACGTTACTCACTCAACACTTGGTCAAAACTACCGAGGTGTTATAGATGAAACCAACGAAAACATTTCATTCTCAGATGATTTAAAGCGAACAGACTCACGCATAATGGCGCGCCTTGAAAACAGAGTGTCGCCCGATGCCAATCAAATGCTACAAATTTCTTGGCTGAAACAAAATGGTTCTCAAGATTATATTAAAGAAGATTTTGAATCGATAGATATTGATTATCAAATGAACTTCATATATCAATCTCTACAGCTAGATTGGGGATTAAACTACCGGTATAACTCTATCTCTTTCGCAGAAAGTGTATTTTTAGATAGCGATAAAAACTTTGATAACCTCAAACAGTTTGGTGCACTTGTTCAAGCTCAATACAATGTGACGCCCGATACACTCGATTTTATTATTGGTACTAAGCTTGATCATAACGATTTAACAGGCTGGGAAAATCAACCGTCAGCAAGGCTTATATACAAGCCAGTAGATAACCACCTTACTTGGGGTGCTATATCGCGAAGTGTACGTACACCAACATTGATTGAATTTAACGACAACTTTAAAGTTAATGGTACAGAAATTAAAGATCTTACCGGTTTAAGCTCTGGCTTTGGACAAATAGACGACTATCGAATTGCAACCTACCTAAATGGTAACGACAAAGTTAAATCTGAAAACTATCTATCTTATGAGTTAGGCTACCGTTTTACTGCTAACGATTGGTCATTGGATCTTTCTACTTATTATACCGATGCTAATAACGTAGCGGTTATTGATATGAATACACATGCTGAACAATTCACTCCTATACTTGAATTATTTCTAGCAGGGAGAATCCCAGAAGTATTTCAAGCACTAACAATGACTCGCATAGATTTAGACTTTGCATCTGTAGCAGACACGACCACTAAAGGGTTCGACCTAGTTGTATCGTGGCAACCTGTTGATAATCTCAATACTGAGTTTGGTTATAGTTACACCGATTATAACTACGATTTACCTCCTCGAGTAGAGCCCGCAATCGGCTATGACTCTAAAAACAGGCAGTTATTTGCAAAAGCCGATTATTCTTTTTTAACCAACCATAATGTGTTTGCGACATTGCGCGCAATAAACTCAAACGCATATAACACTGATAATTACACAACGTTAGATGTTAGTTGGAATTGGCAAGCAACACCTGTCTGGTCTACTGCAATTTCGGGTAAAAAGCTCTTTGCAGGTTCACATATTGAGTACAATAATACGCGCGAAACCTATACATTACCAAACTATATTGATGAATGTATTACATTTACAATTTCAGCAAATTTCTAAGTTAATTAGATGATTAAATTAAGAAGTCCTAGATTCAAATTGTAAGTGCATAACTTGTTTTGGCTAGATTAAGTGGTCAGTTGCTCATAAACTAACTGCTTTTTCTCCGGCAAGAGATTTTACAATGAGACATTACAAACAACTGACCTATGCGCAAAGATGCCAGATCGCCGTTCTAAAGAAAAGCGGTTTTACGCAACAAAGTATTGCTGAGCTAACTAATTTATCGCAATCTACGATTTCAAGAGAGCTTTCTAGAAATACAGGTAAGCGAGGTTACAGACACAAACAAGCTCATGAGCGGGCTTTGTTTCGCCGAAGAAGTGTAAGAAAACCGCTTAAGATGACACCTGAAATGATAGCTTTAATTACCCAGAAGCTTAATGAGAAGTGGAGTCCTGAACAAATAACGGGATGGTTACGCAAAGAAAGTGAACTGTCTGTCAGCCATGAATGCATTTATCTGTATATCTGGGAAGATAAAAAAGCAGGTGGTGAGTTATACCTACATCTGCGCCGACACGGTAAGAAATATCACAAGCGCAGTCATGGTAAAACAAACCGAGGGCAAATAAAAAATCGCGTTAGCATTGAAGAGCGCCCACAAATAGTTGATGAGAAAGGCCGTATCGGAGATTGGGAAATAGATACCGTCATAGGCAAAGGTCATCGAGGCGCCCTTGTTACGATTGTAGAGCGGGTCACCCAATTCACTGTATCAACTCAGGTGGCAGGCAAAACAGCACAAGCCGTCACTGCGGCGACGATAGAGCTATTAAGGCCATATAGGTCAGCGCTTCATAGCATCACGGCTGACAATGGAAAAGAGTTCGCTTATCACGAGCAAATCACAGAGGCTTTAAGTGTTCCTGTTTATTTTGCTCACCCTTATCACTCATGGGAGCGCGGATTGAATGAAAACACGAATGGATTACTACGTCAGTATTGGCCGAAGAGCACCGATTTTAAGGCGGTAACACCAGCGCAAGTTATACCAGTACTTGAGCAACTTAATAATCGTCCGAGGAAGACACTTGGATTTGAAACGCCTGCAAAATTGATGCAGGATCACTTGGCGGCTAAAGCCGCCTAAACGTTATGCACTTCAGATTTGAATCCGCGAGTTTAATTCACAGTAGCTTAATAACGTTGACACTTCTTAGTGCCAGCGTTTGTGCTGTTGAAAAAGAATACATGCTAAAAGCAGGCTTCTTATATAACTTTGCACGTTTTGGACACTGGGATTATCATTTAGAATCTCTTAATGAATTTATTATTTGTAGCCCTGATAAATACTTTATTGATGCGGCTAACAAAGCTTTAAAAAGTCGCACTATAAAAAACTTACCTCTATACAATAAATTAATCACTCTTGATGAAGTAACAACCTCGGCGTGTAACATGCTATTTATTACCTCTGATACATTTATCGAATGGCAAAACGTAACACCTTTAGAGCTGAAAAACGTTATGCTCATTGGTGAAACAGACACATTTATTGAAAATGGCGGTCATATTAGGTTTTTTCTTTCCAGTGGTAAAATTCGCTTTGAAATTGCTCCGAAACAGCTTAAAGATGCAGGCATTACTATGAGCTCAAAAGTGCTACGCCTTGCCCGCGTTGTAGATAGGTAGTGCAATGAAAAAACTATTTGCATTAAATACGATGAGCAAAAAATTACTATTAATCTTAATGAGTGTTGCACTTGTATCAACCGCGACAGTAACCATTGTATTTAGTGCTTATGAAATCACTAGCGCTAAAGAGGAACAAATAGAAAGCTTGGGCTCTCTGTCAAAAATGCTTTCACCGAATATAACTACAGCACTTATGTTTGATGATTTAGATGCAGTGCAAGAGCTTATAAACCCAATACTTATACGATCAGATGTTATTAGTATAATGGTAACAAGTATGACTGGTGAGGAACTTGTTATTGCGCAATCCGAAGATGAAGATATGGAGCAAAGTATTGAAGTAAGTACACCCCTTCAGCTCGATATGCATGATTACGGTATATTAAAAATACGCGCTAACAACAGCTACATTCAAGACAGAATTACTTTTTACTTTAAATTTATAATGATTTTGATGGTATTCACCTTTGCCATCAGCCTAATTTTATCTCTTTTATTAAGGCGTCGCTTTTTAAACCCTATTTTATATCTAGCTCAAACAGCAAATAAAATAACTACATCACACGATTATAGCTTACGCGCTAAACAGCTATCACAAGATGAAGTAGGACAATTAACCTCTTGTTTTAATGCGATGTTATACAACATTGAGCAAAGAGAAAATTCATTAGAAAACCAAGTTAGACTGCGTACTAATGAACTTGAAAATGCGAATATTCAGTTGCAACAATATGCCTACCAAGATGGATTAACCGACTTACCGAACAGGCGTTATTTTTACGAAAAACTACAAAGCTTAGTAAGTATTAAGGGAATGAAGTTCGCCCTTATATTCATAGATTTGGATGGCTTTAAAGAAGTAAATGACAGCCTAGGTCACGACTACGGTGATTTACTCTTACACCAAGTAGCAACAAGACTGCAAAGTTGTATAACGACTAAAGATACAGTCGCACGTTTAGGTGGTGACGAATTTACATTAATTTTAGAGGGTGTAAATAGTCCTGATGAAGCATCAAAAGTTGCCGAAGCAGTAAACAGCAGCTTAATGCAGAGCATTAAAGTAAAAAAAGAGACAGTCTATGTTACCGCAAGCATAGGTTTAACATTTTTCCCTTCTGATGGTTTAACAGTAGAAGAGCTCGTTAGACGCGCTGACCAAGCAATGTATTTATCTAAAAATAAAGGGCGGAATCGCTATGAATTTTTCTCTTATGCTATAGAAGAAAAAGCCACAGAAAAGCGTCGTCTCATAGAGGAAATACGCACTGCAATTGTTAAAAACCAATTTGAATTATTTTACCAACCTATATTTTCAATTGACGGGAAATCAGTACCAAAAGCTGAAGCTCTAATTCGTTGGAATCACCCTGAACGAGGCCTAATAGGGCCAAATGAATTTATACCTGTCGCTGAAAAAAACGGATTAATAAACGATATCGGCCAATGGGTAAAATCTCAAGCAATTCAAGATACCGTCCAATTCAATGTTTTAAGTGAAAAGACAATTCAAGTCAGTGTAAATACATCACCTCTTGAAATTGACCGTGCTGGTTGCTGGGTGGATGAATGGATTGTAGCAAGTAAAAAGTATCAACTACCTGCAAACACAATTTTAATTGAAGTCACTGAAAATACTTTAATGGATCCCGACTCGTCAATACAACGACAATTAAAACGCTTAAGCACTATTAATATAGATATTGCGATAGACGACTTTGGTGTTGGTTATTCTTCTTTGGCGTATTTACAACGCTTAGATATAGATATTTTAAAAATAGATCGCTAATTTATCAACGATATAGAATCAAACGATAATAGTATTGCTCTCGTGAAAGCTATTATCACTATGGCTCACAATCTAGACGTAATGGTGGTTGCTGAAGGAGTTGAGACACAAAAACAGTATGACCTATTAAAGCAGCTTGCTTGTGATTATATTCAAGGCTACATTTTTTCAAAGGCAATTACTAAACAAGAGTTTATGGAAAAGTATATAATACCAATCCGCAATAATACTTAATCATTTTGCGGGGCTAAACGGGTCGCTACCTGTGTTAAAAAATTCTCATTTACGACTGCATGGATGCAGAAGGTAGAGCAATGCAGGAGCAATTGCCGAGAACAACTAAATAGCAATTTTTTTGCCTAGCTATCAACACGTTTTCCATCCTCAAAATAGATCACTTAATTAAGCGAATTGGTATAAAACAAAAAGAAGTGATCTCATTTATGTCTATCATGCTAGATTTTAGCAAGCCAATACAGAACACTTCTTTACTTTTTGCCTTAAAAATCCATGTATTTAAAGCTCAATCCCAAGCTATAACCAGCGAGGGACTAGTTGTTTATACTCTTTATATTGTGTAGAAAAACAATGAGCTAAATGAGCCTCCTCAACTAATGTTTGTCTATATATAGCTGTAAAACCAATAACTAAACAGATCAAACTAAATATACTAGGTAAGGCTAAAAAGAACCCCACCTGTGCAGCTACAACGCCTAAATACATCGGATTCCTAGAGTATTCATATAATCCTGATGTTTTAAGTTCATGTGGTCCCTTAGGATCAATTCCTGAACGCCAAAGTGCTGCCATATGAAAATGTACAAACATCGTTAAAATAAAGCCTGCGGTCAATAATACATCGCCAAATAATACGCCTGGCCACCCATTGAGTATTGGGAATAGCCCAAGGTAGCTATCTAACTCAGGTACAAACACTCTAATTACACATACAAACCAAATAGCAGCCCTGAAAAATTTAAAAACCATATGGTTCCACCAACTAGTACAAAATTTATCACCGGGATAAATAACGCCTGATGGTGTATTTCGATTTTTATAAATAATTCTAAATGTATAAAATCCGGCAACAAAAGTATAAAAAATAGCTAAGTAAACTCGGGTAAATTCAACTAGCGATGCAGAGTCATCTACAAATGTTTCATAAGGCATTTAAGTTACAGCTCACAATCATTATTGGTAGTAATTTTAAAACAACTAAGCCAATAGATTTAGTTATAAGATCATGAAATCATATTAGTATTCATTGCCCTCATAAACAAGCTAAGTCTGTGGTTAGTTAACGAGTTATAATGAACTAATCAAACTAATTTATAAATTCTGTTTGATACTTCACCTAAACAACTGCTTACACAAACCGAAAAAGTAAATTCGGTAGTTCACAATTTTGTTTTTATACCAACTCGCTTAATTAAGTGATCTATTTTTCCGCCCTACTCGATGGTGTTGGTATGAGTGTATGTTAATTGCGCGTATTTCACTTTTCTGCAGACGCAAAAAAGCCCGACTATTTCTAGTCGGGCTCTCTACAATTTGAAGCCTGGTAATGTCCTACTTTCACATAGCAAATGCTACACTATCATCGGCGCTGTTTCATTTCACTACTGAGTTCGGCATGGAGTCAGGTGGGTCCAAAACGCTATTGTCACCAAGCAAATTTGGGCGTTAATTCGTATCTCTACGCACTAACTGAATTTGGAAAATATCTGATAATATTTTTTAAGTCTTTTCAGTAATATCTACTTTAGTTATATTAACTTCTGTCTAAACTGTCGCATAAAACGCGTTTGGCGTTGTATGGTTAAGCCTCACGGGTAATTAGTACAAGTTAGCTTAATGGCTCACACCACTTCCACATCTTGCCTATCAACGTTGTAGTCTTCAACGGCCCTTCAGAGACTTTAAAAGTCTAGTGAGAACTCATCTCGAGGCCTGCTTCGCGCTTAGATGCTTTCAGCGCTTATCAGTTCCGAACGTAGCTACCGGGCAATGCCATTGGCATGACAACCCGAACACCAGCGGTTCGTTCACTCCGGTCCTCTCGTACTAGGAGCAACCCCTCTCAATTCTCAAACGCCCACGGCAGATAGGGACCGAACTGTCTCACGACGTTCTAAACCCAGCTCGCGTACCACTTTAAATGGCGAACAGCCATACCCTTGGGACCGACTTCAGCCCCAGGATGTGATGAGCCGACATCGAGGTGCCAAACACCGCCGTCGATATGAACTCTTGGGCGGTATCAGCCTGTTATCCCCGGAGTACCTTTTATCCGTTGAGCGATGGCCCTTCCATTCAGAACCACCGGATCACTATGACCTACTTTCGTACCTGCTCGACGTGTCTGTCTCGCAGTTAAGCTGGCTTCTACCATTACACTAACCGTACGATGTCCGACCGTACTTAGCCAACCTTCGTGCTCCTCCGTTACTCTTTAGGAGGAGACCGCCCCAGTCAAACTACCCACCAGGCACTGTCCGTAACCCCGATTCAGGGGCCAACGTTAGAACATCAAAACTACAAGGGTGGTATTTCAAGGACGACTCCACAACAACTAGCGTCGCTGCTTCAAAGTCTCCCACCTATCCTACACATGTAGGTTCAATGTTCAGTGCCAAGCTGTAGTAAAGGTTCACGGGGTCTTTCCGTCTAGCCGCGGGTACACAGCATCTTCACTGCGATTTCAATTTCACTGAGTCTCGGGTGGAGACAGCGTGGCCATGGTTACACCATTCGTGCAGGTCGGAACTTACCCGACAAGGAATTTCGCTACCTTAGGACCGTTATAGTTACGGCCGCCGTTTACCGGGGCTTCGATCAAGAGCTTCTCCCTAAGGATAACCCCATCAATTAACCTTCCGGCACCGGGCAGGTGTCACACCGTATACGTCATCTTGCGATTTTGCACAGTGCTGTGTTTTTAATAAACAGTCCCAGCCACCTGGTCACTGCGGCTCCCGTCCGCTTAGAGAGCAAGTCTCATCACAGATAGGAGCGTACCTTCTCCCGAAGTTACGGTACGATTTTGCCTAGTTCCTTCACCCGAGTTCTCTCAAGCGCCTTAGTATTCTCTACCTGACCACCTGTGTCGGTTTGGGGTACGATTCCATATAATCTGAAGCTTAGAGGCTTTTCCTGGAAGTATGGCATCAGCAACTTCATCACCGTAGTGACTCGTCTCGTGTCTCAGGTTTAATGTTTGTCCGGATTTACCTAAACAAACGCCCTACTCACTTTCACATAGACTACCAACGCTATGCTTGCTTAGCCTGCTCCGTCCCCCCATCGCAATTATATCGAGTACAGAAATATTAATCTGTTTCCCATCGACTACGCCTTTCGGCCTCGCCTTAGGGGTCGACTTACCCTACCCTGATTAACATGGGATAGGAACCCTTGGTCTTCCGGCGTGGGAGTTTTTCACTCCCATTATCGTTACTCATGTCAGCATTCGCACTTCTGATACGTCCAGCATACCTCCCGGTACACCTTCAACCGCTTACAGAACGCTCCCCTACCACTCAGAATAAATTCTGAATCCGCAGCTTCGGTGCATAGTTTAGCCCCGTTACATCTTCCGCGCAGACCGACTCGACCAGTGAGCTATTACGCTTTCTTTAAAGGATGGCTGCTTCTAAGCCAACCTCCTGGCTGTCTGGGCCTTTCCACATCGTTTCCCACTTAACTATGACTTTGGGACCTTAGCTGGCGGTCTGGGTTGTTTCCCTCTTCACGACGGACGTTAGCACCCGCCGTGTGTCTCCCGGATATTACTTTACGGTATTCGGAGTTTGCAAAGGGTTGGTAAGTCGGGATGACCCCCTAGCCTTAACAGTGCTCTACCCCCGTAAGTATTCGTCCGAGGCTCTACCTAAATAGATTTCGGGGAGAACCAGCTATCTCCCGGTTTGATTAGCCTTTCACTCCTAGCCACAGGTCATCCCCTAACTTTTCAACGTTAGTGGGTTCGGTCCTCCAGTTGATGTTACTCAACCTTCAACCTGCCCATGGCTAGATCACCGGGTTTCGGGTCTATACCTTGCAACTAGTCGCCCAGTTAAGACTCGGTTTCCCTACGGCTACCCTATTCGGTTAACCTCGCTACAAAATATAAGTCGCTGACCCATTATACAAAAGGTACGCAGTCACCCAACAAGTGGGCTCCTACTGCTTGTACGTACACGGTTTCAGGTTCTATTTCACTCCCCTCACAGGGGTTCTTTTCGCCTTTCCCTCACGGTACTGGTTCACTATCGGTCAGTTGGGAGTATTTAGCCTTAGATGATGGTCCACCTATATTCAGTCAAAGTTTCACGTGCTCCGACCTACTCGATTTCACTTAAAATGTCTTTTCATGTACGGGACTATCACCCTGTATCGTGGCACTTTCCAGAGCCTTCCATTAACACATAATAAGCTTAAGGGCTGTTCCGATTTCGCTCGCCGCTACTTTCGGAATCTCGGTTGATTTCTTTTCCTACGGGTACTTAGATGTTTCAGTTCTCCGCGTTCGCCTCGTTAACCTATGTATTCAGTTAACGATACCTGCAAGCAGGTGGGTTTCCCCATTCGGAAATCCTAGTCTCAAGCGCTTTTTACTAGCTTGACTAGGCTTATCGCAAGTTAATACGTCCTTCATCGCCTCCAACTGCCAAGGCATCCACCGTGTACGCTTAGTCACTTAACCATACAACCCAAACGGGTCTTTGTTTCGTGACAGTTTAACTTCGCCAGAAGTTAATATTGAATACTAAAGTAGATACCAATCAATCAACGTAAAACGTTAATTAAATGGCACTGAATGGTACTGCTACCATTTTTTTTACTTTTGAAAACTCTTGATAAATACAATGTATCTATCAGAATTTTATTATCAGCTTTTCCAAATTTTTAAAGAGCATATTAATTAGTTATCCCGAAGGACACGCACTAATTAACAATCATCTGTGTGGACACTACGAACAAATAAGTTCTAAATCGTATAAGGAGGTGATCCAGCCCCAGGTTCCCCTAGGGCTACCTTGTTACGACTTCACCCCAGTCATGAATCACTCCGTGGTAAACGTCCTCCCGAGGGTTAGACTATCTACTTCTGGAGCAACCCACTCCCATGGTGTGACGGGCGGTGTGTACAAGGCCCGGGAACGTATTCACCGCGTCATTCTGATACGCGATTACTAGCGATTCCGACTTCATGGAGTCGAGTTGCAGACTCCAATCCGGACTACGACGCACTTTAAGTGATTCGCTTACTCTCGCGAGTTCGCAGCACTCTGTATGCGCCATTGTAGCACGTGTGTAGCCCTACACGTAAGGGCCATGATGACTTGACGTCGTCCCCACCTTCCTCCGGTTTATCACCGGCAGTCTCCTTAGAGTTCTCAGCATTACCTGCTAGCAACTAAGGATAGGGGTTGCGCTCGTTGCGGGACTTAACCCAACATCTCACAACACGAGCTGACGACAGCCATGCAGCACCTGTATCAGAGTTCCCGAAGGCACCAAACCATCTCTGGTAAGTTCTCTGTATGTCAAGTGTAGGTAAGGTTCTTCGCGTTGCATCGAATTAAACCACATGCTCCACCGCTTGTGCGGGCCCCCGTCAATTCATTTGAGTTTTAACCTTGCGGCCGTACTCCCCAGGCGGTCTACTTAATGCGTTAGCTTTGAAAAACAGAACCGAGGCTCCGAGCTTCTAGTAGACATCGTTTACGGCGTGGACTACCGGGGTATCTAATCCCGTTTGCTCCCCACGCTTTCGTACATGAGCGTCAGTGTTGACCCAGGTGGCTGCCTTCGCCATCGGTATTCCTTCAGATCTCTACGCATTTCACCGCTACACCTGAAATTCTACCACCCTCTATCACACTCTAGTTTGCCAGTTCGAAATGCAGTTCCCAGGTTGAGCCCGGGGCTTTCACATCTCGCTTAACAAACCGCCTGCGTACGCTTTACGCCCAGTAATTCCGATTAACGCTCGCACCCTCCGTATTACCGCGGCTGCTGGCACGGAGTTAGCCGGTGCTTCTTCTGTCAGTAACGTCACAGCTAGCAGGTATTAACTACTAACCTTTCCTCCTGACTGAAAGTGCTTTACAACCCGAAGGCCTTCTTCACACACGCGGCATGGCTGCATCAGGCTTGCGCCCATTGTGCAATATTCCCCACTGCTGCCTCCCGTAGGAGTCTGGGCCGTGTCTCAGTCCCAGTGTGGCTGATCATCCTCTCAAACCAGCTAGGGATCGTCGCCTTGGTGAGCCATTACCTCACCAACTAGCTAATCCCACTTGGGCCAATCTAAAGGCGAGAGCCGAAGCCCCCTTTGGTCCGTAGACATTATGCGGTATTAGCAGTCGTTTCCAACTGTTGTCCCCCACCTCAAGGCATGTTCCCAAGCATTACTCACCCGTCCGCCGCTCGTCAGCAAAGTAGCAAGCTACTCTCTGTTACCGCTCGACTTGCATGTGTTAGGCCTGCCGCCAGCGTTCAATCTGAGCCATGATCAAACTCTTCAATTAAAAAGTTTTATGTCTTTCGACAGCTCAATGAATTCTGAATTTTTTAATATCTTTCGATATTGAATTGACTGTGCCGAATAATTACCGAAATAACTATTCTGTTGGTCACTCAGTTTTCAATTGAGACTCTAATTTGTTTGCCTCGCTACCTAAGTAGCTTGGCTGTTAGAACTCAACCTGTACGAGTGCCCACACAGATGATTGCTTTATATTGTTAAAGAACGTTTTGAGTCGCTTTAGCGTCTCAAGGGATGCGAATAATACACCCTTTATTTTTTGAGTCAACACTTTGTTTTAAACTTTCTTTTTAGAAGATTTAAAACAAAGTTTTATTTAACTCTCTGAGTAGTTCGTGCCTCGCTATGCGTTGGCGTTTCCCGTCTCAGTGGGGTCGCATTATAGGGAGAACAGATTTTTTACGCAAGCGTTTTATTGACAAAACTTTAAATAAAGCACTGTTCGCTGAGAATTTGAGCTAAACGCATTAAAAGCACAACATAACTAGCACTTTATTAACATTTAACGCCTATTAAAGTGTTTGTTATGGCCTGCGCTATCAAAAAATACTGTCTACAGACCAGCTATTAAGTCATTTATCTAAAAGCTATAGTTAAAGCCCGCGTAAAAACGACGACCTGAGTAGCTAGTATTGAGTAATCGCGCATCGGTGTCATTTCCTAAACGCGTTACTGATTCAGATTTAGTTAAATTAATAACCGCTGCGGTAAGGCTAAGCCCGTCGTATAAATTTACAGATGCATTTACATCGATTTGTTCGTAAGGTTCTTGGTATACATTTAATCCGCTATTTAAACCGAGTACTGTTTCGCCGCGCTTATTATAAGAAGCACGTACATTAAAATCACCTCCTTCATAATAAACAGAGGTGTTGTACTGATACTTTGCACTACCTATTAAGGCCGACTGACCAAATTCTTCACCATTAATTGTTACATCTGCTTTATTGGTTTTGTTATAAGTGTAATTTGCGTAAAAGCCAAAACCACTATCAAAGGCATGCTGAATAAATACTTCCGCGCCTTTTGATACTGCATCGGTGCCATTACCTACAGTGCTGTAAGGGGCTATATTAATAGCCCCTGCATCCACTATATTATTTTTACCAGCAAAGTTTTGCTCTACGTCGATCACCAATGGCACGACAAAGTTATCTACTTTTTTATGAAAAAGCGCCAATCCAACAGCAGAACCTTCGCCGTAATAATACTCAATAGATAAATCAGCTTGAACTGATTCAAATGGCTTCAAGTTTTTATTACCGCCACTGCCGCTAAAACCTGGCTGTTCATTAAATGCAGCTCTATCATCGGCCCATTCATCCGATACAAACGTAATACGCTGCTGCGCACCTAAATCGCTGTAATCAGGACGAGACATTACTTTTGCTATTGCCCCACGAATAACTAAATCGTCAGTTGCATCCCACGCTATATTAAAGCTTGGTAATATTTGAGTGTCTTTGTTTTGCTGAGTGACTAATTGATAGTCTTCTACAAACCGAGCGTCACCTGTTACTGGCTCGCCTGTTTCGTCATTGGTGTGATCTAATTGGTAGGTATATAAGTCAGTAGATGAAGTAAGTGTTTTTGTTTGCACAACACGCACGCCCAAATTACCTCTTACTTCACTAAATTCAAAATCACCTTGTATATAAAAAGCCGATATTTTTTCTTCTATATCGTAAACAAAGTTATCTTCAATGCGCGTATAAGGGTTGTAGTTAGCGGTCACTAAATCACGATACTTGTCCCAGTCAACACTTGGCATTTGGTTTATGCTAAACCCACCTATTATATTTGTTTGATTGGTAAATACATCTTGTGCCAGCGGCATCCCATCATTCCATTGATAACTATCGAACTGCGTTATTCCTTGCTCACTCGCTTCACCTGCAGCAATATCAAAATTAGGATCTAAAAAAAACGTATTACCTGTTTCTCTATGAAGTGTCGCATGGCGATATTTAGCGCCTGTTCTAATAGTTTTTAAAAAGCCCCAGTCAACATAAAAATCAACATCTGCTTGATAGTAGCCTTCTTCAAGCTCGCTGCGTACAAAGCTTGAGTTTGATGACCCCGCATCACGCCCACCACCAATGCCATTTTGTAAGTTAGCGAGTGTGTTTGGAGCAATATTAAGTGATACGTTATCTTGCTCTAGTGACCAACCAGCCGTTTGAGCTGCATTTTGTATAGTGGCTGCGTTTTCACCAGCGTTAGAACTTTTATATGCGGCTTCCCAGCTTTCTTCTGGGCCGCCCTCTGATTGTGTATTACCAATTACAAAGCGCGCTTTAAAATTATCACCTTCATAGGTTAAATTAAAATCAAAGGTATCGGAGGTAGATTCCTCACGTACGTAGCTGCCACGCATCCACGGAAACTGCATATCATTTTCGACGCCACTTGCCATTGCATCGTATTGCATACTAGTAACAATAGTGCCCGACTCATCAAGGTTTACATCCGTTAAAAAATTAGGATTTAAAGACCACTCTGGTATATCAATCACAGATTCTGTTCTGTCTTGCCCAAGTGTAAAACCAAAATAACTAAAGCCAAGCTCTAAACGATTTGCTGGTCGCCACTGTGTACTAAATTGAATCCCTTCGCGCTCACGTTTTTCGTTAAGAACAGAACCACGAACAACTTGCGGAAACCAAACGCCATTGTAACTATTACCGTTTACATCATTAATAGTATCCCAACCGTTATTGTTATCAACTGCGTTACCATTAACATCAGTAGGTTGGCCGCCACCAGTGTAACGCCAAACATTTGCATCAGTTCCGCCCGAAAGAGTTCGGTTTGTTCGCTCCTGATACGTATAGCCTACCAATACACCGAAGTCTTCGTCATCGTTTTTCCATGAATATAACCCTGTAAACTGTGGTTCGTATTCTTTTGTAACATCAGCGTAAGTACTCTCTACATTAAATACACCTGAGTTTGCATCCATACTCAAAGGTTTTCGGCTATGCATTATTACAGTGCCACCAACCCCACCCTCATCTAAGCGTGCCTCTGGCGATTTATAAACCTCAACGCTTTCAATCATTGAAGACGGTAACAAAGCATAATCAAACGAACGCGAAGGCTCCCCTGGAGAAGATGCTATAAAATTACCATTAAGCTGTGTAAAGGTAAGTTCTGACGATAAACCACGAATACTGACAGATGAACCTTCTCCACCATCACGCTCAATTACCACACCTGGAACACGTTGCAATGAGTCAGCCACATTTTTATCAGGGAATTTACCAATGTCTTCCGCAGTAATTGCATCCACCACTGAACCAGACATACGCTTAACATCTAAATTTTCGGCCATGCTGGAACGTATTCCGCGCACTTCTATTACTTCCATCTCTTTTTTATTTATTGCATTTAGAGCTTCTTGATCTGCATAGGCGTAACCTGAACCAAGCGCTGAAAGTACAGATAAATAAAATGATGATTTAGATAGTTTTGAAAAAGGGAGAGAAAAATGGCGTGTTAATAACATGAGAGAGGCTGTTCCATTTAAACTTGCTTTGCACAAGCTAAAGCAAATAGTTAATCCTTTTACGTAATTATGTTACGTAATGGCAAATTTGCGCCAATTCTACACAGCCAAACTTAACCGTTTGTTAACCATCAATATTAAACTAAATAAACATCTCATATAACTGTATTAATACCTATTGGATGAAACTTAAAATGCAACCCATACATCAAAGCCTCTCTTAATTAACAAACTAAGAGAGACTTTGTTGAATTTAATACCTTGATAAAATAATTACAGTGCACAAATCATCATAAAGTGTATACAAAAAAACGAAGGGGATAATTAGATGTGGTAGTCAGCAGTTTATACTTTAAAAAGCAAAACTGCCGGATGATATTTGAAAGAAGTAACAATTGCTAAATAGCGCTTGATTAATCAAGCGTAGCAATAACCTCTGAAAGCTCTAAGAGTGTAGGCTTTCCACCGTAATAATTGGTATCTATATGATAACTATTGCCAACCCAAAAAGGCGCTTTAGTTGAGTTGTGTCCATGTATTGAAAAGTCGACCCCATGACTTTTAACTACCTTATTTTGTTTAACTACTTCGCGATCCCACAATAAAGATTGCACAATTAGCGATTTATCATCAGGGTAATTTTCCCAATCCCACGATTGTGCAAATGTATGAGACAACCCTATTGTATAACCACGATACTCAAGTACTATTGAAAGCGGTTTAGTTAGTAACTCATCGCACATGACACTGAGCTTTTCACTTGATACCGACTTGTGCCAATTACCACCATTATCAGTCCATAAATTAAAAGCCGCTTTATCATTACTTAATAATGATTCCAACATTAAATGCTCATGATTACCTAATATCATACATGCCCTAATGGCCTGTAAGTATGTAAATAAGTCATATGTTTTATCCCCGCGGTCAACAAAATCGCCTAGGCAAAACAAAGTGTCTCTTTCAGGGTCAAAATTTACGTTATTAAGTGCGTTTTTTAAGGCCGGTAAATCACCATCAAGATCGCCAATTACAAATACTCGGCACTCATCATTAATAAATATGGCTTGTTTTGAAGATACAGCCTGAATAGCGTTAATACCTATATCCAAAATAGACTCCTATAGAATGCAATCTAAAACTTAGATTAATGCTTGAGTTTATAAAGCCTTAAGGTAACACAATATAGTTGATAATTAATGAAGGTAATAAGATTTGATTGAAACTAAAAATGCATGGCAGAGGACCTTAGCTACAACCTAAATAAGTAATGTGAGTAGTGTTTTTAGCCTAAATTAAAAGCTGCTTAGCAAAATACCTGACGAGTTATTTGCCAGTTATCCGCACAAATTTTTCTGCTAGATCGTCCAAAGTTTCACGCTTATTCGGATCGGGCTTTATGCAGTCAATAGGGCAAACACTTACGCAAGTAGGTTTATCATAATGCCCTACACACTCTGTACATTTGTTTGCATCTATTTGGTATATTTTAGCGCCCATATAAATAGCCTCATTAGGGCATTCTGGGTCACACATATCGCAGTTAATGCATTTACTATTTATGAGTAGAGCCACTGTTTAGCCTTTTCAATTAATATCATTATAAAACAAAAAGATAGAGTTAAACCAAATGTTTTTTGACTACTTTTGATACAAGTCCAGTTCAATAATAAACCTTTATTTTTCTTTAAATCGTAGCACACATTCGTAACACACCATTTTATTTTTAGGTGTAAATTGCAGCCACGAATTATGCCTATTTTTCTCTGTTGCTTTGTTGATCTCAATCAATAAAAATCGCCGCAAGGCCTTTATTTATATAGGTTATTACAAAGTGAAGCACTCTTTATCAACGCTTACCAAAGTTCAATACACGAAAGCTAAACTAGAATGGAACCAGCTCAAACCTCCATTTTCTATGCAGCACATAAATCGGTGTGCTACGCTGGCTCAAAATATCATATTTTTTGAAGAAAAAAGTGCAGATAAACAAGGCCTTAGACCTAGTCGGACTAAAAGATTATCGAAATACGAAGCACAACACCATATTCGACTAATTTTCAACAAGTCTGGCACCGCTATTTTCTACTCTAACTTCCCAAAATCATCTGGTATAGCGAATACCAAGTTAGGTGAAGCACCTGAATTAACAATAGCAAAAGCGCGTAAGCTCACTGAACAAATGAAATATGGCGTTTTAAATAATCATAATATTAAAACTGTGTTTGATGAGTATGAACAAAGCTTAATAGAGCGCCATAATACCGCACCTACCAAATTTGCAGCTTCATCGCTCAGAACATATCAATGCAGAATAAAAAAGCTTAGGCATCGCTTTCCGCTTAAGAGAGCGTTCCAATCTCTTACAGCTGGAGAGTTAGAAAAGATTGTTGATATAATTATCAAAGCAGAGTCCAATAACCAAGCAATCGAGCTGTTTGCACAAATTAGAAGAGTATGGCGATTTGCTAAAAACAAATTTAACTCAGGTAAAAACCCAGCTGCTGATATCGATGACTTTTACGTATCTGACCGTGTAGAAAGCCCCCGTCCTTGCCAAGTTTATACAGACTTAGATTCGATAGCTGAATTATGGATAAATCTAGCATCGGCCCCAAATGTACATCAAAAAAATGCTGCGCGATTTATGATTTTGACAGGCATTCGCCCTATTAATATTCCACAAATGAGGTGGGAGTGGCTCAATAGTATCGACTTTCCAACCATAATTACCTTTCCGGCATCTGTTGTTGGGGTTCGTGGAGAAATGAAAAACCAAAAAGAATATAAGCTGCCATTAACCAAAGCCATGCGTGCCATTATTTTAGAGCAGAGAGCCTGGATGGAAAATGCATTACCCAACTGTAACCCTGACCATATATTTCTTCAGCCTCGCGATCTTAACAAACCATTTGCTAAAAGGTCGCTAGACAAAATCATTAAAGATTACTCACCTGTTGATGCAGTAAAAGGAGATAAAAGAAATATTGTAATGAAAGGATCTGCAGGTGCATTTTGCACAATGTGCCGAAGCTTTTTTAAATCCAACGCAAAAGCGATTATGGTTGCCAACGGCTATCATTTTAAGCATGCAGAAGAACTCACAAGACTCGCACTTCATCACCTTAGAAAAGAAGACGATCCAAACGGCTTAAATTATGATAAATCTGAAGAGCTATTTGGAACCTCTACAAAATTAAAATTTAATGTTTTTAAAATTCATGAAGCCAGTATTTTAAAAAGAGCCAAAGAACTCGAAAGCCAACAACTCAGACTCACAGGTATGCAAAGTAAACAAGCTAAAAACCTAAAAGAAAATAACGAAAAAAAGCACTGAGAGATAGAGTTAAAGTTCATTTAGTTCATAAAGGCAGCTATGTAACTTCATTAATCAACCACTTGGTGATACAGGTAGAATAGCAAAAGATTTGATCTTAACCGAAGAGGGAAGAGCTATTGTTGAGAGGTATTTAACTGACCAAGAAGCCAAAGCAAAAAATAATTAAAAAAAGTTTAATTTCGACTTACCAAAGTTTTTGTAAAAAAATTAATTTCATATCATTGCCTTATTAGAGCGATACCTCATCAGTTATTTGATGATTTTAACTTTTTAAGGCTTATATATTAATGGCAACATCAGTATTAAATTCAATAAAACCATGTGAGGTCACGATTAAAAGTCGCGATCTTTGCATGGCTGAATTTAATGCGAATAAGCCTCCATACAATGACGAGTCAATGGAAGAGCTAGCCAGTCTTGCCACTATTATATTGGCGCAAGAAAAAGGAAAAAGGCTTTCAAAGTATCAGCTTAAAGATCAAATAAGAATTGTATTCCAGCATGATGGCATCATTAAATTTTTTACTCATTTTAAAAAAGAACATGGCATAAAAAATGTAAAGATAGGTGATTCTAAAAATATGAGTTTTTCAGCAGCTAAATTAAAAGCGGCTGAAATATACAAAAAGAACACCTCTGATTACACATTCGAATTTGTTGTGAGTAAACAAATAGAAAACTTACAGTCAATTAATAAGCATAGCCCTGGCAAGTTAGCTAAAACCACAGTAACAACATACACCTCTTACCTTAATTCAATTCAAAATGCCTTTGGTAAAAATACGTTATTTCAGACTATTACGCCTGAGATAATAGAAGCAACGCTTGACCAACTACTAACAGAGAAAAGTGGCCCGCATGTGGCTAAGCTATTCGAGCAAATGAAAAAACTGTGGGTATTCGCAAAAAATAAATATAATAATGGCACTAATCCATTCCTAGAAATAGACAATAATTATATATCTTCTCGAACGGCGAAGCCTATTCCTTGTAAGGCCTATACTGATATATCTCTTGTTTCTCAGCTATACATAAACCTAAAAACAGCTAAAAATAATACATTAATAAATGCCGTACTACTGATGATGTTTACTGGGCTAAGACCCATAAATATTTGCAACCTGCGTCTATCGTATATAGATGATTTAGATAACCCTAAGTTTTTGACGTTTCCTGAAACAACTCATACCACTCGCGGTGCTATGAAAAACCAAAAAGAGTTTAAAATACAACTTACATCCGAAATGAAAAAAGCGATACAACAAGAATTAAAATTAAACCCAGACATAAACCGCACCTATTTATTCTGCAAGGTTAAAAACGCCTCAAGCCCAATAAGTAAAGAGAGTTTAAACCGAACTCTTAAATATCATGCACCAAAGAACATGGTGGCGGCCCCGCGAGATAACATAAATATAAAAGGATCTGCCGGAGCATTTCCAACACTACTGCGCAGCTTTTTAAAATCGCACATGAAAGAAGTGCTAACTAAAAAAATTGGGTCATCAACAATTGCTGAAATTGAGTCTAAAAAAATGCTTCATCACTCTGTTTCAGAGCACGATCCAATGAGTAAACATTATGACCACTCGAATAAATTATATAATACTGATATTAAAGCACTTTATAAAAACTTCTCACTATTTGAGAAGGAAGTACTTAAAGAAGTAAAAATACAGGCTAAGTTAAAAAACAAAACGACACAAAAATCATTTTTTAAATTTGATAATTCAAATACATTTATCGCCAACGTCAAAAGCACAATAAATGCATATTCAACTATCTGGAGTAATATAATCCAGCAAACCCAAAAGCTTAAAAAGAGCCGCCCTTTGCAAATATTAGAGTAGCGCTTACATATTGCTATACAGCGTTGTCGTTATTTACAAACCTATAAAGAGCTTTTACTAGGTGGTGCAGATTGATTTCTTATAAAAGCAGGGATGTCAAAAATATCAGATGCTTTTGGTTTAGTGGCGACTACTTTAGAACTTGACTCATTTTTAGTGTCATCAAGTATCATTTTTGAACTCGCGCCCGTAGCAATAACTAGCAGCTCATAATTGGTTGCTAAGGTTTCTATTTTTGATACACCACAAATAACTAACGCGTTTGGGCTTACCTGCTGACGTACTGTATCGGTAATGAGGTTATAACTACCGAGTGAAATTTCATCTTTGCAATTTACTTGTATTATCACGCCAGTACTTGATGACATATCTACCTGATTAACCAGTGGGTTATTGAGTGCACTATCAAGTGCAGTAGTGAGCTCGCTCTCATCATTACACTTGCCTACGCCAAGTACAGCATCGCCTTGGCAATCCATAATTTTCGCAAAATCATTTAAATCAACGTTTATTAAGCCTTGATAGCAAAGCATGTCGATGAGTGATTTTATCAGTGAGTGGAGTATTTGGTTTGAATGTTTAAACGCATCGAATAATCCTATATCGTTACCAAGCACCTCAATCAGTTGATCGTTTGGGAGAGTAATAACCGCATTAGCATGCTCTTTAAGCTCATTTAAACCTGCTTGCGCTATATTATTTCTAAACTGCCCTTCACTACTAAATGGTAATGTAGCAACAAATATAATGGGCTTACCTTGCTCACTAGCAAGTTGTGCAATATACGGGCTAGCGCCAGTCCCAGTACCGCCCCCCAACCCTGTTGCACACAGAATTATATCGCAGCCATTAATGAGCGATAAAAGCTGCTCTTTACTCTCTTCTGCCGCTTGTAGTCCAACTTTAGGGTCGGCTCCTGCACCATAACCATGAGTTAGCTCAGCACCTATAAGCACTGCTTCATCACTCTGTGTATGCTCAAGTACTACTTTATCGGTATTAACACTGTACAAGTGCGCCTGATCAGACTCGCGTTGCTCAAAAATACTGTTAAGGGTATTACAACCGCACCCACCAATACCAAATACACCGATTGATAAACCATCATTTTGCTGAATTAATTGAAACATAATCTAATCACTCCTTAACTTTTAAAGGAGCATAACAAATAGGTGCGTCAAAAATTGACGCACCCAAGTTAATTAGCGTTATTGATAGTTACTAGCAGCCGCTTTAAGCTTAGAAATAATTCTTTGTCTCAGCTTTTCCGGCTTAATCACTTCAAGCCAATGTGCACATTTAAGCAACTCATCGGTTAATTGCTCGGTATCAATAGTTTGGTAGGTAAGTAATACGTTTTTTTCATCAATACTTTGCTTGTCAGTCAGCTCACCAAGCTCAATAAATCCTTGATTAACAGCAGAGTGTTTGGGAGCTTTTACAATAAGTTCAATACACTCTTGGTTCATGCATTTATTAATAGCACTGCGCAACGTTTTTAGTTGTTCAGCACTCGGTTCTCTACGATTTTTTTGTAGTACATGTACATTACGAATGCGATAAACCGGCATTTGATAGCATTTATCGTGAAGCGACCCCACCATAAACTCCGCCATCAACACTCCGCCTTGCTCAACTAAGTTATAAAAACTCAATTCAGCAAACTTAAGCCAATGTGCCTCATCGTAAAGTACTCTATAAAGCTCAGTGCTCACTGCACGCTTATGCTTAATCGCATGCTCAATTTGCGCAACTAACTGATTATCAATATTCACTTTTAACGAAGGCTTAGGCAGAGTCGAAAACCACTCAGGCACATGGCCATTAACACGTTTTAGTGCCTGCTCTGCTTTAATATGTACCGACTGCTTAACATCTATGGGGGCCGATTGTGGTAGTAACTGCTCTAGAAGCAAATAATGCTCAGCAACTTCGCTGCTCATAACTTTTGCGTTACCACCTCGCCACTGAGCATTGATAGACCAGCCATAGGGCTTACTGCGGGTATCTTTTTCAAGCCCAAAGCAACCTTGCTCGTAAAGTGATTGCAGGTCACGCTGGAGCATGCGGGTTGATAATTCAACACCTCGCTGTGATAAATCATCTTGTAGCTGTTTGACTGAAATACTTAAAGGGCTGATAGGTATATATTCTAAAAGAGTTAGGTATCGAAAAGGTTTCATTTTTATTAGTCTTACCAGCTAGGACAAAATTATCTAATTTTCATAATGTGTTATTAATATCAATCAATTCAAATATCTAATTAAATTAATACATATCAAATAAACCTCTAATATAAATTTAAAATACTAGTACTTTAGTACATCTCAGATGTCGATTTTAGCTATTATTAAGGGAAATAATATGGGTATTATAATAAAGAAGAGGAAGATCTTCGGCTTCTAGTAATAAAATTTCCCGCATGTCATTTATTTAGAAAGCTAGGTTATTTTAGCTTAATGAATAACCTGCTTCTTTACCTTTTGCTAACTTTACATGTTGCAAAATGGGGTTGTTAAATCCTACTTAGTAACACTTGATTTTGTCACTGTAAGCTCTTCTACTAATTTTATAAATTCGGGTCTCTCAATAAGGTTTTTCTGTAATTCGCTAAACACCCCAAGCACTATATTTACTTGTTCTTGGTGAGTATTGGTACTCTCAAACAGAGGGAGCATTGGCTTTAAAATAATAATTGGGTGCCATTTATTGTGTTTTGCGTTTGGCTCTACAGCCGTATCTATATACTCCCAATCATTAACAAACGATTTAAGTCCCTCTTTAAATTTTTTATAATTCTCTGAATGTTTAATCGTTTCTTGGCCTGTTCGATTAAAGTCAAAAACTAAACATAATTTTAGTTCATTGTTTGTAAAGTTTTTAACCCCGTGATCCGCACCATCGAGTAACACACCACAAAATATTCCAGGAAGCCATTGCCTGTCTTTATCTTTAATCGTAGGGCAAAATTCTAGCCCAACTCTTGACTCAGTTCCTTGGCGCTTAAATACAGGCTCCATTCCTATGCTTTGTAGCGGCCATACTAGTTTTTGAGCCTCTTTGAAGATAGAGTCAACTTGTTCATTAAACTTCACGGCCTCTAAATAATTAGCAATTGAGAAGCGATTCATTGGCGTTTTTGGCCCTAATCCCTCTGATTTTAGTAATGATAAGAAATCTTCGATTGCCCAACTCGCGTGCTCATCATTTATTTTATCAGCCAAAACTATTAAGCATTTATAAATTTCCTCCCAACATAATGCGGCATCAGGCTTTTGAGCGTGCTGAAAAGAAGTAGCGGTTATTAATATTATTTTGTGGTTGTCATAAGTTTTGAGTGCATATTCTCGATAGTTTTGAAGTTGATTTAAATGCAATGGAGAATTAACCTCTTTTAAGTTGAGGTTATAATCACTATCAGCTACGTTGCTATTAGGCTCATTTAACGCTAATACAGTTTCAAAAATATCATCATAAGGGTTCATAGTCCGAGCCTAATTTAAGCCTACATTTACTGCAACAGACTTTAAGATATTATAATATGATTTTTGGCATTATAAAAATGACGACACTAAAAAAGCGCGCTGGAATTGGGCGCTTTGCTTTTAAGACAAATACACAAGCTAAGAAAGTAAATTAAGTAAAAAAATACAAAACTTTTGGGTATAACCGTCGCCAGTTAAAGTGACCAATAAGTCACTTTAAGGCCCAAAATGCAGCTTAAAGATCCCTAAAAGGCACTTTATGGTGAAAAGTGAAAAACACTAAAATGCGTTTTAATTTTTTACGCTTCTAATTTGATTTACACTCTATTGTATAAGGAACCTGAACAAAATTAGCCAGTATCTACTTTGCTTGGCATTAACACGTATCAAACGCTTTACTCGCAACAAAATAGACACTATAGTATCCATTAACCCTATTTAAAATCCACTTTAGATACACACATGTCTTTTTTGAGGTTCTATTATTAATTATTTATTATTAAGCGAAGGTGATGTGCAGCTAGCTTTTGCTGAGCATCTAAAAGAACGCCGCAAAAAAGCAAAGATGTCACGTGAGGCGTTAGCTAAAAAAAGTACGGTACCTGCTTCTACAATAAAAAAGTTTGAGGTTACAGGACTTATTTCATTCAGGCAGCTATTACTTTTGTGGCAATCTCTCGACGATTTGACTCGTTTATATGAATTAACAAAAGCGCCAACTCAAGGTAAGAATGCGCCAACGTCAATTGCTCAGGTATTAAACAATGGCCTTTAAACCCATAGAAAAGCTAGAAGTAAAACGTACACTGTCAGACTCAACAGAGTTAATGGTTGGTGTACTTGCTCAAAATAGACAAGGTGTTTACTTTCAATTCGATCAAGGTTATTTAGACACATATGGTAATCTTTCACCATTTTCACTCGCCTTCAATAGAGATGTTCAGTTAGCACCCAAAAGCCCACATAATGGATTGCATGGGGTCTTTTCTGATTGTTTACCTGATGGGTGGGGGCTATTACTACAGGATCGTGTATTCAGACAAAATAATATAATGCCTAACTTTGTTACAGCAATGGACCGCTTATCTTTTGTTGGCCATTCGGCTATGGGAGCATTATCGTTTACACCTGAAACTCATTATGATGGCACAAATGACGATGAAGCTGGTCTTGCTACATTAGGCCAACAAGCCCAAGCAATATTTGACGGACAAACAGAAGAAGTACTTTCTGCGTTAGTGGCTGCTGGTAGCTCCGGCGGTGCACGCCCAAAAGCCCAAATTTATTTTTCTGACAATAATATACAAGAATGTAGAACAAAACCTAAAACAGGTGATGATGCTTGGTTAATAAAATTCACATCCAAAAACCTCGCTTTAGGACATGAGGAAGGGTTATGTGAAGCTGTGTATTTGGATTTAGCTGAACAAGCGGGATTAAACCCTCCTCAGAGATTACTGGTACCCGCCCCAGAAGGGACCGGTGCAAAACAATGGCTTGCCCTAAAACGATTCGATAGGTTTAAATTAAGGGGTAATAAAATGGGCTGCAAACATATGCATAGTGCATGTGGCTTGCTTGATGCTGATTTTCGCACACCTACATTAGATTATGAAGATTTAATTAAAGCGAGCCGTGTTTTATGCAAATCACCTGCTGCAGGGCAATTACAATTTCGTCGGGCTATGTTTAATTTATTTAGCTGTAACCAAGACGACCACAGTAAAAACTGGGCTTTTTTACAAGAAGATTCTGGTGAGTGGGATTTAGCGCCTTTTTATGATGTCACTTTTAGTCCTCACCCTTTTAATGAGCATGCTACTTCGTTTGCTGGATTTGGAAAAAACCCGCCACTAAAAGCGATTCAAAAGCTAGCCTCTGCTGCTGGTTACGCAAATTGGAAGCAGGTACAAGTTATCATATCTGAAATAGCAGAGATTATTTTAAACTTTAAAAACACAGCAAAAGCGCTCGACGTAAATAAGCAAACGATTAGTTTAATAGAGCAACAGCTTGATAATACGTACGCCATAAATAAGCATTTAATAGGCAGTTAATTGTATTAAGCTAATAGTATTGATTTATTTATAACTCTAAAAAGGCAGCGGCAACTTTATTTCTAATTGACATTTCTAATGTCTATTTCAATGCCCCTAGCAAACATGACTTCAAACTACGTTTAATTCATTTAGCTGATCAGATTGAGTTACGTTATCTACCAGTACTCTTACTTACTTGGAATCTTATTTAAGCGTTATTAGATTTAAATAATATCGATTCAAAGTTTATGGTAGTTTGTGTTTTTAATTTTTTAGTTAATACAATTTGCCTTCTAAGGTTCTTTTTAAGATACTAACCAAGTGCTAACGAGTTACGTAAAATCGTAGCACAAGCTATAGCACGACAAAGTAACGAGCTGTTTTTAAAGACTTTAATTGAAAACCTTATAACTATCGCAGTTAATGCATTTACTATTTATGAGTAGAGCCACTTATAAGCCTCGTTCATTAAAGTCCATATAAAACAAGCAATGAAAAAATAGAGCATTCACTGCTGTATTTTAAATAATATGATTAACAGCGTTAGATTATGCATTTTATTGACTTTTTCTTTGTTGATCTTTATCAATAAAAACTTCTGGCTTCTCTAATGAAATTTTAAAGCGTCGCTGTTAATATTGTCTACATCCTAAACAATAAAATAGTTCTGATGGCAGCTAATTATTCTCTCGATGATTTACGTTACTTTTGCACCATAGTAAAATTAGGTAGCTTTAAAAAAGCATCAATAAGCCTTGATATGTCACTATCAACTTTAAGCCGTAGAATACGTTTATTAGAGCAAGCTCTGCAATTAACGTTACTAAATCGAGATGCCCATCGAGTTACACTTACGCATACTGGCGAATTATATTACGATCGCTATCGTAAACTGTTTGATGAAGTAGAGTGTATAGAGCAAGCACTGCGTGATGAGAAAGACCAACCTAAAGGGAAAATTAGGATCTGTGCACCCATTTACATGGGTAAACATTTTTTAAGTGCTATTTTTTGTAATTTTTTACTGCAGTATCCCGATATTCAACTAGATTTACGCTTTTCAAATAACCTTATTGATATTGAAAAAGAAGGGATTGATATAGCGTTTAGAGTAAGAAACCCTGCTATTGATAATTGGGTTATTAGAGAACTAAAGCTTACTCATAATGTATTGTGTGCTCATCCTGACTATGATTATCAATCCATCACTCATCCTGAGCAATTAGAAGAGCAATCAAAAGTTACGTGCGTTGGGTTGGTACCGTGGCAATTAAAAAATCAGCAAACGAGTGAAGAGTACTGTTTTAATCCAAACACACATGTTCGATTAGAAGCTGATGAAATTCAAATGATGAAACAAGCAGTTGAGTCTGGTGTGGGTATTAGCTACATCCCTGATTATATAGCATTACCACTTATTAAAGCCGGAAAGCTTAAACACATTCTTCCTGATTGGCAAAGCAAAGGGCAGCCATTTTCTATGCTTTATCGCGACAGAAAACAAATCCCTTATCGAGTGCGATTACTTATAGAGCATACACTGCAACACTTCACTAAAATGTAGCAGTGTAGGCTTTTCACAGCAAAGTAATTAAGCTAATTCATCTTTTAAAAACTAAGCCTTAGTACGATTACACCTAAAAATGCCGTTGTTAATCCTATAACTTCTTGGCGTGTAAAAGACTCTTTTAGAATGATGCGTGAATACAACAAAATAATTAAAATATTCATACCTGAAATCGCTGAAACTAGCCCTGTATTACCAATAGCAAAAGCCGATATTATTGCAACCATGCCAGCTACATTTGTTAAACCAATAAGTAACCCGCACGAAAATGTTTTACCGGCAGACCAATACGCTTGAGAAGAGCCTTGCTCTGCTAGCATTTTTTTACGCTTTACTAACCAACTGACGGCAAAAAGAAAGCTACCAAAACCAAACATAGACGTTAAAGTTGCAAACGTATCCGCCTCAAGAAGCGTTGATTGCTTACCCATTAAATCATTAAATGCAAAGGACAGTGCCGCCAGTAACCCCCATTGCGCGCCTTGTAAATTACTTAATGAGATATCGCTGGAGTAGCGAATAATATAAAGGCCGCCAAAAATAATAAAAAAGCCGATTAATTGAATAACAGTTAAGGTTTCTTTCCATAATAAAAAGGCAAATAAAAGTACAAATAAAGGCGTTAACCCCGACAGGATGCTAATTAAAGACGCTTTCCCAACCGAAAACCCTTTGTGCAAAAACCCATTAGCCGCAAAAGATCCAAAACCTAAAGCGAGTCCAACCGTAATATCAGCCCAGCCGTACCATGTGTGCTCAAACACCACAGTACCTAGCGCACTAATTATAAATCCCACAAAAAAAACACCGAATAATAATAGATTACGATTAATCTTTTTTTGTGACGTCCATTGGTACATTATTCCTCGCGCACCAAAAAAAACAGTGGCGAGTAATGCAAAAATTATCCACATATAAATGAGACCCTTTATAATTTACTTCGATAAACCTGAATAAAAAGTGGTTATTTAACATTGTTGAATGCAATGACTATTACATAAAGGTTCAGCTGTAAAACACGTAGCCACTACAAGAGCGTTACCCGATACCTAGCTTCTACTCTATAAAATAAGCAGCTTAAGCTTCAAAAAATAAAATACTAGCCACACAATTACACATTAATAAACAACAACACCAGTATATTCAATCTATAAATATTATAAATAGGCATAAGTGGCACTATAGATCCCATAAATAGCACTTAACTATTTAGTCGTTTAACTTCAATTACATAGTGAGCAACTAACACACAGAAATAACAACAACTTAGTGAAAAAAACGAATTTATAAAAACATAAAAAACAGTTTTAAACTGTCATTTTATCGACAATATATTTTTAACCTAAAACTCAATTGACTTTATTTTTAAACTCAATATGATTGATTTAAACAAAGAGGATAATATGTTTAATTTAATCACATACCTGCTAAAAACAAATACCACCTTCGGAATTTAAGCCGAGTGTAACCCTTACACTCGGCAGTTACACTGTACCTTTATATATTTAAATTCGATTTAGTTTTTGTGGGGATTAGTCCGTGCTTTCTTTTCTGTTCGAGCGTAAAAAATCTTTCCTGTCTAAAAATGACTTCACAGACGCAGCGGTACTATTACAACCGCTGAAGCTTGCGTATTTACTACAAGAAGTCGAGTATTCACAGCGGCCTTGGTCAAAATTCAATCCGCATGTACAAATTAATAGCACGGTGGTCATTAAAAATATAACCACCGGTTTTAAGCGCCGCATAACTTTAGTGCCTCCAAGCCAACGAAGGCACTTTATTAGTGACGTATCATTTCACTCTCCTCTTGGGGTCGCTCTTTTAGGGCATAAAATAAATCATATTATTGAATATAAAGAAGCTGGGGAATCCCACCTTTGGGAAATAATAGCCATTAATATTAAGGAGGAAATATAGAGTAAATTATTTCAATTTTTATTTATTAATTTTATATATTTAATTGGAGTTATTTGTAATGAGTAAAGAAAAACCTAAAAAACATGCAAGCAAAACATTAAAACAAAAACGTAAAGAGCGAAGAGATAAGCTAAAGCAACTTGAAAAATAATTAATATTATTTTAAATAAAGTCGCAAACTCGGGGTTTTTATAACCCCGAGTTTTTTGAAAAAACTATATTCAGCTGTAGCTAAACAGCTTGTTTAAATGGATTACGAGTATCTTGGTGTTCCTCAAGATTACGCATTAAAATAGCATGCGCTAAGTTAATGCCTTCATTTAGCGGTATTTTTACAATGTGACCAGAGCCTTTAGCATCGCTAATACTTTCGCCCTTTTTGTTTTCCATATATTCAAGCTTAAAAGTAAAGTTACCTTGTGGTGTCATAAGCTCTAAGGAGTGACCTGTACAAAATTTATTTTTAACGTCTATTTCAACTAATCCATTTTCGCAGCGCCCAAGTACTTCACCCACAAATTGCTGTTTAGTTGATACAGAATGACCGTACTCATAGTTTTGATAATCTTGATGGGCATGGCGTTTTAAAAAGCCTTCTGTATAACCACGATGCGCTAGATTTTCGAGAGTTTTAAATAAGTTATTATCAAATGGTTTACCCGCAGCTGCGTCGTCTATTGCTTTGCGATAAACTTGTGCTGTGCGCGCTACATAATAAAATGACTTAGTACGCCCTTCTATTTTTAAACTATGTACACCCATTTCTGTTAACTGCTCTACGTATTGTACTGCGCGTAAATCTTTTGAATTCATAATATACGTGCCGTGTTCATCCTCAAACGCAGGCATATACTCACCAGGGCGACCTTGTTCCTCTAGCATAAATACATCGTTACTTGGCGCGCCTTCACCCAGAGTAGGAATCACCTGTTTGGGGTCAATTTTATGCACCATTTCGCCGGTTTCGTTTTCAACCCCTGGTTTTACATCATAATCCCATCTACATGCATTAGTACACGTGCCTTGATTTGGATCGCGCTTATTTATGTAACCAGAGAGCAAACAACGCCCCGAATACGCCATACAAAGCGCACCATGTACAAACACTTCAAGTTCGGTGTCTGGGCAGAGTGTGCGTATTTCGGTTATTTCTTCGAGCGACAGCTCCCGTGATAAAATAACACGTTCAATCCCCTGTTTTGCCCAAAATTGTACACTTGCGTAATTTACCGCATTCGCCTGTACTGATAAGTGAATAGGCATGGCTGGCCATTTTTCACGAACAAGCATAATCAAACCAGGGTCTGACATAATCAGCGCATCGGGCTGCATCGCAATAACCGGTTCTATATCACGTAAATACGATTTAACTTTGGCATTATGCGGCGCAATATTAGACACCACATAAAACTTTTTATTTTGCGCATGGGCTTCACTAATGCCGACTTGCAGAGTGTCTAGGTCAAACTCATTATTACGCACACGCAAGCTATAACGAGGCTGCCCCGCATAAACCGCATCTGCGCCATAAGCAAACGCGTAGCGCATGTTTTTTAAACTGCCTGCGGGGCATAATAATTCAGGAATAAAAGGGATTGAAGAAATAACGGGTAACATGTGCGCTCCATACATCGAACTGGGTTTAAACCAGTTGCATGAGTTTTACCAATTTGATTGAAAAATTAAGCATTAATCCAGTGAAATTGGTGTTATTGAAAAATACATAAACACAAGCGCAGCAGTATAAATATGGCTAATAATTTAAATTTGATCGAGATCATAAAACAGCAATCAAACTGGTTTTTAATAAAATTAGGATTTTTCACTTAAAACGCGTATAATTCGCGCCCGTTAATATTCACACTTTTACTTAAAATTATTGGAGCATAAAGATGGCTTTAGAGCGTACTTTCTCAATCGTAAAACCTGATGCAGTTGCTAAAAACCACATTGGCGCTATCTACAACCGTTTCGAAACTGCTGGCCTTAAAATCGTTGCAGCTAAAATGGTTCACCTTTCACAAGAGAAAGCTGAAGGTTTCTACGCAGAACATAGCGAACGTCCTTTCTTTGGCGCTTTAGTATCTTTCATGACATCTGGTCCAGTAATGGTTACAGTTCTTGAAGGCGAAAACGCTGTTCTTAAAAACCGTGAAATCATGGGTGCTACTAACCCTGCTGAAGCACTAGCTGGTACTTTACGTGCAGACTACGCTGATAGCATCGACGAAAATGCTGTTCACGGTTCTGACGCTGTTGAATCTGCTGCTCGCGAAATCGCGTACTTCTTCGCTGACGAAGAGCTTTGTTCACGTACTCGTTAATTCGAATTCGTTAACATATTGAAAAGGGCTTTCGGGCCCTTTTTTAGTCATTACGTAAAGTATTAATCAGAAACTCATGATGTTTTACTTAATGATTAAAGTGAGTGAATTGTGTACAATTCGTCCTCGTAAATTTTATCTCCACCGTCACCGATTGAGGTTGTTTCATGACCGAGCAAAAAAAGATTAACTTATTAGATTTAAACCGAGAAGCAATGCGCGAGCTATTTGCATCGTTCGGTGAAAAGCCGTTTCGTAGTGACCAGGTGATGAAATGGATTTATCATTTTGGCGTAGATAACTTCGACGATATGAGCAACGTAAATAAAAAGCTTAAAGAAAAACTTAAAGCTGAATGCGAAATTGTAGCGCCAGAGATCACCGTTCGCCAGCAAGCAAGCGACGGCACTATTAAGTACGCGCTTATTCTTGAAGGCGGCCAAGAAGTAGAAGCCGTTTGGATCCCTGAAAAAGAGCGCGCTACGTTATGTGTATCATCACAAGTGGGTTGTGCGCTTGAATGTACTTTTTGTTCTACTGCTCAACAAGGCTTTAACCGTAACTTAAAAGTATCTGAAATTATTGGCCAAGTTTGGCGTGTAGCTAAAGATATAGGCCTTGATGGTCATAGCGAAAAGCGCCCAGTGACTAATGTTGTAATGATGGGTATGGGCGAGCCTTTACTTAATCTTAAAAACGTAGTGCCAGCAATGGAACTAATGATGGACGATTGGGGCTTTGGTTTATCTAAGCGCCGCGTAACATTAAGTACTTCAGGCGTTGTACCTGCTCTTGATTTACTAAAAGAAAAAATTGACGTAGCACTGGCTATATCACTTCACGCACCAGATAACGCACTGCGTGATATTTTAGTACCTGTTAATAAAAAGTACCCTATTGAAGAGTTTTTAGCGGCGTGTCGTCGTTATATCGACGGTTCAAAGGCTAATAAAGACGTGACTGTTGAATACGTTATGCTTAATGGCATTAACGACAGCACTGACCAAGCGCATGCATTAGTACAAACGTTAAAAGGCACACCGTCTAAGGTAAACCTTATTCCGTTTAACCCGTTCCCGGGTAACGAGTACACACGCTCAAGTAATAGCCGTATCGACCGCTTTTCAAAAGTACTACAAGCTGCAGGTGTAACCTGTATTGTGCGCCGTACTCGCGGCGATGATATTGACGCAGCTTGCGGTCAGTTAGTCGGTGACGTAGTTGACCGTACTAAACGTTTAGCTAAAAAGAAAATCCGCGACGATAACGCGATTGCCGTTAATATCCACCAAGCATAATCTGTAACAGCCTTATATGAATAAACCATATAAGGCTGTTAAGTTGTTTATTTTTAAATAAATGATGCAAGAGTAAAGCTTTTAGGTAAGATAGGCGACATGGACTAAAAATAAAGAGATAAGGTAATGCGATCTATACTTGCTATAACACTATCAACACTTGCCCTAAGTGGCTGTGTGAGTGAAAGTAGTTATAACGGCAGTAATAAACCCGTCGTCGAAAATAAAGTTAATAATACTGGCGCAGCACGAACACGAATTGCTTTAGCCCTACAGTATTTAAAAACGGGTAATAATTCTCAAGCCAAATACAATTTAGAACGTGCAGCAGCATTTGCTCCTGACCTACCTGAAGTACATTACTCTCTTGCTTATTACTACCAACAAGTGGGCGAAAACCCGCTAGCTGATAAAGCCTACCAAAAAGCACTTGAAATCAAGCCAGATGATCCTAACACCCTCAATAACTACGGTGTGTTTTTATGTGGTATTGATGAATACGATCGTGCAACTGATCAATTTTTAAAAGCCATTGAAGTACCAAGTTATATTCGCGTTGCCGAAAGTTACGAAAATTTAGCCCTGTGTGCTATTGAATTTGATGATTTTGAAAATGCAGAAAGCTACTTTCAACAGGCACTTAATCACAGCTCTCAGCGTACATCTACATTAATTAGCTTAGCCGCACTGTATTACGCAAAAAGTGACTTATACAAAGCCAGTGAACTTTTAAAGCGCTATGAAAGTACGGGCCGAGTATCTTCTCGCGCATTAATGCTTAGCTATCTTGTAAAAAACCGAATGGGCAGAATTGAAGAAGCTGAAAAAATTTCCAACACTATTTTGCAAACTTACTCTACCAGCAACGAAGCCTACGCGTTAAAAGAGAAAAGAACACGTTTTAATGAGTTTGAAATACTGCGAGAAAAATACCGTAAAGCGCAGTTAAAAGAACTAAAAAATGATGCAAGCGGCGCGCACGTTAGTTCAAAACCAAAAATAAAAGTTATTAAAAAGAAACGTTCGCCAGAAGACGGTTCAACAAGCTTGGTAACAAACAACGAGCAAAAAACAGATAAAAAGCTCGCAACAGCAAATAACCAAGATGTAAATCCAGTTATAGCAAGAGAAGAGCAAGCTCAAGCATTGCCAAATACGCTCAGTACGCAAGCCGACGAAGAAACCGTAATAGCAAAACAAGTAACGACCCAAAAAGAAGAGGCTCCTAAAGTCGTCGCGCCAAGCAATCCTACCGATACATCGGCTGTTATGCTTGCACTTACTACTAAGCACGACTCTGCAGATTCTATAGTAGCAGCGCCTGAAAAAGCACAGCCCGTTTTAGAACCTCAAAAAGAAGTTATACCGACAAAACAACCGGATAAAGCCGATGACGAGGTAACAATAATCTCGTTTGGCGCACCTAAAACAGGCCAGTTTAATTCGCAGCAAACTAGTAACTACAGTAATTCTGCACCTGCAGTTACAAATCAAAAAAACAGTAGTGACGTGGTATTCTACGAAGCGACTAAAAACACAACCGTTTTTGAAAACAGCAACTATCAAAATAATGCTGATATTGAATTTAAAAGCTACGAAGCAGTGCAGAAAACTGAGCTTCCAATGCTTAATCCTAAAGTACCGCCTTTACGCGTGCCATTTCATGTAATTGCTGTTGGCGAAAACCTATTTAGCATTTCGGTGCGATACAATGTTAAACTACAAAAACTCCTGCAATGGAATGGTTTAAAAGAGTCGGATCGGGTAATGAATGGAAGTAAAATATACCTAAACGATCCTAATATTTATTACGAAATTAAAGCTGGTGATTCCCTTTACGATATAGCTACCCAGCGGCATGTATTAATTGATGAATTAATGCGATGGAATAAATTAAGTCCTGATATAGCATTAAAACCAGGGCACAGACTTTTACTAGTGGATCCAAACTCATACACATTATGAATGAAGAAAATACGCAAACACAGAGCGAACAGCCAACTGTAGGCCAAATACTAAAAAATCATAGAGAGCAAGCAAACGTTAGCATCGCAACTATCGCTGCACCGTTAAAGCTGTCTGAACTTCAAATTAAACGCCTTGAAAATGATGAATTTGCGTTACTAGGCCCTATCACTTTTGTTAAAGGCTATATAAAAAATTATTGCCGTGAATTAAAAGTCGATAGCGCACCTATATTAGCAATGATGCCGGCCCCACCAGAGCCGACCAAGCCCGCTAATATGCAAAGCTTTTCGCGCCGAACAGAAAAAGAAGCAAGCGACAGCCGTTTAATGTTTTTTAGTTATTTAATTTTAGCGATTGTTATTGGCTCATCTGCTTTATGGTTTTGGCAAAACGCCACCCCCATTGAAGAGCAAACCAGTAAAATAAACGTTGCCAACTCAATAATGAGTGAACGACAAGCAGCTCAACCCAGTATTTTACAGCAACAGCAACAAGCTGAAATTAACGACGAATCACTATTAGAATCAAAAGATACGCTTGAAACATCAACAAGCTCAGAAGCCGTTACAGAAACGGCTCCTATTACATCTAACAACGAAAGTCAAGAAGATGCTAGCAGTACAATTGTTATGAACTTTAACGGCGAAAGTTGGGTTGAAATTTACGATGGCGAAGGCGAAAAAATAGCATTCGGCGTTAAAAAAGCAGGCTACATTATGACCGTAAGCGGAACGCCTCCTTTTTCAGTTGTGCTTGGTAAGCATGACGCTGTAGACATTACTTTAAACGGCGAACCTGTAGATGTTTCTGCATTTCCTAAAAACCGTTTAGCCAAATTTACATTACCACTAGCAGAGTAGTCGCTATGTTTTCAGAATCCCCAATTAAACGCAGAAAATCCACCCGTATCAATGTAGGTAATGTCCCTATTGGTGACGGCGCCCCTATTGCTGTGCAATCAATGACCAACACCGACACCATGGATGTTGATGCAACCGTTGCACAAATTCAGGCAATACAAGATGCCGGTGCCGACATAGTGCGTGTATCAGTACCGACTATGGACGCAGCTGAAGCGTTTAAAAGTATTAAAGAACAAGTGACTATTCCGCTAGTAGCCGATATTCACTTTGATTACCGTATAGCCTTAAAAGTGGCAAAGTACGGCGTAGATTGTCTGCGTATAAATCCAGGTAATATAGGTAGCGAAGAGCGTATAAGAGCTGTGGTCGATTCGGCTCGCGAGCATAACATTCCTATTCGTATAGGTGTAAATGGTGGCTCACTTGAGCGCGACTTACAAGAAAAATATGGCGAGCCTACACCTGAAGCCTTATTAGAATCAGCAATGCGCCATGTAGATATATTACGCCGCCTTGATTTTGACCAATTTAAAATATCGGTAAAAGCATCAGACGTATTTTTAGCGGTAGGCGCCTATCGCTTACTCGCTAAAGAAATAGACCAACCACTGCATTTAGGTATTACCGAAGCGGGCGGCATGCGATCTGGCTCGGTTAAATCAGCCGTAGGTTTAGGTATGCTACTTGCCGAAGGTATTGGCGATACACTGCGAGTGTCGCTTGCAGCTGACCCTGTTCAAGAAATTAAAGTAGGTTTTGATATTTTAAAATCGCTGCGCATACGTTCGCGCGGAATTAACTTTATTGCCTGCCCAAGCTGTTCTCGTCAAGAGTTTGATGTAGTAAGCACCATGAACCAGCTAGAAGAGCGCCTTGAAGATATTATTGAACCTGTATCGGTTTCGGTAATTGGCTGTGTTGTAAACGGCCCGGGTGAAGCCCTTGTGAGTGATATTGGCCTTGCCGGTGCAAACCGTCGCTCAGGTTTATACATTAATGGCGAACGCCAAAAAGCACGTATTGACAACAACAATATTGTTGACCAGCTCGAAAGCTACGTGCGCGACTTTATTGCTCAAAAAGAGCAGCAAACACCTATCGATATTAAAATAGTCGAATAAATACCGTATAAAGCGCCAAACAGCGGTGTTTGGCGTTTACCTTTATGACCAGAACGCTATAATAGCGGGTCAATTTTTAGCATTCTTGTTGTGTAAGCATTTTTTATTACACAAAAACAGCATTTAGGATTTATCAGTGGCAAAACAAATTCAGGCAGTTCGCGGTATGAACGATTGTCTGCCGGGCGATACACAAGTTTGGCAGAAAGTAGAAAACATTTTACGCGAGACAGTAGCATCGTTCGGTTATCAAGAAATTCGTTTTCCTATTGTAGAATCAACCGACTTATTTAAACGCTCTATTGGTGAAGTTACCGATATAGTAGAAAAAGAAATGTACACCTTTGCCGATCGCAATGGCGACTTATTAACACTTCGCCCAGAAGGCACCGCAGTATGCGTACGTGCTGGCAACCAAAATGGCTTACTATACAATCAAGAACAACGCCTTTGGTACATGGGTCCAATGTTTCGTCACGAGCGTCCGCAAAAAGGTCGTTACCGTCAGTTTCACCAATTTGGTTTAGAAACATTTGGTATTGCTACAGCAGACATAGACGCAGAAGTTATTTTATTAACAGCGCAATTATGGGAAGCCTTTGGTATTACTGACCACGTTCGTTTAGAGCTAAATTCTTTAGGATCTAACGAAGCGCGTGCAGATTACCGTGATGCGTTAGTAGCCTACCTTGAGCAACACATTGATGTGCTTGATGAAGACTCAAAACGTCGTATGTATTCAAACCCATTACGCGTACTTGATAGCAAAAACCCAGACGTACAAGCAATTTTAACTGATGCGCCTAAACTATCTGAAAACTTAGACGCTGAATCAAAAGAACATTTTGAAAATTTATGTGAACGTTTAGACGCGGCTGGCGTCTCATACACGGTTAATGAAAAGTTAGTACGTGGTTTAGACTACTACAACCGCACTGTATTTGAATGGGTAACCGACAGTTTAGGTGCACAAGGCACTGTATGTGCTGGCGGACGTTACGACGGCTTAGTTGAACAACTTGGCGGCAAAGCAACGCCAGCTGTTGGTTTTGCAATGGGTCTAGAGCGCTTAGTGTTATTACTACAAGCACTTGAGTGTGTAGGTGACATTCGTCGTAATGCTGATGTATATTTAGCAGCAATGGGCGACAAAGCAAGCATTCAAGCTCCTGCAATTGCAGCGCAACTACGCAAAGACGTACCAGGTTTGCGCGTTATGGTACATGCGGGTGGCGGCAACTTTAAAAAACAATTAAAACGTGCTGATAAAAGCGATGCACTTGTTGCAGTGATTATTGGCGAAGATGAATTAGAAAAAGGCGTTGTGACCATCAAGTATTTACGCGAGCGTAAAGAACAAGTCACATTAGAATTAGAACAAGCTAAAGCGCTATTAGCTGAGCTTATTAACGGCTAAGCGAACATTAGAGGTAAGAATGGACATTTATTCAACAGAAGAACAACAAGCAGAAGCCATTAAACGCTTTTTCCGTGAAAACGGTATTTCACTTGCGCTAGGCATACTTGTTGGCCTAGGTGGCTTATATGGTTGGAAAGCATATAACCAAAATCAAATTACGACAGCTGAAAAAGCATCAGATTCATATACAACACTTGTTGAAAGCGATGATGTATTATCTTCAGCTGATGCGTTTATTAGCGAAAATAAAGATACAAACTACGCAACACTTGCAGCATTTGTAGCAGCAAAAGATGCAGTAGAAGCACAAAAGCTAGACGTAGCTGGCGAAAAGCTAAGCTGGATAGTGTCTAATACATCAAATACAGAATTAAAAGCAATTGCGATTACACGTTTAGCGCGTATTCAAATTGCACAAACTAACTATGACGATGCATTAACTACATTAAATGCACCATTACCTGAAGCATTCAACGCAAACGTTGCCGAACTTAAAGGCGACATTTACTCTGAGCAAGGTAATAAAGATCAAGCACGTACTGCATATCAAGCAGCAATAGATGCGGGTGGATTAACAAGTAATCCACTATTACAAATTAAGTTAGATGACCTAGCAGTAACTAGCCCAGCGGCATAAGGTTTTAGGCATGAAAAAATTAACAACAGCAGCCCTTGCCCTATGTATGGCAACATTGATGGGTTGTTCATCAAGTGATGATGAAGAAGAGCTCGTACTTCCTGAAATTGTAAATCAGTTTGAAACTGACGTTGTATGGCAAGAGTCTGTAGGTGATGGCGTAGAGCATTATTTTTCTCGTTTAACACCCGCTGTTTATAAAGATACCGTATATGTTGCTAGCCGCGAAGGCCAAGTAGAAGCGCTTTCGCTTGCTAATGGCGATACCAAGTGGGAAACCGATGTACGCCAAGATTTATCATTTTGGCCATGGGCTGATAACGGTAATGCAAAATTATCAGGTGGTATTTTGCAAGCCTATGGTAAAATTTATATTGGTTCTGAACACGGCTTTATTATTGCCCTTGACCGCGAAACCGGTGAAGAAGTTTGGCGTAAAAATGTACCAGGCGAATCACTGTCTAAACCGACAGCTGGTGATGGCTTAATATTTGTTAATTTAGGCTCAGGTAAACTGTTAGCACTTCACCCAGATACAGGCGAAGAGCGTTGGAATTTTGAACAAGAAGTTCCACCACTAACATTACGCGGACAAAGCTCGCCAACCGTTGCTAACGGTGGTGTATTAGTTGGCCTAGAAACAGGTAAGCTAAGCGTATTAATTTCAGACAGTGGTTACTCAGCATGGAGCGCAGAAATTGCGGTTGCCAAAGGCGCATCAGAATTTGAACGCCTAGTTGACGTAGACACTCAACCACTTATTAGTGGCCCATATGCTTACGCTATTGCGTATAACGGCAACTTAGCTGCTGTTGATATTCGCTCTGGCAATGTTGTATGGAAACGTGAATACAGCAGCTACCGCGACCTTGCGATGGATGCACAAACAATTTATTTAGTAGATAGCGATGGTGTTATTTACGCATTAGATAAAGATTCAGGTATTGAACGTTGGAGCCAACCCGCTCTACGCGGTTGGTACCTAACAGGCCCTGCAGTTGCAGGTAGCCACTTAGCTTTAGGCGACCAAGAAGGTAACCTACATTGGCTAAATAAAGAAACTGGCGAGCTAGTATCTCGTGAAGACTTTGACAGCTCGGGCTTTTTTGTTGAGCCAGTTGTTGCCGACGATAAGCTAATTTTATACACCCGTGATGGTGAAGTTAGTATGGTAAAAATACCAAACTAAGTTACTAATAGTCATATGGTTTTTTTAAGGCTTCGCACTGCGAAGCCTTTTGTTGTTTTTTAAAGAGGTAGTTTATGCTTCCCGTGATCGCTCTAGTTGGGCGACCCAATGTGGGCAAATCCACATTATTTAACCGTTTAACACGTACTCGTGATGCACTCGTAGCCGATTTCCCAGGTTTAACACGAGATAGAAAATATGGCCAAGCTAGTTACGATGGCTATGAATTTATCGTGGTAGACACGGGCGGTATTGATGGCACTGAAGAAGGCATCGAAATCGAAATGGCAGATCAATCTCTGCTAGCCATTGAAGAAGCCGACATTGTTCTGTTTTTAGTAGATGCTCGTGTAGGTATGACCGTCGCTGACCAAGCAATTGCTAATCACTTGCGCAAGCAAGATAAAAAGTGTTTTGTTGTTGCTAACAAAACCGATGGTATTGATGCAGATTCAAACTGTGCTGAATTTTACCAATTATCATTAGGTGAAATACATCATATTGCTGCATCGCATGGCCGTGGTATTACGTTACTGCTTGAGCAAACACTTCAGCCGCTTATTGCTGAATTAGCTGCACAAGACGAAGACGTAACAGGCGATGACGAAGAGCTTGTTAATCTTTACGAAGAAGATGAAGACAGCGATACCGATCACCAAGCATTTGCAGACAAACCTGTAAAGCTTGCAATTATTGGCCGTCCTAACGTTGGTAAGTCAACGCTTACAAACCGCATATTGGGTGAAGAGCGTGTAATTGTATACGATATGCCAGGCACAACACGTGACTCTATCTACATTCCGATGACTCGAAATGAAAAAGAGTATGTGTTAATTGACACAGCCGGTGTTCGTAAACGTAAAAAAGTAAGCGACGTAGTTGAAAAGTTCTCAGTAATTAAAACGCTCCAAGCAATCGAAGATTGTAACGTAGTGTTATTAATTGTTGATGCTCGCGATGGTATTTCAGATCAAGATTTAAGCTTATTAGGCTTTGCGCTTAACTCAGGTCGTTCATTGGTTATTGCCGTGAACAAATGGGATGGCTTAGACGATTACGTTAAAGATCGTATTAAATCAGAGCTCGATCGCCGTTTAGGCTTTATAGACTTTGCACGCTTACACTTTATATCTGCGCTGCATGGTACAGGTGTTGGTCATTTGTTTGAGTCTGTTGACGAAGCGTATGAATCAGCGACTAAGCGTATAAGTACTGCAATGTTACGCCGTATTATGGACATGGCTCAAGCCGATCACCAGCCGCCACTTGTTCGTGGTCGTCGTGTTAAGCTTAAATATGCACATGCCGGTGGTTATAACCCACCACGTATTGTTATTCACGGTAACCAAGTTAAAGATTTACCAGATAGCTATAAACGCTACCTGATGAACTATTACCGTAAAGCGCTTAAAATTATGGGCACACCTATCAAAATCGAATTTAGAGAAGGTGAAAACCCATTTGCTGGCCGTGTTAATAAAGTAACACTGTCGCAAAAGCGTAAAATACGTGCGTTTGCTAAAGAAAACCGTAATAAATAAATTTGTTAGAGTTAATTTACTACAAAAAACGGCGTACTATTTAGTACGCCGTTTTTTATGCTTTATACCAATTAGCTTAATTAAGTGATCTATTTTGAGATTTGAAAAACGTGTTGCTAGCTAGGCAAAAATTTCGCTATTCAATGGTTCAAAATGAGAATTTTTTAACGCAGATAGCGACACATTTAGCTGTGCAAAATGATTACGTATTATTGCAGGTAAGTACGCTTATAATCCTTCATATTCAGCTTCCCTTGGCTTTAAAATATGTTCTTGGCAAGTCATTTTGTTCCAACAATCCGTTTCAGGTACGCCGTAATACCAGGCTCTAAAAATCGGTTGATACTTTTCAATCACCCGTTGTTGCATACGTTTTGAAAAATGAGGTAAGTAAAACGTTTTGATCACCGTAATGTGCCTTTTAATCGTCTTTCCTAAATTAAAGCGCGCTTGGCGATACCTTATGTCTGCTTTTTTATATTCCCTGCTATCAGGTGTAAAGTTTTGCATGTTTTGTTTAGGGCCAGTCGCCCAGCCAGCTACTTTATTCATTTGTTCAGCAAACGGCTTAACGGTAAACGTGATATGAATGGGGTCATCGGCATCGGTGGGCCCAAAACCTCGCGGAAATCCGCGGTGGTGATAATTAGGATGAGTAACCGTAAACTCAATCGATGCATAGGCGTTGGGCTGTAATAAATCCAAACGCTCCCGTGGGAAGGTAATTGGCTCATTAGCATAGGCCGTTTTAAAATATTTATAACCAAAATCAATACCACAACTACTATGACCACACGATTCTGAATAGGCCGACTTTATCAAAAAAGGAAATTCTGGCACAGAGCCATCTTCTGTTTCAATCGTCACAACAATGGGCCCACGATAACCATGAGCCTTATCGAATACCCTAGTGCAACTTGTTGTCAAAAAACACGCCAGTAGCACACAGTAAAATTGCAGTGCAGTTTTACGCTTATAATCCTTCATACTCAGCCTTCCTTGGTTTTAAAATTTGCTTTCTACAGTCAACCATATCCCAACAATCCGTTTCAGGTACGCCGTAATACCAGGCTCTAAAAATCGGTTGATACTTTTCAATCACCCGTTGTTGCATACGTTTTGAAAAATGAGGTAAGTAAAACGTTTTGATCACCGTAATGTGCCTTTTAATCGTCTTTCCTAAATTAAAGCGCGCTTGGCGATACCTTATGTCTGCTTTTTTATATTCCCTGCTATCAGGTGTAAAGTTTTGCATGTTTTGTTTAGGGCCAGTCGCCCAGCCAGCTACTTTACTCATTTGTTCAGCAAACGGCTTAACGGTAAACGTGATATGAATGGGGTCATCGGCATCGGTGGGCGCAAAACCTCGCGGAAATCCGCCTTGGTGATAATTAGGATGAGTAACCGTAAACTCAATCGATGCATAGGCGTTGGGCTGTAATAAATCCAAACGCTCCCGTGGGAAGGTAATTGGCTCATTAGCATAGGCAGCTTTAAAATACTTATAACCAAAATCAATACCACAACTACTATGACCACACGATTCTGAATAGGCCGACTTTATCAAAAAAGGAAATTCTGGCACTGAGCCATCTTCTGTTTCAATCGTCACAACAATGGGTCCACGATAACCATGCGCTTTATCAAATAAAAAATCACAGCCTGATGTCAAAAAACACGCCAGTAGCACACAGTAAAATTGCAGTGCTACTTTACTCTTATAATCCTTCATACTCAGCCTTCCTTGGTTTTAAAATTTGTTCTTGCAAGTCATGCTTTTATTAGCAGCACCTGCATGCTTAAAATTAATGTAGCATTCGAGACTAATTTATTACTCAAAATTAAGTAATGCCAATTGCACCAGCCGTTCAACAGTGGTGCCTTGAACGTTTTTAGGCGCTTTAGGGTAATACTTTGATTTTGGCGGCTTAATAGTTATAAACCCATGATTGGTTGCCATTTCATGTGCTAACAGCTTTCGCTCTCGGGGTGTTAAGTGGTTTTCGTGTATTTTTGCCAGCTCGCCACTATCAAGCCATATTCCTGCACAACCTGGACATTCATCTATTTCGACGGCCTTAACTGGCGAAAAATACCTGCGCATCATCACAATACTTTTGCACTGTGGGCAGTTTATTCGTAGCGATACATCGTATTCACTCTCGATATGATCACTCAAATATTTTAGCAATACCTGACCGTGCTTTAACTCTGGAGAGCTAAACTTAAAAATTTGGCTGTTATCAAAAAATACGCCGCCTTGAGCTGACGTAAAAACAGTAATCCCGCCAACAAGTAAAGGCTCAAGTGGCGTATTAGTTCTAGGGCAATGCATTTAAAATTCCTTTTTTATTTTTATACTTTTATTATTTATTCAAGTGCTTTATGAATAAGCCCAACAAGTGGTGCGGGTAATGTAATATTACCTGCAAGTACAAATTCATGTGCCTCACCTGACATTTTTTGCCAAGTACGACGAATTATACCAATCCACTTTTCTTCATTGTAATCTGGTTTTGCATTGGCAAAACCAAGCATGTAATGCTCAATAAATACAAGGCTTGCTACATCTTCTACTAATTGGCTGTCTGGGTTACGTTTAATATCTTTTTTAGCAACCGCATCGTAAACACGGTTTTGCTCAGCCTCACCGTAACCAGCTTGCTGCATAAGCGTAACAACACTACTTGCATGAAATATATAAAGAGCACTGCGCCACTGATGATAGCCCTGCTTATTCATTTCAAAGTCACTTCGTGGCGACTTCCAACGCTGAATATGCTGTGCACGCACTGCAATTTGCATAAGTTCATTGGCAGCTGGTTTAAAACGAGTTAGCATTTCGCTCATGCGTAAGGCGTATAAACTTTCTTTTGGGAAATTTTCGCCATTGTGTTGTTCGCTATTAGGGTCTTGATTATTCGCTTCATCAATCAGCGCTATTACTTTATTAAACATGACGACCTTTATTATAATTAGTTTTAATCATTCTAAACGCTGATAAAACAATAAACTAGTGCGCCACTCAGTTGTACAGTGAAATTTGTTCAATCAAAAATAAAAACCAATAGTTACAGGTTATAAAATTAAGCGCATTAATAAAGTTAAGTTGGTACTATATTAAAAACAAAAACGATAAATACGCGAAAACTAATAAAAATTAACGCGCAATAAATGGATGACTATGTTTAAAAAAAGTATTTTAGCTATTTGCTTAGCTGTTGCATCACTGCCAAGCATTGCCGATAGTAACAGTGACTTAAAAACGATTATTGATAACCATTGGCAAAACGCAAAAGCCGAAAAAATATTCTTTCGTACCGACCCTGACGGTTGGAAACCCAGTGGCACACTACCAAGTTGGAGCGAGCAAGCCATTGCAAAGCGCCAAGCTTACAATGACAGTGTGTTAAAAAACTTAGCTAGTATTGACCCTAAAACGCTCAATAGCGAGCAGCTAATGAACTACCGCTTATTTAAATACGAGCGAGAAACAGAGCAGCAAAGCTACCTTTTTCAAGATAAGTATTTTCAGGTTAATTTTTTAAGTGGCTGGCATACCTACTTTGCCGAAGCACCGGCTAATATGGCATTTTTAACGCCTGATGATTACAACGCATTTTTAATCAGCCTTGCCGACTACCCGCGCTTTAATCAGCAAAATATTGATTTAATGAAAGAAGGTATAAAAACAGGCTTTACTCATTACTGCAAAACCTTTGAAAATTACAGCCAAAGCATTAGCGCGCATATTGTTAAACAACCTGAAAACAGTGCCCTTTACGAGCCCTTTACACGTATACCAAACACGTTTACAGCAGAGCAAAAAGCCACATACCAAAATAAAGCAAAGGCCTTAATCAGCTCAAAAGTAGTCCCTGCTTATCAGCATTTTTACGACTTTTTTGAAAACGATTACATGCCTAACTGTAGAGCCCAGCCGGGTATTGCAAGCATTAAAGGCGGGCTTGAGTATTACAAATATGCAGTTAATTATTACACCACAACCAATGCCACACCAAAGCAAATACATGAGCTTGGCTTAAAAGAAGTGGCGCGTATAAAAACGCAAATGCAAAACATTATTGATGAAGTAGGTTTTGATGGCACATACAGCGATTTTTTAGAATTTTTAGCGACCGATGAGCAATTTTACGCAACAGACGCACAAGACCTGCTAGAAAAAACCGCTTTTATAACGCAAAAAATGTATGGCAAGTTACCAACCTACTTTAATCATTTACCGCGTAATACCTTTACTATTAAAGGCTCAGCGAGTCGCGGCGCGTTTTATATGCCACCTGCTGATAACCGATCCCCCGGCACTTATTTTTTAGCCTCAACACCTAAATTGCAACCTTTGTATAATTTAGAAGCACTTAGCTTACATGAGGCAATACCAGGGCATCATTTACAAAACGCTATTGCTATGGAGTTAAATGTACCCGAATTTAGACGCACACTTAGCCACTCAGCATTTGGCGAAGGTTGGGCACTATACACAGAGCGCTTAGGTAAAGAAGCCGGCTTTTATCAAAGCCCGTACAGCGACTTTGGTCGTTTAGGCTACGAAATGTGGCGTGCAGTAAGACTTGTTGTTGATACCGGTATTCATGCCTTTGGTTGGAGCCGCCAAAAGGCTATTGACTACTTGGCAGATCACACTGCTTTGCCACAAAGTGCGGTGGAGGATCAAATAGATCGTTATATTTCATGGCCAGGCCAAGCGCTTTCGTACAAAATGGGCGAAATAAAAATACGCGAACTGCGCGCAAAAGCTGAAAAAGAACTCGGGGCTAAGTTTGATATTCGCAGCTTTCACGACACCGTAATCGGCCAAGGCTCGCTGCCTATGGAAGTATTAGAAGACGTAATAAACGATTGGATAGCAAAACAAAAATCGGCTATTTAACATTCAAGGAGGCGGTATTATTTGCCGCCTCTTTTTAAAACCCTCTTAAACACCTCAAAACTAATCCCTACCCGCTTTTGCTTCGTAAAGTTAATGATTACAAAAACCTGAGCAAACCTATGAGCAAACGCATTTTATATTGGCTACAAAACGATTTACGAATAGACGACAACCCTATTTTAAGCGAACTTGCTACTGAGCAATGCGCGCTTGATATTGTATTTGTTATAAACCCGCATTGGTTTAAAAATAATAACTATCAACAAAAGCCATATGGCGTGCACAAACAGCAGTTTTTAATGCAAAGCTTGTACGAACTACAACAAGCACTTATTGAGCGCGGGCAAACCCTGCATGTGCTTGAAGGCGAACCTGTATCGCTTTTGAAAGCGCGTATTAATGAGCAAAATATAGATGAAGTTGTATACAGCGAGCAATTTGGCCTGTACGAGCAACGCCAAATAAACTTACTCAAAGCACATTGCCCTAATGTACAGATTACAGGGGACCAGCAAGACACGCTCTTTAAGCAAAGTGACCTACCCTTTGATTTAAGCGAATTACCTAAACACTTTACCCCGTTTCGTAAAAAGGTAGAGGCCGCCACTAGCCCCATTTCACTTTCAACATTACCAAACGGTTTGCTCCCTCAGCCAATAACCTTGTGCGCTAAAAAACCTTTAGAGCGTATAGCAAATAATGGCGTAATGCATGGCGGGTTTAAAAGTGCGCAAACACACTTAGAGCAATACTTTTCAGGCTTGCTGCCAAGTACTTATAAAATAACTCGAAACGAGCTTGATGGCTTTAATAACACCACAAAATTTAGTACCTGGCTTGCTTTTGGCTGTGTAAGTGCGCGGCAAGTTTATAAAGCAGTTGAGGCGTACGAACAAAGCTATATAACAAACGAGTCTACCTACTGGATTAAATTTGAATTGCTATGGCGAGAATATTTTAAATGGCATGCACTTAAGGCAGGTAAAAGCCTGTTTAGCTTTAAAGGCCAAAAGCAAACCAGACCACTCACTACATTTATGCCAAGCCGATTTGCTGCATGGTGTAATGGCGCAACACCCTACCCATTAGTCAATGCCATTATGAATGAGCTTAACGCTACGGGTTATATATCAAATAGAGCAAGGCAAATTGCAGCCAGTTGTTTAGTTAACGAACTTGGCCTTGATTGGCGCTATGGCGCAGCTTATTTTGAACAGCAACTGGTTGATTACGATGTAGCCGCTAATTGGGGTAATTGGCAATATATAGCAGGTGTAGGCGTAGATCCGCGTGGTGGTAGGCACTTTAATATTGAAAAACAAACGTTACAGTTTGACCCGCACGCTGTTTACACTAATAAATGGCAGGGTAATAAAAATGCAAGTACACAACTCGATAACTTAAATGAAGTTGATTGGCCAATTTAAGCCGCCAATCAACTTTTACCAAGTAACGTTTAAAACAGCTCAGCAATGCCTATATTAATAGCGTAACCACCCAAGGTTAAAAACAAAAATAAACAGCCTGCTAATAACAGTGGTTTTATACCCGCTTGGCGAATAGCGCCAACATGTGTGCGTAAACCTAAAGCCACCATCGCAATGGTGAGTAATATATTATCAAACCAAACAACTGCGCTTGTAGCCACTTGAGGAATAATAGAGAGTGAATGCACACCACTTGCCACAATAAATAACACAGCAAACCAAGGGATTGTAATACCCGCTTTTTGCTCGCCGCCATGCACGTTATTGTTTGTTTTAGCATGCTTTTTACTTTGCCAAAACGATAAGCCCACTAAAAATGGCGCAAGCATCATCACCCTTAGCATTTTTTCTATAACGGCGGTATCTGCAGCATTGGCGCTTACTGCTGTTCCCGCTGCAACCACTTGCGCTACTTCATGAATAGTTGAGCCTACAAAAATACCGTAAGCGTGTTCACTCAGCCCCATGTAATCAAACATAATTGGGTAGGCGAACATGCTTAACGTGCCAAACACCACCACCGTTGCCACCGCTACCGATACTTTATGCGCCTGCGCTTTTATAACCGGCTCAGTTGCCATAACCGCAGCGGCACCACAAATAGAGCTACCCGCGCCAATTAATATGGTTGTTTGTTCATCAAGCTTAAATACGCGCTTACCTAGCTGCACTGCCAAAATAAATGTGCCTAACAGCATTACAACATCGGTTAATAAGCCTTCCCAGCCTACGCCCGCTACTTGCGCAAAGGTAATTCTAAACCCAAACAACACAACCCCCGCTTTAAGCAATATACTTTTAGCGTAATCAACACCTATATCGGTTTGCGTAGCAATGCGCGAAAACACACTGTTACCCACAATAATGCCAAGCACTATACCAATAGTTAAAGAGCTAAATTGCGCACTTTGCATTATGGGTAACTTACTTAATGCAACAGATGCCCCCGCCAAAACAACCACCAGCAGCATACCTAGCCACCAGCGCGCATCGCCGTATTGCTTAGTATTAATACCCAAATTTTTAATAGCGCTAAGCATAATATTCTCTCAATTGAACAACGTTAAACTGTTGACTTCATTTTAAGAAAGCGCAAAATATAACTCCAATACATTAAAATCATGATTCGATAACTTAAAGTTATGTAATTTGAGAGACACAATGAACTTGCATGCACTTAGGGTGTTTTATACGGTAGCAAAGCTTGGCAGTTTTTCAGGCGCAGCCGAGGCGCTTTTTATAAGCCAACCCGCTGTATCTAAAGCGCTAAAAGAGCTTGAGCACCAATTAAATATTCAACTTATAGAGCGTGCATCTAAAGGCAAAAAACTTACCTTAAGCGACGGCGGCCAAGCCTTGTATGATCATGCACGTAGCATTTTTGCCATTGAAAAAGCCGCCATTGAAGATATTAAATCACGCACAGGGCTTAAGCGCGGCACACTCGTTATAGGCACCAGTACAACCATTGCCAGCTATTGGCTACCTCCCTATTTAGCCAATTTTTGCGCACAATACCCCCATATAAAAGTAGAAGTACAAGTTGCTAATACCGCGCAAATTGAGCACGCTCTACTTGAATGCACTATCGATTTAGCACTGGTTGAAGGCACACCCACCGAGCCGCATATTATAAGTAAGCACTGGCAAAACGATTTGATGAGTGTTGTTATACCGAGTAACTTTAAGCCCACGAAAGACTTAAAAGCATGGTTAAACAAACAGTTTTGGCTACTGCGCGAGCCGGGCTCGGGCACTTTAGAAATGTCGGTAAAGTTATTAGCCCAACATGGTGTAATAGCAGAGCGCAGTATGCAATTGGGCAGCAATGAAGCCATAGCAAGGGCTGTTGCTCAAGGTATGGGGGTCGCTTTATTGCCAAATGTAGTTACTGAGGATTTAGTGCAGCTAGGCAAATTAACACGCCTGAGCCAAAAAAATAACGAGCAGCTTTCTCGGCCACTTTATCAACTGCATTATAAAGACAGACCGTCTTCACACGCTGCGCAAGCGTTCGAAAAAAGCCTGTTTAGTGAATAATGCTCGCAATCTGTAAGTAGTAAGGCACCAGTAGCAAATTTACATAAAGTTTAATCTTTGAAGTCAAAATTTGAGCCCTTTAGTCTTTCTAATGCCTATTAGCTAAGTTAAAACTCACTTGTGTTACGTGATACACCTTTCATGCTTTACTATTAAATTAAAATAATTTTTAAACATGTGTTCAGAGCTGGTATCCCTTAAATCCACATCAAAATAGTAGCCGTCTTCTAAAACTTTCAAACTCTCTAAATCATTGCAAATGCGCTCAAGAATCACATGTTTATATTTTGGAGTTATATTTTTGATTTCATCCAGAGTGAGCCCTTCGGCATCAAAATTCACAATAACTCTTAAACTGGTACCTGAATAACCATGCCTTACAAAACTAATTCGGCTATTAATGGATGAAAAAAAGGTGCTGAAGTGATTTTTATCTTCCTCGTATTTCCATTGAGAAGCATCCCCCCAAATCAATACAAAAATAGCACCAAAAACAGCGGTAGCTACATACAATTTTTTGGCATTTATCATAAACCACAATTGAACTTTTTCAGTTCGCATTAATTTCATAGGTCACATAACTTTAAAGTAAAAGACTAAATCAGTCGGATAAAATAAAAGACTAATAATCAAAACCAAAGTCTTGCTCATTCACATGTGTGGGTAATATAACCAAGGTTAAGAAAAATACCTTGATGCTACACCAATGCCGATAAGTAAAATAATTAATAAAACCCAATATCTTTTTGAACCATCTAAATTTTCACCGCAGACTGGGCAAGATGATGACGCGATTGGAGTCCCGTTAATATTTGTCGTTTTAACAATTGGGGAGGTAATTCCTGATTTACACTTTTTGCACTTCATAAATATCCATATTAATTATAAATAAAATCGCGGGTTGATGCTCACAAAACGCTTACTTAATTGACGTTAAATGACAGGCTATAATTAGCAACAAATCACAGAAAACCAACCTTTATACATCCTTTTAATTGAATTGCCATAACATAAGAATAGACCTTACAAACCCTGAGTTAAGTCTTGCGCTAACGTACCCGTTGGCTTTTCAATTACGCGTACCAACTCTTTGCCATTTTGTTTAACAATAAACGTTGGCGTGTATTGTAAGTCGTTAGCTTCGGCTATTCCGGCATCATCGCGTTTGTTGTAACCCACGGCCACATAGTCAATGCTTGCAAGTTGTACTTTCGATGCATCAATTAACTTAATAAGCTTTGGCACTTCGCGCTCGCTGTCGTGGCACCACGTTCCAAATAATACAATTAGCTCTTTGCCTTCTAGCTTTTGCATTAATAAAATGTCTTGTGCTGTTGGTGTATACGCCTTGTAGTGCTCGTTAAACTTGTCGTAGTCGCTTAGCAGTGCTTGCGTACTTATCTCGCCAGAAAATGGCGCCGTAGCAGCGCAGCTTACAAGCGGCATACTTAAAGCGCACAGTAAAATTAATTGTTTAAACATAAGGTTGCTCTTAATTTAGGTATTAAATGACTATACCCAATATTGAGTGTGGAGTGAACAGCTCTCAGGCGTTACTTTTTATCCATAAAAAAGTTTACTTGCGATAAGTTAGTTAAATATTCTCGCCTTACGTCTTTATTCTCAGCTAGCTTATCTAAGTCACCAATTAAGGTAACTAGTTTATTATGAGAATGGCTGCTTGTTTTTTCAAACTCGTCTTGCTTTTCGTCACTCTCAACACGCTCTTTTTTATTCATGTTGTAGCTGTTTTCGTTTTCTTCAAGCCAAATATCGTCAATTAAGCGAATGTCGCTTTTACTAACTGTTTGCTCTTGCATCGTCATTTGCAGCTCGTATTGATTTGTTTGCGGGTTAAACTCAAACATTTTTGTATCAACATCAACCTCGTGTGACTGTTCTAGCCCCACAAGTTCTTTATTTTTAACGGCGGTACCTACGTTATAACTCTCTTCTTTGTCGTAATAGTCAGGGCGACTGTATTGATAATCAAAGTGGCTACTTACATTTTTACTTTGCGTTACACCGCTAAGATCTCCTAATTGGGTTTGTTCAGTCGCTTGGCTTAGCTCAATAGTGTTTTTAGGTTGATAGTCGCCATTATCCAGCGCATAAGAAAACGTAGCATCAAAATCAGCGAGCTTAGAAATACCCGCCCCTAAAGTATTGGGTGCTCTATTACCGAGCCCTTGGTAACGGGCATCGTTTGTAATCATGTTATCAACTAAATCGGCAACCATGGCGCGCCCGTCATTAAACTTCTGATCTGCAAGCGACTCCAAATTGCTATAACGCTCAGCCGCTGACGACATACTTGTAAAAGCACTTTTAAACAGCGAGAAACCTTGCTGCATTGTCTCATCGCCTTTGCGCCCAAATGCCGACTCTTTATCGTCCTGGGTGCTGTTTACTCGGCTATCTTCTAGGCTTTGATCTAGCGACGCTAAATACTGCTGCATTTGCTGCGTGTCTTTAGCGCCAATGGTTGACATATCAAGTGCAAAATCAATGTCGTTTTGCCCACCTACTACTTTAAACACAAGTGCTTGCTGGTTTGATGCTTCATCAATAGAGTAACTTAAATCAAGCGTGTTCTGGGCAGTATCAAGCGCATCATTTTGCGTTGTTGAAAACGACACATTAAAACCGGCTAACTGTTCACTATTAAAGCCCGCTAAAAAATCTAAGCTCATGTCTGTTTGATTTGGCACTATAAGAGGGTTGAATGAATTTTCACTCACTTTAAAAAATTCATCGGCCATTTCACCAACACCCGCCATAACCTGCGTTAAAGCCGCATGTTCAGCCTCAGATAAATTGCCATTTACTTCGTAACTTAAGCCAAAGCCATCTATCGCTTCACCTGTTTCTTCGTCATAACCTTGCGATGAGTTAAAGGTAATGTTTATAACATCACCTTCTTTAGTTTTTACCGAGAGCTCAAACAGGTAGTTATCGTCATCCTCGTATTTTGCGCGATTAAGGCTTTCCATATAAGGATTAAGCGAGCGCTCAACACGTTGCTGGCTTGAGGCTAAAAACGTTTTTTGCTCATGCCCAAGCTGACCTAAACTCGATAAAATATCGCTGGTATTAGCATAAGCACCCTGAATATTTTTAACTGATGTATTTAATCGCTCAATTAATTGGGTACTGTTTTCGTTTTTTAATAACCCCTCATGCTGAGAACTTATTATGGTGCGCAGGGCGAGTTCTTCATCGGAGAGTTTATAGTTAAGCGTGCTCGGCGTGCTTGAAATTGTAAATAACGAGGTAAGTTGCTGCTTTAAAACGTCCTCTACTTTTTGATTACTGGCTAGTGCTTCATCAAGAGTTTTATTATTTAACTGGCTTAATAACCCACCGGTTATTTTTGGCGCGTTAGTTTGTAAATAATTAATAGCTTGAAGGTCGCTGCTGGTGTGTAGCGAAGGACTCACAGAGCTTTGGTTAGCGTTATTAACTGATTGGGCAAGTAAAGTGCTTAAATTAGCGTGGCTGCCAAGTGCATTATTAACCATGATTATCCTTAATCGCTAAACCCTATTAAGTAATTTATCGGACGCAGCATTAAAAGCTTTAGCTTAAGGAGACGTTTTTTTACCTATTATTTATACAAACAACCCATTAATAAATCGGATAAGTGTAGGTCGGATAAGCACAACGCCATCCGACAATTCACTATTCTATTCGCTTAACACTTCCACCTGTTTCTTTTATTCTTTGTACTAAAAAATCGACCGCCGCTTTTACCTTTGGCACTAAATAGCGCTGCTTTTGATACAACAAATAAACCGCCATAGTCGCATTTTGGCTTATAGCTAATTCATGCTCAAACTTAAGCTCTTGCAACTGGCCAGACTCAAGGTATGAGTCGAGCGCCCATCGAGTTGACATTAAAATGCCCTCGCCATTACACGCTTTTTTAGCCAGCCACGATCCGTTATTTGAAATAGCGACCGCATGCCCAGAAACGTCGTGCCATTGATCATCTACTTTACATAACCAAGGCGTTGGCCCCGCTGGCGTTTTAAAATAAAGGCCACGGTGCTGCTGTAATTTCATAGCACTTTTAGGCGTCCCGTATTTTTGCAAATAGCCAGGCGATGCAACAGGTATAAAGCTATTATCCATTAGTTTTATTGCTAGCACGCGCTCGTTAGGTGCATACCCTCCACGAATGGCTATATCAACGTCGTCACGCCCGAGTGTCGACAGCTCATCACTTAAGCTAACATCTAATATAATTTCGGGGTATAGCGCGCTAAATTCATCTAGCAGTGGCATTAAAATTTTGTCGCCAAAGCCAACCATACAACTAATTGATAATCGCCCCATGGGTGTAGTTTGGTAACTGCGCACTGTTTCTTGGCTTTGCGCCAGTTGCCCCAAAATTTGCTGCATATCGTTGTAGTAAATATGACCAACTTCGGTAAGCTTAACAATACGGGTTGAGCGTTTTAAAAGCGTAGCGCCTAAGCTTTTTTCTAAATCGGCTACTCGACGCGACAACGACGAAGGCGGCACATCAAAAGCTTTTGCAGCTTTAGTAAAACTGCCTGTTTCGACTACTTTTATAAAATACCGTATGGCTTTTAGTTGATCCATGCTACCTCTGGGTTAAATAAGCCTTATTATTGCTTTAAAAGCAAAAGTGATTCGCATTTTCCCCTATATATAAGCAAATTAAAACAAGTAATAATAATCTTAACTTATCTACACGCTTTAATTTATTTAACGCCAATAGTTAAAGCTTAAAACCAAAGGCTACATTATGATTACTTTGCACGGCTTCGCAGCTAGTAACTATTACAACTTGGTTAAGCATGTACTTTTACACAAAGAGCTGCCATTTAATGAGCACCTTATATACAACAACGACGAGCAGTTTTTAGCTATAAACCCTATGGGAAAAGTACCGGCTATTACCACCGCTGATGGGCTAAATATTGCAGAATCGAGCGTTATTTGCGACTACCTTGAAGAAACCTACCCAAGCAACATGCTATACCCTGAAGATTCAGCCGAGCGTGCTTTTGTTCGCCAAATTATGAAAATAAGTGAGCTTTACTTTGAATTGCCAAGCAGACGCTTAATTCCGTATGTATTTACAGGCTCCCCTGCACCTGAACACGTAAAAGACGACATTCGCAAGCTATTAACGCGCGGTGTAAACGCCCTTTGTGAATTAACGCATTTTTCGCCGTGGATAGCAGGCGAACAATTTAGCATGGCAGATATTTACGTTTACTACGTAAATACAGTGGTTAACGCATTCACGCCAAAAGAGCTTAATTGGGATGTATTGGCCGAAATCCCAGGTATGAAAGAATGGCAAGTAAAAATGAGCCAATCGACTATTGCACAGCAAATAGAGGCAGATCGCCAAGCAAATATGCCTGAGTTTATGCAAAAGGTAACAGCACAAATACAGGCAGCTCAAAGCAAGTAATTACGCTATACGCTACCCATTCTCAATTTATAGGAACAGTATTATGACAGATAAAAATATCCAACTTACTTCAACTATCAGCGAAGACAATAAACTTACACTTGCCTTAAAAAACATCGAGATGCCAAAGCCGAATGCCGATGAAGTGGTTATTCGCATTGAAGCTGCACCATTAAATCCATCAGACTTAGGCGTTTTATTCAGCGCAGCTGATATGTCTACTGCAAAGCAATCAGGTACTGATGAAAACCCAGTAATTACTGCTGATGTTCCAGCTCAATTTATGCCATCACTTAAAACACGTGTTGGAAAAGCAACCCCTGTAGGTAATGAAGGCGCAGGCACCGTAGTGGCTGCGGGCTCATCACCAGCCGCACAAGCATTAATGGGTAAAACCGTTGCAGTAATTGGCGGCGGTACGTATCGTCAATTTATATGTGCCAATGTACAAAGTTGCCTAGAGCTAAAAGAAGGGACTACCGCTAAAGAAGGTGCATCGTCTTTTGTTAACCCACTTACCGCACTAGCAATGGTAGAAACCATGCGCGCTGAAGGCCATAAAGCCATTATTCACGCCGCAGCGGCTTCTAACCTTGGCCAAATGCTAAACCGTATTTGTATTGCCGATGGCGTTGATTTAATTAATATTGTTCGCAAACCAGAACAAGAAAAATTACTGCGCGATATGGGTGCAAAATATATTGTTAACTCAAGCAGCGACACTTTTCTTGCTGACCTAACAGCTGCAATAATCGAAACTGGTGCAACGATAGCGTTTGACCCAATCGGTGGCGGCCAACTAACAAGTGACATTCTTAACTGTATGGAAGTTGCAGCTGCGCGCGATATGAAAGAGCACACAATTTATGGCTCTGATACATTCAAACAAGTGTACATTTATGGCGCACTAGACCGCGGGCCTATTACACTTAATCGTAACTTTGGCTTTGCTTGGGCTGTAAACGGGTTCTTGTTATTTAATGCTTTAGGTAAATTAGGCACAGATACAGTAATGAAAATGCGCAAACGCGTTGCTGATGAAATCACCACTACATTTGCGAGCAACTACACGCACGAAGTGTCATTAGCTGAGGTATTACACTTACAGTCAATTGCCGCTTATTCTAAACAAGCAACAGGCGAAAAGTACTTAATTAAACCTCAAGCTTAATAAATAGGCTTAAGTAAGTATTAAAGACCGCAGCATTTAACGCAGTGGTTTTTAAAATTAAAAAGCAGATACTAATTAGGTATCTGCTTTTTTGTCGTAATAAAAACTTAAAAATATAATGAATGCGCAATAGGCTCACTAATTGTTATTGAATTTATAATTTTTAATACATTCAAGCCATCAATGAAATTTTGGTGTAAATGAATATCTAAATTACTTAACGCATTTAAGAACGTACCTTTAGAAATATCACCTGGAATCACCTTCTAGCATTATAAAATTTCAACAAAAATCCTCTTTGATCAAACCACTCAATAATTGTACTAATTAATGCAATTAGTCATAAATCTGTAACTTTGATCCGCGATAATCTCTATCCGATAAATGAATAGACTCAAGAAGACTAAGTAAGATGAGTACACCCTTAGTGCAACTAACATTTGCACTGCAATCATTTGATGATTCTATGTCTGCGGCGATGAGCCACGCTATGGAATATGAAAAGCTATCGCTAAAAGCCAATGCTGAGCATAACATTACGCTGCAGTGTGTGTTGCCTGATGGCGCAAATGAGAGCGATGTTATTTCACTAAGTGCAACGCAGCCCAGTGCGCGTGGGGCGCAGTATTTTACTGAAAAAACGCTGAGCAATGCGGATCTTGAATCTGGTACTGTAAACCTAACTTTAAGTAACATTACACAAAGCCAGTGTTTTGTAGTGCAAATGATGCTGCACGGAAAAAATACGACCTTAAAAGAAAGCCAGCAACTCGATGTGTACATTAAAGCATTTGAGCAAGGCTATATTCCTGAGCAAATAAAAACTGAACATACCAAGTCACAGGGCGTTCGTAGCTACTTTGCAAGTATGGGTTCTACGTTTTTATCGCTGTTTTAGTGCTAACTGCACCCAAATTACGCGATGCGACAAGTTATTAATCTGCAAAACTCACTTTACCCATAGTGACTCCCGCAATACCTTGTGCAGTATTACTTAGGTGTTGCTGCTCTCCTGCTAGGCATTCGTTTGCTAAAATAGCAAATAGTACAGCCTCTTTTGCATCAGGATTTATACCTAAATCGTCGGTATTTTTAAAAGCCTTAATACGTGGGCAAAGCGTTGTAAGTTGCGCCATTAGTAATGGGTTATGAATACCCCCACCACTTGCATACACCACACAATTTTGTTCGCGCTCTGCACACTCGTTTAATGCGTTTGCTATAGCGGTTGCAGTAAAGGTATTTAAGGTGGCCATTACATCTTCATGGCTTAAGTGCTGTGTATTTGTAACCTGCTGTGCGGCGTTTAAATACGCTAAGTTAAATACCTCTGGCCCTGTAGTTTTAGGCATTGGGAGGTTAAAAAATGCGTTATTACATAATGTATTTAATAATGGTGTATTTACCTTGCCTGCTTTTGCTATTTTTGCGCCATCGTCATAATGCATATCTTTAAAATGTTGCTGTACGTAGGCATCCATAATGGTATTACCGGGGCCAATGTCGGAGCTAAACACACCGTTTGCATCGCCATTTTTGGGTAAAAACGTTAAGTTAGCTATGCCGCCCATATTTAGCAAAACCCGACTCTCAACAGCGCTCGAAAAATACAAATAATCGCCATACACAGCAAGTGGTGCGCCCTCGCCTCCTGCGGCTATGTGTTTTTGCCTAAAATCACCAATGGTTGTAATACCCGTAGTAACGGCTATTTGGTCGCTATCGCCAATTTGTAAGGTGCCATTAGTAAAGCTTTTGTGGTTATGCTGCGACTGCGGGCAGTGGTAAATGGTTTGCCCGTGGCTTGCTATTACATCAATACTTGCTGGGTTTATATTCCACTTAGCTAAGCACTGATTAACCATATTGCCATGGAGTTTACCTACCCACGGGTGCAGTAAAGTTACAAGTTCTAAATCGCACTCTCTTTTGGCAAATACCTGCTTTATTTTAGCTTTATAATCGTCGTTGTAGTCAACGGTGGTAAAATTTAAAACCTCAATGTGAGTATTTAAGCCCGCGCCCGTTACTTTACACAGTGCAACATCAAGCCCATCCAACGAGGTGCCGCTCATTAAACCAATAATTAAACGGCTTGGTTTTAGGGCGCTGTTATAAAGCGCTTTAATATGAGGGTGCATAATGGCATCTAAAATAGGTGTAATATTTTGCTTATATTAGAGGACTTTAAAACAAAGTAATAGCCGTAAAGCGTTTAATTTAGGTTCTGATTGTTTAACTCTTAAATGATTGTTAAGTTAGTGTGCATACTAAAAATTTATGAAAAAATATGATCACCCTCAGAGAGTTTAAAGCCCAAGACGCGCCTTTTATTATTAACACCTTAAATGATGAACAGGTAACGCGTTTTCTATCGTCAAAAATTCCGTTTCCGTATACGAAAGCCGATGCTGATTGGTGGATAAACCAAGGCTCAAAAAACGGCGTAATTGATGCAACGGCTAAGGCCATTGTTGTAAATGGGCAATTTGCGGGCTGTATTGGTATAACTCCCGGCGAATTTGAATACAGCCACAATGGCGAAATTGGTTATTGGCTTAATAAAGCCTATTGGGGGCAAGGTATTATTACTCGCGCTATTGAACTTATATGCAATGAAGCGTTTGCAAGCTCACACTTAAACAGAATTTTTGGTGCCGTGTTTGCTGGTAATACCGGCTCTATGAAAGCACTTACTAAGAGCGGCTTTGAGCAAGAGGCTGTGCTTAAACAGGCCATTTATAAAAACGGGGTATTTTACAATAGCCATATTTTTAGCAAGCTAAAATAAACCATTTAGAATAAATACTCTGCAAAGCTTGAATTACCAGTACCTCGCCCAAAGCTAATGTATTGAGGTAAAAATATATATTTACACTACTTAGCGCGCACTATTGTTTAGGTTAGATATTAATTTAACGCATAAACATTCGCTAAGTACATTCACTTTAAGAGGAGATTTTTATGTCTGCAACTAGTCGTCAACTTACTTTAGCATCACGCCCTAATGGCGCCCCGAACGAAAAAAACTTTGAACTTAAAACGGTAGAGCTTCCTGCATTAAAAGATGGCGAAGTTTTACTACGCACTATTTACCTATCATTAGACCCGTATATGCGTGGTCGTATGAGTGATGCTAAGTCGTACGCTGACCCTGTTAATATTGGCGATGTAATGGTTGGCGCAACTGTGTGTCAAGTAGAAGAGTCTAAAAACGATAAGTTTAACGAAGGCGAATGGGTACTTGCCTACACAGGTTGGCAAGACTACGCCATTACCGACGGCGAAGGCTTAATGCAGTTAGGTAAAGAGCCTGCAAACCCTTCATACGCATTAGGTATTATGGGTATGCCTGGCTTTACTGCTTACATGGGTTTACTTGATATTGGCCAGCCTAAAGAAGGCGAAACCGTAGTTGTTGCAGCAGCAACAGGCCCAGTAGGTGCAACGGTTGGTCAAATAGCTAAAATTAAAGGCTGTAAAGTAGTGGGTGTTGCTGGTGGTAGCGAAAAATGTGCACACGCCGTTGAAAAACTAGGGTTTGATGCCTGTATTGACCACAAAGCTGATGACTTTGCAGACCAACTAGAAAAAGCGTGTGATAACGGCATAGATGTTTATTACGAAAATGTGGGCGGTAAAGTATTCGACGCCGTATTACCATTACTAAATACAGCAGCGCGCGTACCATTGTGTGGTTTAGTATCGCAATATAACGCAACTAGCTTACCAGAAGGCCCAGACCGTTTAGGTATGCTAATGGGTCAATTGCTTACTAAGCGTATTAAAATGCAAGGCTTTATCATTTTTGATGATTACGGCGACCGTTACGACGAGTTTGCACAAGACATGCAAAAATGGCTACAAGACGGAAAAATTCAATACCGGGAGCACATGGTAGAAGGCATCGAAAATACAGTAGACGCGTTCAACGATATGATATCCGGTAAAAACTTTGGTAAAACTGTGGTTAAAATTAATAACCCACTTTAATTTTATACGGCTTGTAAGGCAAAGCCCTTACAAGCCACAAAAGGACTGACATGATTAAACTACACCATTTAAATAAATCCCGCTCTAAACGTATAATTTGGCTTTTAGAAGAGCTAGATGTTGACTACGAAATTGTGGCTTATCAGCGTAATAAAGACACATTCCTAGCACCTGACGAACTAAAGCATATTCATCAACTTGGCAAGTCACCGGTAATTGAAGATGGCGGTTTAATTATTGCTGAATCAGGCGCTATTACCGACTACCTTATTTCTAAATACGGCAATGGTAAATTTGCTCCAAAAGTAGATACCGCTGAATATGTTGACTACCAGCAATGGCTTCACTTTGCAGAAAGCTCAGCAATTTTACCGCTTTTACTTAAAATGTTTGTACTAAAAGACGGCGCTAAAACGCAGTTTTTAGAAGGCTATGCTGACGCTGAAACAGCTAAAGTAATTAGCTACTTTAACGACCGCCTTGAAGGTAAACGTTATTTAGTGGGCGATACCCTAACGGGCGCTGACTTTATGATGTCGTTTATTGTTGAAATAGTTAAAAACTCAGGTCAATTAGCGCACTTTAAAAACCTCGTTAAATACGACGAGCAATTACAAAGTCATGAGAAGTTTCATACAGCTAATGAGCTAGAAGCAAAGTACGACTAACTACTTTTATAATATATATATATAACACTAAGGGGCATTTAGCCCCTTTTTTAATGCCTGAAAAACACTCCTCATTAAAGTTACGCTTGTAAACTAAATTAACAAACAATCCCTTATTGCTAATAAAACTTTAATTAATAAGGCATAATGCTGCTATTGTTTTAGAATAATCACTAATAATACAAGCTGCTCTTGCGCGTATTGACTCAGCCTTGGGATCAACCATGACCATAAACATGCGTTTAACGACCGGCTTTGGCGTAATTTTATCAATGATGATTATTTTAACCATTATTGGAATTTCGCGCGTTAGCCTTATTAATAATAATATTACCCACATGACCGACGTAAATTCGGTAAAGCAACGTTACGCAATTAACTTCAGAGGCAGCGTACACGACAGAGCAATAGCCGTGCGCGACGTAGTGCTAATTACCGAGCAAAGCAGTTTAAGTACCGTGTTAAATAACATACAAGAGCTAAACGCATTTTACCAAACGTCAAGCCGCGCTATGGCTAAGCTAATGGGTGATATGAATAGTGAAGAGCGCGCTTTAATTAATAAAATAAATCAAATAGAGCAGCGCACTCAGCCTTTTATTCAAGGTGTAATAAACGCTAAAAATGCAGGAAACCTAAACGAAGCTAAACGCATTTTATTAACCGATGCGCGCCCTGCGTTTACCCAGTGGCTAAATGTTATAAACCAATTTATAAACCTGCAAGAGCAAGCAAATCAAACCACTACTATTGATACTCTCGATATTGCCAGTTCATTTGAAATTTGGATGATTTCGCTCACCGCGCTTGCAATTTTAATAGGTGCAAGCGTTGCGTATGTTATTAGCCAACTGATCAGAAAGTCAGTAGGTGGCGAACCACAAGAAGCCGCCGAAGTAATTGCCCTTATTGCCCAAGGCGATTTAAGAGGTGATGTTCAGTCGTGTTGCCCAAATAGCATGATGGCTTCTGTAGGGGTTATGCAATCTAAATTAAAAACCATTGTAGATAGCATTATTAACTCATCTGAAGAGCTTTCTACGCACTCTGCAAGCGTAGCGTCTGGCTCGCAGCAAGCACTTAGTGCCGCTGACGCACAAGTAACTTACACAAACTCGGCAGTAAGTAGCCTAGAAGAAATGAGCCAAAGTATTCATGCCGTAGCCGATTCAGTTAGGCAAACAGAAGATAACTCAAAAATAACAGCGCAATTATCGCAGCAAGGTAGTATTGCTGTGCAAAAAGTAGCAGCCGAAATTGAGCAAATTTCAGTAACCGTAAAAGCCACAGTTACCCAAGTAAATGTTTTGCAAGAACATGTAAAACACATTGGCGATATTTTAAGTGTGATCCGCAGTATTTCCGATCAAACAAACTTGCTTGCACTCAATGCGGCAATAGAAGCTGCAAGAGCAGGCGAAACAGGCAGAGGTTTTGCTGTTGTTGCTGACGAAGTAAGGCAACTTGCCCAGCGTACTGGTGATGCAACAGGCGATATTGAAAAGATGATTTTGCAAGTACAAGAAAACACGCAAGCGTCGGTAACAGCTATGGAAACCACAGTACCACAAGTAGAAAATGGCCTAACGCTTACCCATGAGGCAAACGAGTTACTGCATCAAATACAACAACAAGCTAATGACTCATTAAGTAACGTGCTGGAAATTGTTGAATCAACATCAAACCAAGTAGCCACCGTGGCGCAAATTAGTACCGGCGTTGAAGAAATTGCCAGTATGTCCAAAGAAACCAGCATGTCGCTTAACAGTAACGCTCAAGAAGCTGTTGCATTAGCCGACCTTTCAAACACGCTTAAAAAGTATATTAGCTACTTTAAAGTTTAATTTTTATAGTAAGTAATAAACAAAGGGGCTTTTAAGCCCCTTTGTTGTTTATGTACTTTAATAATAGCGGACTATATACCCGCTAAATCGCGTTCAGTAATACACTCGTCTGAGGCCATTTCAAACTCGCGGCAAACTAATGGGCGGTTTTCGTAAATGGAGCACATAAGCGTATTGCGGTCGAGTGCTTGGCACCAACCGTCGTCAGCGCGTTTCATTACTTCGCTGCCCCATTTATCGTATTCAATGTAGTTAAAAGGCACGCCGGTGTCGGTTACTATACGCACTTCTAATTGGCAACAACAGGCTTGGCAGTTAGCACACGTAACAGGCTCTGGGGTAGTAGAAATATTTTCAACGGGAATAACAATATGAGGCATAGTGACTTACTTTTTTGAATAAGCCACTAGGATACAGTAACTAATTTAACGCGCTAGTAGTTTTGCTTTAATATCGCTGTAACGCATTTGCTCGCACAGTGCAAAACCACTCAATTGGCGCACTTTATTACGCGCAAATAATGGCACACTCATCCCCGCTAAAAAGCGGCATTGGGTTTCAATACCCACATTATGATTACCTTTGTCTGCCATATGCGCTAAAAACTCATCTACCTTTTGATAAATAAGTTGCTCGTCAATATATACAGGCTCTATAGAGTATTCAAGCTTAACCGCATGGCCTCTACACACACTACAATGCCCACATTGCTGTGGTGCATTTTGATCGTCAAAATAGCGCGCTAAGTTATTGCTTAAGCAACTTTGTAGCTCAAAAAAGCGTACCAGTGCAGCAATACGTTTAATTTCGGCCTGTTCTTTATCACTAAAGTAGTCGTGAAGTTGCTGGGCAAGTTCTGGGTTATTTATAACCTCGCTATGCACTTTGTATACTTGGGTAATACGTTTGGTTTCGAGCGTTATTAGGTTTTTTTCGGCTAGGTAATCAAGGGCTGCCACTACGCGTTTTCGATCAACCTGCGCGGCTTGCGTAAGGGAGTCAAAATTAAGCGTGCCCCATATTTTTTTAAAATCGGTATGGCTAAATATTTGTGTTAAAAATCCTTGGCGTTGCTCGTCAAACTGGCTTAGTAGCTCGTTTTTATCAACCAAAAATTTGTATTTAAAATCGGCGTAGTAGGCATATTGCGGCGTTATAGCGCCTTGCATTTCTAGTTGTACGAGTAAGGTTTTAAGTGCCAGTTGCCTAATATTACTTTCGCTCGATAAGCTATATTCTTGCATTTCCCATTGCTGGTGGCTTTGGCGAATATCGTTAATTACGTATTCAATACCGCTAAGCTCTGGGGTGTCGCCATATACAAAGTTTTCAACCGTATTTAGCCCATCTAAATTGGCAAGGGTGTAGCAGTTTGATGGATTGCCATCGCGCCCTGCTCGGCCAATTTCTTGGCTGTAGTTTTCAATCGATTTTGGTAAATCGTAATGTATAACAAAACGAATATCCGATTTATCAACGCCCATACCAAAGGCTATGGTTGCCACCACTACGTTAATTTTACCCGCCATAAAGTCATCTTGAATTTGCCAGCGTAGCGTATCTTCAAGCCCCGCATGATACGCCACCGCGTGCACACCTTGTGCACTTAGCACATTAGCAACTTGCTCGGCGCTTTGCTGTAGCGTTACATACACAATACCAGGGCCATTTTGCGCACGTACAATATTGGCAAGTTCGGTGTTTTTATCGGCGGTTTTAACACTCAGCACGCTTAAATCTAAATTAGCACGGTAAAAGCCCGTTTGCACAATGCACTCAGGCGCAATAGCAAAGCGCTCTGCCATATCGCGTTTTACTTTTTTAGTGGCCGTTGCCGTAAGTAACAACACTAAAGGAATATTAAGCTCTTCGCGGTAACGTGGCAGTTTAAGGTAGTCGGGTCTAAAGTTATGGCCCCACTCAGATATACAGTGCGCTTCGTCTACCACTAACATCGAAAGCGCCACCTGGCTTATAAACTCTCTAAAACGCTCGTTTTTAAAACGCTCAACCGACACCATTAATACTTTAATTTTACCATTTCGCACATCATTCATTACGGTGCTGCTTTGCATTTGATCTTGGCTCGAATCAAGGCTGGCAGCATAAATGCCTTTGCTATTTAAAAAGCTAATTTGATCTTTCATCAATGCAAGCAAAGGCGAAACCACTAACGTTAAATTTGGTAAATGCAACGCAGTTAATTGATAGCACAACGATTTACCCGAACCGGTCGGAAATATAGCCAACGACGATTGACCATTTAAAAGCTGCTCTATAGTTTGTTGTTGCCCTGTTCTAAATTGGCTAAAACCAAAGTGCTGCTCAAGTGATTGAATTAATGGCGTGGTCATAAATGTCCTTTTCGGTGTTTTTAACAGCAATTTAACTGCACAGCTAAACTATAAGAAAGTGAGTATAACTTATATGCCTTTATTCAGCATTTTTTGCTGACATCACCTTTATTTAAGCGCAAACTAGAGCACTATAAAATGAGTAGTAACTGCTTGTTGCCAAAATAATTTATTGATACCCAAGTCATCTTAAAAAACTAATAAAAATACAGATCACTTGGGTATATTATTTTTGAGGGCAACGTTATGAATATTACTACACCTAAAATCGTCGTTATTGGCGGTGGTGCTGGCGGATTAGAACTCGCAACGCAATTAGGTCATAAATTAGGAAAGAAAAAACAAGCTGAAATTCTACTAATAGACAAAAACCGTACCCACATATGGAAGCCGTTACTGCACGAAGTAGCGACAGGCTCTATTGACCCCGATTTAGATGGCGTTGTGTATTCAGCCCATGCTGCAAAACACCACTATAACTTTCAACTTGGTACTTTTTGCAATATAGATCAAAGCAATAAAACAGTTACCCTTGCACCACTTTTAGATGAGCTAGGCCACACAATTTTACCCGAGCGCACCGTGCGCTACGACCACCTTGTTATTGCTATTGGCAGCGTAAGTAACGACTTTAATACGCCAGGTATAAAAGATCACTGCTACTTTTTAGATTCAAACCAACAAGCAGAGCGCTTTCAGCATTCATTACTAGATAGCTTTACCCGCCTTCATCAAGACGATAACCAACAGCAATCACTTAATATTGCCATTGTAGGCGGCGGTGCTACCGGTGTTGAACTCTCGGCTGAGCTTTATCATGTGTCTGAACTATTAAAGCTTTATGGCTTAACAAATATGTCGTCTAAGCGATTACATATTCATTTGATTGAAGCCGGACCACGTATATTACCTGCACTACCTGAGCGCATTGCCGTAAGTGCTAAGCGTGAGCTATTAAAACTTGGCGTAAACGTACGCGAACAAACGCAAGTAAAAGAAGGTACCGCACAAGGCTTTATCACCAAAGACGAAGAACACATTGATGCCGATATAATGGTATGGGCAGCAGGCGTAAAAGCACCTGATTTTATAAAAGACTTAGGTATTTTTGAGCTTACTCGCAGCAATCAAATTCAGGTAAACGAGTTTTTACAAAGCACCGTTGACGAAAGCATTTTTGTATTAGGTGATTGCTGCGCATTTACCCAAGCCGATGGCAAGCAAGTACCACCACGCGCACAATCGGCGCATCAAATGGCGCAGTGCGTCGAAAAAAATCTCATAGCAACATTAAAGCAGCAACCATTACGCGGCTTTAAATACAGCGACCATGGCTCGCTGGTTAACTTATCGAGCTACAGCACCGTGGGTAACTTAATGGGTAACCTAACCAGCAATACCTTTTTTATTGAAGGTAAAATTGCTCGCTTTATGTATATATCTTTATACCGTATGCACCAACGCGCCATACATGGCAGCGCAAAAACCTTTGCATTATGGATAAGCGAAAAAGTGTTGCGTGTAGTGCGTCCTAAAATGAAGTTGCACTAATCTATATATACTAAATTAAAGACAGTGAGCGTTATCACTGTCTTTAATATTTAACATTGTCTGTGTAGAGTATTTAAAACAACTAAGGAAATTGGGTTATGACGGGTAAAACGCTAATTTTTAATTTTGACGGCACAGGAAACGAGCCCCGTGATGCAGAGCAATTTAGCTCAGAGCATTTTAAAGAAGACTCTAATATTACCAACATTTTAAAATTGCATTTACTGCTTGGCGGTAAATTAGAAGACTCCCCCATAACTCCTTTTGCTAACCAACTCAGTTTTTATTATCAAGGTATTGGCACTAAAGGCAGCCGCCTTAAACGTATTTTAAACCAAACCCTTGCACCTCGTGGTGACGACGTAGCCAGTATTTTAAATCAAGCATTAAGCGACTTTAAAGCTCACTACCTAATAGGCGATACCATACTGCTAACGGGTTTTAGCCGAGGCGGTGCACTTGCTAGGCGTTTTGCCAAAATCCTAGAGCCTTTAATTGCTGATAATGTTTACGTATGTGTGTTTGATACCGTCGCCTCTATTAGCTTATCAAAAGTAAGTAAAGCCACACGCGGCGCAGAGCACGTTATTTTTGAAAACCACACCATTGCCAACAACATTACTCACGCGCTGCACTGCGTAGCCCTTGACGAAAAACGCCGCGCCTTTGAACCCACACTCATGAACCATCAAAGCAATATTACCGAGCTATGGTTTGCAGGAGCGCATTCAGACATTGGCGGCGGTTACTACCGCGATGGCCTAGCCGATATTTGCTTGCGCTACGCACTTGAGTGGTTAATAGAGCAACCGCTTAATATATCGTTACTTACTAGCCACGATATAGATTACGAAACCCTGCTCCCCGATAGCAACTTAGTAGCACAAGATGACGTAACCGTAACGCCCGATCCGCTCGCATTAAGTCATCAACAAAATTACTTTTGGTTTAACCCGTTTTTTAAATTAGTAGATAGAGAGTGCTATGTATTAATTGATGACGAAGCCAGCAACCTTGAGCCTTTAGTGCACTACAGCGTAGCCGAACGTATTAATAAGCTAACCAGTTATCGCCCTGAATCGCTTAAAAAACTGCATTACAAAATTAGCTACAACGACAACACCACGCTCAGTTTTATTGGTTTAAGCCAACATATAGAACTGGCTAATCAAAACATGAGTGTGCTGAGCATTAACCAAAGCCAAGATGTAATGGTATTTGCCTCTGAGCAATACAACGCAACCGGGCTCATGCTAGAGCAAGGCGCTACGTACCGCTTTACCCCATATCCAAATCAATACTGGTTTGACGATGGCATAAAGTGCACGCCATTAGGCTGGAACCGCGACAACGTACAACTTGGCGTAAAAGAAATCCCCATGGCCGTGCTTGAACCATTTAGACGGTTTCCTCGCGCACAATGGTTTTCACTCATTGGTGCTATAAATAAAAACGACGACCACCTTTTTGAAATAGCCAACGGCGCCGATATTAAAATGGATAGATCTGGCGAGTTTTGCCCATTTGCAAACGACTTAAGCCGCTTTTATGGCGCTAATGCCGGAAAAATAAAAGTGAAAGTAACGCGGTTGGAATAAGAGGTAACCGAGGCTTTTAAATTGTAGGCTGGAATTTACATCGCGCTTTGGCTTTATAAAAACACCATGCGAGGTATAAAACCTCACCTACAACAACTCAAACACCACACTCAACAAACCCGTAGGTGCGATTTTACATCGCGCTTAGCTCTTTAGTAACGGATCATAACTCCCAATCAACGCTACAAAGCCCGCCTAAACTCCTGTAGGCGCAAAGCTTGCTCGCGCGAAAAGCGAAGCTTTTAAATTAAATAAAACAAATATCAGTTTTAATGTTCACTATAAAACTGATAGGTTATTATTACTGTTTTTATCAATGGTTACTTTTTCGTGGCAAATGAAGTTATACAAAAAATAATTGAGTATTTACATCAAAACACCGACATTGATGTAGTTTGGCTATATGGCTCCCATGCAAAAGGGACAGCTCAGCCTCATAGTGACATTGACTTAGCCATAGCATTTAAAAACTTTGATCTGGAATCGTTCGATAAGCGCCTTAGGCCAAAAGAGCTTGAGCTTGAAATAAGTAATGCACTTAATCTTAACGAACAACTTATTTCGATTGTTGATATAAATATTATTCCAAGTTATTTAGCTTTCAACGTTATTGAATATGGAAAAATAATTATAAGCAATAATAGTGTTAGAGCGATGAGAGAGCAGCAGCGTATATATAGCCAGTTCGAATTTGAAACCATAGCGAGTAAACATGACTGATACCGGAATTACACTTTATTTAAGTGAAGTAACACGCCATATTGACGAATATATGCAAGAACTCGACGAACTCAGTCAAATCGATTCACTTAATAGTAGAGACTACCGAGCTGCAGAGCGATTACTACAGTTAATGACCGAGGTGTGTATTGGTTTATCAAAGCATTGGCTAAAGCAGCACAAAAGTAGTACCAGTAGCAACGCCTATCAAACATTTAGCGAACTTACTAATTTGGGCTTTTTGAGCGAGGCAGAACTACTGTCATGGCGTAAAATTATAGGCTTACGAAATGCTCTTGTTCACGATTACTTAAATATTGACCAAAGTATCGTTAAAACAATCATTAAAAAGCAACACTACACAACTATGCACGCATTTAGTATTAAAGCGATTACAGAGCTAAACAAAGATTCATAGATAAAACCTCACCTACAATAATTAAACCACTGCACTGAACAAAACCGTAGGTGCGATTTTACATCGCACTTTGTTCTTATAAAAACACCCGCGAGGTATAAACCTCACCTACAACAATTCAAACACCTATTCGCCTCACACAATGAGGCGAATAATATGTGTAATTGCCTCATTAGGCAATTTTGTAACGTGTACTACGCCCACCTGCGGCGGTTTTTGTTAAAAATCCAAGCGTTTGCAAGTCCGATAAATGGCGTGTTGCGGTTGCACGGCTAACCTTAGCTACCTTTTGGTACTGACTCGCACTAATACCCTGTTCAAATTGGCCATCAAGTAACTTATTAAGCACTTTTACTTGCTGCTCACCTAGCTTTGTTTGATCTTTACTTGCCCAGTAATTGGTTTTAAAAATTGTTTGCTCAATATTATTAAGCGTATGGTGTATCGCATTATTAAGCGTACGTAAAAACCACTTAATCCACTTTGTAATACAAAGCTCTCCACGTTGAGTGGCTTCAAGCACCTCGTAGTAGCTTTTTCTGTCTTCTAAAATAGCCACCGACATAGCGTAAAACCGAATTGACTCAGCATGTTCTTGCGCTAATGCTAGGTCGGTTATAAGCCGTGTAATACGCCCATTACCATCCTCAAGTGGATGTATTGTTACAAACCATAAGTGTGCGATAGCTGCCCGAATAAAAGGATCTATTTGAGGTCCGTTTTGCGTTTTGTTAAACCAGTTAAAAAATAGCGAAAGCTCTTTATTTACTCGCTCTTTAGGAGGCGCCGTAAAATGTAATACCGGTTTATCTAAGCGCCCCGATACCACTTGCATTGGCTCGTCACCACGCAATTGCCCGCCCTCAATTTTAGTAAATAAGCTTTGCTCACCTGCAAACAATAAGCGATGCCAATTAAGCACTCGCTCTAAATTAAGCGCAGAATCTGTGTTATTTATTGCATCAAGCATAATCTCTGCAAGATTATCGCTTTGCACTGTTGTTGGGTAAGGTTGCTCATTAATATTGAGCTTTTTAGCAAGAGAAGAGCGAACCGAAAATGCATTGAGCTTTTCGCCCTCAATCGCACTGGAGTGAATAATATTTGCTAGTAAGGTATCAAGGGCCTGCTGCTTTTGTTGAGCACTTTGCGCGCCCATACGCCCTACTAATAAACCTTGATTATATGAAAGATCCCTTAGTAAAGGAGCAAGCGCTGCAGCATCCCACGTAAAGTTTGGCCAGTTTTGCAGTTGCCATATCCACATAATCATTAGTCCTAAAGGTAATTAGCTTCAGTCTATGTTATTTATTTGCCTCATGCAATGAGGCGAATAGTAGAGTTAATTGCCTCATTACTTTTAAGCGCTACATTGAACAGTAATTCACTTTCCTGTGGTAAAAAATGTATTTTTAAGCGAGGTATAAAACCTCACCTACATTAATGCAAACATCGCTCTTAACAAAAGCGTAGGTGCGATTTCATATCGCGCTTTGGCTTTTAAATAAGGCCAAGCTCAACACCTGTAGGCGCGAAGCTTGCTCGCGCGAAAAGCGTAGCTTTTAAATTGTAAGCCGGAATTTATCTCTCGCTTTTAATTTTAATTTGCAAATATCGCGTTGATGCTGACAACCAAAATATGAATTACTTACTCAAAATGCATGTATTTATTTTCTAATATTTAAATAAATGCATCCATATTTGGTAGTTGTATTATTTGCTCACTCAGCTTATTTGCAGCTTTATTAATTATTTTTATGCACAAATCAATGTGTGCTAATTCAGCAGTAGACAAGTTATTTTTAACAGCAGAAACTTTAGCAGTATCAATTGCGGCTAATACAGAGTCAACGGTTTGACTCATAAGTAGTTGCATCCGTGGTAGTGAAATAGCAAATTCATCAGCAAGATCAGCTAACATGTAAGCTGTAATCTCATTAGTAAAATTGCCTGCACTTTGCGAATTATGCTCACCCACTGACATAGCATAACACCTTGATATTTTGGGCTGTAAATAGCCCATATCACGGTCAATGCTTCCCTGCTCAATAATAGCCTCTATATTTACCAAGTCGTAAAACGGCGTAAGCTCTAAACCATTTTTGCCAACAAAAAAACTAATGTTTTTGCCATGAGCATCGTAATTACGTACTAAAATATTAAATGTCATCCAACGAATAAGCTGAGCCTCATACGCTTGTACATTCGTTGTTTTAACATTAAATAGTTTTGCAAAAGAAACGCCATCTCTAATATAAATACCATCCCCATCATCACCATGCTGACGCTCATATTTATAAGAAGGAGGTAAATTAGTGGCTTGGCAACCATCAATAATATGACGACGTAATACACGGCTTTGATCTTGTGTAACGCGCCTATCAAAACGATCTATTACAAATACTCTTACATCTGCGTAAGTACGCAACTCAACATGGGGAACATTGAGCCCCGACTCTTTTGCCAAAAGCATGGTAAAAAGTTCATTTACTGCAATGAAAGGCGCGGTACCTGTTTCGAATTTAAAAATTTTATTAGAACATAGCTCCCCTTCACCAAATCCTAATTTATTATTGATTTCGAGTAGGTTTAGTTTGTCTTGAACGCCAGCAACAGAGAGCCGAGTTCGGCCATCCCAATGAGTAATTGGCTCTCCAACTTGTACAAAGCGTTTAAGTTTTTGGCTTAGCTCGTCATTAGTTACTTCACGAAAAGATGTTTGCTTTAAAGTATTGTTACTTGCTCTAAACGACAAAGCGCCTGACGTTTCCTCGCCAATTACTTTAATCAAACCAAACGTATTATTTTTAGAGATAGTAGTACTACTTATAATTTCATCAAGACCTTTGCCCTCGGGTAATAAGTTTTGTAAATAATTGCGCACATCACGTGAGTCAAAATCACCATTGAGCGGTAAGTGTGGTGAAATAGCAAAACCCTTATTAATCCACTCAGGCTCATAGGTAAATGCAATTTCATTTTCAGAGCCTATATCAAGAGTTATCGCACCTATCTTCTGCGTATGCCCAATAAATACATCTAAGCTATTTTTTTTAATACCACTGCTCATCGCTCACCTCATCCTTGTTATTGTGGTGCGACTCGTCATCACTGACAAGGCTAAACGACAGCCCCAAGTATTCCATCACTTTGAGTACATTAAAAAACTGCACATTCACATCACCTTTTTCTATTTTTATCAGCGTAGGCTTTGAAATATTAAGTGCTTGCGATACATCAACCAGCGTAAGCTTCATGCCAGTTCGCTTTGAAGTAATCGCTTTAGCGAGCCGCACCGACGAAAATGGCTTTGATAGATCAGGCATTTCAGTGCGTTTAACAACTCTTCCAAGTGTTTTTTTTGCTGGTAATTCACTCATGAAAGGTCAACTATAGTTTACTTATACAATTTATTTTAGGGTAGCCAACCCAAAAGTCAAATATAACTTACTTTTAAGTTTGAACATATATTTACTGCCTATAAGTAAACCTTACCTTACTTATAGGAAGTAAAATAAAACACAACCCCATAAGTAAAGCATAAGTTACTTATGGAAAGTTAATGACATTTTGAGCTTAATAGCCAAGCTAAACACCTGTAGGCGCGAAAAGCGAAGCTTTTAAATTTTTACCTTATTTAAAATATATGCGCTTTTAAAGGCTTTTTTAACCTCTGAGAATATTCACGATTAAGATTAGGAAATTGCTTATACATCATCGTTTTTAATTGCTTTTCAGATAGCTTATTACAGAGGAATTCTTGCTCAGCAAGCATTATATTCTTAAGTAACGCTCTCCCTGCTTGAGTATCCATTAAAAAGTAAATTGCAGCCCAACTGCTTGCATACAACTTACTGATGTCACCTTTTTTCCATGAGTCATCCAAACCCACTAACGAATCAATCGAAAATACACTTTTAGTAATATTGTTATTTTTCGTCCATGAACTATTCGGCTCAACAATAGCTGTTTGCATATTATTTTTAGTAAGCTCAAAGTATTCAGCAAACCCCTCATTAAACCATCTCGGGGTGTAACCTAAAACTGCTTTATTAATGGCGTGCACTGCTTCATGTACCGCAGTTCGCATTGCACTGTGTGCATTATCATAATGAATAAAAGCAGAATTACTCGCGTGAAAATACATACCCGCAGTGTTTGTAGGGTCACCACCGCGTTGCTTTATTGCGGCCTCATAAGCGCGGCGCGTAGGCAATACCGTTAAATTAAGCTTTACCTTTTTAAGTGCATGCACGCCAATAATCTGCCCGTATACTTTAAATACAGTATTGAGTTTTATGCGTAACTCTTGGTTAAATGACGAAGGTAAATTAGGTGTATTTAAAGTGAGATCAAAGTAATCTAACGGTTCAATAAAACCAGTATCGTAAGTTGCTACTGCGAAGTCCGGTTTTTTATCACTAAAATGCGGTACACCGTCACTGTCTGTCCATGTAAATATATCGCCATTACGTTTATATTTAACCTTACCCAACGACACATCCACGCAGCGAGTATTGTTAGCTTGCGATAAATGATTATCGACAGGTACTGATGCATTTTGTAAAGTTGCCGAGCTTACATTTTTGAGCTGTTTAGTTGCTAACGGTTCAGTAGCTATCTGCGACGATAAACTATTATAAATTCGTTTAACCTCGCCTATAGGATCGTAATAATTAAATACCCGCCCAGTAAAATGATTAGCAATGAGCGCCGATGCTATTAGCAGCACAAAAAATACAAACACCACGCGCAATTTTGTTTTAAACATCTTTATGGGCGCTCTTGCCACTGTGCTTCAAACAACTCTTTTTGCTTACCCCGATACTCGCTACACCATACAAAGTCGGCCGACTCCATACCTTTCTTACGGCAACGTTTGGGCAATTTATAAAATTTTGACCAAGCATCAAGCTTAGCGGCATCTTTATAGCTATCGCTGTGCAAAGACATGTTTGATACTTTTTGATTGAGTAACCAATTGCTATTAGGCTGTAGTGGTCAATAAAATTTGGCCACAGTTTTAGAATCTTGATATCTAACCTCAGATTCATTTGGCGCTAAACCGGCATTATAATGATGCGGCCTAACGTTGTTGTAATATCCGTTGATATAATCACTAACGCTATATTTAGCATCTATAAAATTTCCATATCCAACCTTTGGCATCCATTCCGTTTTAAAGCTTCTAAAAAATCGCTCCATTGGTGCATTATCCCAACAGTTTCCACGCCTACTCATACTTTGTTTGATTTTATAGCGCCATAAACGTTGACGATATTTTAAACTGGTATAGTGACTACCCTGGTCTGAATGAAACATCAGTCCTGTCGGTTTTCCTCTGCTTTCATACGCGAGTTCAAGCGCTTTTAGCGTTAAATTAGTATCTGGCGACAACGACATGGCCCAGCCAACTACTTTACGTGCAAATAAATCAATAATAACGGCTAAATAAGCCCAGCGATTACCTACCCAAATATACGTCACATCACCGCACCACACGGTATCTGGCTCAACAACATCAAATTGTCTATCAAGCAGATTTGGAATTTCAAGGTGCTCATTACCGCCGCGTTTATATGAATGTTGAGGTACTTGGCAGCTTTCAAGCTTTAATTTAACCATTAGCTTAGCAGCACGATAACGACTCAATTCAAAATCATTGTTCGTTGCTATTGCCGCGATTGTCCGCGCCCCAGCTGAGCCGCCGCTCATTGCATGTATTGCTCTAACTTCAGCCTCTAGCCTTATTTGTTCTGGTGTCGGCGTTGTATCCCTTATAGCCCAATATTTATAACTGCTACGATGCACATTGAATACGTTACACAGCACGCTAATTGGGTAACGCTCTCGTTGATTTAGTTTCTCAATTAACGAGAATTGTTCAGGGAGTCGGACATCAAGAGAGCGGTAGCCTTTTTTAATATATCCTTTTCTAATTCGATGCGTTGGATTTGCTTTTTAAGTTCGCGGATTTCAATTTGTTCGGGCGTCATTGGCGAAGCCGATGGTGGCTGGCCATTACGCTCTTGCTTTAATTGAGTAACCCACTTACTAACGGTTGATTTACCCACACCCATCGCTTTGGCTGCTTCTTCTTGAGTATAACTTTGGTCAACTACAAGCTGAGCTGTTTCTAATTTGATTGCTGCAGAATACGTTGCACGTTTTAATTTCGTCATTTTTTCACCCAAATTTGTATGCTTATCAGCATAACAATTCTTTCTTAATGGGTGGCCAAAATTACTTTACCACTACAGGCCTACGAGTTGGGGTAGAAGAAGTAGCCTGATAAGCGCTACCACTCTTTTTAGGCTTACTGCAGTTGTTAGCAAGTAAGGTAAATAGCGTTTTATCGCGCGCAGTTAAACGCTCACCTTCTTTATTACTGTAGCCACTTCTAAATTGAGAGCGAATAGCTTCGCGCTGCTTTTTAATGCTATCGCATTGGGCTTGTGTGTAAGCCTCACCAGCTTGAGGAAAAGTTGTAAATACGCTAATAAATACCAGTAAAATCCATTTAATCATTATTCATTCCCTGAATTAAAACTTTAAAAGAGTGTACCTATAAATGTGAAAAAACACATCAACATTACTAATCCAAAAAGCAAAAATTAAAGCTGTGGGTGGGAGTGCACCTTGTGTCTGGTTTTTATAAAGCACCCGCGAGGTATAAAACCTCACCTACAATAATTAAACCACCGCACTCAACAAAAGCGTAGGTGCAATTTTACATCGCGCTTTCTCTTTAATAACTAGCTCATTACCCCAATCAACATGCAAAGCTCACCTAAATACCTGTAGGCGCCCAGCTTGCTCGCGCGAAAAGCGTAGCTTTTAAAATAATTTACTTATATCGCGTTGGCGATGGCAACCAAGAGGCGGATACCGCCGACCGCCCCTTGGAACCCCACGGCGCCCCGAGGATCACACTATTACCTCAATTTAAATTAATGATATGAACGTAACCAGCGTAGATAGGCCATCCATGGCCAAGCTACGCTTTTAACAGCATCCATGCTGTTAATTACTCATCATTAATTTAATTTCGGGTGTGATCACGGGGAAATTGCCTTAGCAACTGCTTTCATATTTGTCGTTGGTTATAGCGTTATGTATATTTAATTATCTTAGCTGCTCGAGTCAATTTAATGGATTCCAATTTACCCTCATCATTAAGCTTTCCTAAATACCGTGACTTAGTTAAAAAACTCAAACATGGTAAATCATTACCTACCGCTATTTATTTACATAAAAGCTCGCTTGAAACAGCACTTCAGCCAGAGCTACTAAGTTTTATTCAGAGCACTATAAACCAATTAAATATTAATGAGCCGTGGAACTTACTAAAACTCTATAAACGCGATTTAAAGTTCACCTTATTAAACTATTCCACCCGACTCTAACTGCTTATAGTATCGAAGTTACGTTAGCCTTTTAGAGAATACTTTCCGCGGTTTTCAAACTTTTCCAGACTGTAAATAAGAACACCTAAAGCTTCACCTAGCAATGGTGGAACCGCATTCCCTACCTGAGTATACCTCGGACATTCTTGAGTTCTTCGATGTCCACCTGTTGTATATTTACCCAAAAATTTAAAATCATCAGGAAAGGACTGTATTCTTGCATTCTCACGAACAGTTAGAATTCGAGGCTCAGAATAATGCAACAAGTCATCAGGTAACGTGGTTAAAGTTCTAGATGGCTTTCCGGGATCCAAAACACTTATTACTTGTTTTTTCATTCCTATTTCTTCTTTCTGCTCTTTTGTTAGACCTAGTCCTGGGCGACATACTTGTTGTATGTGTTTAAACTTTGCGACTGTAGTGTCTCGATGCCTAGCGATTCTCAAACCATTTGGTTTCGAATTATTAAGCCCATTTCTCATCGCCTTTTGGAACGTTGTCAATTTGTCAGGAAGTACATAATCTAATTTTTTAAAACCTGTATTTTCATTTCCTGAGTGATAAACTTTTTTTGCACCAATGTGTTCAAGATCACTTATTGCCGCTTTAACGGAAATAGGTGTTTTAGGTAATTTTTTCTTCTTAAGGAAATCGCATCTTAATGACTCAAGCACTGAAAAAGGGTCAACATCATGTTTGAAAATGTCTTTTCTAATACCAATCATAATGAAACGGGTACGCTTTTGAGGCACACCATACATTTCACTGTGCACGTAATCTGTAAAAACTTTGTAGCCAAGCTTTTCTAGCTTAGTTTTTACAACCATCGAGTACGGCTGCTTTTCAGCTACACCATTCGAATCTTTAAATGTCGCGTTAAAGCCACGAACATTTTCAAGGACTAAATATTTAGGGCTTACAATTTTTACCATTTTGATATATTGCTCAGAAAGCTGATTTCTTGGATCTGAGGAATTTCGTCTACCTGCTAGTGAAAAACCTTGGCATGGTGGCCCCCCCGCAATCAAGTCTACACTTCCCTTTAACGCCTTCAGCGAATCGGCATAATCTTCAAGTAACGTTTGAATTGTAGTTGCTTTTTTTGGTAGCCACTCCGGCCAATCAAAATGGTTATATTTATCGCCATCAATTAAATTATGTTTAAAAGTTTCAAATGCCATAGGATCTTTTTCAACGGCAAAAAGCCCTCTCCAGCCGGCATTACCAAGGCCGAGAGAGAATCCACCGCATCCAGAGAAAAGGTCAATATACGTCCCTACTGACTTAAAATTTTTATTATCATCTACCACGGTCAAAGCAAAAACCCCAAAAACTGTATATAAAAACAGTGTAATATATTATTCTCATAATTAATATCAGGTAGGATACTTTAAATCGCAACTTAATCCAGCTTATAAAATGGTACACCTTTAATAAATTCACCATTATGATTTAAGGTTTTGCATAAGGACTCAAATACTTCTAAAGAAGCTATACGGTTAATTGTACTTTGCACTTCGTTTGGCAAGCCGATTCGATCTAAATCACTTACTTTAATCCCTGGTACTTTATGTACAAACCAACTTTGAATTGGCTCCATATAATTTTCTTTATTGGTTTTAAAGTGCGAGAAATACTGAGAAGCCAATATTACACCTACGCCAAATTCACGGCCTTGTAGTAATAATTTACTCAATACTGGAAATTCATAGGGCATTATATTGTGTGCTTCATCCACCAGTAAATATGAGTCGATAAACCTTGTTTGAAGTGTTTCACCTAAAAACTTGCGCTTTTTAACTTTTTTCATATAGTCGTAGTAAAAATTGAGGAAGATTACAATGATCATATTTTTAATTTTATCATCGCTAAAGCCACTTAAATCAAGGGCAATTGTCCCGTCAAAGAAGTCTTCAAATGTCTTAATTTTACTTGGGTCACTTTCAAATATTTCGTAATCAATAATATCGCTCATTATTGTATAAGTAGTATCAACCTTACCATCAACCAGCTCTTCGTAAGCTTCAAATACTTCATAAACAGTTGGATCTCTGCCCTCTATTTCATTGAAGCATTTTTTAACTGCTTTTTTCAAAAAATTATCTTGTAGAGGTTTCTGTGCACTAAATATTTTACTAAGAACATCACGGAAGAATGAGTACCTATCTAACCATGGTGTAGCTGCCGATGAATCAGATGTATTAAACATATTAAGCGGTAAATCTTTAGGCTTGATAACCTTAACGTTCGTCTTAGATATAAATTCACAGTTCTCATTATCAAGATCACTAAAGTCACGTTTATAATCCAAAATAAGAACTTTGGGAGCTACACCTCTGTTGTTTTCAGGTTTGTTGACTAATTGATAAACTAAAGACTTTAGCAATTGCGTTTTACCTGTACCAAGATCACCAACAACACCAATATTAATATTGTTTAAAGCGGTATTCCCTGGGTAAAAAGTAATATCTTTATTTTCAAACTTATCTAAACTTTCACCTACTTTAAAATGTATACCTGAAGAAACCTCTTCGGTAGATATTTTATCATCAGGTTGTTCAGTTGATGAGTTAGCTGGGTTGTTAACGTTGTCTGTATTACCTACTAGCACTGTGGTGACAGGAGTTTTTTCATTCGTTATTTTACTAAGAAAGCCCCAATTTCCAACACTGGCGAATATATTCTCTATCACTGACTCTTGCTTATCACTTAAAAGAGATGCTGCTGATTGATGGGAGAGAATAATTGTGTCTTTAAAGCTTTTATCGACAGTTGATATCACTTGACCATTCAAACAGTTTTCTAAACTAATTAAACGTCCAACTTTATCGATTTCAATTTCGACATCCTGAGACATTATATTAATCAGTGTTGCTTGATGTAATTTAGACCATTCACTTCCTATTTTCTTAATACTGTCAATTTCGCCATAAACCCTAAAACCATAATCAATCCAGGATGTAAGCATCTCTCTCCATGCGATTCCCCAAATCTCATTTTTTTGAGATTCCGATTGCATATTTTCTAAAAAAGTTGAAAACGTTATAGCTTGTTTAATTGCATCAACTCTTTCATCCGCAAGCATTTTTCCAGATCTAGCTTTAACCTCTACCGGTGTTATCCGCATCGACTTTATACTATCTTCAAATATACCAAGGCTGATAACTATTAGATCAGGTCGCTCCATGCTGCCTGTCTTTAAATGTGCTCTCAAGCTATCAAACCGTGGCTGAAATATATCTGCAGGAATAATCAAGTTGATATGTGAATCTTTTGAGACTGGAATTAAACCGTCACACGTATGATTTGTTTGAAACTCTGTTTGCAACAGCCTTAATGCTACAAGCATCCCTATTTCACCAAGACTTGAGGTCCCACCACTCGTTATTTTCTTTAATGTAGGCATACCCCTTAAAGATATTTCTTGTAATAAACCTTTGCTTTGCTCTTTACTTACTGGTGTTTTGTCTTGAAATTCGATCAATGCATTTTTAAGTGCTTCGTGCATATTTTCTGATTCACGTGCTAATAAATAAAATCCACTTGATTGCCCTTGTTCGGCAGAATATTTAGGTAGTTCATAATCCCATAATAATGATGTTTGCTCAGGCATATGAAAACATGAAGCATCAACTGTAGATGATGAAACAGCACAAAAGTCTGTATTTTTAAGAGAGTCTTCTAGTGTTTTTAAATTAGGAGCGAATACTAAGCTATCGAATAGGTCATATTCTTTACATGAATTTTCCATTAGCTGCAAAGAGCTTACTAAGGAATTTCTTATCGTCTCATCGGCTTGGAACGCTGGTGTAATAAAGTGACCAACTCTAGACTCAGCTAAAAACTTGTTCTGTTTTGAAAAGCTATGTTTAATACTTTTTCGGTATAAACAAGTTGGATCAACAGCTGAATAAAAATGATGTTTTTCAAAGGTGTTACTCATGGTCTGTAAATGATCTATTATGGCAAGATCTCTTTTTTCAATGTCTTCATTATTTTCTTTCGTATACCATCGAACGTTAGTTCCTGAACGGGCAGTTAATGCAGCTAGAATAGCAGGTTCTGGCTGAGATCTTGTAGGCCTAGTATCATATACCCTCAGAGAATTAGCTCCTGCTGTGGACCATTCATCCTGTTCAAAACCGAGGTTTTCTTCACACCATTCTTCCACTCCAGCATTACAAGAGCTTTGACCTGATGTATCACTAGTAAGAGAGATAGACAATGTCGATTTTGCACAAGCTAGTTGACGCACATCGTCTAGTGATCTTTTTACTTGTTGAATACTAAAGCCTTGTGCCATTCCATCTATAGTAATTCCAAACTCATCACCGAAAATTGAATCGTAATTTTCATTGTTTACATTCGATATACTATCTGTGCTCCACAGAACGCTCCAATAATCTGATGATGCTCGAACTACTGCGTAACCTTTATACTCAGGTGTTGAATTGGCATTTAAGCAAGGGAGCGCAAGACAATCCGGAAATACCGATGGATCAATTACTCCTGTCGAAGGCGCACAAAGATCATGTTTTCTAGCATCTTCAAGTAAACTTTGTGCATTACAATGCCAAGCTATTCTTACTGGATGAAAAGGAGATAGTAACACTGCATCGGGTATTGATTTCAAACAGTTGTTACTAGACTCTTCTCCATGTACCGTTAATATGTCACTCCAAATAGCCGTCTCATAATCACTTTTCAACCACTTGAAATATTCATTTATATACGAATTAAAAGCTAATTTAAATTTATCTTCTAAATAAAGCAAACCAAAATTTAAAGACTCTATTGAATCTCCATCTTTATCGCATAAGCCTTTTATCAAAATACGTAAATGTTCTCGGCTTTCAACATAGGTCTGAGGAATGTTAGCATTTAGAGTTTCATATGTTGGTCTAGGATCTAAAAATAATTTCATCTCAGATATGACAGGATTAGTGTTCCAAGATGGTTTTGTCCATTTATTTTTAACTCCAGGACCAAGTGCAACTGGACAATAAGATTCAGAGTCATTCAATATCCAGTGCTCAAAATTGGACAGCATGGTTTGTCTGACATCAACTTTTAATGCCGTTCTACCTCCGCAACTTGCAATTACCAGTTTACGAAACTCACTAGAAACACCTTTTGGGATAAATTCACTAACCGTGATATTGATTTTATAACTTTGAGTAACATTACTATCTTTATCATCTAGTTCGAATTCATAGGTACAATCTTCGTCAGCCTCGATTAAACAAACCGCATGACCATCTGAAGAAGGAGTTATATTTTTTTGAATACCGTCAATATCTGAATCGTTATAGAAAAAACCAGTCATGGTTGAATCTAATGTAAGACCATTAACGTGGTATAAATCTAAAGTGTGGGAGCCAATACCATTTAATTCAATTTGGCATTCGTAATGACCTTCATTGTTTTGTTTCGCTTTCTTCCCTTTTTTCGCTTTAAACTTAAAGGGTGTTATTTTTGTTGCTGAGCGACAATTAGTTGTAATTTGAGGTTTAAACGACTCTAACTCAATGACTTTGTGAACAATCGGTTTGGCCAGTGACTCTGACGAAAATTGATATTTAATAAAAAAATCATGTTCTAAATAACCAACATTATCTGTCCAAGTTATTTCTTCATCTTTTATGATTATTTTTTCTACGCCTTGTAAGGTTTTGTTACCAGAAGCTTTACTGATTTCAAGCTCTACTTCACCTTGACCTTCTGCCGGAGTAATAATAAATGAAGCTCCTTTTTGAATTACCTCCGGATGACTTTTCGAAACAGGATTATAAAGAGTATCTTGGCATACAATTTTTAAAATTGAATATTCCTGTGGCTCGGAATACCCTCCGAGTAATTTAACCCAAATTTTATTTGTTAAAGTATGCCACCAGATGAACTCTTCATACTCATTTGCTCTGGCATAATTGGCCATTGGGTTATCAAGGAATTCTGAGGGCATTAAGCAATTTACCGATATAGCACTTATAAAGGTCTTTAAGGCTTCTTTTATATCCGATTCCTCATCCGTTAATTCATTAACCATTAGATCTGAGCCATTATCAAAGCCATGCTCTACAAAATAACTTGCAATCTTTTGTGGTAATTTAAGTGCCTCTGTAATATCTCCATCTTCGATGCTAGGTATTCCTAGACTTTCATATAAGTAAGTACTGTTCTGATTCTTTGACGTTAGAACATAAACATCTTCAATAATTTTCCAAACTGCCCGTCTATCACGATGCCTTTGATCTCCATCCCATGCTTGCGCCAAAGCCTCGTTAATAGCCCCCCCTCACACTTTCTTGTTCATTAATGTGAAAGTTTGAAATTATGGAGTTTAAAATATTAGATACAAATGGTTCTTCTAACCATTCAATAATACTTTTATGATGTTGAGTTGATATTCCTCTTCGTTCTGCCGCTGTTTCAGAAGACAAGTGTGTTGCATCATCAATAGCATGAAGTGCAAAATAGGACCCCTCTTCTGTATTCCTAACAGTCACTAGATGATTATTAGTACATCGACCTGAATTCAAATTTACGGGATCAATATCAATACATGAATCAACAAGGAGAATGGGAATATATTTAGTTAATCCATCTCTAGTTATTTGTAACTGTTTTTCTCCATCACAAAGATAAGTAAATACTGAATTAAGCATTAGCTTGGGTAGCCCAGAAAATAGTATTCGAATAGGAGCCTTTTCATCAATTAGAAGCGTACTAATATCATTTCTAATTTCTTTTATTACAAATTCATAAAAAGTATTCATTGCTGTTTCCTAAACTGAGAGCTATGTTTTGAACGGAGAATTAATAACCATGCCACCTTCGGCATCAGGACTTTCAATTACAAGACCTAAACTTCTTAATAACTTGTAAAATATACTATTACTATCTTGTTGGATTTCGGCTTCTAAACCATAAAAAGAAAGTTGCTTGATAAGGTCTGCAATAGTACAAGGGCCATTTGATTGGACTGCAGTGCAATGTACCATGAGTAATAATGCAGTTGGCCCGAGTCCTACAATCCAAGGCGCACTTGAATAAGCGCCTCTTTTTCTAAGGTAATAGCCTTGATCATAACTTTCTAACCCTGCTTCAGAGGTTTGTCTTTGTCTAACAACATAACTAATAAATTCTAGAATATTTTTAGATGTACCTTTTTTACATGCTGTAATTTTAGGTTCCATTTCTAGAATTGTTCGCAAGTTTTCCCTGTACTTGGAATAATCAAAATACTCTTTTTGTTGTGAAAGGTGATTTAACGTTTTAGTGATCCTTTTAGGTGAGGTTAAATTGATTTCTTCATCATCAAAAAAATTATTCTCTGCAATGTCACTTAATATTAAATTAAGAGCACACCTCCCTAAAATATAACCACGTACAGTTTCTTCAATTGTTTTATTCGTTGGTTGATCTAAAGACCAAAAACAATCCGTTTGTGATAATTCATCACTGACTTCTTCATCTGTAAAATGTTTACCATTTTTTAACGCTTGCTCGAACATTTCAGATAATTTTTTATTTATAGTACACAACCACATTACGTGTGAGCATGCTGCTATTCTACACAAAGACTCCATCATCGAAATCCACTGTCTTCGAGTGAGAGTACCTTTCAATGCTAAAACTGATTTTAAGTCTTTCACAAATCGTAATGCTGGGCTTTTTAAAGTAAGACTGTCAAATAACTCATCTTCTTTCAAAGGTAGCTTTTCAGGTTTAGACCAACTCCCTAGAAACTCTTTTTCTCGCCAAGTCATTAATTCTTTCTGAATTAAGCGTGCCCATACATCATCATCTTCTGTCACTGATAATTTTTCAAATATATTCTGCCAGAGAGCCAGAGCATCTGCTTTAGTCTCGGACCCCATACTTATCATTTTTGCGATTAGGCGACCTGGATTCCAAGGATTTCCAGCTAATCTAGCTGACATAGAATAAATAGTTGAGTCAGGTACTAAAGGACTCAATTGTAAGAACTGCTTTTTAGATTGGTTCGTTTGCTTGGGGCTAGTAATTGACCTAGTGACAATTTGAACCCATAAATCATCATCTACACCTATTGCACTTTCAGCATTATTTGGCCGCTTTCTTTTATCTAAATGTTTGGTTAGTTTTCTTCCTAATATAGGGGTTTGTTTTTCAGAAATTACGCCATTAAATCCTACATTTCTGTATAGTGAAGCGAGTAAAACCTCTCCCGTTGCTACTTCTGGCAATGGACTTAAATGAATAAAACTTTTAGTATATTTTTTACGTAATTTTTCTGATTTCCAAGGTGCTTCAATGAAGTCTAATAACTGACTCATGATTTTGCTCCCGTAAATGCTAGTTCTTCATCTGTATCAATCTCAAATATATTAGAGCCGATTTTTATCTTAGCGCTAACGTCAAGATAATCATCATCCCTAACTATTTCACCAGCAACAATTGATTTAACTTCATCAAGCATTGCAAATATCTCTTCCGGTAATGAAGCTTCATTTAACCCTTTATCTATTTCTCTTAGTGATTGAAATAAGTTAAAAGTAACAGGTAAACAACGATCTTTGTGGATTGATATATATGGTAAGTGTTCTCGTGGTTTAGCTGTTCCTTGATAGAACTTAACCATTCGAGGCTTAATTTCGGATACAAGTAATGAGATATCTCTATCTCTATGGGCTACAGGTTGGCCAAAAGTAGTAGATAGTGGAATTGAAAACTTCTCATTTTCATTAATCAACCCACGAATTTGACTCTCTGTTTTTTTAATTTGCTTTTTGTCATCATGGAATTTTGAATAATTAATCAAAGCATCAATATTTTTACATACACCATATTTAACACCTAAACTGCGTTTAACTAATCGTGAGGAAAATTGCCTAATAGAAGCTTGCAAGAAACGAACATCTTTATAAATCAATGGGCTATGGTTATGCTCCATTAAAAAATCATCCGCTAATATTAAGTTCTTTAAAATTCTTTTTTCAGCTTCAGGTAATCGTCTGGATACTAGTTTAAGACCATCATTAATTGATAATCCAAAACGTTCATCAATCAAACCAGCCGTAATATTAATCTTTTCGTTATTTACAGTACCCTCAAAGAATATTGCCTCTCCACTTAATAGTGCAGGATCTAGGCTTTGAGAGAAGCTTTCTGCAAGAATCTTGCGAATATAATTACTATCGTTGTTGGTTAAATTAGCAAGAGTTTTAAAGTGATTAACTGTGCTTGTATACTCTTTATAAAATTGATTCGATTTTGGTTTTTTAAGTGCTGATTGTTTAGCTTTACGATGATCTCCTCTATTCAGTTTTGGCCATAAGGAAAACAAACGATGATGGTACAGTTTACTCATTAGTAAATACGGGGCTTTAGCGAAGTTTAAATCATCTCTTTCTTTATTTATGTACTCCAATTGCTTGGCTGTCCAATCACATGGCGTATACAGTTTTTTCCCGATAGTCAACTCTTCAAGATCACCTATAAACAAATAGGATATGAGTGAATATAAATCACGAAACGTCCATCGTTTACCGGCACATAATTCGTAATAATGTAAAAGTTTAACTAGATTACTTTGAGCATCTTTTTCCCCAAGCAGCACTTTATTTTGGCAAAAAGGGCACATTGAACTATTTTCACAGGGGGTTTGCCATAAATTATCTTTCAGAGCTTGATTTAGAATTTTATGCATAACAGTATCTGGTTTTTCAGGTGTTGGAGATACTAGCGATTCAACATCCATTGGCCAAATTGCAATACTTTGCCCTTCTAAAGGCCAACAATTAGGTGAGTTAGGTCCTCCGCTGGCAGCTTTTACTAATTCATTAATTAAGTGAATTAATGGGAAGTTATTTTCTTTATGTGCAAGTGAAGATGCATTTGCTAAAACCCCTCGGTTGATACAACAAATATAAATGCCTTTATAAGCACCCTTTACAATACTATCGAGTTCATTATTTAAAAGCTTTTCAGGGCTAGAATTACTTTGTTCGGTGTCTTTTTCAGTAGCATCTTGCACTAAATGAATTTCAGGTTTAATACCTATTTTTGAACTCCATAAATCGGGGAAGTTAACTGTTGACTTACGAGGGGGTAAGGTACCTTCTTGAATCGCGTATTGCTTGGCGAAACGTTTAACCAATTCGCCATTAGCTTGGATAGCTTTATCAAAATCTTCTATACAACCTTCAACAGCATCTGTCTTACCATTACCGGGGCCACCTATTAATAAAATTGCTTTAGGCGTATTTTCTGATTCAGCACTTACAATTTCATCAACCCAGCTTTTAAGTTTCATTGTTAACGGCGTTTCTATTTTCTTCCCAGCAGGCCTACCGGAGTTATTTTTAAATGGATTTCTAACACCACCTTGCTTAGAGCCTGCCCAATTCAAAAATGCCACTGGGTATTTATTATTCGTTTCAGCGTCCATATATCAACTCCATACTCAAATATTTAGATTAGAATAAAACACCAATCTACCAACACACACCAATTCCCCGTGTTCACACCTGAAACTTAGTTAATGATGAGTAATTTACAGCATGGCGGAATTTTGTTCCCGACAAATTCCAAGTACCTAAATCCCTTTAGGCAATGCTGTACAAAGCGTAGCTTGGCCATGGATGGCCTATCTACGCTGGTTACGTTCACATTATTAACGTAAGTTGAAGATACAGTGTGATCCTCGGGTGCGCCGTGGGATTCCAAAGGGCGGTCGGCGGCAGCCGCCCTTTGGTTGCCATCGCCAACGCGATATAACCTCGAATAGAGGTTTTTAATCCATTGAATCCGTTGAATTCCACGCAAAAAACAACTTATAAGCGCAATATAAAATCGCATCTACACATTAATTACACCGAAGTTTAAAAGCTTCGCTTTTCGCGCGAGCAAGCTCTGCGCCTACAACCCAAAAGCGCGAGATAAACTCACGCCTACAGCACGAACTACAAATTCTGTATTACACGTCATACCTTGGCTTTTCTTCCGCTACTAAATCCAGCCCAGTACTTGGTTGCTGATATTTAAAACCAGCCGCCTCTTCAAAATAACCTTTCTTTACCCATAACTTTGCACTGTTAGCCTGTGCCACCTGATATGCCCAATTACTGACTGCCAGTGACTTATCTGAATCACAATAAAAGTAAGGTTGGAGTTTATTGGCGATTTCGGCTTTATGAGTATCGAGGTTTTGTTCTAGCCAGCGGTCGCGGTGAGCGAATGCTGCGAGGTGGTCTCGCTTATTGTTATTACAATCAGCATGCGCAGCAACAAAGTTATGTGCTAAGTCGTTTGGATAACGCTTAAACGGGATAAAATGATCGATCTCTGGTGTTTTTTTAGTTTCTTTTTCGTTTTTTAGATTCATTGGCTTTTGGCAATAAAAGCAAAGCCCTTTTTGAATATCAATAAGCAGCGGCGCAACTACTTTTAAAGCAGTTCTATTAGTACCGAACAAAAATTCTTGTAGCTGGCTTTGCGATCCCAATAACGTTTGATTCGCTTTTATTGTTTGTACTTTTTCTACCCATTCAGTAACACTAAGATGCACAACCAAATCGTAAAAACGCCTAAAGCACTGAGCAATACCTACATTTAAAACAATTCGCTTTGGCTCTCTGCCTTTACCTAAAAGTGTATGAGGATATAAAAAGCACTCTTCTTTTCCCGAAAGTAACTGCAAGCGCCAAAGAGGCCCATCAATAAATGTACGCCGTAATGAGCTTATTACTTTGCTGTATTGCTGATGATTTTTGAATGCGTTATAACTTTTAATACCTGCATTTTGCAGCTTAAATATCTCGGTAATGAACTTTGCTTGGCCTAAGCTATTTTGCTTAAGTAACATATCTTCGGCATTGGTTATTATATCTGTTGTGCCCAACGCATAGGGCACTGAATGATTCCAATACAGTTGAATAAACTTATCAACCAGAGTGTCGATTTCAATTTCCATTGGAGCTTCGGGATTACTATTTTTATGCTCTACACACACATCAGCAATTGCATGTAACAATGCATATTTATAAGTAGCTGTGAATTCACCTTCAACTAACATTCGCTGAATATATGCAATAAAGTCGAGCTGTTGCTGCATTGCTCCAATCATAAAACGTGCACTACTTTTATAAGCGCATTTAGCCATACTTCGCTTTCGCGCTCTGGGCGCTTGTCAACACTTTGCCATTGTTTAATAGCTTTTAACTGCGTATGGCTAAGTAAATGCGTTAAAGCATTTTCGTTTAAATCGGTAAATTCACGACCATTATGCACACGCTCTGTATCGCCATATTTAAACGATACATACAAAACACCATTTGGTTTAAGTGCATTTTGTAGGTTTAAAAATACCTGCGGTAACTCAGCTTTTGGAACGTGTAATAAACTAGCGCAGCACCAAATCCCGTCGTATTGATTTACACAATTTAGCTCTTGGAATGTTTTAACCGCTACAGGTTGTTGTAAGTAACTGCTTGCCAACTCTGCCAGCTCTGGGCTTGCATCAAACGCATTTACAGTGAAACCCTGCGCTTTAAAAAATGCGGCATCGCGAGCGCTGCCACAACCGGCATCTAAAATACGCCCATATTGTGCAACGTGCGGTAAAAACTCAGCATAAAGCGCCGACATATCAACGTTAAGTGTTGAGTCGCTAAAAGCTTTGGCATTTTGGTTGTAATAAGTAAGTGTGGTGTTTGACACGAGACTCACCGCTCCTTGGCTAATCGTTTAACAGCTAAGATACTGTTAATACTGCATTCATTATTTATTTAATCTACAGGAACAAGCGCATTAAATATAGGCTTAATAAGTAGAAATTTTTAAATTAATACGCTGTTATTATTAAGTGCTTATGTTGAGCACTGAGCGCGATATAAATCACGCTAAACGTTTTTTGTTACCTTTTTCTTAGCCAAAAAAGACTCGCGGGAACCGAAATCCATGCTTGTTTACCTAACGAATCAAGGTAAACAGCGACTTCTTCTTTACTGCCTGGGCTGAAGTATGGCGGCTGTTGTTCTTTTAGTTTTTCTTGCCCTGTAAGTATTTTGCTAAAGTGTTTATTTTGCTGCTGGAGCATTTTTTTATATGCGTTAGCGGGTTTTGAATCACCATGCTTTACAAAAGCACTTAGCGCTCGGCTGGCTGTTGCATGTAGTTCTTGAAAATCAAAGTCGGCCAATAGAGCATCCAACTTGTCCCATTGTTTATTGATGATTAGGCAGTTCATTAATAAAAAGCGGTTTGCTTGATTGTCGTTTGGGTTTAGCGTTAATAACTCTTCGAGTTCTGACTGCGCTTTTTGGGTATAACCATGCAGCGCATGTATTTTTGCTCGATGCGCGCGAAGCATCATATAAGGGCGGGTTTCGTGCAAGCCCCAAAAGTACCCGGTGTTGTCTTTAATAAATTGCTTTGTTATGAGCCCACTTTCCATTATGTCTAGCAACATTTGTATTGGCTCAAGTGCTTTTAGCTCGGTATCGGCAAGTACTAGTTCAAGTAGTTCATCAAATTCATCTAATTCATTTGGCTCTTCGTCTAAAAAGTGGTTGTTAAATTCGGCTTCGTTTTCATCAAATACTGCTCGCTCGTTACTAAAACGCAATTCAAAAATAGCGTCGGCCATAAAATAAACATAATTACGTTTATATTCTTGGGCGTTGTATTGGGCAAATTCACCAAACTCTTTTGCGGCGATTTTGGGGCTTGTAAATGCTTTTAACACTGTAGTAAAGCTGTTTATAGAACGTTTTTGTTCTGTATTGAGCATACGTTTATTTATATTTTTAAGCGCCTGTAAAACCCCTTTACAGTAACTTGGTAGGGGCATGTTCGGCTTTAGCGAATCCCGATAGTCTTGCTTAGATAGGCTGCATTTTGCTGGCATTTTTAATTCGTTTTGAATTACTTTATCCATGCTTTGGTTATACAACGCCATTAAGCTTTCGAGGTATTTTATCTCGCTCTCTTTTTGAAGGTTAATATCTCCAAATAAATCAGGTTGCCACTCGCTTGGGGGAAGCAGTTGAGGTAATACACCTAACCCCATTAAATAACCTTGTATAAAATAGTAGTTTGGTTGTTTAGTACTTAATTCACTAAGCTTTATAACATTGTTGCGAATTTTAGTTGGCGACATAACGTGCCCTGCTATATATAAATTTATTATTAGTGTACCCATAGATAAGGTTACCAACAACGCTAGTTTGGTTGTTTTATCCTTAAATTATTTTTTAACGATTTATTTACAAATTCAAACAACCCCGTGCCGCTAAAATACAAAAGCTGGTTTATACTGTTGTAATAATGAGCAAAATAATAACTATGAGGCGTAATGAATAAATTAATTACCGTATTTTTATGTTTGCTGTTTACGGCTCCATTTAATGTATTTGCTTGTGAAAGAACCTTTAGCGTGGCATCGCACGATGCTTTTTGGCCGCCTTATGTAATGGGCATTAACGGTAAGCTGCAAGGCTCAGAGGTTGATGCACTCAACATTATATTTGCTGACTCCCCTTTTTGTTTTGAAGTTAAGTTACTGCCAAATTCTAAGCGGGCTTTTATTGAGCTTAAATACGGCCGTATTGATTTAGGATGGGCTGCAAGTTATACAGACGGACGCGCTAAATACGTGCACTTTAGTGATAACTACCGAACTGAAGTTATGCGCTTATACGAAAACAAAAATAATCAGCATAGCGTTAAAAACCTCGAAGATATTTTTAAACAAGGCTTTACTGTTGGCGCTAACTTTGGAAGCTATTACGGTGAGGAGTTTGAGCAATATAAAACCAAATATAAAAAGCAGATTGAATACACGAGTGCAACCAGTAAACGCTTTGAAATGCTTAATAAACAACGTATTGATTTTGCTATTGAAGACGAGTTGGTGGGGGCTTATTTTGGTCAAAAAGGCTCAAGTATAAAATTAGTAACCAACATTGAGTATGTAAATAAAGACGATATTTATTTAATGTTTAGCAAAAAAACGGTGTCGGCTACTGAGCTTGCAATAATTAATGAGCACATAAACAAAAACAAAACAGCATTAAAAGCGCTGTTTGAATACTAAAAACTTTATTTTTAACATTTACTACACTGCTATTTACTCAGTTTAACGCCCTTGCGTGTTCAAAAACATTAGTGATGGGCACTAACGAAACTAATTGGCCGCCTTACCTTGTTAAGCAAGGTGATACATTTTTAGGCACAGAAGTGGATGCTGTAAACGCTATTTTTAAAGATTCAAAATTTTGTATTAAATGGACTTATTTTCCGAGTTTTTCGCGTGTTCAGGCTGAGCTTAAAAATGGCCGAGTAGATATAACCTACGCTGCAAGTTACACAGAACAACGTGCTCAATATGCGCACTTTAGTTTGCCTTATCGCGAAGAAATAATGCTGCTTTATAAACACAAAGATTCGGCTGATGTAACAAGCTTACCTGAGCTTTTTAGTCAAGATTTTACAGCAGGTATTAACCGAGGAAGCTTTTTTGGTAACGAGCTTGAACAACTCAAAACCAAATATTCAAAACAGGTCGTACTTACTGCTCAAGCAAATAATCGATTTAGCATGTTAGATAAAAAACGAATCGACTATGTTGTTGAAGACTCTGTGGTTGCGCAGTACTTTGTGAAAAAACACTCCTCAATTTCGCAGGTAAAAACTATTACATCGATTAACGTTAACAATGTGCACTTTATGCTAAGCAAGGAGTCGCTAACACTCGATGACGTGGCGACTGTTAATCAGTTAATTACCAAAAATAAGGCGGCTATAAAGTCAATTTATCAACCTGTGCATTAAAGCATGGGTAATAACTTAGCTCTTTGACTGCAACACTTATTTAATATTGCCTGGCGTTAGTGCTTATTTACATTCCCCGCTGTAACTAAGCACCACCGCTCACGCTAAAAATAGTGGCTTAAAATTGAGAATTGCCGTTATTTTCGCTTGGTTATAAATTAGCTGCCTTTTATCTTTCATTCGTTGTGGCTGATCTGTATAATTCGCCAGCTAATTTACCCTATTGTCTGGTTCTTGTTTGTGGCGTATTGCTGCAGCGTACTCCTGTCAGTACTAATCTAGGATTACCCTTTTTGATCTCCACCGCAAATATTACGATGCAGTTTGGCGCAGAGCCGTTGTTTGAAAACATTTCAGCTAAATTTGGTAACGGTAACCGTTACGGTTTAATTGGCGCTAACGGCTGCGGCAAGTCGACTTTCATGAAAATTTTAAGCGGTGCGCTTGTTCCAAGTGCGGGTAATGTATCTATTACTCCAGGGTTAAAAGTAGGTAACCTAAGCCAAGACCAGTTTGCTTTTGAGCAATACAGCGTTGTAGACGCGGTAATTATGGGCGACGTGGAGCTTTGGAAAGTAAAGCAAGAACGCGAACGAATTTACTCGTTACCAGAAATGAGCGAAGAAGACGGTATGAAAGTTGCCGATCTTGAAAGTGTATTTGCTGAAATGGACGGTTACACGGCAGAAAGCCGCGCTGAAGAAATTTTGCTTGAAGCGGGTATCGATAAAGAATTTCATTACGGTTTAATGGCAAACGTTGCCCCAGGTTGGAAACTACGTGTGCTTTTAGCACAGGCGTTATTTGCAAACCCTGACATTTTGCTACTTGATGAGCCTACCAATAACTTGGATATTCATACCATTACGTGGTTAGCTAACGAGCTTAACAAACGTAAATGTACGATGATTATTATTTCGCATGACCGTCACTTTTTAAACTCGGTATGTACACACATGGCCGATATTGATTACGGTGAGCTGCGTATTTACCCTGGTAACTATGAGAAATTTTTAGAAGCTGCGGGCTTACAACGCGAGCAACTTTTAGCTGAAAACGCTAAAAAGAGCGCTGAAATTGACGAGCTACAAGACTTTGTTAACCGTTTTGGTGCTAACGCTTCAAAAGCTAAGCAAGCAAGTTCGCGCGCTAAAAAAATGGATAAAATTAAGCTTGATGAAGTTAAATCTTCAAGCCGTATGAGCCCATCGCTTTCGTTTGACGAAGGTAAAAAAATGTATCGTCAGGCGCTTGAAGTTAATAAGCTTGGCCATGGTTTTGATGGCGAAACGTTATTTAGCGGCGGCGACTTTTTACTTGAAGCTGGCGCTAAGCTTGCTGTAATTGGCGAAAATGGTGTGGGTAAAACTACATTTTTACGCTGTTTAGTAGACGAGCTTAAAAGTAATGAAGGCGAAATTAAATGGTCTGAAAATGCGAGCTTTGGTTATTGCCCGCAAGACAGCACTAAAGATTTTGATAACGATTTGACGTTGTTTGATTGGATGTCGCAATGGCGTACAGCTAAGCACAACGATTTAATGGTTCGTGGCATGTTAGGCCGTTTGTTGTTTACAGCTGACGATTCAAACAAAAAAGCGCGTAACTGTTCTGGTGGTGAAAAAAATCGCCTGTTATTTGGTAAGTTAATGATGCAAGACGTTAACGTGCTTGTTATGGACGAACCAACTAACCACATGGATATGGAAGCCATTGAAGCGCTTAATAATGCGTTAAAAGATTTCCAAGGTACGCTTATTTTTGTAAGCCATGACCGTGAGTTTGTTTCGTCATTAGCTACACGTATCATTGATATTAAAGATAAAAAAGTAATCGACTTCCAAGGTACGTTTGACGAATACCTAGCAAGTTGTGAAGAGAAAAAAGCGTAAACTTTTTCTTATTGCTTATAAAAACGGTGCTAAATTTAGCGCCGTTTTTTTATGTGTGGAATTTGAGTTTAACTATAAAATTAATTAGGGTCTGTTGATCTTTCAAGGTTGAATTTGCAGCAGTCTGTTTGGTATTTAGGCAAGGCAGAGCCTATGTAGTGTGGTTATTCCCCATAAATGGGCGATAACGTAGCATTAATGCCAAACAGGCGCTGCCCAAGGGGTTCTTCCTAGGGGCTATTTACTCTTTGTTGCTCGGTTTTTACTTAGCCCACTAGGTTACAAACCTCGCGCCGCGATTAAATAGCCCCTAGTTTGAACAAATTTTAATCCGCAAAGATCAACAGACCCTAATAAAGGCTTAAATAAATAATTCACTAAGAGGTTAAGAGGCGCTAGTACAAGTCAGTGATAAAATACTCGTTTCTGGCTTGGTTCTTCTCATTTACTCCTCTTTGGCTTCTCCTAGTGCAATAGTTTTTCAAGTAAATAGTTCACTAATGGTGATATAAGACGCAGCGCTTTTAAAGTAAGTGATAAAATAAAAAACACTGTTTTTTGACTTAATTTTTCTTAGTTACTGCAGCTTCGCTTTCCCTTATGCAATTAATGGCTCTTATCGTAGAGCTAATTATTCACATTATTTTATTGGTAAATACTGCATACACCATTGCTTTAAACCTAGTCATATTCTCCTGTAAGTCTTTGTCGCTTAATGCTAATGTTTATGGAGTGAGTTATTTAAAACTTTAATGGCTAAACCAAGAGGTAACTATGTCTAATTGGGTTGAAGCAACAGTAAAAAGCGTAACATGGTGGAGCGAAACGCTCTTTAGCTTAACCGTTAATGCTAATGTAGAGCCGTTTAAAGCTGGCCAATTTACAAAGCTTTCAATAATGGATGGCGACAAACGTATTGCTCGGGCTTATTCATATGTGAATGCCCCTGAAAACCCCGATCTCGAGTTTTATCTTATTAACGTAATTGACGGTTTGCTTTCTCCTCGTTTAGCTACATTACAACCTGGCGACACAGTATTAATAGAACAACATGCAACCGGCTTTTTTACCCTTGATGAAATACCACAAAGTGATCAGCTTTGGATGTTAGGGACTGGCACTGCCATAGGCCCTTTTTTATCGATTTTACAACAGCCCGATGTATGGAAAAAATACAAAACTATAAATTTAGTGCATGGCGTACGTTTTAATAACGACTTAAGCTATCAGGCACTTATTAACGAGCTATTAAGAGTGTACCCAGCACAACTCAACTATATTCCTGTTGTAAGTAGAGAGGAGCCATTACAAGGCTTAAGTGGGCGAATTACTAACGCAATTGAGAGCAACCGCTTGTTTGAATATGTAAAATTAAACCCTGAGCCTAGTAACGCGCAATTTATGATTTGCGGAAATCCACAAATGGTAAAAGACACAACCGCGCTACTTCTCGATAAAAACTTTACGCGTAACCGCCGTAAAAACCCCGGCAACATTACGGTAGAGCAGTACTGGTAGGCTTCAGTGGTGGTATTAACTACCCGATAACGTTAAAATTTGCTATGTTGCACCCTTATACCAATTTTATCAAAAATATGATCATTCTATCGCATTAGATAACTCACTAACTGCGTTAAAGGTTATTCATATAGAACAACTATATGTCACAATTTTTGCGTTGTTATTGCGCTATTTTTTAACGCTATAATAGATCGCCTATTTAATGTAATTGGTATTACACGTATTTAGTGTTCATTTTAGGAAAGTTATGAAACCGTTATCTATTATTTTAGCCTCATTAGTCACTACCGTTGCGCTAATTACTTATGCCGCAGAGCAAAGCGAGCCTGAGCAAAAAGAGCCGCAAGTTGAAGCTCAAACAAGCGTTGAAAAGCCAAAAGTTGAAAATGAGCAATCAGTAACTCAAACCAACACTGACGACAAAGTAAATACGCTAGAATACAAAGCGCCAGAGCTTAAAAAGCCAACAATTGATGCGACTAAACCAGACGATTCAAAAGTATTAGGTAACGAGCAAATTAAACCTGCTGAAAAGCCTAAAAATAAAATAGAAAAAGCAGTGGCTGTAGCGGAAGCTGAAAAAGCAGTAACGCAAGCAAAAGAAGCACTTACAGTTAAGCAGCAAACTAAAGCTAAACAATCGCGCGAATCACTTGCTGTGGTAGAGCAGCTAGTTAAAGCATATAACGCACGTAACATTGAAGAGTTTCTTCGTGTATATGCCGAAGATGTTGAGTTTTATATTTTCCCTAATGAGCTATTATTTAAAGGTAAAGAAAAACTAATAGAACGTTACGGGCTAATGTTTAAAAAGTTAAAGTGTATTCACTCATCACCAATTAAGCGCATAGTGCACGGTGATATAGTGATTGATCACGAACTTTCAGAAACTTGTTCAACTGACGAAAACGTAGTTGATAAACGCTCAGAACTTATTTCGAGTTATCAAATTAAAGATGGGAAAATAGTACGCGTACTATTTTTTAGATAAAGGCTTTAAATGCAAATAAATGACGACAAAAAAATTCGCTTAATGTATCGCATTGAGCCAGGTTGCCTTGGACCTAAGGGTGCTGAGCATATTGAAGATTTTTGTCGTTTTGCAAACAAGCATATTAAATCCCCCTTTTATGGCCAATTTGTATTTTTACCACGTTACGATAAAACCATAGACGAGCGACAATACAGCGTTAACAGCCGCAATTTATCACTTGCTCAAGCTCGGGCTTACTTAAAGCACTTTGATATTAATATTGAAGAATTTGAAGAACAACTCGACGAGCTCCTCACAAAAGCGATTGATTTATACTTTAAGCGATAGCGTTTAATTGCTGTAGCTTAGGTATTACCTCCCCTCAAACGTACATTTTTATTTATTTTAATTACTATTAAAAATATAAATAATTTCTTTCACAAAGATAAGGTAATCAGTAATAACTGAGAAAAACCAGATCAGCCAATATGTATCATTTACTCTAAAAGCGCAGCGCCTCTTAACCTCTTTGTGAATAATTAGCTCTTTAAAAGCCTTTATTTGCACAATGAGAAGTAAAAGAGGGGTAAATGAGAAAAGTCAAAACCAGTATTGTAATGTTTTATCACTACTCTAAAACGGAGTTTTTCAAGTTAGTTGTCGCATCAAGTTAAATTTTATGCCGCCCGCACTTCTTCTTTTTTCTCCGGATTTAAATTTACTTCATTGATCATTGTCCAATCTCTAGACTTTCCTGACCAACGACTTGGATTCTGTAATTTCGCCATTTCATTTACCTGATGACGTTTCGCTAGTATCGCTTTATCTAACCCTAAATGACGCTGATTTGGCGTGACAAACTTAATACCGCTGTGTAAGTGTTCATCGTTGTACCAATTTACAAACCCGTTAACCCATTTCCTTGCGCTCGCGATATCTTCGAAGGCTTTTTCAGGGTATTCCGGGCGATACTTTAACGTCTTGAATAACGATTCAGAATAAGGGTTATCATTACTCACAGACGGTCGGCTAAATGAAGGAACAATACCTAACTCCTGCAATGTCGCTAATAACGTTGCCCCTTTCATTGGACTGCCATTATCCGAGTGCAACGTGACTTGCTCAGGCTTTACCTGCTCTCGCCTGCAAATATCTACCATTAAATCAGCCGCCAGTGTGCTTAGTTGTGTGTCATGAACCTGCCAACCAACTATTTTTCGACTATAAATATCCATCACTAAATATAAGTATAAAAACTGACCTTTAACAGCTGTTGGCAAATACGTGATATCCCATGTATAAATTTCGTTTACACGTATTGCCTTGAGCGCTTTTGGCTTTTTTATCTTTTTATTTGGTTTAACTTTTTCTCTGTGTGTTAATAATTCATGTGATTTCATAACGCGATAAAACGAGCTTTCTGATGCTATCCACACACCTTTACCCAATAGTTTAGGGACTATCTTGCTGGGTGGTAAATGCCCATATCCTATTGAATTAACAGTCTTAATTATACGCTGTTGCTCTAATTCAGTTAGCCTGTTTGGTGGTCGCTTTATCGTACTTGTTCGCTTATCTGTCATATCATCAGCTTCAATCCAGCGTTGAATTGTTCTTGCCGTTAGACCAAGTAACTCACATGCTTTCTCTTGCCTTGCCCCTGATTTCTGCGCGTCGGTAATGAGCTTTATCAATTCATGACGCTCAGTTGAGCTGGTTAATCGTCCTCGTTGAAACCCCAGAGCGCATCGGCTTTTTTTTTGAGTACAAGTAAGGCGGCTGTTTCTGCTAACGCTTTGTCTTTACGATTAAGCTCTTTTTGAAGCTGCTTAATTTCTTGTTTGAGCTGTTTACTGTCTGATTTTACGGGCTTCGTTGAGGGCCCTTTAGCAAAATCTTGCTTCCATTGTTTAATATGATGCGGGTAAAGCCCCTTAGCGCGGCAATATTCATTAAGAGCTGCTTCATCTAAACTCGCACATTCAATAATGGCGTTAAGCCTTTCTTCTAAGCTCCAGTCATGAGGGCGTTTTTCTGTTGTCATGTGACTACCATTATTTTTAGTTTCAAGTTCATGGTTTTTAGCAAGCGCGATCCATCGTTGCAAGGTTGAATAACCGATGCCTAAATCAAGCGCAATATCTTCTAGGCGAACATCATCACATTGAGATAATGCTTTTTCAACAGCTTGAACTTTAAATTCTTGTGTAAATCGACGTCTCATTTTATCTGCCTCTATTAAAAGTTAGAGGCGACAACTATCCTGACACAGGGGGCTCGGCATTATAAAAGTACAAGCGTTGCTTTAAAAGCTTGTAACCTGCGCGAATAGCTGTGTTTATACCAAGTTTAGAGAGTATGACTTGTTGCTCATGTTAGAAGCACAGTTTCTGATTGTTTTTATTATTTTAACTTCTAAGCTCTTCTCTAAAAGCGCAGCGTCTCTAAACCTCTTTGTGAATTAATCATTTTTGATCTTAGCTCTACGCTAGAGCTGAGTTTGTAGAGCGCAGTTAAGCTTCTAATTACACAACAAACTTTACCATTAAAAACAAAAAAAGGGCCAAGGCCCTTTTTTATGATGTTGCGCCTAATCAAACAGGCCAAATTCTGAGTGCTTAAACAACTTCACCAGCCACTATCGTATTAAAGCTGTCGTTGTCATGCAGGCTTGCAAAAGCGCTCTCATGTAATAATTCATTACGTAAGTTTGGAGAGTATTCAAGTGCCATTTTAATATCGGCTAATGCATCAGCATGCTTATGTGTTAATGCATAAGCACAGGCTCGTTGCCAATAGGCATAACCATAGTCACTATCTATATCAATTGCTTGGTTACACAGCTCAATGGCTTGTGCTGTTTCATTAATTTCTAGTAGTGCATCGGCTTTATAAGCAATGGCTTCCACATCTTCTGGTTTGCGATTGAGTATTTCATCAAAAATTTCAATTTTATTTGCAAAATCACTTTCTAAGTTTGCGCGCATCCACAACGAATGAACTTCGTTAGTCACCGATATGCGTTCTTGGTTGCTGAGTATTTCTTCTGAGCGAACGCGTAGTTTTTCTTCAAGAATTTTTAATCGGTCTTCATACTCGTCTGTAATTACACTCACACGCGTATTTACAATATCTTCTACTTTATTTTTAACATCGCGCAACGAGTTCCAACCCACTAAAACTAAAATCGACGCCGTAGCGGTAATTATAAAAAACACATTATTAATGGTATCTGTAGTGTACGTTAATGCGCGATCTGCAGTATCAAGTTGCGCATGAGTAACCTGCTTAGTTACATCTTCACGAAGCTTTTGCTGATCTTGCCTAACTGCTTTTAGCTCATCTAATATGTAACGCTCCATTAGCGGCTTATACATAGGCTCTTTGAGTTGTTGAAGAGCTTGTTGCTCTTGTTGTGCTGTAGGTGAAGCTGGTTGCTTTTCAGCAGAGTTCACTATGCCCGAAAACAAAGTTAAACAAACAAAAAGTACAGATAGGTAATAACGCATTGGTACGCCTAATTAAATTAATTACTGTAATAACTTTAGCATGCAGGGCTTAATGGCACTAGGGCGTGTTGTTCTTTGTGGATTAAAATTGACCTAATTTAGATAGGAGCAATAGTTGTAAATTTTTTTTAGCCTAGTGAGCTTAGCAATAATAGGGTAAAGCGTGAGCATATTACCCATGCTCAGGTAATTTGAGTAAAAATAGGCAAAAAAAAGCCAGCTCAAGGAGAGCTGGCAAAAACTGCTTAAAACAACAATATGTCGTAAGGGTTCACAGGAGAACAACTTCATACTAACTGAATTTATCTGAACAATTACTTAACTTAATTCAATTAGTTAAAAATAAAGAAAGGTGCATTGGGCTTAAGTAATGCACCTTTATCATTATAACTATCTAACTACAATTTCATGGTGAAGGGGGGTATTCCAATGTGCGCTTTAGTAAACTAAAGCCACTTTCAAACCCTTCACATACCATTACGCCGAAATTTTTCAATTCGATCACAGGTCTAGTAAAAAGATTAAGGTTAATTCACCGATATTTAAATTTTTATTTTGCGTAATGCTTTATATGAGCGCCATCTGACTTTTTTACTATTATTTTAAACGCGACTTTAAGCCTATTGTTAAATACATCATTAACGTAAGGGCAATCAAAAATATAAATTGGAGCAATCGTTTTAAATAGTATGTTGAGGCTGGCTTAGCATAATTTATACGCCTATATTAAGGATACGTAAGCACTTGGGTAGGCACGCTGAGTAAAAAGTAAGCCTATTAAATAAAAATAACCGTTACTTTTTAAAAGTTATAAACACATAAGCAATAATACTGATTGATTAAGTATTTTACTTTTCTATTTTAAGGATTTCACAATGAGCAAGCCAACAGCGGGTAAATGCCCTGTTATGCACGGTAGTAATTCAGTTGTTTCTAAAGTAAACACCGATTGGTGGCCAAACACACTCAACTTAGACATTCTTCATCAACACGATACTAAATCAAATCCATATGGTACTAATTTTAACTACGCAGAAGCATTTGAATCTCTAGATTTAGACGAAGTTAAAGCCGACTTAAAAACCTTTATGACCGACAGCCAAGATTGGTGGCCTGCCGATTGGGGTCATTACGGTGGTTTAATGATTCGTATGGCATGGCACTCAGCGGGTACGTACCGTTTATCTGATGGTCGTGGTGGCGCAAGTACGGGTAACCAACGTTTCTCGCCTTTAAATTCATGGCCAGATAACGCAAGCTTAGATAAAGCACGCAGACTTTTATGGCCACTTAAGAAAAAATACGGTAACAAACTCTCATGGGCCGATTTATTTATTCTTGCAGGTAACATGGCATACGAATCAATGGGCCTAAAAATTTATGGCTTTGCGGGCGGCCGTGAAGACATTTGGCATCCAGAAAAAGATATTTACTGGGGAGCTGAAAAAGAATGGTTAGCACCAAGTGATGAGCGCTACGACAATGTAGAAAAACCAGACACAATGGAAAATCCATTAGCCGCAGTACAAATGGGCCTAATTTACGTTAATCCTGAAGGTGTTAATGGTATACCAGATCCTCTTAAAACAGCGGCTCATGTACGTGAAACATTTGCTCGCATGGCAATGGATGACGAAGAAACAGCAGCATTAACAGTGGGCGGCCATACAGTGGGTAAAACTCATGGTAATGGTAAAGCAGAGCATTTAGGCCCAGAGCCAGAAGCTGCAGACGTACACGAGCAAGGTTTAGGTTGGAACAGTACCAAAGAAGGCGGCTTTGGTCGTCATACTGTAACTTCAGGCCTTGAAGGCGCATGGACCACACACCCAACAACATGGGATAACGGATACTGCCATTTACTTTTAAATTACGAATGGGAATTAACAAAAAGCCCAGCTGGCGCTCATCAGTGGGAACCTGTAAATATTAAAGAAGAAGACAAACCAGTAGATGTAGAAGATTCATCAATTCGTTTAAACCCAATGATGACCGATGCCGATATGGCCATGAAAGTGGACCCTGCGTACCGTAAAATTATTGAGCGTTTTTATAACGACTTTGAATACTTCTCTGATGTATTTGCACGCGCATGGTTTAAGCTAACTCACCGCGATTTAGGTCCTAAAGCATGTTACTTAGGTAAAGATGTACCAAGCGAAGGCCTAATTTGGCAAGATCCAATTCCAGCAGTTGATTACACATTATCAGACGATGAAATCACAAGCTTAAAAGCACAGCTACTTGATTGCGGTGTAAGCGCAAGTGATTTAATAAATACAGCGTGGGATAGTGCGCGTACGTATCGTGGTTCTGATAAACGCGGTGGCGCAAATGGCGCACGTATTCGTCTAGCACCACAAAAAGATTGGCAAGGTAATGAACCAGAGCGCTTAGCAAGTGTGCTTGGTGCCCTTGAAAAAGTACAAGCGGGTTTATCTAAACCAGTAAGCATGGCCGATTTAATCGTATTAGGTGGCACAGCGGCTGTAGAGCAAGCTGCAAAACAAGCCGGTGTTAATGTAACAGTACCATTTGCACCAGGACGAGGAGACGCAACAGACGAAATGACTGATGCAGAATCGTTTGATGTACTAGAACCAATTCACGATGGCTTTAGAAACTGGCTGAAAAAAGATTACGCAGTATCAGCCGAAGAGTTATTACTAGAGCGCAGCCAATTAATGGGCTTAACAGCACCAGAAATGACTGCACTTATGGGCGGCATGCGTGTACTAGGCACAAACTACGCAGGCACTAAACATGGTGTATTTACCGATAATGTAGGCACGCTATCTACCGACTTTTTTGTAAACCTAACCGACATGGCCAACAACTGGAAGCCACTAGAGCCAGGTATATATAATATTGTTGAGCGCAAAACAGGCACCATTAAATGGACTGCCACACGCGTAGATTTAGTGTTTGGTTCAAACTCTATTTTACGTGCGCTAAGTGAGTTTTATGCACAAGACGATAATAAAGAACGTTTTGTACATGACTTTGTAAATGCATGGGTAAAAGTAATGAACGCAGACAGGTTCGATCTTAAATAATCTGTACGCTAAATAAAAACGGGGGAGTATTGAATACTCCCCCATTTTTTATGCGTTTTAATTTCACGGCTAGATAAGCCCGCTTTTTTTAAAGCAATAAAACTTATAAAAGTGCAAAAAGCTTTTGTAGTTGTGGCATATATTCGCTCACAAGTTCAAGGTTGTTTTCGCTTACTAAAGATTCTGTAGACTCCTCAGCTGCGCTTGATGATTTACCAAACGAACCCATTAATGAGCTAGCGCCTTTATCTTTAGCACTTTTCATACTTTGAAAACCGGCCATTACTTTATTAGCAGTTTCTTGATTATCAGCCGAAAGGCCCGACTTAAGATTTTCGATATAAGCCATTGATACTTCAGAACCTACAGTTACTAGCTGCTCTGGCGTAAAACCGTAACGGTTTGTCACACTCGCAAAGCTTTTGTATAGGTCTTGTTCTTTAATCATGCTTAATGCACTGTTAGCTAAAGAGCTTTGTTCGCCAACACTTTGATCTGCAGAACCACCTAGCATACTTGCTAAATCTAAGTCTTTTAACGACTCTTGGCTGCTTGCCCAGCTCGTTACAGCTGGCAGTGCTTTCATATAGCTTTGAAGTTGACCTTCGTTAATATCCTCTGCAAGGCTTGAGAAACTCATCGCTAATAAGCTAAGTGATACAAGTATTTTTTTCATTGAGCATTTCCTAGTATTAAAGTAGTGCCAATTAGAAACTAATAAGCAACACTTGCCAACACAAAATAAAATATTGGCTGATTTATAGTACAATTTATGAGAATTTATTTAAGTTCTAAGAATTTAGTTGATTCACCACAAGCTAATGTACTGATGATATAATGTATTTTTGACAAATAGAGCTGAACACAATGTTAACAATTTCAAATACTGTCACTATCGATGAATGGGAACTAGAGCTCACAGCTATTCGTTCGCAAGGTGCCGGTGGTCAAAATGTTAATAAAGTCGCAAGTGCAATTCATTTACGTTTTGACATTAACCGCTCTAAATTACCTGACTTCTACAAAGAACGCTTACTTGCCTTAAATGATACAAGAATTACCAAAGACGGCGTCTTAATCATTAAAGCGCAAAGCCACCGTACCCAAGAGCTAAATCGAGAAGATGCCCTTAAGCGTTTAAAGGATTTAATTCTTAGTGCTACGGTAGTTAATAAAGCGCGTCGAGCCACCAAGCCCAGCCGTAATTCACAGCGAAAGCGCATGGACAAAAAAACCAAACATGGGCAAAACAAAGCACTACGCGGCAGCATAAAGTTTTAGCTTTAAATGGTATTAATAAAGTAGAGAAGGGGCTTGATGTTTACATGCAGGCACTATTTTTACACCGTGTTGCTTGTATAAAAATATAAGTGAGGGCTAGCCTCACTTATAATAACTATTAATATTTACTTAGCCATTTCTAAATCAGATTCTGCATCTGCCAACATTGCAAACTCTTCATCAGCGCTTTTAGCAACTAAGTGTTTGGAGCTGTAGCCAAAGTAATATACGGCGCCCACAATAAACAGCATCATAGTGTATAAAAATGCACGAGGGTCGAACGCATACACACCGGTTAATGCTATAAGCGAAAGCACTAAAGCAATACTTGAAGTTATTACACCACCAGGGGTTTTATACGGACGAGGTAAATCAGGTTGTTTAACGCGTAGCAAAATATGGCTCAGTGCCATTAATGCATACGATACCGTTGCACCTACTACAGCCATTGCAAGTATTAAATCACCCTCGCCACTAAGTGATACTAAAAAACCAAATACGGCAGGTACAATCAACGCACGTGCTGGCACTTTGCGATTAGTCGTAATCGACAACGAACGCGATAAATATCCGGCTCTAGATAAAGCAAACACTAAGCGACTATAACCATAAATAATAGAGAAAAACGAAGCAACTAAACCCGCAAGCCCTAATATATTTACTACAGTTGCTAAGCCCTCACTACCCGATGCATTTAATGCATCAACCAAAGGTACAGCACTTGCGCCCATTGCAGCAGCACCGCCAGCGCCAGGCACTAAAACAACAACTAAAAAAGCAGTAAATAACAAAAAGATCATTGCACCAATAATGCCTTTTGGCACATCTTTAGCGGGATCTTTTGCCTCTTCTGCAGCAAGCGGTACACCTTCTACCGCTAAAAATAACCACATGGCAAACGGTAATGCAGCCCAAACCCCGTACCAACCTAAAGGTAAAAACTCACTGGCTCCCACTGCATCAGTTACGGGGACGTCAAATAAGCGTGATGCATCAAAATTTGTAATTAAAACAAAAGCCGTTGCAATAATAGCTAATACTGCTAAACCACTTATTACCATCATTACTTTAAGTGCTTCTCCTACGCCTGCTAAATGAATTCCCACAAATAGTAAGTAAAATAATGCATATACCCATGGTCCATTAAACCCAGTGAGGGCTTCAACTGCAGAGCCTATAAAAATAACAATAGCAGCGGGCGCTAAAGCGTATTCAATTAATACCGCAAGCCCGGTTAAATAGCCTCCTGCTGGTCCCATAGCTTGGCGCGCAAAACTATAACCACCGCCTGCTGCAGGTATTGCAGCTGACATTTCAGCAAGCGACAATACCAGCGCCAAATACATAACTGCCATTAACACTGCAGCAATGGCAAAGCCACCCCAACCCGCTTCGGCAATACCAAAGTTCCAACCTGCAAAGTCACCCGATATTACATACGACACACCCAAACCTGCGAGTAATAACCACCCCGCAGTACCCCGTTTTAACTGTCTTTTAGCAAGGTACTCTGTATTATTAGTAGACATAACCCTTCTCCGTTGATGTTTAGTTTTTATTGTTTTATTTCACGTGTTTTTAATTAAAATTACTCAGCAATTAAAAAGTTAGTGGTTGAAACCTGATGCTCAATTACATCATCTTGTGTACGGTCTTTTAAATTAACCCCAGTTAGTTTTAGTTTTTTAGCTTCACGTAATAAGTACAGCGCACGCCTAGCCGCTTCTGTATAAGGTAGGCCTGCTGGGCGAATATTTGATATGCAATTACGACATGCATCGTTAAGTCCTATTTTAGGCTCCCATGTTAAATACAAGCCAAGGCTATCTGGCGAACTAAGTCCTGGGCGCTCTCCTATTAACACCATAACCACCTGCGCATTTAGCAACTCACCTATATCGTCGCCAATAGCTACTCGCCCTTGCTCAACCAAAGTAATGGGGGCAATTTTAAATTGCTTGTCTGTTGTAAGGTGCGCTAATAGCTCTGTTATAAATGGGCATGCATTTTTTTGTACCGCCAACGAGGAGAGTCCATCAACCACTACAATCGCTAAATCGTATTTAGCCTGTGTAGTGTGCTTTTGTTTATTCATATAGCTGAGAAGTATTTGCCTACCATTTTCATCAAGCTTGCGGCCTAAATCGGGTCGCTGAAGGTAAGTAACCCTGTCAACTGCTTGGCTTTGTAAATGCAGGGGAGGGGCAACCTCTTTTAATACGCTAATACTGCCTAGTTGCTCAGTCATTTCGTTAATATCAAGCGGAAAACTCACTGCATCGCGCGCTTGTGCATGAGATAGCTGAAAAGCCAGCATTTCTGAGGTTGGCAAACTTATACCCGCACGACCAAGCCCAATACGGGCGTCGGTAAAACGGCGTAAATCACTCCAAGGGTTATGCACTACATTACCGTTATTTTTATGCTCGTTTACTGAGTCATCTAAAGGAGTGCTCTGTTTTGAACGTGATTTCATGAGCCACCTCCAGTAATTGCACCCAGAGGTTTAGCAAAAGCGGGAGGCAAGGTATCTGAAAGTGTAATATCGGTAGTGCTTTGCATTATTTTCATTTTGCTTAGCCATGCTTCAAACTCAGGGGCAGGTCTAGAGCCAAGTACACGGCGAACATATAATGCATCATGAAACGACGTAGTTTGGTAATTAAGCATAATATCGTCAGAGCCAGGTATTCCCATTACAAACGAGCAACCAGCAACACCTAATAGCGTAAGCAAGTTATCCATATCGTTTTGATCAGCCTCTGCATGATTGGTGTAACACACATCGCATCCCATCGGTATGCCTAGTAACTTAGCGCAAAAATGATCCTCAAGTCCTGCTCGGGTAATTTCTTTTCCATCAAACAAATATTCAGGGCCAATAAACCCCACCACGGTATTTACCAGTAACGGGTTAAACTTACGCGCAACTGCATAAGCGCGAGCTTCACACGTTTGCTGATCAAGCTCATGATGCGCATTTGCTGAAAGCGAACTGCCTTGCCCAGTTTCAAAATACATCACATTATTGCCAACAGTGCCACGCTTTAAACTCAAAGCCGCATCTTGCGCTTCAGCTAAGGTATTTAAATTAAAACCAAAACTTGAATTAGTAGCCTCTGTGCCACCAATCGACTGAAATACCAAATCAACCGGTGCGCCAGCTTCTATACATTCAATGGTGTTAGTAACATGGGTGAGCACGCAACTTTGGGTTGGTATGGCGTACTTTTGAATAACATCATCCATTAACGTCATTAATTTAATGGCTTGGGCAACGTTATCGGTTGCAGGGTTTATACCTATTACTGCATCGCCATTACCGTATAGCAAACCATCAAGCATGCACGCAGCAATACCATTAATATCGTCAGTTGGGTGATTTGGTTGTAAACGTGTAGATAAATGCCCGGGGAGGCCAATAGTATTTCTAAAAGCACTCGTAACATGGCACTTTTTAGCAATTAATATGAGATCTTGATTGCGCATTATTTTGCTAACAGCAGCAGCCATTTCGGGCGTAATACCTTGCCTTATACTTGCAAGTACAGCAGGTGTTGCAAAGTCACTTAAAAGCCAATTACGAAAATCGCCTACGGTTAAATGTGCAATAGCCATAAAGGCATTTGCATCGTGCTCGTCAATAATTAAGCGTGTAATTTCGTCATCTTCGTAGGGAATAAGTACCTCATTTAAAAATGTTTTAAGAGGTACATCGGCCAATGTCATTTGTGCCACAGCACGTTCTTGTGCTGATTGTGCAATTACGCCCGCTAAGCGATCACCCGAACGCTGCGGTGTAGCTTTAGCCATTAACTGGGCTAAGTTCTTGAATTTATAAGTATGTGTACCTAAAGTGTAACTGTACGCTTGCCCCATGATTTACTCCACATAACTAATATGATCAACCTTGGTATAGGTTTTGCTGCATCTTTAGCTATAAATCAATATTGAATAGTTACAAGACAGCTTATTTTGTACCAAGTAACTATCGAATTTCGGCAAAAGATTATTTATTAATCCAATTCAATTGGTTACACACGCAAAGCGGTGTTAACTTAAGCATAATGAAAGTGTAACGAAAAAGAGCATCCCCGATATGGCGCAGCAAAGTAGCTTTAACGCACCACTAAAGAGCAAGGTGCAAACACACGATATAGACGAGCAAGCGCATAGCCTTACTCAATGGCAGCAAAAATACGATCAAATGAGCGACGGCAGCTTTTATGGTTGTATTGAAGAAACGGATTACGCCAATATTCATGTGTTTAAAGAATACACTGAGCGAGCGCTTCGTCAGCAATGTAACATAGCCCCTAATTCGGTTTGGCTTGGCATTCCTTGTCAGTCACAGCAAAGTAAAATTAATGGTTTAAGTGTGGCAAGTAATCAATTTATGTGCCGTACAAGTGATAACGACTTTGAGTTGATAACCCCTGAGCAATTTAATATTTATGGTTTGGTAATCGATTGGAACTCAATTGAATATATGGCGCAGCTTCAAGGCGTAACATTGAAAAACCTGGCATCTGCACAATCAGCTCGTTTATCGGTGAGCAACTCATCTTTGCAAACGGCAAGACAAATAATTAATAGCATGGTTATAGGCAAGGGCTTTGGACTTAGAACCGAATCACAGCAAGATATGCTAAACATGTTGGCACTACACTTATTACAAGCAGACAATCCGCAGCAAAATATTGCACCAAGTTATAAACACCGAAAAGCCGTAGTAGATAAGGTAAAAGATTACGTGGCCACAAATCCACAAAACCCAATAACCATAACTGAGCTGTGCGAGCTTTCCTTTGTAAGTAGGCGCACACTTCAGTATAGCTTTGAGAGTATTTTAGGAATTAACCCTTTGCGGTTTTTACGTTTAACCCGCTTAAATAATGTAAGGCGGGAACTAAAAAAACCAAACCAAGATAAGCCCATTTCAGTAATAGCAGCCAATTGGGGATTTTGGCATGCGGGACAATTTGCTAAAGATTACACGCAACTATTTGGTGAAAACCCATCACAGACAGTTAAAAATAATAGTTTTAAAGGTTAAAAACTACACTTCTAACTTGAGTATAAACACTTGTAGACGCGCAGCTTGCTGGCGTTTAAAAGCACCGCTTTTACATTTTGTCGGATGCATTAGTAAACAAGTTACCTTCTACAGACCATACTCTAACTTGAGTATAAGCACCTGTAGACGCGCAGCTTGCTGGCGTTTAAAAGCATCGCTTTTACATTTAGTCGGATGCATTAGTAAACAAGTAATTAAATCACCACCGAGAAGTAAAGGAGAAAACAAGGAGCAGTGACTAACCATTACTCGTGCTTTCTTTGTGCAGCGCACAGCGCCTCAGTGGTGAAATATCATATAACTTAAACAAATGGACTTTGTCTGCTCATTTACTCCTCTTTTTCTTCTCTTTGTGCGTTCATATTTTAAGGGCTGTTATTCACAAAGAGGTTTAGAGGCGCTGCGCTTTTAGAGGACAGCTTGGAAGTTAAAAAAATAAAGAACTAAAAATGAAAGCGAGGTATAAAACCTCACCTACATCGTGAAAACCCATCACAAACAGTTAAAAATAATAGTTTTAAAGGTTAAAAACTACACTTCTAACGTGAGTGAAAACACCTGTAGACGCGCAGCTTGCTGGCGTTTAAAAGCACCGCTTTTACATTTAGTCGGATGCATTAGTAAACAAATCACTTTCTACAGATCATACTCTAACCTGAGTATAAGCACCTGTAGACGCGCAGCTTGCTGGCGTTTAAAAACACCGCTTTTACATTTAGTTGGATGCATAAGTAAACAAGTAACTTAATCATCACCGAGAAATGAAGGAGAAAACAAGGACCAGTGACTAACCATTACTCGTGTTTTCTTTGTGTAGCGCACAGCGCCTAGGTGAGCTCGGTGGTGAAATATCATATAACTTAAACAAATGGACTTTGTCTGCTCATTTACTCCTCTTTTTCTTCTCTTTGTGCATTCATATTTTTAAGGGCTGTTATTCACAAAGAGGTTTAGAGTCGCTGCGCTTTTAGAGGATTGCTTGGGAGTTAAAATAATAAAGAACTAAAAGTGAAAGCGAGGTATAAAACCTCACCTACACCGTGTAAACACCGAACCCGTAGGTGCGAATTTATTTCGCGCTTATGTAACGGGGCTTGTATGCTTTAAAGTAAAAGCGAGGTATAAAACCTCACCTACATCGTGCAAACACCAAACCCGTAGGTGCGAATTTACTTCGCGCTCATGTAACGTGGCTTAAATGCTTTAAAGTAAAAGCGAGGTATAAAACCTCGCTTACTATATTCAAAAGCCCTATTTGATCGGTGCTATTTAAGCCGCGATTAAATAGGACTCTTGTCCTGAATGCTTGTTGTTGCGTTTAAACGAGCCTTTGCCTTTTTTAGCTTTAACTACTTGTGGTTTAAATAATTTAGAGGTTACCAACGCTGCTAGTGCATTGTGGTTTATAACGCCTCGTCCTGTGTCTACCGCGCTGGTGTTTGCGGTTTTTGTTTTAGATTTTTTAGTCATATATTTCCTATCAACTAGGGCCTGTTGACCTTTCAGGATTAAAATTTGTTCAATCTAGGGGCTGTTTAATCGCGGCGCGAGGTTTGTAACCTAGTGGGCTAAGTAAAAACCGAGCAACAAAGAGTAAATAGCCCCTGGGCAGAACCCTTCGGGCAGCGCATGTTTGGCATTTTTGCTTCGTTATCGCCTATTTATGGGGAATAACCACACTACACAGGCTCTGCCTTGCCTAAATACCAAACATACTGCTGCAAATTTAACCTCGAAAGATAAACAGGTCCCAATGTTATTTTAAGTTAAATAATAAAGAGGCTTTTATATTGGCCTATTTAAGAGATGGCGATTGTAGGCTTAATTTTCAACCGCGCAAGTATTTTTAACATCCATTTGGTAGTTTTTTAATAATAAAAAAGCATAAAAAAGCGCAGTTAATAACTGCGCTTATAATTACTTAGTTTACTTTATAAATTAAAAACTAAAGCTTACTTTTGCGTAATACGTTCTGCCGTCAAAACCGTATGGCAATGCACGTACTGGGTATTTAAATGCGCCGTTGGTGATAAAGTTAAGTACTTCGTCGTCGCCTAATTCATCTGGTGTTTCGTCAAATACGTTATCGGCACCCACCGAAAGCGCAAACATGTCATTAATTTGGTAACTAACATTTAAATCAACTAACACAGCAGACTCAACCGTACTTGTTGGTTTAAATGAACCCGTAGGCGAAAGCTCACCTGGTAATGAAATATGGTCGTTACCAAAGTATTTTACATCTGTTTCGCCAAAGTAGTTAAAGCGAATGGTTGATGTGTAGGCATCGCGTTCGTAGTCAAACGTAAGCGTTGCACGTTCACTTGGTTGTCCGTCGGTAAAAAAGCTGCGTTGTAAATCGTCAAAAGCAACCGCTTCAGGAATACCGTTTTCTGCATTTACGCTGTCAATTTTAGTATCGTTTAGGTTACCTGCAAAGGTTACTCCTAAATTACCGCCTTCAACTTCAGTGCGGTACGATGCAATAATATCAACACCTTGCGTAGTAGAATCAACCGAGTTTGAGAAGTAGTTAGCTTGCACTGCACCCGTTGCTTGTAGCGCTGCAACCGCTTCTGAGCTAAACGATACATCGTCAACCGAAAGTAAGCTGCCAAGTGTAATACGGTCTTCAATTTCTACACGGTAAAAATCAACCGTTAACGAAAGCTCGCTTGTTACATCGTAAACAAAACCTGCACTGTAGTTTGTTGATGTTTCAAGCTCTAAGCTATCTACGCCTAGCGCACTTGGGAAAGCGGTCCCAGTGTTTGCCGTGAACGACTGCGTTAACGTGCCATCTGAGCCTAAGTTAGTTGTAAAGGCTGTATAACCACTTTGTTGAAGTGATGGCGCTCTAAAACCAGTAGATAGTGCACCACGTACTGCAAAGTCATCTGAAAATTCATAACGTGTTGCTAATTTACCAATTAAATCATCCCCAGCATCTGAGAAATCTTCATAACGTAGCGCACCACTTACGTTCCATGCGTCGGTGATCATAGTTTCTACGTCTACATAAACTGCGTAGCTGTTACGGTCGCTGTCGTTAGCCGCTTCAGGGCGTAGGCCGTTATAAGCCTGAAAACCACACTGTGCAAATTGATCCGGATCGTTTACTGATGGGTACGAGGTATCCATATTTGCTAGTCCACACGCGTATGATGCTTCATCGCCAGGCACTATTTCGTAGTTTTCTTTACGGTATTCGGCGCCTACTGTTACATATAAAGGTTCACTACGGCCAATATCTACAATACCGTTTACATCAAGGTTAACCGTTGTTTGATCGAATCTAAAACCACCTGAGTAACCGCCAGTAGGCCCTGAGTTTGCTGCAATGTCGGCATCGCTTGCATCTGGGTTATTAAATAAATACTCAGCCGCGTAAGAAGCATTTAATGTATTGCGTGATGTAAAATCGTATTGGTTTTCACCATAAACGGCCGATACATCGTAAGTCCAATCTGTATTTATATCGCCTTTAAACCCAAGCGCGACTGAAATATCTTGTGCTTCGTTATATATGCGCGGTAAAAAACCATCGCTGTATACTTGGGTTACGTTTTTAGAGGCTTCGTTAAAGTTACGGTAAAAACCATTACCCAGCGCCGTGCGCTCAGAGTAGCCACCAAACGAGTAAAGCTCGCCATCGCCCATTGGTAATGCCATGTTGTAAAATAACGACGTAAATTCACTTTCTGAGTTACCTTGGCCCCAGCGTACATCTTCACTTAGCGTACCTGGTTCAACATTAAGCGACCCCCCCGTATCGCGCTCTGCACGATTAGTGCCGTCGGCATCACGGTACTCAAGCGATAGGTTAATAAAGCCGCCTTCGTTACCTAATTCAAAACCACGGTTTAAACCTGCTGAAATAGTGTCGCCGTCACCTTCACTTGTGCCGCCGTATTGTACAAAACCCGTTGTAATACCGGTTGAGTTATTAAGAGATAAATTAATAACACCTGCAATCGCGTCAGAGCCATACTGCGCCGCTGCGCCATCGCGCAATACTTCAACGCCTTTAAGCGCTGTTAGCGGAATGGCATTCATATCGGTACCCGCAGCGCCTGCGCCTACTGTACCGTTAAGGCCAAAAATTGATTGGTTATGACGACGTTTACCATTTACTAATACAAGAGTTTGATCTGGTTGTAAGCCGCGAAGTGTTGCTGGTCTAAATAAATCAGAACCGTCTGATACTTGTGTACGCGAAAAGTTAAATGAAGGCGCTGTCGCTTGAAGGCTTTGGCCTAATTCGGTAAAACCACCTTTAGTTAAATCATCCGCGTCAATTAAATCAATAGGAGAAGAAGACTCTGTAGAGGTACGGTTAGATACACGCGATCCTAATACAGATATTTGCTCTATGTTTTTAGCAGCTTGCACTGGTGCTTCTTCAGCGTTAACAATGCTTGGTGCGCTAAACGCGAAAGCAACGGCTACAGCAAGTGTGTTTAAACGGTATGTTGACATAGTGACGACCCTGTTTTTTTATATTCTTAATAATATGTGTGTGGTTATGATGCTCATAACCTTTTGTAAACATCCTAGCAACATATGCAAGCAAAAAGAAATGAAAAAAACGAAATATTTGGTCTAAGTATGCAAATAAACTTCAAGATAAGAAAAAACCATATCAAATTGGTTAAAATACGTGCTAAGAAAGGGTTAAACATCAAAAGGCAGAGCGTTTAACGCTTTATTTACAATGTGGTTTTGCTCGTTATTTTACACTTTTAAAGGTAATAGGCAGCGAATGGTCGTACCTGTGCCTAATGTACTGTTAACTTCTATTTTTCCACCGTGATCGCTCACCATAGCGTATACAAGTGTCATACCCATACCGGTGCCTTTTCCGACTTCTTTTGTTGTGTAAAAAGGATCAAACATATGCGCTATTGTGTCTTCATTCATTCCACAACCGTTATCTTTTATTTCAATACAAATATTTGTGTTTAGTTCAAAAATATTCACTTCGATAATGCAGCCTTTTTCTAAATCTAACTCGCAAGCTTGCCAAGCATTCATTAAAAGGTTTACAAAAATCTGATTAATTGACGATAAATTGCACCAAATGAGTGGTAGGGGTTCAAACCGCGTTTTTATTTCGCATAATTTAAGTTTGCTACTCAATAACCTTAAAGCATTATTAGCACCCGTTGTTACATCGGCTAATTGTTTATCTTGAGAAGAGGTGGGGTGGGCAAAGTTTAATAAGTCATGCACTATTTGTTTTATACGTTTAAGTCCTTCAACGCTGTCGTTAATTTGCCCCTGCAAATTGTTATAAATCCACGCATACGGATACTGTAAATTGAGTATGTCGATTTCGTGTTTAAAACGGCTCTCTTTAATTTCGTTATTTAAATATTGTTCGTTAAGTTTTAGCAGCGCTACAAGTAAAGGGCTTGCGTTTTGTAGGCTCTCTACGTTACTCATTGCATAGGCAAGTGGGGTATTTATTTCGTGGGCAACGCCTGCGCTCAGTGTACCTAAGGTTGCCATTTTTTCTGTTTGCACAAACAGCATTTGTTGGTGTTCTAAGTCGGCTACTTTTTTTTGTAGTTCATTATTTATGGCAACTAAAACGCTACTTTTATCTTTGAGTAATTGCTCTGCAGCTAAGCGCAGCTTTTGTTCGTTTAAAAAAGCACGTTCAAAATTACCATCTGATCCATCCATTCCCTTCATCCATATAGATAACTTTATACTTAACGTTTAGTCGTCTGCATGCAAATTTGCAACTTTAGTGTGGCCAAGGCCTAATTTTATGTATGAGTAATTATCCACTTATTGCTAATAACCCCATTATATAAATACCACTTAATATAAAAGGTAGTCACAAACACACCATAGAATATTTTTTTAAGCTATTATTTAACCAGAAGTAATTTAAAGGCGACTCAATGACTCAAGTAACACCAAGCACACCAATAAATCAGGTTGATGTACTTTGCATTGATGATGATGAGATAGTACTACGCACGTTAACACGGCTACTTGAAGTAAATGGCCTGTCGGTTATTGTTTGCGATAACCCGCAAAGTGCACTAACGCTTTTTAAAAATCATGAGTTTGGTTTAATTATTAGCGATATGCGTATGCCGGTAATGAACGGTGCCGAGTTTTTAGAAAAAGCACGTGCGCTGGCGCCCGACACCCAACGCATTTTATTAACCGGTTACGCCGACATACAAACCACCTTAGCGGCTGTTAACCAGGGCCAAATAAATGGTTATATTCAAAAGCCTTGGCAAAACGATTTATTACTTCGTAGCATTAGAGATAGCCTAGAAAAATTTGCACTAAAAAAACAAAATCAAAAATTAGAGGCACAAGTTAAAGCGCAAAACCAAGAGTTGCTAGAGCTTAATAATTCGCTTGAGCAACGGGTAGAAAAACGCACCTTACAAATCAAACAGGTTTTAAAAAAGCTTGAAGACGCCAACGAGCGCGAAAAGCAAGAGCATAAATCGACCGTAGAGCTGCTATATAATTTTGTTAACGCAAACCCTTACCTAGATGGCAACAAAGCACAAAATATTGCAAATACCTGTACACAAATAGCACTTTATTTAAACTTGTCGCAAAAAAGCATTGATCTTGCCCCTATGGCTGGTTACTTGGCGCAAATAGGCTTGCTTGCTATGGATCCTGATCTTTATAAAAAACCAGTTAACCGCTTAAATGAGCAACAACGCAAAACCTTTTATACTCACCCAAGTACTGCACAATTAATGTTAATGCCAGCAATACATTTACATGACTTATCGGATGCTATTTATTATCAGTTTGAGCGCTTTAACGGAAACGGAATGCCCAAAGGCCTTGCCGGAAACGACATACCAATAGGCGCTATGGTGCTAGGTTTAGCGCGCGACTATTGGGATGCGTTTGAGCAGAGCAATGCAAGTGATGAAAAGCAGCGCCACGATGACGCACTTGAAAGTGTAAAACTTTATAGTGGATCGTTTTACCATCCTAAAATTGTACGTGCACTTGAAGCAAGCCATGCAAAACTACACGAACAAAAAAGTTCAGCAGGATCAGTGCTAATTTGTAACGCCCATGAACTCAAAGAGCAAATGGTACTGGGCCATGCTCTACACAGCCATACGGGCATAATGTTGCTGCCCAAAGGTCATGTATTTGGCAGTAAATCGATAGAAAAACTCCAACAGCTAGAATCGAAAAAACCAACTCCGTTCAGAATAATGGTGAAAACTGCTAAATGATTGATCTAAACCGCAGTTTTTTTCGTTACAATGTGCATAAAATAGATTATTGAATTTGCTTGAAGGAGCACTCTGTGTCGCGATTTTCTGCGGTTACTGACAACCCCCATGATGGGCGTTTTAACCAAAAAACGGGAATACTGCTAACTAACTTAGGTAGCCCTGATGCACCAACAGCGGCTGCGCTTCGTACATATTTACGCGAATTTTTATCAGATCCACGCATTGTAGAAATACCACGCTTGGTATGGATGATAATTTTACATGGCATTATTTTACGGGTACGCCCAAAACGTTCGGCTAAATTATACGAGAGTATATGGACCGAAAACGGCTCACCACTGACCCACATTACTCGCCAGCAAAGTGTAAAGTTAAATACCTTATTAAAAGAGCAAGGTTATACCAATACTGAAGTAGTAATGGCAATGCGTTATGGCAACCCTTCAATAGAGGCAGGCCTTGAAGAGCTTCGTGATAAAGGCTTAACGCGTATAATTATTTTACCAATGTACCCGCAATATTCTAGCCCAACTACGGGTTCTACGTTTGATGCTGTATCGAGCGTACTGCGTAAATGGCGCTGGGTGCCAGAACTACATTTTATAAATGGCTATCATAAAAACACCCGTTACATTGAGTCGCTTGCTAATAGTATTAGTGAGGATTTAGAAGCGAATGGTATGCCACAAAAAATTGTTTTTTCGTATCACGGTATGCCTAAATTGTTTTTAGAGCGCGGCGATCCGTACCATTGCCTATGTTTACAAACCACGCGTTTAGTTGTCGAAAAACTAGGCCTTGATAAAGACAAAGTAATTAGTACTTTTCAAAGTCGATTTGGTAAAGCAGAGTGGTTAAAGCCCTATACCGACGCAACCCTTGCAGCCTTACCTGATGAAGGTATTACCGATGTAGCTATTATAAGTCCTGCCTTTAGCGCCGACTGCCTAGAAACACTTGAAGAGCTAGAAGGTGAAAACCGTGAAATATTCGAAAACGCAGGCGGCGAAAAATACCGTTACATAGCGGCACTAAACGACAGAGACGACCATATAGAAGCTGTGTTTGATGTTATAAAACCTATGTTGTAATCCAAGCTTACTAAAGCTAAATATATTACGCATTAAGCGGTGTTAAAATTAACACCGCTTTTTTGTTTTTAATGCTTTTAAAATATTTAGTTAATTAATTCACAAAGAGGTTAAGAGGCGCAGCGCTTTTAGAGTGAGTGATAAAACATAACAATACTGGTTTTGACTTTTCTCATTTACCCCTCTTTTACTTCTCATTGTCCCCCTGTGTCAGGATAGTTGTCGCCTCTAACTTTTAATAGAGGCAGATAAAATGAGACGTCGATTTACACAAGAATTTAAAGTTCAAGCTGTTGAAAAAGCATTATCTCAATGTGATGATGTTCGCCTAGAAGATATTGCGCTTGATTTAGGCATCGGTTATTCAACCTTGCAACGATGGATCGCGCTTGCTAAAAACCATGAACTTGAAACTAAAAATAATGGTAGTCACATGACAACAGAAAAACGCCCTCATGACTGGAGCTTAGAAGAAAGGCTTAACGCCATTATTGAATGTGCGAGTTTAGATGAAGCAGCTCTTAATGAATATTGCCGTGCTAAGGGGCTTTACCCGCATCATATTAAACAATGGAAGCAAGATTTTGCTAAAGGGCCTTCAACGAAGCCCGTAAAATCAGACAGCAAACAGCTCAAACAAGAAATTAGGCAGCTTCAAAAAGAGCTTAATCGTAAAGACAAAGCGTTAGCAGAAACAGCCGCCTTACTCGTACTCAAAAAAAAAGCAGATGCGCTTTGGGGTTTCAACGAGGACGATTAACCAGCTCAACTGAGCGTCATGAATTGATAAAGCTCATTACCGACGCGCAGAAATCAGGGGCAAGGCAAGAAAAAGCATGTGAGTTACTTGGTCTAACGGCAAGAACAATTCAACGCTGGATTGAAGCTGATGATATGACAGATAAGCGAACAAGTACGATAAAGCGACCACCTAACAGGCTAACTGAATTAGAGCAACAGCGTATAATTAAGACTGTTAATTCAATAGAATATGGACATTTACCACCCAGCAAGATAGTCCCTAAACTATTGGATAAAGGTGTGTGGATAGCATCAGAGAGCTCGTTTTATCGCGTTATGAAATCACATAAATTATTAACACACAGAGAAAAAGTTAAACCAAATAAAAAGATAAAAAAGCCAAAAGCACTCAGGGCAACACGTGTAAACGAAATTTATACATGGGATATCACGTATTTGCCAACAGCTGTTAAAGGTCAGTTTTTATACTTATATTTAGTGATGGATATTTATAGTCGAAAAATAGTTGGTTGGCAGGTTCATGACATACAACTAAGCACACTGGCGGCTGATTTAATGGTAGATATTTGCAGGCGAGAGCAGGTAAAGCCTGAGCAAGTCACGCTGCACTCGGATAATGGTAGTCCAATGAAAGGGGCAACGTTATTAGCGACATTGCAGGAGTTAGGTATTGTTCCTTCATTTAGCCGACCGTCTGTGAGTAATGATAATCCTTATTCTGAATCGCTATTTAAGACGTTAAAGTATCGCCCGGAATACCCTGAGAAAACCTTTGAAAGCATGAGTAGCGCAAGAAAGTGGGTTAGCGGATTTGTTGATTGGTACAACGATGAGCACTTGCACAGCGGTATTAAATTTGTCACGCCAAACCAGCGTCATTTAGGATTAGATGAAGCGATACTAGCGAAACGTCATCAGGTAAATGAGATGGCGAAATTACAAAATCCAATTCGTTGGTCAGGAAAGTCTCGAGATTGGACGATGATCAATGAAGTAAATTTAAATCCAGAGAAAAAAGAAGAAGTGCGGGCGGCATAAAATTTAATTTGATGCGACAACTAACTTGAAAAACACCGCGAGTCAGCATTGGTTTTGCTCTTCTCATTTGCTCCTCCTTTTCTTCTCTGCGTGCATATTGCTTTTTAGGGCTGTTATACACAAAGAGGTTTAGAGACGCTGCGCTTTTAGAGTAGTTAGCTTAAGTGCTTCTCGCGCGAGCAAGCTTAGCGCCTACGTGGAAAACTTACACTCAGCAGTTTAATTTACCTGTAGATACCATCTCTCATTTTAAGCTTCAAGGTCGTATTTAACTTTCTTGGAGCTTAAACGCTTCTTGGTTTTTTATTACACCAAAACATATATGAATTAGCTTTCGCATATTTGCACACACAGCTTGCATCGGTGTTTTACCATTATTTATTAACGTTAACTTGTGTCGTTTTATTGTTTTATTCCATTGCCCGGCGACAATGGCTGCCATATAAAGTTTGCATCGAATTCTGGCTGGCCCAAGTTTACTGATTGATGTTCGCCCTTTTAATTTACCCGATTCATTGTGCCGTGGAATTAATCCACAATAAGCTGCCGCTTCTTTGGCTTTATTAAATTTTTTAGCCGCAAACAAATACGTCAGCTCTCTCGATAATACGGGCCCAATGCCAGGGATAGACTCAAGTAGTTTCCTGTTTCTTTTTAAATCAGGTTCATTATCTATGTGGTTATCAATGTCAGATTTAAGCTGTTTAATTTCATCATCTAAAAACGCGATTGTCACTTTTATCGATTGGCAAACACGCGCGGAAACGTTGCTGAATTCACTTGCTTCTAATCGGTTAGCTTCTCGTTGTCGGTTACTCTCAAGCGCATCTAAACGACGAATAAGGGCTTTAAGCTCTCTAATTTCTAACGCTTCAGGTTGCCAATAACTAACGACTGCGTGCTTAGCACAGCCGTAATGCGCAAGCATCGTTGCATCAGATTTGTCTGTTTTATGAATTATGTTTAAAGCGTCTGCATACTTTTTAGCTTTACCGGGATTCGCTAAAATAATATTAAAGCCTTGCTCGTGTAAAAAATACATCAGAGCTTCATGATAAACACCCGTTGGTTCGAGGGTGATAACGAGCTCACTAGCAGCGCTTTTAGTTGTATTTAAAAGCCATTTTTCTATTGCTAAAAAGTCTTGATGCTTGTTTTTAAAGACTTTTGTTTTAATTTTGTTTGTAAGCTGGTCTCTCAACCACGATAAATCAATCTTCTCTTTACTAATATCAATGCCGATAAACATCATCTCTACTTACTCCCCTTGTACATACAGCATCTACTTAAATAAAAGTGTGCTTGGATACCATTCAGTTTCTGAGAATAGAAAGTCAGGGCTTGATCTACCGAGCAGTATTAAATACTAGGCGCACAGGCAAGCTCACTGACTTCGATGTGATAAATGATAGCTAATCATTTATCAATGAGAGATACAAGGCGCGCTGCTTGCAGGCGTTTAAAAACGCAGTTTTTAGATGGTTGAATTAATACCAACCCGCAATAATACTTAATCATTTTTAGGGGCTAAACGTGTCGCTACCTGCGTTAAAAAATTCTCATTTAGAACAACTAAATAGCGAATTTTTTGCCTAGCTATCAACACGTTTTTCCATCCTCAAAATAGATCACTTAATTAAGCGAATTGGTATAAGTAATTAGAAGCTGCTACCCATTTTCTTCAGGCATAAAAAAAGCCGCATAAAATGCGGCTTTGGAGGTTAGTCTCACTTCACTTTGGGCGTGTCTCCAAAACTTAGTGAATACGTTACCAAGGAACTGTTATGTATTATTTAAGCTATTGACTCTAATGCAATTTTAACCATTTCGTTAAACGTGCTTTGACGCTCATCAGCAGGTGTTGCTTCACCGGTGATTACGTGGTCACTTACTGTAAATAATGCCATTGCATTTGCGCCGTATTCAGCTGCAACGCCATATAAACCGGCAGTTTCCATATCCACAGCTAGCATGCCTAACTTGTCTAAGTCTTTATAGAACGAGTCGTCTGCTTGGTAGAAAGTGTCGGTTGTAAATACGTTACCTACTTTTGCTTCTATTCCTAGCTCTTTAGCGGCGTTTACACCGTTTAAAAGTAAGTCAAAGTTAGCAATAGCAGCAAAATCGTAGCCACGAACACGTGCACGGTTTACGTTTGAATCTGTGCTTGCACCTTGTGCAAAAATTACGTCACGGATTTTGATATCTGTGCCAATACCGCCACACGTACCAATACGTATAATATTTTTAACGCCAAAGCTTACAATTAGCTCACGTGCATAAATAGACATTGATGGAATGCCCATGCCTGAACCCATGATGCTTACTGGCTTACCTTTGTAAGTACCAGTGAAACCGTACATGTTACGAACACCTGTAACTTGTACTGCATCATCTAAAAAGTTTTCAGCAATATATTGCGCACGTAGCGGATCGCCTGGCATTAATACTGTTTCGGCGAAATCACCAACGTTTGCACTGATATGCGGAGTACTCATTAATTGTTTTCCTTTTTATTTGGCGTTGTTAGCTCATTTAAAAAGCTGTCGCCGTAATCAAGCGCAGATAAGTTAAACCACTGTGCCAGTGTTTGACCGATATCTGCAAAGCTGTTGCGTTCACCTAGTGGTGTGTTACTCATACCTGGTTTATATGCAATAACCGGTACGTATTCGCGAGTGTGCTCAGAACCTGGAAAGGTTGGGTCACAACCGTGATCTGCAGTGATCATTAATATATCATCTGCGTTTAACTGTTTTAGTATAGTTGGTAAATAGTCATCAAATTCTTTTAATGCTTTTGCATAACCTACTGGGTTACGGCGATGACCAAATTTTTCATCAAAATCAACTAGGTTAGTAAAGATTAAGCTATGCTCTGGTGCGCTTTTCATTACTTCGCTGGTTTTTTCTAGCAAGTTCATAAGCCCAGGTGCTTTATGCTTTTGGGTTATGCCCTGATGCGCGTAAATATCTGAAATTTTACCAATACTAATTACTTCGCCGCCGTCTTTTGCTAACACATCTAGCAATGTTGGTGCTGGCGGAAGCACTGAATAGTCGCGACGATTACCTGTGCGGGCAAAGTCTTGGCTATTTGAACCCAAAAATGGCCGCGCAATCACTCGCCCTATATTCATTTCATCAAGTAGCGCCCGTGCGATTTCGCAAACTTGATAAAGCTTCTCTAGGCCGAATGACTCTTCATGCGCGGCTATTTGAAACACGCTATCAGCTGAGGTGTAACAGATTGGTTTACCTGTTTTTACGTGCTCTTCACCTAGCTGTTCTAAAATGGTTGTTCCCGATGCATGGCAGTTGCCTAAAATGCCAGGAATACCAGTACGAGCTATAAACTCGTCTATAAATTCTTGTGGGAAACTTGGCTGTGTTTTTGGGAAATATCCCCAATCAAATAACACAGGTACTCCTGCCATTTCCCAATGACCTGATGGCGTGTCTTTTCCGCTAGATAATTCTTTAGCGTAACCCCATGCTCCTTGAGAAGCTTGGCGGTCTGAAATTAAACACGGTTCTCCACCGGCAGCTTCACATGCATCCACTAACCCAAGTTTTGATAGGTTAGGAAGCGATAATGCAGCGCCTGTTTCGTCGTAATATGCTTTTAGTAAGTGAGCGAATGTATTAGCCCCAAGATCGCCGAATTTATCTGCATCTGGTGCTGCACCGATTCCTAGGCTATCTGCCATTAAGATAATTGCTCTTGCCATTTTGACCTCACTTTGATTCTAGGTGGTTACTTTATCCGCTGATCGATTTTTCCGTACAGGACAAAAGTCCTGTTTCATAAAACCTAAACATTATAAATTTGCATTCTTAAGCGAAGCAAAAGAGATTAATCGTGTCTTTTTTGCTATTGTGATCTACCAACAATATATCCTTCTGTGTGGGTGAGAACTTTAGTGACACGAACTACTATTATAGCTATTGCAGGCGCGTCTGCGTCGGGCAAATCTCTTTTTAGCCAAACTATATACAATGAATTGGTTAATGAGCTTGAACCAGGCGCTATCGCCATTATTGAAGAAGATGCTTACTACAAAGATCAGTCGCATTTACCAATGGCGCATCGTACGCAAACGAATTACGACCATCCTGATGCATTTGAACATGCGTTAATGCTTGAGCATTTAACACAGCTTCGTAGTGGAAATTCAGTTGAAGTACCAACGTATGATTATGCACAGCATACACGTAGCGAGAAAACCCGCCGAGTGCCTGCTGCTAAAATACTCATTGTTGAAGGTATTTTATTATTGAGTGACAAAGCGCTTAATAAAGAATTTGATATTAAGGTGTTTATAGATACGCCTTTAGATATTTGCTTAATGCGTCGTATGCAACGTGATATGGAGCAACGAGGCAGAACATTACAATCTGTTGTTGAGCAGTACCAAGCAACTGTTAGACCGATGTTTTATCAATTTATTGAGCCTTCTAAGCATAACGCAGATTTAGTTGTGACTCGAGGCGGTATGAACCGCGTTGCGATTGATATAATAAAAAGTAAGATAAAATATTTACTACAAGAATAACAACGGGAAACATTTGTATGACAACATTTATGAGCTTAGTGGGCATGTGTGTGCTGCTAAGCATTGCCTTTGCGGCATCAACTAATCGCAAGGCAATTAATTTAAGAACCGTTGGTATAGCATTTGCGATGCAAGTAGTTATTGGCGGTTTTGTCCTGTTTTTTGAAGCAGGAAAAAATGTGTTAACGAGCATGTCAGCAGCCGTATCGTCGGTTATTGGTTATGCAAACGACGGTATTGGTTTTTTGTTTGGCCCACTTGCCTCACAAGACACATTAGGTTTTATTTTTGCGATTCAAGTTTTGCCCGTTATCGTGTTTTTCTCAGCACTTGTTGCTGTGTTGTATCACCTTGGCATTATGGATTGGATAATTAGGATTTTAGGTGGCGGTTTACAAAAGTTATTGAAAACCTCTCGCACAGAATCGCTTTCAGCGACGGCAAATATTTTTGTTGGCCAAACTGAAGCACCGCTGATAGTTAAGCCATTTATAGCAACAATGACTAAATCGGAATTGTTCGCAGTAATGGTAGGTGGCTTAGCCACTGTGGCAGGCTCTGTAATGGCCGGTTACGTTATTATTGGCGTAGATCTTAAGTATTTAATAGCAGCGAGCTTTATGGCTGCTCCAGGTGGTTTTTTAATGGCCAAGATGATTGTGCCAGAAACTGAAACGCCTAAAGATAACTTAGCTGATTTAGATTTAGATGACGAAGATAAGCCTGTAAATGTAATTGATGCAGCTGCATCAGGTGCAGCAAACGGTATGCATTTAGCACTTAATGTAGGTGCAATGTTACTTGCTTTTGTAGCGCTAATTGCACTACTAAACGGTTTATTAGGTGGTATTGGCGGGTGGTTTGATTACCCAACATTAACGCTTCAAGAAATATTAGGCTATTTATTTGCTCCTGTTGCATGGTTACTCGGTGTACCGTGGGATGAAGCAATTATAGCCGGCAGCTTTATTGGTCAAAAGATAGTAGTGAACGAGTTTGTTGCTTACTTAGACTTTATAAATTATCGCGATACGTTAAGCGCGCACACACAAGCAATTGTTACTTTTGCTCTATGTGGCTTTGCTAACTTATCATCGATAGCCATTTTACTAGGTGGGTTAGGCGGTATGGCGCCTAGTCGGCGGAAGGATATCGCACGCTTAGGGCTCAGAGCAGTGTTAGCAGGATCTATGGCTAACCTTATGAGCGCAGCAATTGCTGGGTTTTTCCTCTCGCTAGCTTAGAAACTTATTGAGATGAACACCGGTGTTGCAAAACAAGAGGATAGCGCTTTAAGGGGTTAAAGCTCTATCTGACTTGAACGATACTTCACCAAGGGCCGCAAGGCCCTTTTATCGTTTTAAGCCTTCCATATTAATACACTCCACAACCTTCAAGCTATTTAACCTTATTTATGGTTATACATAACTTAAATAAACCAATATCTTAGTAACAAATTCACATAAATATTTTTTGTGTTTTTCGTATTTTCAGCCACACTTATATCACTTAAGCTAACCGATTAACGATCCGCTATTGTGAAATATATTCTTTATTCTCTTTTTTTAATTTGTTCTGTATATGTTCAAGCAAAGGAGCCCATCCTTGTTGTTACAGAGTTAGCACCGCCAAATCAGGTGTTGATTAATGGTGAGGTAGCAGGTGAAGGTACTCAATTTATCAGAGATATATTTGCTGAGGCTGATCTAACACCTAACATTCAAATGTACCCTTGGGCACGTGCTTATAAAATTGCAGATGAGCTTAAAAATACCTTTATATACAGCCTTGCACGCACTCTAGAGCGAGAAGACAAATTTTATTGGATAGGACCTGTCGGACGTTTTGAACTAGGCTTTATTGGCCTATCAGAGCGAGATGATCTTATTATAAACACTACTGAACAAGCCAAAGTGTACAAAATTGCTATGCAGCGCAATGACTTTTCAACACAAACCCTCGCAAAACTGGGGTTTGAAGTTGTTTTAACCTCTGATATTCAAAAGTCATACTCTTTACTACTAGCTAAAAAAGTAGATTTAATTGTAGATGATCCTTTGTTCATGCAGCAGATGAGTGATTATCTAAAGCTCAAACCAGCACACTTAAAGTTTATTTATAAAATAGATGAGCTAACAATTGATGCTTATTTAGCTGCGAATAAAAAAACAGATATGCATTTAATAGAAGCACTGCAAGCTGCATTTTTAAAAATAAAGCAAATAAAAGGGCTCCCTTATGAAAGATAAATCATTGAAGGTAAGTATGCTTATGGGCGACAAAATCATCTTTCATTTTTAACTTTTTATATTCTTTGTTAAATCGCTTTATGACACACAACTACTTACTTATTAAATACGATGCAATTTAGCATGCGCACAAATAGGTAATTTTTGCAGCCTTACAGCACCTTTCCCACTTTATAGTCAAAGGTCCCAGCTAATGCATTACTGTAAATATGAGCCAAGAATTAGATCTATTTTCTTTTTAAAAAATTATAAGAAGAGAAATGGGCGGTATTAATCACAAGCTTAAACTCACTTGCATTAACACAATTGCTTAAAAGAATGGCTTAGAAGAATAGAAAAACAAATACTAGGAGGGGCTAATAACAGGCGTTGCTTGGTTTATGTCAAATTTCAGACACAAAAAAAGCGCCTTAAGCGCTTTTTTTCATTTTACTTAAAAAGTAAAATTATACAGCTGTGATGTTATCAGCTTGTGGACCTTTTTGACCTTGTGAAAGAGTGAACTCTACACGTTGGCCTTCAGCTAAAGTTTTGAAACCTTCGCTTTTGATTGCTGAGAAATGTGCGAAAACGTCTGGGCCATTTTCTTGCTCGATGAAACCAAAACCTTTAGACTCGTTGAACCACTTAACTGTACCTGATACGATGTTAGACATTGTAATATCCTGATATAAAATAAAAAATATGCTCATAAGAGCGGGTGTAGCAAAAAATGAGATGGTACTTTAAAAACTTCAGGACGGTACTACAAGTATTACTTATACAACATCGAAATGGAGATTTATAGCTTACATGCTTTCTTTCTAGCTGAAGCCCACTATATAGATTTTTTAAAATATGTCAAGTACCTATCTATAATCAGAGTGATAAACAACCAAAACCGCTTTCCTTGGTTATTAAAATTCAAATTCTAATGCGAGCCTAAAACTATGATTTTTTTCTGATTGGCTTATCTCAGTGATGAAACCCGCTTCCCATTTTAACTGCTTTTGTCCATCGAAACGCTGCAAACCTATAAACCCAGGCCCTATGCCTACAAAGTCTTCTCCTACGTACACCTCAATAGATGGCTGAAAAGCAGAACGGTAGCGATAGCGATATTGCGCTCTAAACTCACTTTCCCATTCATTTTGAATACCCTGCCCCCACTCGTACACTAAAAAGGCATTCATAGTTAAGCTTGTTTTGCCAAACTCTTTTTCTATCACAAAACCCGAAGTTGCTTCATACACATTTTCATTATGTTTTTTTTCAAGCTCAAATAATGCCCCCCAATCAGCCCATAATTTACCTTGCTCAATTAATTGCCAGCGTAGTTCAAGCTCATAAGCTTCTAAACCAAAGTCGCCGTTGTCATCTCGCTCACCAACTATGTAACCTTCTAGTGCCATTGTATCGTTAATAGCTCCACCACCACCCAAACGCTGCGCTAGTATGTTGCCACTATCTGTTTGGTGCGACACTAACCGCCATTCAAACTCTCGCTCAAAAGGTAAAACATAGGGGTGATATACCTTATCAACAACAATTCCATCGGCCTTTGCTGGGATTGAAAGTACCAACAAACAAAAAACGGTAAAGCTAAGCGCTAAATATAGGTTGAGTGCTTTCATACACGTTCCTTAGATATTGAAGCCAAAATAACATAACAAAGTGATAAAAATATCACGCTACTTGTACTATATATAAGTACACTCATTAAATCAGGAGTGGCCTCGTAACCAACAAGGGCACGCAATACGCGGCCTAGCTCAGAGTTTTCGCTTAATACGTCGCGTAAATCCCACACGGTTGCGGTGTTGGTAATTAAGTCTATTTGGCTTGCCAAATCCAGTGCAACTAATAACTTAGCCGCGCTGTTAAAAGCAAGCAAAGTAAAAAGCGGATACATACCAAAGCGGTGCTTAATTGCATTCATTAAAAAGTACAGCAATACGCTAAAACTTAAACAAATTCCAACACCTAATAAAGTGCCAATAAATAAGCTTTGCCCTGCATCATTACTTTGCCAAAAACTGGTGAGGTAAATAATATAGTGGCTTAAATACATTGTTATTGTGCTTATAACAGCAATATAAAAAGCCGCTGATTGTTGCTTTATTGCAAATACTAATACGGCTATAAATATAGTAATACATAGCCCTATTTGTGAGTACTCTAGCCCTTGGTGTTCAAACCACTGGCTCACCCATGATGCACTTTGCATGTACATAAACGACATGAGCGCGCCAATTAGTAAAGCAGATCCTATTTTTAAAGCGCTTTGTTTTTTAACCACTTGTAGTAGCACTAATAAAATAGCCACAGGTAGCAATTGATTAAGACTCATGACTAAACTAGTTATTAGCATGCTGCGCCCCTTCATCGCTAACTATAACAACGCCCCTTGCTGTATTGGGCGAAAACTCACCAAAAAATTCGTAATACCCTTTACTAAGCGGCCCTATATAAATAATGCTTTTACGGTTTGGGTAGAGTACTTTTTCTCTGTTTAGATCAAAGCTATCAAACTCTTCTGGTGTGCTATCTTGGTTTTCTATCAATAGTTTTACTTTTTTATTCGCGGGAATGGTAATTTGCGAGGGATAAAACAAATGATCTTTTAAAATAATAAGGTACTCTTTACTCGCCGCGTTAAACGACAAAAATAGCAAACAACAAAGGCACCAATTAAATAAACGTTTAGTCACTTTTTACTCCTGTAAAAGTAACCTTAACGGTTAGTCCGCCTAAAGGGCTATTCGCTAAATGAATACTTGCGCCATAAATAGCAATTATATGTTGAACAATCGCCATACCTAAACCGGCACCTTGCTCGCCTGATGGATGCTGATCGCCACCTACGCGATAAAAGCGATTGAATATTCGCTCTTTTTGCTCTTCAGTCATACCCGCACCAGAATCATCAATTTGCCAACTAAAGCCGTTATTACTTGATACTAATTTAATTATAATTTGACCATTATTAGGTGTGTACTTTATGGCGTTGCTAAGTAAATTAGCGATGAGTGTGGTTAATGTAAACTCATCACCATTAATAATAAAATCATCGCCTTCAAGACTAATTGTTTGGTTTTTTTCATCTATTTTGTCATATTGCTCCGATACGACTTGCTGAGTAATCGTTAGCAATGACTGTTCACTAAACTGCTTTTGCCATTGTTCAGGCTGAGTGCGTCCTAAAATTAGCATTTGCTCAACAATATTACTTAAGCGATTAATGCCCTGCGACATAGCTTGTAATTCTTGATGGTCTTGCAGATTACTTTGTTTATTAGCCAAATTATGTACATTAATTTTTAAACTACTAAGCGGGGTACGTAATTCGTGAGCTGCATCTGAGGCAAAAAAGCGCTCCCGTAAGTAGGCAGTTTCTACGCGTTTAAATAAGTCGTTTAAACGATTAATAACCGGTTTAATTTCCTCGTCGGTTACTTGCCAGTTAATTGGCGTAAAGTCGTTCGCTTGGCGAGACGCCAACTGCTTAGATAATCGAGTAAGAGGGGCTAATGCGTATTTAACAAAAAAGCTAATAAAAATAGCAAGCAGAGGGACTGCCCATAGCATAGGTAACATTGCAGATAAAATAACGGCTTCAGCTAATTCAAAACGCTTTGCCATAGGTTCAGCAACGATGACTTTACGGGTGTTTTTACTCATCACAAATACCCGCATACGCTGCCCTGCTAGATTGGCCGTTTGAAAGCCCTCGCTAAAACTAATTTGGTTATTCGTTAAACTCGATGAGCCACTAAGTAAATTATTATTTTGCCAAATTTGATACAACAACTGAGCGCTATTATTATTTACTTGTACTGCATCTGTGCTTAGTGCCAATGGTTGCTCAATTAAAACGCCAGCCACTATTTTAAGTTCATCATCAAGCAAACTTTCGCCGTGGTGCATACTTTTTTGATAGCCTTTTACTAATGCTAAAAAGCAAGTTAGCACCATCATTGAAAGTAAAATTAAGGTCAGACGTTTACGAATTGACATTTTCAACCTCGAAAAACAAATACACTCTAACGCTTACCAACCACGTAGCCAATGCCACGTAAGGTTTTAATAAAATCACTAGGGAATTTTTTACGAAGATGATGAATATGCACCTCTATGGCATTAGAGCCGACTTCTTCACCCCATTGGTAAAGTTTGTTTTCGAGTTGTTGTTTTGACTGTACCCTTCCCTGATTTTCCATTAGCGCTTTTAAAAGCATGTATTCTTTTCGCGGTAGTGTAAGTGACTGCCCACTTAGTTTAACTGTATGAGCAGAAGTATCCATTACTACATCACCACAGCGTAATAAGCTTGATTGTGTTTGGTTAATACGCCGACTTGCTACACGTAAACGGGCAAATAGCTCAGCGGGGTCAAACGGCTTTGCAAGGTAATCATCTGCCCCCATATCGAGCCCTTGGACTTTGTCGTCAATACTGCCGCGAGCAGTTAAAATAACCACCGGTATTACTTTTTTTTGTGCTTTAATATACTTTAAAACTTGCGAACCGTCGCCATCAGGCAATCCTAAATCGAGAATAACAAGCTCAATCTCACCACTAGAAAGGCACTCTAAGGCGTGCTTTACTGTGCCACTGTGCTCTACGCTGTAGCCCTCTTGGCGCAAAGAGCGAATAAGCCCTTGCGCCACTAAATGATCGTCCTCAACGAGTAATAAATGCATTATCTGTTTATCTTTTTAATTTTTTATCTACTTTTGCCAATAGCTGACTTATTGCTTGTTGACGATATTTATCTGCTTTTGCCCGAGTATCACGAATCCCAGCAGCTTGTGCTACAACTAGTCGCACTTTAGCTTGTTTATAATCGCCTTCGTCATACAAGTATTCACCGTATAAGTAATTAGTATCAATGCCTTCGAGATTAAAAGCGAGCGCTTGTTTAAATAATTTTTCAGCTTTGTCGTCATCACCAAAACCAATTGGCCAACCAGGTACTTTGCTATAAAGCGTTGCAAGGCTTGCGTAAGCTGAGCCATTTAATGCAGTGCCATCAATCGAGAGTGCATTTTCGAGTGACGCTTTTGCTTCTTTTGCTAAACCAAGTGCGCCCAAGCCCCCTTTTGCGCCAGCAAAGCTGGCTAACACAATACCATTCCAAATATGTGTTTGCGCTGAGCTTGGATAGTTTTTAACAAATAATGCGCTTTGCTCACTTAGTTGCGTAAACGCGTCTATTTGCGCATCGCCTTCAAGTTCGTAATTAGCAATTGCCCACTTTTGTTGAATATCGGTTAAGTCTTGCGCTTCATCTGCGTGTACTGCAGTTGCAAATACAGAGGTTAGTATTAAATAAAATGCGAGTGTAAATTTATACATAATTTTGCCCTTGTGTGTTTGTTAACTTAAAAAACGTTTAATTTTAGGAAGTTGCTTTGCAATAGCGTTATCAACAACGCTTGGGAATACGCCATTTATGCGTGCAAATAATTTTTCAGGAAAACCAATAAAGCGCCTTGTTTGGTTTGAACTTATAAGTGCTAATAACTCTTGAGCAACTAATTCTGGCGAGTCCATTTTATTACCGAGCTCTTTATTCATTGCCCTCGCTTTACTGCTATTAATAGATGTATCTGTTGCTCTTGGTGCTAAATAGGTCACTTTAATGCCTGAGCCGTTAAGCTCACGCGAGAGCGCTTCTGTAAAGCCACGTAAACCAAATTTACTGGCGCAATAAAGCGTTTGAAACGGGTAGCCAATACTGCCAAACGATGATCCGACGTTAACAATGGTGCCTTTGGTATACGCTAACTGTCCTAAAAATAGCTGGCATAATTTAATAGGCACCGACAGATTAGTAATGAGCATATTATCTATTTGCTCATTACTTGTGTGCTCAATGCTTTGCATCGTATTTATACCTGCGTTATTAATAAGTAATTTAACGCCGCCGAGTTGCTTGGCTTTTATTGCTAGGTTAATACGTGCTGTATCGTCGGTTAAATCGCCCGTAAATATTTCACTGTCTGGGCATGCACGGCTCAGTTTTTCAAGAGCTTGGGTATTTCGCCCTACAAGTAGTAACTTCCACCCTTTTGCATATAGGGCTTTAGCAATCGCTTGCCCTATTCCGCCTGTTGCACCAGTGAGCACACACAAAGAACTACTCATGCCAATTTGCCTTGTGCACTTGCTTTAAAAAATGGTTCGTCATCGAGTCCACGAAATATATCGCCGTATAAACGATAAAAGCGCTTTGCACCATGAAGTATGGCTTGCTGATCCGCCTCGTCTGTTATTTGGTTCATTAGGTTTTCAAAAAACTTTACATGCTCTATATCAAGCGCGCCGTGAGAGGTTAAATAACTAAATGCTTTTTTAGGTAAACCCACAGCATTTGCAATATTTGAAGCCGCGCCATCCGCAAGCGCTATAGAAGTGCCTTCAAGCACATGCACCATGCCAAAAAAGCTCAACGGATTTTTACGTGCAATGGAGTCGTACGCATACGACACCATCATTTCGGTAGCAAATTGCGGCTGACTACACCGTACTGTTTCTTTGTCAAAACCACAGGCTGCAATGTCATTAAGTACCCACTCTTGATGACCAATCTCTTCTTCAATATATTCTGCGACTGCTTCGCGCAGCCATTCTTGTTCGTCGGTTAATCGTGCACCAACCGACATCATTAATGGCACAGTGTGCTTAACATGGTGATACGCTTGCGCTAAAAACGAGGCGTATTCTTCAAGTGATGCTTCGCCTTTAAAAACACGCTGGATAATCGGCGCTGCAAGCAGGTAGTTTTGCTCTTGTTTAGTTTGCTCTTTAAGGGTGTTAAAAAAATCACTCATTAATTACTTCTCCAAGTCGGTAAAATTGCTCAAACACAGCATGGTACTGCTTACTTATGGCATCTCGTTTTGGGCGATTATTTGTTGTTAATAATCCTTGTTGCACACTTAATGGGGCAGCTAAACGATGCCACTTTTGAATTCGAGCATAGTCGGGTAGTTGTTTATTAATTTCGCTAATGTACTGCGCTAACACTGGGTTACTTAGCTTTGTATCGGCGTAAATAATGGCACTGAGAAAAGGTCGCCCCTCACCAAACACAACCGCTTGTAAAATACCGCTTTGACTGAGTAATAGTGATTCAGGCCACTCGGCACTGATGTTGCGACCCATGCTGGTAATAATTAGGTTTTTTAATCGGCCTTTAATAAATAAAGTATTTTGATGCTGCTCGACTAGATCGCCGGTTGCATACCACTGGTTTTTATTGTGAGGTTGATGGTTTAAGTAACCTAAAAACAAATCGCCTTTTATAAAAAGCTGGTCATTTTCAATTTTGGTTTGAATATGAGGTAACACAGAGCCTGCACTGTGAAGGTTATCGTTTGTGGACGTATTTAAACTAACGACAGATGCCGCCTCAGAAAGTCCATAACCTTGGTATACTGGTAAATTTAAGCTACGCGCTTTGGTTAATAGCATTTCGCTGACAAGCGCACCACCTACGGCAATAAACTGTAACGAACTAGGCGGTTGCCACCCATCTTCTGCAAAAGTAACTAAGCATGCTAATAGTTCAGGCACTAAAATAAGCGTATTTGGCTTAACTTTATCAATAGCAGCTATAAGCTGTGCGGGCTGTTTTAATGCAGTACCAACAAAGCCTAATTCATTTAACGGCATTAAATGCACTGTACCGCCACTTTTTAAAGGGGCATACACACCGGCTATATTTTCAAGCAATACAGCAAGTGGTAATAAAGACAAATGAACAGGCTTTTTAATGTTAATTTTATCGCACAGAGATTGCGCTACCTGCATTTGACTCTTTGCAGATAAACACACGCCCTTTGGTTGCCCGGTTGATCCTGATGTAAATGTTACTTTTTGAGTTTCTGGGAAATAACTGACGGGTTTAGCTACAACGATTTCGTAAATATATAATGTGTAACACTCAAATAAAGTAATTGATGCAGCCGGCTCCCCAAATAAAGGGTTTAGTGTGTCGCTCATAAATACATTAGCGCCACATTGAGCTAGTACATATTGAGTTTGTTGTTCACTAAAAAAGTGAGCAATTGGCACAGCCACTTTATTAGAAACTGCAGCAGCGGCATCAATAACAAGCCAAGCTGGCGTATTATCGAGCTTATAAGCAACACATTTGCCGTTAAAGCTATATAGTATTTTTACTACTTTTTGTATTTGCTGGTTAAACTCATCACCGTTAATTTCAAGTATTTGCTCTTTATTATGGGCAATAATTAATGGCGGTACTGAATGTGTATTATAGTAATTCATACGTTCACCAATGCATTTACCAAAGAATTGATATTTGAGTGGTTTTGCTGCGTCAAACTATAAAGCATTGGGGTATTTAATACTTGTTGGTGAGCTTGCTCTAGGCTCACAATGCATACTGTTGGTTGGTTGGCGTAATAGCTGCCCCACTTTAATGGGTTCTCAACTACAAAACTGCTCGCAAGTGCAATTTCAGTACACGTAACACCAAGTAAGCGCAATAAAGCACGCACTTTGTTGGTTGCACAAAACACTAAATGTTTTGCCCCCACACTTTGCAGAGCTTCGTTAACAATAATAAAATGTGCAAGTGTTGCTCTTCGGTTTGTAGAGCAGAGATTACCAAGTTCAAAAATCTTATTGCGAGAAATGCTCTCATCTAAAAAATCTTCAACGGGTGATGCTAAATATTGCTCAATAAACAATGGCGAAGTTGCTTGCCTTAGCCCTAACGTGCACTTTCCTTGCTCGGTAACGTATTGGCAAAGTAGTGGCATAAAAGAAGTAAGCTTAGCGTTATACGCAACTAAAAAACCTTCTTTCACTGTGTTTTCGAGATTTTTTCGATGCACATCATCAATACGAGCACTAATAAATTGACTGTTATTTTGTGTTAAACCTAATGATGTAGAAGTGTGGGCTAATTGCATAAGCTCGCTCATTTAAACCTGTTTATATTTCAGGGTTTAAACTTAACGAGTGAAACTTAAAGAAAACTTAAGAAAATTAATTTAAATGAAAAAGCGTCTTAAGTGTTAAATCGCGAGGGCCTAGGCAAGCTAAATAGATCAGAATTCAACTAACTAACAAATTGCTATAACAAAACTTCTTTTTTAAAATTAAACTTAGGTTAATTATTACCCCAGGGCCTATTTATCTTTCGAGGTTGAGTTTGCAGCAGTATGTTTGGTTTTTAGGCAAGGCAGAGCCTATGTAGTGTGGTTATTCCCCATTAATGGGCGATAACGCAGCATAAAGACCAAACATGCGCTGCCCTCAGGGTTCTTTCTAGGGACGATTAACTCTTTGTTGCTCGGTTTTTACTTAGCCCACTAGGTTACAAACCTCGCGCCGCGATTAAATCGCCCCTAGATAGAACAAATTTTAATCCTGAAAGGTCAACAGATGTATGGACTCCCACTTCCCTCAGGAGTAACGTAATAAGCGACCAAACTTTTACCAAGGAGCCCATACATGTTTGATTGTAATGTAATCGCAATTGATTTAGCAAAAAATTTATTCCAGGTCTGCAAAACAGATAAAAATGGAAACGTTATTTATAACAAAGCAATCACAAGAGCTAAACTTAAAGAGTTGTTAATTAAAGAGAAGCAATCTTTAGTTGCTATGGAGTCGTGTGGCGGAACACATTATTGGGCACGCTTTGCTAAACAAGCTGGTCATCAAGTAAAAGCAATTAATGCACGACAAGTAAAAGCATTTCGTCAAGGACAAAAAACAGATGCTAATGATGCACTGGCTATTTCTGTTGCCGCTCGTCAGCCTCATATTAAAGAAAGCCGATTACTTTCAGTGCAGGACCAATGCCTGCAAGGCATTGAATGTATGCGTGATTTATTGGTCAAACAAAAAGTAAGTTTAAGTAATCAACTCAGAGGCTTGCTTTTGGAGTTAGGGTACCCAATAGCTCAAGGTGATACCCCATTAATTCACGCTATACCAGAGATACTAGAAGACGCAGAAAATAGTTTAACATCCTCATTTCGCTTTTCAATTCACCTCCTTTTTCAACGCTTTAAGGAGACAATTGAAGAAGCAAAGCTGATTGAAAAACAACTGCATGAAATAGTTAAAGAAGATAAAGCCTGCAATCGCTTACAAGCCTTAGAGGGAGTCGGCCCAGTCTGTGCAATCTTGATAAAAATAGCGCTAGGTAATGCGACACATTTCAAAAGTGGTCGAGAAGCCGCCGCTTGCTTTGGTCTAACACCTGTACAACATAGCAGTGGTGGTAAAGAAAAAATAGGCTCGATATCTAAAGTGATAGGAAATAAGAAGCTGCGAAGTGCTTTGTTTAAAGGTGCATTAGCTGTTGTTTCCCAACTAGAAAAAAGAGAAAGTCGCAGTGAAAAAGATGTATGGTTAAAAGCATTAACCGCGCGTCGAGGAAAGAAAGTCGCAGCAATTGCTTTAGCGAATAAAACGATAAGAACGGCTTTTGCAATGCAAAAGCATAATAAAGAATACCAGCCACAATTACTTGCGGCTTAAAATTTGTCAATAAGAGCGCTTAAAATAGGTAAGACCAACCTTCAATAGACTGTTAGGGTCTGAAGTTTCATAAACTGCTCAACAGAATAGTCATGAAGGTGCGAATACATAAGAGGCCAGAGGTAGCCCCTCATTTGAGCCCGTATATAAGCTAGCATCTAAATTTATTTTAACTTTTTCTTTTTGACATTTACGGGGAGTCCATATAAGGCCCTAGCAGCTTTGTATGCATCACGTTAGTATAGTGTTCTACTTAAGTTACATAACGATAATTACATGAGCATAAAAACAAACGCGTTAATTTACTTTTTAGCTTTTTGCAGCGGCTTTTGCATAATGGGCATTGAGCTTTTAGGTGGGAGAATTCTTGCCCCCTTTTTTGGCAGTAGCGTGCATATTTGGGGCAGTATAATTACTGTGTTTATGCTTAGTTTATCTTTTGGGTATTTACTTGGTGGTAAACTCAGCACTAAAAATGCATCCCTTACCAAATATGGTTTAATATTTTTAATTGCCAGCATTATGGTTGTGCCTATTACATTATTTTCGCAGCCTATAATGGAATTTATATTTACCCATATTGAAGATAGCCGCTACGGCTCACTCTTAGCGTCAACTGCTTTATTTTTTATACCTACCGTTATTTTAGGCATGATCTCGCCCTACTCTGTGCGCTTACTGGTAACAGATAGCGATAAAAGCGGCCAAGTGGCTGGGCGTTTATACTTTGTAAGTACGCTTGGCAGTGCCCTGGGTACTATTATTACTTCTTTTTACTTTGTACTCGCGTTTGACGTGAATACAATTATTAGCGCCTTTGCTTTAACACTTGGGGCACTGGGTTTAGTCGCGATTGTTATTAATACCTTGGTTAATAATAAGGGGCTTGCTCATGCTTAAATATTTGCTACTGCCATTAATTGTGTTGTCAGGTTCTGCGTTTAGTAAGGTTATTCATGAAGAACGCTCGCTTTATCGCAATATTATTGTTGAAGAAACGAGCGACTTACGTTGCCTTAAATTTAATACTAAAAGTAGCCAAACAAGCCAAAGTTGCATGTATAAAAGCAATCCCGACAAACTTGTTTTTAATTACACAAAATTGACGTTTGCGAGCCTTTTAGTAGCCGACAACCCTAAAAGTGTACTTATTATAGGATTGGGTGGCGGTACACTTTCTAACGTTATTCATGAGCTATACCCCACTGCAAATATTCATAATGTTGAAATAGATCCTGCAGTAACTAAAGTTGCACGCGATTACTTTAACTTTATAGAAAACGATTTAGTGACATCAAGCGTGCAAGATGGCCGTATTTTTATAAAACGTGCCGCTATTAAAAAGCAAAAGTATGATTGGATTATTTTGGATGCATTTAACGGCGACTATATTCCGGAGCATTTGCTTACTAAAGAGTTTTTTGAAGAAGTACAAAGCGTATTAGCCGAAGGCGGTGTTATAGCTGCAAATACGTTTTCAAGTAGTAAACTTTATGAACATGAGTCGGCAACTTACCACGCTGTATTTGGCGACTTTATAAATGTAAGCCGCGAAAATCGTAGTAATCGTATTATTTTAGCGGGACTTAAATCAATGCCGAGCGAAGCGCAAATTAACACGCGTGTAAATGCTCTCGCCCCTAAATTAGTAAAATACGGTATAGACATAAAAGCGATTAGCCAATTTATGCAATTTACTAAAAACGACCAAGATTGGCCCGCAGATACAAAAGTACTTACCGATCAATACTCCCCTGCTAATTTACTTAACTTTTAAACTCCTGCTAAACCTCACCATTTTTACAAGTGAGGTTTGGCAAATATTTTACCATTTCCCTCTCTTTCATATATTTACTTAGCAAGCTAAGTAATGATAAAATAGTTAGCTTGCTAACTATGTTGGGATGGCTATGCCTACACACAAACCTTTTCACGAAACGCTCGATTTAACTGTTATCGGTAATATGGGCCGAGTTCATCGCTTATGCCGCGAAGCGGTAACCATTGCGGTTGAGCCTTTAGGGCTTACTCAATCGCGCTGGACTGCACTAATGCATATTAGTATGCGTGGTGAGGGACTAACACAACTTGAGCTTGCTAATAGCTTAGGGATAGAAATGCCTTCATTGACTCGTACGCTTAAGCAATTAGAGGAGCAATCGTTAATTGTTCGCCGTGTAGACAAACATGATAAGCGCAGTAAAAGACTCTATTTTACTGAGCAAAGTGATGCCATTTTACATTCATTGCAAGAGACTATTTCCGATATAAAAAATCAGTTATACAGCGGTTTATCTGTTGAGCAACTAGATGCGATTGCATTTGGTTTGATCAAAATGGAGCAAAACGCCCTTAAATGTATTCAAGTTAATAAGTAAGGCTAAAAATGACACCGGATCAAAAGTTTGCACGCTATGTAAGGTTTTCTCTCATAGGGTTTATCTTAGTATTTATTTACTATTTAGTGGCCGATATGGTTTTGCCTGTGACACCACAAGCACGTGTTTATCACCCTGTTGTGCAAATATCACCGCAAATTAGTGGCCGAGTCACTAGTGTGCAAGTTAGTAATAACCAATCAGTTAAAGCAGGCGATATATTATTTAGTATCGATGAAGGCCCATATAATTTAGCTAAAGAACAAGCTCAACTCGCCCTTGATGATGCCAAATTACAAAATAAACGCCTTGATACCAATGTTAAAGCGCTTGAGGCACAAATAAGTGCAGCAAACGCTAAACAGCATGAGCAAAAACTATTAAAAAGCAGAGGCGAAAAGCTCTATAAGCAAAAGTCTATATCGGAGCAAGAACTTGAAAGCATTCGTGCTAATTTTGAAGCGAGTAAAGCAAATGTTGCAGCCCTTGAAGCGCAGTTAGCTGAAGCGGTTTTAGCTAGAGGTGACTCAGGTAACAAAAACTTAGCCATGCGCCACGCTGCAAACCAGTTAGCGCAAGCTGAGCTAAATTTATCCTACACAAAAGTGCGCGCATTAAGTGACGGCGTAGTTGCTAACTTACAATTATTAGACGGCGCATACGCAGTTGCAGGCAGCCCATTATTAGCTATTGTTGCTAAAAAGGCAGATTTAGTTGCCGACTTTAGAGAAAAGTCACTCTCAAATATGAAGCAAGGCACCCAAGCGCGCGTAGTATTTGATAGCCGTCCAGGTGAAATTTACGACGCAATACTTGAAACATTTGAAGCAGGCGTTAGCAGTGGTCAACTTAGTGCTAATGGTTTACTAAGTACAACAGAAACCAGTAATCGTTGGGTGCGTGATGCACAGCGTCAACGCATTCACTTAAAGCTGATAAATCATCAAGACTTAATAGCAAACATGCCTAGTGGCTCACGTGCAACAGTACAATTATTACCAGAATCAACAATTGGGCAATGGTTTGGCTCTGCACAAATCAGGTTTATTAGCTGGTTACACTACATTTATTAATGGAGGCTTTATGACTCAAATTGTTAGCCAAGGCCCACAATTAGACTCCAACGGCCTTCGCCAAGCACTGCGCATTGCAGGTGGCTGTACCCTTGGCTTTACTATTAGTAAATTAATGAACTGGCCCAATGGTATATTTTTTACCGTTTATCCTATGTTGATATTGGGCATGGTACCTACGTTAAGTCGTGGGCTTATAAATCAATTTATAGCATCTGCTGCATTTAGCGCACTTATAGTGCTGATAATGCAGGGATTGTTTTCTCACTTGCCAGTCGTTATGACATTGTTAGTGTTTGGTGTTTTCTGCTTTTTATTTCATAAAATGAGTAGCGGTAGTGCCTTTTTATTCGGCGCTTTAGGCGTGATTAGTCTTTCTATTCAGCTACATTTTTCCAGCTATGTTGATCAAGGAAGCAGTATTTATCCGTTAATCTTAACTAATGGTTTGGCTATATTTTTAACCGTTATTATTGGAGCATTAATGCATGGCCTATTCCCTGATGTAACCGCAAGGCCCGGGCGAGTAATGCCAGCTAAAGCAAAAGAAAGTATTCGCCATGAGGTATTGTTATGCTCAACCGTGGCTACGCTCTCTTTTGTTGTTTTTCAGGTTCTTGATTTACAGGACTCAATATCTGCGCAGGCAGCTTCTGTGCTTATTTTATTTTCGTTGTGCTGGAAAGCTGCAGGTATGGCCGGTTGGCAGCGAGCAATTGGAACGCTTATAGGCTGTAATGCAGCGTTACTATCGCAACTATTTTTGTATAGTCACTCTGATTTTTTACTTTTTCCGATGGCTATTTTATGGATACTTTCGTTTGTTTTTGCGCGCTTTCATATTTTAGGCGGAGGCATACCTGGCATTGGTTTTGGTGTATTGACTACATTTGGTATTTTGTTTGGAAATTCACTCGGGCCAGGCCAAGATCTTGTTTATAGTGCAATGTACCGGTTTAGTTCGGTATCTGTGGCTATAATCTCAAGCTTATGTGTTGTGTATGTTATGCACCATATACTTAATCGGTTTAGCGTAACTCGCCATCATACTTATGATTGATAAACCCTGTTATGTAAAACTAAAGGCTGCAATTGCAGCCTTTTTAATAAGCTTGGTTAAACTATTTTAATGATATAAATAAACTATAATTTTGTTTTAAATGCTCACCAGCAGCTCTTTGTACACAATAAAGCTTTTAGTCTTTTTGGGTGATAAGGAGCGTAAGTACACCCGCTATAATTCCCCAAAAAGCAGACCCCACTGATAGCAATGTTAAGTTAGATGCTGTTACTAAAAAAGTAACAATTGCGGCCTCCGTATATTTAGTACTACTAAGGGCTTGCTGCAAACTATTAGCAATAGTGCCAAATAGCGCAATGCCCGCCAAAGCTAAAATAAGTGCCTGCGGTAAACTTGCTACCAACCCAACCAATGTAGCCGCGCACAGCGCCATTAAAATATAAAATACACCACCGGCAATACTTGCCCAATAACGTTTATCATGATTTTCATCCGCTTCATCACTCATACAAATAGCAGCGGTAATAGCGGCTAAATTAATAGAGTAGGCTCCAAACGGGGCACTAAGCATATTTACAAAACCAGTCACATTAAGAGATGCAGATATAGGCGCTTTATATTTGTGCGCTTTTAAAACAGCAATGCCCGGTAAATTTTGCGAAGTCATGGTAACTATATAAAGTGGTAAACCTATGCTAATACATGCTTGCAAGTGAAAAGCGGGTTCAATATAAGCAAATTCGCTCATTTTCCAGTGCAGTGCGCTGGTATCAATATGGCCCATTTGCCAAGCGAGTAATACACCTATAATAAGCACGCTTAACATAGCAAAGCGGGCAAAAAAGCGTTTACCAATAAAGTACATAACGACCATTAAGCCAATTACTAAAGGCATGTCGTTCATAAAATTAAACACATCGATACCAAAGGTAACAAGCACGCCGGCCAACATGGCGCATGCAAGCTCACTTGGAATACGGTTCATTATTTTTTCAAACCAGCCCGTAACCCCCGACAAAAACACGAGCAATGCACTGAGCATAAACGCGCCAATAGCCTCGTTTAAGTTATACCCTTGGGCACTTGAAATAAGTAATGCAGCTCCCGTGGTAGACCACGCAATTAAAACAGGTACTTTGTAATAGTACGATAAACCAATTGACGTTGTGCCCATCACTAAACCGAGCATTAAAATCCAACTAGCTACTAAATCGGGCGTACCACCAAGGGTTATTACTACCTGATAAATTAATGCAATAGAACTCGAAAAACCAATAATTACCGCCACAAGTCCTGCTGTAATTCGGTTAAGCAACTGATCAGACACCTTCATAAATTCCTCGTAATGCATTTATGCAGCACACAACATACGTGCCCAATAATTACATTGCAATTAGCGATTGGTTTACAAAAGGTGAAATAAATTCACTTTTTATTTTTCATTGTAATTAACGTCAAAAAGTCACTTTTAACCATTAACATGTTCTTCCCTGCAGAGCGCTTACGCGCTCTTATAAATTAAGCTAATGCACAACCACTTTTTGCTTAATTGCTGGCATTAATGTTTTACCATTGCCATCTACTTTGTTTAACAATTTAAGTCCCATCACTTTTGCAAGTACTGGGTAAATATCAAGGTTATTTACTTCTTTAAGGCTTACACCTTGTTTAAATGCAGGGCCTACAGCAATAAATGATGCTGCCATATCCTCTGTATATGCATAACCGTGAGTCCCTAAATAGGTTGGTTTTTTACCATTGCTAAATACCGCTGGCGCTGTAGTTTGCACCACAATATCGCCGACGCGAGTGCCTTTATTATAATGGTACGCTGCTAATTGCTCGTCTGTTAATACTATATAGCGACCGTTTGACGCATCTCGTAAACGTGCTTTGTAACCTTCAATATCAGCGTTTTTAGCATCAGGCTGAGTATATATAAGTAAACGTGGGCCCGTATTTTTAACTAAAAAGTTTTCATCTTTAGGTAGTGTGGTTACATCAATGCTTTTATCTGGATCTATACTCGTCATACCGTGATCCGAGACAATAACTAAGTTTACCTCTTGCTCTAATTTACTTAAGCGAGTTTGTAATTGCCCCATTAATTCATCAAGCTGTTTAACTGCATCACGCGTTTGTGGTGCGTCTGGCCCAAATTCATGGCCCATGCTATCAACTAGCGAAAAGTAACTCGCAATAAAACGTGGGCGCTGTGCTTTTGGTAAACTTAACCACTGAATAATTTGATCAACACGGCTCTGGTAATCGCTGTATTTAGAATAGTGATAAAAGTAATCTGGTGTCATGCCGTTAAATAGTGCATCTGACTCAGGCCAAAAATATGTAGCCGATTTAAGTCCCTGCATTTTTGCTAAATTCCAAAGCGGAATACCCTTTACCCATGTGCTATCGCCCAATGCTTTGCCCATGCTGTAACAATCGTTTTTACGCGCTTTATCACAAAAGCTATTATCAACAATGCCATGGTTTACTGGCAGTAAGCCCGTAATAATAGAAATATGATTAGGAAACGTTTTAGTCGGATAAACAGGTATTAGTTTTTGTGCGCGAACACCGCGCTCGGCCATTGCTTTTAAATTTGGCGCGCCGTGTTTTTCAATATAATCCCAACGCAGGCCATCGATTGATACAAGCACCACAGTTTGCTCTTTTGCAGCAAACGCGCTGTTCATTCCTAACATTAGGCAAATTGATACTGCCTTTAAAATCCACTGTTTCATTATAAACACCTATAAATGCACAACAATTACTCAAAAAATTATTTTAAAGCAAGTTGTTACTTTATGATACAAACTGATAGATTAAACCCTGTATATTAAAGACAAATGACTATGTGCTAAAAACTATGCCAGTCATCAATTGTAAAAAGGACAAGTTTAAAGATGACCATAGATTTTAGTAAAAAAATAACGCCAGCACGAATGTATCGCACCACAGCAAACTTACAAATGGCGCTAGAAAGCGATCGTGGTCGAATAATAAATAGTGCCGCTATTCGTCGTTTACAGCAAAAAACACAAGTGTTTCCGCTTGAGCGCAACGCTGCGGTACGGTCTCGTCTTACCCATTCGCTTGAAGTTCAACAAGTTGGTCGTTTTATAGTGCAACGTATTTTTGCTAATTTAAGTTACGAGCAACAAAAAGATCACGGCTTAACCGACCTAGAACGCCCCCTAGAAAGCTTAGTAGAAATGGCCTGCCTAATGCACGACATTGGCAACCCACCATTTGGGCATTTTGGCGAAGCGGCTATTAACCACTGGTTTAATAATAACCTAGCAAGCGTAACACCCGAGCGCTGTAAAGAGCCAAACACCGGTATAGGTGTTGTTTTTAAACACCTTGCACTTGATATTTGTAACTTTGAAGGCAACGCTCAAGGCATACGTATAATTCATTCGTTGCTAACGCTTAATTTAACTTATAGCCAAAGCGCCGGTATTTTAAAATACACTCGCCCTGCTGGGCTTGATGTAAAAGACATTCCGCAAAATAAAAACTACTTAATGAAAAAAGTAGGTTACTACTACAGCGAAAAAAACTTTGTTGAGGCACTACAAAAAGAGCTCACTATTGAGCCTTACTGCCGCCATCCCGCAAGTTATATAATGGAAGCCGCTGACGATATTTCTTATTGCCTAGCCGACATAGAAGACGCCGTAGAGAAAGACATAATAAGCACCGAGCTACTGTGCGAAAAACTTAAAAGTAGTTACAAAAAAGTATTAATAAATCTGTTAATCGACGACGCTCAACATCAAAATTTTGTAGACAAAGCCGTAGACTACGCACTAGAGCGTGCACAAGCACAACCGTATAATTTTAATAGTGAATTTTTTATATACCTGCGAGTTGCATTGCTACATCCGCTAGTAAACCACGCCGCAAAACGCTTTATTGAAAACATAGAACCTATTTATCATGGCGACTTTAACCAAGCGCTTTTAGAAGATAGAAGCCACTTGCATGCAGTAACTAAAACACTAAAGCAAGTAGCGCTTGAACATGTATTTTCAAACAAAGAAGTCGAAAAACTAGAGCTGCAAGGGTATCGTATAATTAATGGTTTGCTCGATTGCTATAAACCATTACTGCTACTAAACAAGGATGACTTTAAGCGTGCACTAAATGGCGATTCACGTTTATTAATAGAGTCGCGACTTGTTAAAAAGCTCTCTAAAAAGCACTTAAATAGTTACCAACACGCAATAGATGCGATGCAAGAAGAGCCCGATCACTTTGCGGCATACGAGTTTTATTATCGTTGTAGATTAATCCAAGATTATATAAGCGGTATGACCGACCAATTTGCTTACGATGAATATCGCAGCCTTATGGTTATTGATTAGTTGTATTACTCTGGATAATTTTTAATTTTGCGCTTAAAATCAAACTATTAATATTTAAGCGCGCATAACTTCATGATATCAAAACTAATTAGATTTACCCTTTGCTTTGCCTTATTTTATAGTGCGCAAAGTGCTGCATACAACGAAGCTATGTGCATTTTAATTAAACAAGAAATGCAGCAAAATAGTAATAATAAAGCGAGTCAAAAATATCGTAAAGCTGCGCGTGATTACAAAAATAACTGTAATAAGCCAAAAGAAATTCAAGCACAACCTAAGCCCCAAATAATAGAGCCTGAGCCGACTATTATTACTCAGCCACAACCTAAAATTGTTGAACCTGCCCCTGTAATTAAACCCACTGAAGAAGCTGTTAAAGAAAGCATCAACGAGCAAACACTTAATTTAACTAATGATCAAAAACAACAAATAAACGATCAGCTAAATACCAACAGTAACGAAATAGTAATTGATGCAGAGCCAACAAAAACAGTACCTGAGCAAGTAGTTACAGAACAAAAAAGCGAAGCCGCAATAGAGCAAGTACAACCGGCAACGCCAAAGCAAAGCGTTCAACCTACGCCTGAAAAGCCTGTACCTGTAAAACCAGCACCTGTGTTAACTAAACCAGCGCCAGTAATTGCGCCGCAACCTGTAGCGCAGAGCCCAAGCTCGTTACTTTTACCCACTTTAATACTTGTTATAGTGGTACTTATTGGCGCTATGGTCGTCGTGCGCCTGCGCCGTGCAAAACAAAGTAAAGCGATGGCAGAACCTACTATGGCGGCTCCACCTGAAGTTGAATCAGAAAAAATTGCTACGCCAGTGAAACCTGAAACTAAAACAACAAAAGAGCCAGAGATTGAGCCTGTTGTCATCAACGAAGTAACTCAAGATAATAAACCAGTTGAGAGCAGCGTAGAGGCAAATGAAGAGCCTTTAGAGCCTACGAACACTGCACAAAATGCTGATATTGAACATACACCACCGCAAATTTCAGATGAGCAAAACAACGTAGTTATACCATCGCAAACAAGAGAAATTGAGCCTGCACAAATAGAGCCAGCAGATACTTTAGAGCAAACAAGTACCGCTACATTTAACGAAGTAAAACAAAAACCAGAGCCTAATACAGCCGAATTTGAAGCCGCCGCCAAAACAACCTTAGAGCGTATTAAAAATGCCAGCAGCTTTAATGAGCCAGAAGTACGCGACTTTGATCCAGATGCAAAGCCTGTAAAAAAACAACGTAAGCACCACACAGCGCAAGTAATGGAACCTGCGCCAATAGAAGCCGAACATAACACTGTAGAGCCGGTTATTAGTACTCCTGAGCCAGTAACAGCGAGTGAGCCTGTTGTAGATTTACACGCACCAGAGCAAATAGCTGACGCTCAATCGACTACATATACAACAGAGCAAGACTTTAAAGAACCAGAAGTGCGTACATTTAACCCAGATGCACCATTACCTGGTGAAAAGCCGATGCCTAAAAAAGAAGACGCGATACCTGAGCAAGCACAAACAACACCGCTAGTTGATGAGCCAGTAATTGAGCCTAAAAAAGCAGACAGTAACAATCCATTTGCTAACTTATCGTTAGACTCAAGCTGGGATCCTGACTCGGCTGAAAAGCCCAAAATAGAAGAGAAAAAACGCGCGCCTAAATCGCAAGCATTAATAGATGCAGAAGAACGCGCTAAAAACATGCAAACCAAATAGTAAGTTTTAAAGTAGCGCCTCATATTTGAGGCGCTGTTTTTCACCGTATTACTTACACTCTTATCCCATCCTAAAATGCGCCTTAGTAATTAGAAGCTTCACTCCTCACGCAAACAAGCTCAGCGCCTAGTGCAATATTCAAGCTTGAGAGTCTTTTGTAAGCCTACAACTTGTTGACGCGATGGGTGCTGAGCATACATTTAACAGGTGGTATTTTTAGACTGGAGTTTACGGCTACGTTATCCGCAGCCATAAATTAAAGTAACTTGGTCAACATGCCCTAATTAAAAGTCCTAGTTAACAGCCCTAGCGGTACGTTTATTTTTAAGCTTTAACCCGCCAATTAATAGCAGTGGCCCTATAAACATAGCAAGGCCATACACGCCACTGGTAACCGCGTATTCTGGTTTATTCAAAAAGCTAATAGCAATTAAAATAGCTAACGATGCATTTTGAATTCCAACCTCAATTGAAAGCGTCAGCGAATCAGTTAAATTTAATTTTGAACACTTAGCAATTAACCAACCAACAACCATTGAGCCAATATTAAGCACTATGCACGCCCAAAATACATCGTTAAATGAGCTAACTAATAAATCGCGCTCTTTTATTACTAGTGCGGCAATCATCATAAGCATAAAAAACAACGAGAAGCGTCTAAAAAACGGCTCTGCTTTAATGGCAAAATCACTTTTAAAGTGACGTAACCAAATGCCTATAGCAACTGGCACTAAGGTAAAAAAAATAGCCCTAATGAAGTAGTTAAAATAGAAAAAGTAGCATCGTCTGCTGGGGCAAACTGACTCATAGCAAAGCCAATAATAAACGGTGTGGTTATTATACTAATTGCAGTAGAGGCAGCGGTTAAACTTACCGAAAGCGCTAAATTAGCTTTAGCAAGCTGGCTTACTACATTTGACATAGTACCGCCGGGGCAAGCAGCTAATATCATTAAACCAATAGCGATAGGCGTTGGTAGGTTTAGTAAATAACACAGCCCTAATGCTAATAAAGGCATTGCTACAAGTTGGCCTATTAAACCAATGACAATGCCAAGCGGGCTTTTAAATAAACGAGTAAAATCGGTTGTTGTGAGCCCAAGACCCATACCAAACATAATAAGTGCAAGAGCGAGCGGAAGTATTACCTCGGTTAATATAGATGCATTCAAATTAGACAGCCTCGTTTGTTATTGTTTTTAATTAGAGTGTTAATTTTTAAGTTAACTGTAACGCCCCTTTACAATAACTAGAAGTATTACTTATTTAAAATAGCAGCCACGTGCTTATCTAGTTCTGGAAGTACATCTTGTTCAAACCATGGGTTCTTTTTAAGCCATATATTATTACGCGGACTCGGATGTGGAAGCACTAAATAATTTGGCCAATACTCACGCCACGATTTTACTAACTCCGTAAGTGGCATTTTTTTAGCCTCTGGTAAATGATACGCCTGCGCGTATTTACCAAGCACTATTGTCAGCTCAATATTTGGTAGTGCAGCCAATAATTGCTCGCGCCATGCAGGCGCACATTCTTTTCTCGGTGGTAAATCACCCGACTTCCCCCTACCCGGGTAGCAAAAGCCCATAGGTAAAATGGCTATATTATTAGCGTCGTAAAATTCATCACGTGTTAGCCCAAGCCATTCTCGCAGGCGGTTTCCGCTTGCATCGTTAAACGGCACACCTGTTTCGTGAACTTTGATTCCAGGTGCTTGCCCTGCAATTAAAATACGTGCGTTTTGGTTAAATTGTATAACAGGGCGAGCCCCTAAAGGTAAATGAGGTTCACAGATCACGCATTTACTAACTTGCTCTATTAATTGGTGACTATTCATGCTTATTTGGCCTTAAATGCTTAATATTTATCCTAAATGGCCATTTAGGATAAATGAGTTGGTAAAAAATCGGTTTATTTTAATTAAAACGAGCGTTAGTTAGTAAAATCGTGATCTTTAAGCTCATTCGCGCTACAAGCCTTGTAAAACCTAGTGTTGCTCTGCCCATACAGCAAATTCATTGCCGCTCGGCTCTGCAAAATGAAACCGGCAACCACCCGGAAATTCAAAAATAGGTTTTAATATTGTGCCACCATGGAGTTGTACTTTTTTATACGTAGCGTGAATGTCGTTACTATAAAAAACCAATAACGCAGCACCATTTTGAGTTAGCGATTTAAGCGGCGCATTAAAAAAGCCACCATCGAGCCCTTGGCCACTAAACGCCATGTATTCTGGGCCGTAGTCAGTAAACTGCCAATTAAATACACGACTAAAAAAGGCCTTAGTTGCGGATAAGTCGCATGCAGGAAACTCAACGTAGTTTAGTTTTTCGTGATCGCTCATCGTTATTCACTCTTTATTTTTACTCAGTTTATTAACCTTAAGCTTTACATAGAGCCAGTGCAATATCATTAAACAATATCAGATCAGTATTTTACTAAGTAATTAAGTAAGCATAACTTACTTAAAAATTAAATATCACAAATGAGAATAACTATCTTTTGTATTTGTAACATATATAATAGCGCCTTTGTTTTATCCTCAGCTTTAAATAAAGGGATTAATTAACTATGCAGGCACCTTTGCACAGTGCGCCATTCGATAAGGTTAACGTGATTGCGCTTATAGTAAAAAGCGTAAGCAGTTATCGAGTTTTGGTATTTTTACGTTTTTTTATTGCCATAATTGGTGGCTATGCTTTTACCTCTGCAAGCACTGCGTTATTAAGTTTTGTATTGCCAATAGCTAAACAAGACGCTGTGCTGTTTAGTGTTTCAATCAGCATTTTAATTTATGCCGTTGTATTTATTTATGCTTTTAGCGTTAAATCATTAAAAACAGCATGGATCAGTATTTTACTAAGTACAGGAGCGTTCATTGGATTGCTTGCATTACTGAAGGGTTCGGTATGAAAGACAGCTTTTTCAGATCGATGACTTGGTTGCACACTTGGGTAGGGTTACTCGTTTGTTGGTTATTATATTTAATATTTTTTGCAGGGACTCTTAGCTTTTTTAGAGACGAAATAACGTTGTGGAATCAACCAGCCATTCATAATGTGCAAGCCCAAACACAGCGTATAGAAGCGCAAAAACAACAAATAATTACCGGATTTGATTACTTAGCTAACCATGGAGCTCACTCATCAAGCTGGCGTATTACATTACCCGAGCCACGCATTCCTTATTTAATTTATGGTTATGCAAAACCAAAAGAGCCAGGTCAGCGCCGCAGCCGGTTTGAAAACACACAGCTAAACCCTAATACCATGCAAGAGCTTGAGCCCTTTGTAGATACTAAAGGCGGTAACTTTTTTTATCGGCTGCACTATGATTTACATTACATGGATGCAATAACCGCACGCTGGATTGTGTGCTTTGCTAGCTTTTTTATGCTGATTGCCATTATATCGGGGGTGGTTATTCATAAGCGTATTTTTAAAGATATGTTTAGCTTTAGGCGTAACAAAGGTAGCCGTACATGGTTAGATGCCCATAACTTAAGCTCTGTGCTTGCCCTTCCTTTTCATTTAATGATTACTTACACGGGTATAATTACACTTATATTTATGTTGTTTCCCTACCCTGCGCAAACGTCTTACGATAACGGCATGCGTGGCTTTTTTAACGATGTAACCCCTCGCAACACCATGACCGATAAAGCCCAAGGCGAATCGTCAATGGTGCCGATTCAAAGCATTTTGGATCAGGTTTATACTAAGTGGCCTCATGCAGATATTACTCGCGTACAAGTTAACCAACCAAATATGGCAGCTTCAACAATTACCATATTGGTAAGCGCAGGTAAAACACTGCGTGACCAAGCACCACGCTTAATATTTAGTGGTGCTACAGGGCAAATGGTCGCTAAAACTGATGACGAGCTAACTAGCAGCAAAGCGCTTTACGAATCACTTAATTCAATGCATACAGGGCGTTTAGCTACGTGGTTACTGCGTTGGTTATACGTATTAGGCGGTATTGCAGGCTGTGTAATGATTGGCTCTGGCTGTATTATGTGGGCTAAGCGAATTCGCGAGCGAACTAAAAATAACGTTAAACCTTCGTTTGGTTTAAAACTAGTTGAGGGGTTAAACCTAGCCACTATAATGGGACTTCCACTGGCAACGTGTGCATTTTTTATTGCTAACAGACTACTTAGCCCAACTACCGCAGAGCGCGCCGATAAAGAAATACTCGCGTTCTTTTTAACATGGCTAGCGGTTGCTCTTTTAGCACTTATAAAGCGCGACACACTGCAATGGCGAGTTATGGCAGCTATAAATGCTGTTGCATGTTTAAGCGTACCGGTTATTAATGCACTTACAACTAACGGTAATCTAATTAGCTATTTGATGCACAAACAGTGGGCTTTATTTACTTTTGATGCACTGTTTTTGTTATTTAGTATATTGTTTTTTATGCAAACCGAAAAATTACGTACTGCTAAAAACAACTCAAAAATAATCAGCCCTAGTCAATCTAATAACCTTAAAAGGCAAAAACCATGATTGATTTACTTGGGTTTAGCCTATGCCTGCTCAGTTTTAACTGTTTTGCGCTGGCTAAGTATAATCATTTTAAAGATGTATTTAAAAAACGCCCTACAGAATCCCAACGTAAAAAGCTGCTATTAGCTGCTTGGATCAGTATTTTACTAAGCTTGGTGCTTTGTATAGTTACTCAAGGTGGGTATGGCACATTACTATTTTGCGGTTTTATGAGCCTAAGTATCTTAATTATAATGGTTTTTTATAATTTTTTAGTAGGCTACGTGAAGTGGTTTAGTGTTTTAAATAGCGTGTTAGTTGTACTAAGTGGGTTGTTTTTAGCATTAAACTAGCCTTAGTTAGTAAAAACGTGATCCGTTACTTTCTCATAGATTAGGGCGTGTTGATCTTTGGTGGGTGAATTTGCAGCAGACTGTTTGGTATTTAGGCAAGGCAGAGCCTATGTAGTGTGGTTATTCCCCATAAATAGGCGATAACGCAGCATAAATACCAAACATGCGCTGCCCTTTGGGTTCTTTCTAGGGACGATTAACTCTTTGTTGCTCGGTTTTTACTTAGCCCACTAGGTTACAAACCTCGCGCCGCGATTTAATCGCCCCTAGATTGAACAGATTTCAATCCACAAAGATCAACACGCCCTAGGCAAAATCGAGTAGGGTGAGGCTTATGCCTCATCCCTCTCACAGAACCGTACGTACGGACCTCGTATACGGCTCCTGTACCCTTCACATTTTATCAACTTATTTCCTAAACGCTGATAAAGCAAGCCATCCCGTATTCACTTTTTCTATTGGATATAAACCAAGCTCCTCAAACCATTGGTTTGGCATCGATACACAAGATAAAGGGCTTAGTGAGTTACGCCACGAGTTCATCTTTATGAACTTAAACGGTGGCTTTTTCCCTAACTGCTTTAGTCGTCGATGTAGCCTTGATGGCTTCTTCCACAACCTCAGCTGTATTGCCCTTAGTCTTCGTCTGATCCAACCTGCCAAGGCTTTTAGCTCTCGCTTACAATTGGCTATACTAAAATAATTTACAAAACCGCGCACAACTGGATTTAGCCGCTTTATTACTTCTGCTAAATTTATGCCGCCGTTACGTTTTGTTAATTGCTTCACTTTTTGTTTAAACACGATGAGTTTTGATGCTTGTATCCGTGTCCACTGGCTACCTATCTCTACTCCCAAAAACTTCACACCTTTGCTGCTATGAGCAATATGGGTTTTCTTTTGGTTCACGGTTAATTTCAAGTCTCGCTCTAGTATTTGGGTGGATGCCTTAAGTGCTTCTTGCGCTGCTTTTTCTGTGCTGCACAAAATCAAGATATCATCTGCATACCTCACTATTCGGTGATTACGCTTTTTCATTTCTTGATCGAAAGCATCTAGGTAGATATTCGCCAATAACGGGCTAATTACGCCACCTTGTGGGCTTCCTATCGTACTAGCCTCCCAGTGTTCGCCTATCATTACCCCGCTTTTTAAGAACTGATTAATCAGCTTTAAAATACTACTGTCCGTCACTTTGCGTCTAACACTGCTAATTATCAAAGCATGATCAAGCAGGTCAAAACACTTCGACAGATCCATATCAACCACCCACTCACGGTGATATTTACGAATAAATACCGTGGCTTTGCTGATGGCGTCATGACAACTTCGTTTCGGCCTGTACCCATAACTTGATGGGTGAAAGTCGATGTCGAAGAGCGGTTGGAGAATGTTCAATAGTGTTTGTTGTACTATGCGGTCGCGAACTGTTGGAATTCCCAGCAGTCTCACACCACCATCATCTTTCGGTATTTCTATCCGTTTGACTGGCTGTGCGCGATACTGCTTGCTTTGCAGTTCACCTTGCAGTTGTTTCAAGTTTTCTTCTAAATTCAAGGCGAACGCGGCTATGGACTGCCTATCTATTCCGGCCGCTCCTTTAGCTGCTTTCACTTTTTTGAATCCCTTGTACAGGTTATTAATGTCTAATAATTGTCCGTACAAGCTGTAGTAAACTGTCATTTTCTGCCTTTGCTTGCGGTATGTCTGCTCGTGTCATTCTACTTATCGCTGAATCTTCATGATGACATTAGGTGTGCTAGCCTTTTTTTTGGCAATCTGCCTAAGTGGTCAGCCATTACTCCATTGCTCGCCCTTCAATTCTCAGCGTCTACATTCCTGCTTGGCCGTCATGTCTTGGCTATTTCCGTCGAAATACTTGTGAGCCAATAAACAAAAGTCTTCGTCTTTCATACGCTTAAAGAATACTTCCCCCCTTCGCAATCAATTAAAGCTTTTGGCTAAAATTGACCCCATCAAACATAATGTTGATGGTCGGCTTGGTTTTCCCCTCCACACCATTACTGGCTTTCATCGGCCTAGCCTTACTCACTACTACGGGTTCATCTGCCACCTCACACCGACACTAAATCTTGGCTTTCACCTTGTATTTAGGCCACTTACTCTCATTAAGTTTAGATGCCAGGCTTCCCCAGTTACTGCACTGGCTCCCTGTTAGAAATCCCACCCTCAAGCACAGTATTGGTCTGACTAAGTATAGGGCGTTGCGCTATTTTGCACGCTGACCCACCAATACTGCCGAAACAGGTTACGGTTAGTTGTGTACCTCTAACTTCTTATGGCTTCCTTCAGACCCCACCGTTGGCCAGTGACGCCCTTGCCATTCAGATTATCTTCCCCTTAGTCAGGGTGATAAGGCATCTTTCAGCCTATCGGGTTTGCCAGCTTCGCTGGGCAAACAAAAATGGCAAGCTATATAGCTTGCCAACAATAGGGGATATTCAGTGTTTCCAATACTTGCTGTCTCACGGCAAGTACACACAATATAACCATAATATATTTAAGTTACTTTACAGTTCAATTACTCTTTTATTACTACTTTAAAAACGTATATAACTAACTGTAAACCCCCTTTACATAGTCTCTTGGTTTACCCAAATTATTTCATCGGTAGCAAAGCCTAACTCTTTAGCTTTAGTTAAAAAATGTTCTTTAAGCTCTTTGCTAACCGTTGGTGTACGCGACAAAAACCACAAGTAATCTTTGTTGTAACTGGTTATAAATGCATATTGATAATCGGGTTGGTCAAGTTCAAAAATCACGTAAGCGCCATAAAATGGACCAAAAAACGAGACTTTAAAATGCCCTGTGTCGGTGCCCTCAACAAACTTGGCTAAGCCTTCGGCGTCATCCCATTTTTTATCATCCGTTAAATACCCTTTGTTAAGGACCTTTACTGTGCCGTCGTCGTTAATTGAATAAGTCGCGGTAACTTGCTCCATCCCTTCTTCGAATGAGTGATTAAGACGCGCTATTTCAAACCATTTGCCTTTATATTTTTGTATATCAAAGTTTTTAACGGGTGTTATTCCCTCAGGAGGGCTGGTGCAGGCACTAAGAAAAAATAACCCTGTAATAAGTAAACCGTATTTAATAGCCTTCATGTAAGCTCCTTTTTTAATTACATAAATCGTACGTATTATCTAAATATAGATGGATATAAAGTTTGCTAGCCGATTAAAAAAATTTGCTATAGGATCATATTAATTCTAAAGCAATAAAAATGACCATAGCATGAAAATTTGGGTAGATGCAGACGCGTGTCCTGTTGTTATAAAAGAAATACTTTTTAGAGCTGCAGAGCGTATGAAAATCGAGACTATTTTAGTAGCGAATCACGCAATGCGTATTCCGCCGTCAAAATACATAAGCCGCGTTCAAGTATCGTCGGGATTTGATGTAGCCGACGACGAAATAGTAAAACGTGTTGAAAAAGGCGATTTAGTTATTACGGGCGATATTCCGCTAGCAAGTGAAGTAATTGATAACGGCGGGCAAGCGCTCAATCCGCGTGGCGAGCTTTATACCACCGAGAATATCCGTTCAATACTTAACGTGCGCGACTTTATGGATACCATGCGCTCAAGTGGCGTAGAAATGAGTGGTGGGCCGCCGCCACTTAGTCAAACTGATCGCCAAAACTTTGCAAATAACCTCGACCGTATTTTAGCGCAAAACAAGGCTAACTAACTTGAATACCCAATTAGTTGGCTTAGGTGATACGCAATTTAGCGTGGCGGTATACGTAGCAAAAGCGCCGCCAATGCCTTTTTTTGAAACACTTGAATGCCTTGAGCCTGTTATAAATGAGCAAATAAATACCATAAACCAGCACTGTGGTAATGGTTGGCGCAAAGTGTTTAACGTATACGCCAAAGTGCTATTTTCCCTACCAAGTGAGCATTACTCATTTGCTAAACAAGCCCCTACTTGGCAGCATTATCGTGATGAGTTTTTACTACAAAAAAGTAGTAAAACCGCCCTGCTATTTAGCGCGCCTGACACTACTATTACTTGCGCAGATAAAGCTACTAGCAATCAAAATCAGCTACACATAATTGCTGGGCGTACGCACGCTAAAAACTTATTACAACAAGGTAAGTTGCATGCACAATTTGATTGGCTCGACGACGAGTTTGCAATAGACACCAGTAACAACATTATTGTGTGCCCGTATTTTGATTACAGGCAATTAAGTAATATAAAAATTGCGAGATTAAGCGAGCTAGTCGCGCAGCTAAAAGGCACTAAATAACACATTGTAAGGAACGACCATGGCCGGAATTTTAGAGTTAAACGAATTATTAAAATCAATGCAGCCTGTGCTTAAACAAGGTGAATACATATTTTGCTGTTTGGCAGGGAAATTGGCTGATTATGTTCACTTAGAGCCACTTGCCACTTACGTTGAAGAGGAAGGCCTAACCCTTATTTTAAAAGCTGAAACCGCCGATAAAGCAGGTATTACTTACGAGGGTAAATATAATTTAATTACTCTTAATGTACATTCAAGCTTAGAGGCCGTTGGGTTAACAGCTGCGGTATCTGCAAAGCTAACTGAGCATGGCATTAGCGCTAATGTGGTAGCTGCGTTTTATCACGACCATATTTTTGTACAAACAGACAAAGCACAAGCCGCGATGAAAGCGCTTGGAGAGATTGGTTAGGATTGCTGGCACAGTAATGATCTGAGTGATGTGGATATTAGAGCGTCGGGTGGCGCTTCACTTATCCGACCTACGCTTAGAGAAACTTCGGGGTGTAGAGAGGGTTATATAAAAACACCGAGTTTGTTCACTCGGTGTTTTTATTGGTGCTAAATAGCGGGTGCTTGTTTAGCTTGTGAAACTTAAACTACATATCCGCTAAAACCTAGGGCTTTAAAATACAGCTTCGGAATGCCAAATTTGCACTCATTTAGCAATTCGCTAAAGCGCATTCTATCAAGCGGGTAAAACTCATTTTCTAAGTCGTGCCCTGTTTGTGTTTTACCTGTTTCGGTTAAACCCAATTGCGCGCACGTTGTGAGCTGGGCTTCGCGCTCAAATGAAGTTTCGGGGCGCATTAAATCTGCAATAAAAAGGTTTGCGTCTTTTTTAAGACTTCCTTTAATTGCTTTTAATAACTCTTTTTTATCGCCGTTATCTTCTAAAAAATGCATTACTAATAAACATAAAACGGCATCGGCTTTAACCGATAACTTATCAACTGGGCCATTATGTACATCTACGCGGCTTGTTATGCCTTGTTCATCAAATTGCTGCTGTGCGATAGCAAGCATATCGGCTGATGTATCTTGCGCAGTAAATTGCCATGTAGGGTTTAGTGCAGCCAGTGCAAGTACTTCTTTGCCTGTGCCTGCCCCTACTACCAAAATATGCGCATTGTCGCTTAGCGTTGCTTGTAATTGCGCATTAGTGAGCTGATGTAATAATTCATAACCAGGCACTAAACGGGTTATGCGGCTATCGTATTGTGTTGCTTGCTCGCCTGTAAACGTTGGCATTGTATCTCCTTGTTTTCAGTAATGTTGCTTATAAAACTTCAACTGTGGAATATCCACCTGGCTTTTTGGCTACATGCACTTGAGTGGCTACACGCTCGCTCATTTGTGTTACGTGCGATATAACGCCTACTTTTCTGCCTTGTGCTTGCAAAGAATCCAAAGCGTCCATTGCAATGCTTAGGGTTTCGCTGTCTAACGTACCAAACCCTTCGTCAATAAACAAAGAATTGATTTGTACTTTGTTAGACGAAAGCGATGCTAAACCAAGTGCAAGCGCTAGCGATACTAAAAATGACTCACCGCCCGAGAGCGTATTAACAGAGCGTTGCTCGTCGGCCATGTCGCGGTCGATAATTGCAATGTCGAGCGTTTGCGCTATGGCGGTTAATTCGTAGCGTTTGTTGAGTGTTTTTAAGTGGCTGTTGGCATAGTGCAGTAATATTTTTAACGTTTGTGTTTGCGCTAAGTTACGCATGGTTTTACCCGTTGCATCGCCCAATACTTTATTAAGCAAGTGCCACTGCTCTACCTGTGTTTTAAGCGTAGTTAACTCGGCTTGTTTGCCTTCAAGCGCCTTTGCGTTTTGGTTGTGTTGCTCAATAGCGGTATTAGTTGCTAGTAATGAATTTTGCAGCTGCGTTTGTTGCTCATTTAAGCTACTTAATTGCGTACTTAAAGCCTCTGCACTTTGAGTTGGTTTATCGCTACTGTTGTGTTTTTCAAGCGTAAGTTGCTGCTGTTTTAATGCGGCATTTGCATCTGTTAACGCTTGAGTTAACTGCTCGTGTTGATTTAAATGTGCTTTAATAGTATCGCTACTGAGCGTTAGTAAAATTTTGACCTGTTCGTGCGTTACATCGCTGTATTGCGCTTTAAAGTCAGTAAACCACTGGTTATAACGTGCCTCAAGTGTTGCTAGTTCTTGGCTGTTTTCAAGTAAGCGTTGCTCCACATTTTTAAGCGTTATAGCGTGCTCATCTCGTTGTTTTATAGCGTCGTCATAGGCTTTTTGACTCGCTTGAACCTGCGATTGCATTTGCTCTTGCGCACTTGTAAGTTTTGCTTGGTAGTCGTCTGCGCTTATTTGCTCGTTATTAAATAAAGCTAAGCGCTCACTTTGCACAGTGCTTAGTAAATTTTTAGCTTTAACAAGCTCTTCATTAAGTGCTTTTAACGATTGCTCGCTTTTACTAACAAGCGGTGTGAGCTGCTTTATTTGCTCACTAGCTGTGTCTTGGCGCTTTTGGCTTTGCTCAAGTTGCGTTTGAGTTTGCTGATACTGCGAAACCTGCTCGTGCAGCTCGGTAAGTTCAAGCGTATTGGCTTGTAGTTGCTGCCAAAAATCACTGTTTTCAAATTGGCTATTAAGCGTTGTACCCAGCTCGTTAATTTGCGCGCTTAGTTCGCTATGCTTACTCGTTAACTGGTTTTGCTGGTGTGTAAGCTCAAGGTGTTTATTACTCAGTTGCTGCTGTACTTGCTGCTCTGCTTTAAGTGCTGCTTGTAGCTCATTTACTTTAGTTTGCAGTGTACGTTGACGTTTTTGTTGCTCAAAGTATTGCGCTTTTTGCTGCGTTAGTTGCTTATAAGTTACTTCAAGCTGATCAGGCGTTAAGTCGTTAAGCTCACTACGTGCGCCTAGCATGGTATTTCTAATGTCGAGCTGTTTGGTTTTTGCCGTTTGAATTACTTGCTCAAGTTGTCCGTTTTCAGCAGTTAATACAGCATGTTGAGTTTGATGCTTATGCAGCTCACTTTGTGCATGGTCAAATTGCTTTTTAGCGGCATTAAAAGCGTTTTCAAAATCGGTAATTAAGTTATTTAATTGCTGATTTTGGTTTACCGCATACGGATGCTCCGTTGCGCCGCACACTAAACAAGGCTCATTAGGGCGAAGCTCAGTGCGTAAATGCTCTACGTTTTCGCTGGCTCTTAAGCGCGCTTGGTTAAGTGCGTACTCGCTGCCTTTAAGTGCTTGCTCGCTGGTTATTAAATGCTGATTAAGTAAAACATGGACTTGCTGGCTTTCATTTAGCTGCTGATTGAGCACTTGCTGGCGTTGAGTGCTTTGTTTTAGGTCCGCATTAAATTGCTTATAGCGCTCTCGCTGCTCTTTTAAGTAATCAATACTTTTTAGCTGCGCGTCGCAGTGCTCTGCATTAAATTCATTAAGCTGAGTGTTTAAAACCTGCAAAGCTGACTGCTCGCTCGTAAGTAACGCCTCGCACTCCTGCACTTTATTACTTTGTGTATTTAAATGCTTGCTCTGACCTGCAAGCTCGGTATTAAGAGTTTGGCTTTGTGCAAGGTTTGCAGTTAATTGCTGTTGTGCATTTAAGTAGGTATTAAAGCTTTGCTGATAGTAGCTCCAGTCTTTTGCTAAAACGTGCAGCTGTGCATGCTCACTAAGCCATTGCTGGCTTTTAGTTGAGTCGGTATTAGCGAGTTCTAGCTCGTTATTGCTTTGTTTAAGCTGCTGCGTGAGCTCATCAAGTTGAGTTTGCTCTTTGGTTATTTGCGACTCTGCGCCTTTTACAGCTTGAGTTTGCAAAGCAATGCTGCTGTCGAGCTCTCTCGCTTTTGCTATAACGGGCGCTGCATTTTGTTTTTGCTCATTGGCGTTATTAAGTAGCTCAGTATGCTTAGCAAGCGCGGTGTTACGCTCGTTAATTACCGCTAAGTGATCAACACTTTTAAGTGATGTTATTTGCTGATCTAACGCCGTATTTTGATCGGTTAATTGAGTAAAACGGCTGCGGTTATCTTTTATTTCAAGCGCCTGCTTGGCTTGTTTTGCTTGCTCGCTTTGATCAACGATACTTTCAAGCGCTGAGCTTGCTTGTTGCTGGGTTTGCTGTGCCTGCAGTAAGCTTTGCTCAAGCACTGTAGCTTGCTGATACCAGTTAAGTGCTTTTTCGGTTTTGGTTAGCTCTTTTTTAGTGTGTTCGGTTTGCGCTTTTAAATCGGTTAACTTGGTTTGTTGTAACTCAAGTTCATCGGTCGTTAATAAGGTATAGCTTTCAAGGCCTGCTTTAAGCGCTTCAAGCTTTGCCACTTGCTCTTTATGGCGCTCAAAAATACGCACGCCAATACGGCTAAATTTATCGGTGCCTGTTAAACACTCTAAAAGCTGCGCTCGCTCATCGCCAGTGGCTTTTAAAAATGCAGCAAACTCATGTTGCGCTAAAAGTACGGCACGGGAGAACTGCTCAAAGTTAAGCCCTATTTTGCTCTCAACTTCTTTTATTGTGTGGCTTTTGTCAGCTATAAGGGTTTCGTCTGGCAGGGTTACTAATGTGTGCTCTGCTACTTTAAGTTTGCCAGTTACTTTTTTAAGGGTCCGTGCAATTGTATAACGCGCACGGTAAAGCTGTTTATCTTGCCCTAAAAAGTCAACCTCGGCGTGGCCTTCCCATGTACCTCTGCGTAGTAGGTTTCGCGCATCATTAAGCTTAATGCTGTCGCCATTAAACTCAATTAAGTTACCTTTATCGCCGCGTAGCCTCGCTGTTTTTGTATAAAGGGCTAAACAAATCGCATCTAAAAAGGTACTTTTACCAGCGCCGGTATCGCCTGTTATTGCAAATAAGCCTGCATCTTTTAATGGGGCTTGAGTAAAGTCTATTTCAGCATCAACTATTGAAGCTAAATTATGAATACGAACTGCGGTTATTTTCATAGTTGCTCTTGCTCCGTAAGCTCGTTTATCACGTCACTTAAAAGTGCTTTTAGCTCATCGGGTACGCTTTGCCCTGCCATATCTTTATCGTTTGCAAATGCTTGTTCTAATAAGTTAAGCGGGTTGAGCATTTCAACTTCGCTTAAATCTTCAAATACGGTGTTGTCGTCATTTTGAGTCGATTGCTCACGTACACGTTCAATACCACAAAATTTAATATGCTTGCCTTCAAGTGCTTGTTCTATTTGTTCTCTAAAGGTGGTGTCGGTATCGCTTGATTTAAGCTTTACCCGTAAATAAGGCGCTATTGTATTTTGTGCGGTGTCGAGCGCTTTAATTTGCTCGCATAGTTCGCTTAATGGCACGCACTCCCCTTTTGGTAAAATAATTACATCGGCAGAGCGCGGAATGTAAAGGGGGTTTACAGTTGTACTAATGTGTTGTTTTTCATCAATAATAAACTCAACAACATTTACTTGGTGCGTGTAGTTACGTTCTGAAAACGACATAGGTATAGGTGTGCCGCTGTAGCGAATAATATCGCTTTTAGCGACTTGTTGCGCTTTGTGTAAGTGCCCAAGGGCAACATAGTTGGCTTGTTTACCAAATACATTGGCTGAAATAGACTCCTCACCACCTATTACTAAGTTACGCTCAGAATCACTTGAGATATCCCCGCCTTTTGCGTGTAAATGCCCCATAACTATTAATGGTGAGTTTTGCTCGTTTATATTAGTAGCTTGCTCTAATGCAAGTTCATAAGCTTTTGCAACGCCTTGAGCATAACTAGGGCCGCTTTCGGTTTGGCTAAGTAAACTTACATCGCTTGCACGTAAAAATGGCATAGCGACGATTACAGCGCGTTTACCATTGGTATTTATGGTAATAACAGTTTCATCGTGTGTTGCGACATCAAAGCGCCCTACTACGTGCGTATCAAACTGTGCAAGTAATGGCTGAGCTGCCAAAATACGATTTGCAGAGTCGTGGTTACCCGCAATAATCACTACATGTAATAATGGGCATGCTTTTTTGGCGTCTTTAATAAATTGATAAAGCTGATTTTCGGCGCTAGCACTTGGAGTCGCTGTATGATAAATGTCGCCAGCAACTAGAAGTAAGTCTATTTGTTGTTCAACAAGAGTGGCTAATAACCATGTAAAAAAAGCTTGATGTTCAACACGGCGATCGTGTTCGTAAAATTGTTGGCCAAGGTGCCAATCTGAGGTGTGGAGGACTTTCATGTCGCGCTCTTAATAAAACCGTAAGAGCGCCAATATACCCAAGGCTGTTAAAGATGCAAGCCTAAGACATGCATTACGTTAGGTTAAACTGTACCAAGCTGAAAAAACAACCGGTAATGCTAAAAGAGCCATTAATAATGGAATTTTTAACGTTTTAGTTTGTTTTGCGTGTAGCGCCTTTAGTGCATTAGTTTCGTTGCACGCTGCTACTTTATCGATATAAAAATAACCCGAATCGAGATACTGCTTACAGTTATTCTCACTTGCTGGAATCGCAATTAGTTCTTGTTGTTTTTTTAGGATGTAAAAATCCATAAGCCCACCGCATTTCTTGCTAGTAATCGATATTAATTTGAGGATAAATGTGACGAATTTATTTGCCTCAAATAAAAAGGTTGGCGATTTTAAATATAAACAGCGCTAAAGATCAACCTAAAATTACACTATTTGTCATTTATCGTACAAATAGCGAATATTAATGAAGTTCGGCAATATTTGAGCCAATTATTTACTCGTTTCACTGTGTTTTTGTTCAGTAGAAAGGGCTTTTAGGCCATTTTACTTGTTGCGAATTAGTAATACTTATACGTAGGATTAATGGTTTACCTGGTAATGTCAAAGCAATACTTTTTTAGCAATATATATAAAATGAATGATATTTTTTTAAGTTCTGGGACTTTGTATTTAACCGATCAAAACCATTATTAAAACCCAATTTTGTAAACCCCCTTTACAGTTTTTATCTATTCGTATTTTGTTACAAAATAATTGTATTTTTCAATCTAAAAAACTAAGTGAACATCACCCTAAAAATACGGTACTTGGTCGCTAATTTATTGAAGCTAACTGGTATATTTGTCAAAGTACGCTCACAAAATTATATTAGGACTAACAATGAAAAAAATAAGTCTTACGCTAAGTGCTTTTGTATTGCCATTCGCAATATCGAGTGCAGCTATGGCGTCTTCGGTTGAACAAACAAAAGGTTCTTTTGTTGATAAATTTCGTCAATTAGACGAAGCACTTCCTACACCCAATGTTTATCGTAGTGCCGCTGGCGAACCAGGTGAAAAATACTGGCAGCAACGTGTAAATTACGATATTGATGTGAAGCTAGATGAACAAAAGCACCGCATTACCGGTAGCCAAAGCATTGAATATAAAAATAACTCACCACATACGCTTAAATATTTATGGTTACAGTTAGATCAAAATATTTTTAAAAGTGACTCTATTGCCGAAACAACTAAAACATTTAAAAGCACTTTAGAAATCCTACCAGCTCAAAAGCCCGCTAAATTAAGTTTAGGTGAATTACGTCGTCAGCAATTTATGAGCGACAACGAACTGGGTTATACAATCAGTGGCGTAAAAGATGACGATGGTAAAGAGCTACGCGTAACTGTAGTTGATACCTTAATGCGCATCGATTTAAACGAGCCATTAAAACCAGGTAAAGAAGTCGAATTTAGCATGAACTTTGCCTTCAACATTGTTGAAGAAGATGCAGTGGGTGCACGTTCTGGTTACGAGCACTTTGAAGAAGACGGCAACGACATATTCTTAATTGCTCAGTGGTTTCCTCGTTTAGCGGCTTATACCGATTACGAAGCGTGGACAAACAAGCCGTTTTTAGGCTCTGGTGAGTTTACGCTTGAGTTTGGTGATTACGATGTTGAGATTACTGTTCCGGCAGATCACATTGTATCGGCAACAGGTAAACTTGATAACGCGAGCAAAGTACTTACAAGTACTCAGCGTAAACGTTTAAAGCAAGCCGAAACATCTAAGCGTCCTGTGTTTATTGTTAACGCAGAAGAAGCGCTAGAAAACGAAAAAGAAGGCACCGACAAAACTAAAACGTGGCACTTTAAAGCGCAAAACGTACGTGACTTTGCTTGGGCGTCGTCTCGTAAGTTTATGTGGGATGCAAAGGGTTATCAGCAAGGTGGTGACGTTCAACCTTTAGTTATGGCAATGTCGTTCTTCCCTAAAGAAGGTGGTGACTTATGGGAGAAGTACTCAACTGAAGCGGTAGTACACACAATGGAAGTGTACTCTAAGTATTCTTTTGACTACCCATACCCAACTGCGCAATCGGTAAATGGCCCTGTTGGCGGTATGGAATACCCAATGATTACCTTTAACGGCCCGCGTACTAAGTTACAAGATGATGGTACACGTACTTATTCTCAAGCTGAAAAACGCTTTTTACTTGGCGTAGTTATTCATGAAGTGGGTCATATTTACTTTCCAATGATTGTTAACTCAGATGAGCGCCAATGGACGTGGATGGATGAAGGCTTAAATAGCTTTTTAGATGGCGTTGCTGGTCGTGAATGGGATCCTACTATTCCTTGGGGTGTTGAGCCTCGCGATATAGTGAGCTACATGAAGTCTGAAAACCAAGTACCTGTTATGACTCAGTCAGACAGTGTATTACGCTTAGGTCCTAATGCTTATACTAAACCTGCAGCAGCCCTTAATATTTTACGTGAAGTAATTTTAGGTCGTGACTTATTCGACTTTGCATTTAAAGAGTATGCTCAGCGCTGGAAATACAAGCGCCCTACTCCAGCTGATTTTTTCCGTACAATGGAAGAAGCCTCTGGTGTTGATTTAGATTGGTTTTGGCGTGGCTGGTTTTACACCACAGACCATGTAGATATCTCTTTAGATAAAGTATATCAACTACGTTTAGACACTAAAAACCCTGATATTGATTACAGCCGTTTACGTGATATTGAAGCAGACAAACCTACTTCATTATTTGTTGAGCGTAACCGCGCACAGGGTAAAAAAACATGGGTTGAGAAAAACTCTGATGTTACCGATTTTTATGACGAAAACGACCGTTTTACTGTAACCAATAAAGAACGTAACTCGTACAATAAGTTTTTAAAAGGCTTAGAGCCGTGGGAGCGTAAAACGCTTGAGCGTGCTTTAGAAGAAGATAAAAACTATTACGTTATGGAATTTTCAAACCTTGGTGGTTTGGTAATGCCTATTTTATTAGAGCTAACATATGAAGATGGCACTAAAGAAGAGCGCTATATTCCTGCTGAAATTTGGCGTCGTAATTATAAAAACGTTCAAAAGCTGATTGTTACCGATAAAAACAAACCGCTTGTATCAGTTACTGTTGACCCAGGCTGGGAAACAGCTGACGTAGATGTTGAAAACAATAACTACCCTCGTCGTATTATTCCTTCACGTATTGAAGTGTTTAAAAAGGAAAAGAGTAAAGCTAAAGTAAGTCGCGATATCATGCAAGATATTAAAACTGAGCTTAAAACTGATGAGAAGAAAGACGAAAAGGATGACGGTGAGGAGCAGCAATAATGCGCTTTTTGCTTATTATTGTTTGCCTTTTAGTTGCTGCGCCAAGTATGGCGCATCAACTAAAGTCGTCAGTTACAACCGTACTTTTTAATAAACGAACGCATAATGTTGAATTAATGCATCGCTTTTATTTACATGATACTGAACACGCCGTAGGAACATTGTTTAAAGGCAAAATTGATATTATTAGTAATAAAGCCGACCAACAACGTTTTGCTAAGTATGTTGAATCGCATGTTGCTCTACAAACGTTAAGTGGCGAACCTTTACCACTTAGCTTTGTAGGGGCACAAGTTGATGGTAAGTTTTTTTGGGTTTACCAAGAAGCACCAATTCCTGCAGGAATTGAAGGAATTAAAATGAGTAATGGCGCACTTCGTGATTTATGGCCATCTCAGGTAAATATGGTAAACGTTGAGGGCAAAGGTAAGATTAAAACTTTAAACTTTGCTCAAGATGATACTTGGCTCGAAGCCCGCTTTGAGCAAAATTAATATTTAAAACTTCCCCAACCGACGCGCACAGCAGTTGTTTATGTGCGCGTTTTCTTCATACGTTTAAACTGCGTTCATGTTTGATCTGTTATTTGTAAATTTACGTAAAATTTGTGAGTTCAATTTGTATATTTACCTTTTTTTGCGCATGATATATCAAGCACTTAAATTACTTTGTTATCAATAGATTGATAATGGTGCGTATTAATATTTAAATATAGTTAGTTTCATTTATCCCTTTGTATTTACCGGCCTAGGGCATAAGCAGTAGAGAATTTTATGTTTAAATTTCATTTAGTAATAACTAAATTCAGGGAATGATATGACTACTCAGGTTGAGGCTATTTTTGGAGTGATTTTTGATTTAGATGGAACATTGGTTTCATCTAAATTAGATTTTGCATTAATAAAGGCCCAAATAGGTTGCCCTTGCGAGCAAGACTTACTTGATTACATTGCTCAGTTGCCCTCACCGTATATGCGTGAAGAGGCAATGAATATAGTTCACCAACACGAATTAATAGATGCACAACATGCCAGTATATTACCTGGTGTGAGTGAAGCTATTCATGCTTTAAAGTCTAAAAATATTCCGATGGCGATTGTTACTCGCAATTTTGATAAAGCAGCGGCAATTAAATTACAAAATAATCCACTCCCTATCAGCACAGTTTTAACGCGAAGCGATGCCCCAGCAAAGCCAGATCCCAGCGCTTTAAATGCCATTGCTACACTTTGGAACATTAACGCCAGAAATTTACTTTATGTAGGCGATTACCTTTACGACATTCAAGCTGCGCACAATGCAAATATGCGCGCGTGTTTATACGCTCCAGAGTCAACGCCTGCTTATGCCGATCAGGCAGATTACGTTTTACATGACTTTGTTGAATTAGTGACATTAGTTGAGAGTTATTCTGAAAAAATAGAGTTATGTTAAATAGGGTGCTATTAAATTTATTTAAGAATAAGTGCTATGTTATTTAAATTACAAAATAACGTTTGTTCCTAGCCCAATACGTTTTGAATTGGTAAAATACCGCAAAACGTAACGTATTCATTAGGGGCACAAAATGGGCAGAGCATTTGTAGTTCGTCAAAGTTCTATGATCAAAACAGCCAATGCAAAAACAAAAGTAAACTCAAAGTATGGTAAAGAGATTTACGTTGCAGCAAAAAGTGGCGATCCCGATCCCGAAGTAAATCAAACACTACGCCGTCTAATCGAAAAAGCTAAAAAAGACCAAGTACCAGCGCACGTTATCGATAAAGCAATTGAAAAAGCAGCCGGTGGTGCAGGGGAAGATTACTCTGTTGCCCGTTACGAAGGCTATGGCCCAGGTAATTGCATGGTTATTGTTGACTGTTTAACTGACAATCCGAACCGTACAATTAAAGATGTACGTTTGCCATTTACTAAAACAGACTCAAAAATTGGTACTCCTGGCTGTGTAGCACATATGTTTGATCATTATGCGGTACTTGGCTTTGCGGGTGATGACGACGAAATAGTATTAGAAGCATTAATGATGGCTGATGTTGATGTTAGCGATGTTGAAGCCGAGGACGGTAAAATATCGGTATTTGCACCGCCAACAGAATACTTTAAAGCTAAAACAGCCCTTGAAGACGCATTTGAAGGCATTAACTTTGAAGTAGACGAAATTACGTTTATTCCTCAAGTTAATATTGAAATTGAAGACGAAGAAGTTATTGCTAACTTTGATAAATTTATAAATATGCTTGAAGATTGTGACGATGTACAAAATATTTATCACAATGCTATTGTAAAAAATTAGATTTAATTAGGGGCTGTTGATCTTTGTAGTACATATATCAATCAGCCCACATTGGTAGCCACATCATAGTAAATGCTAAAGCGAGCATTGAATGATAATTTCGTTCAAGCTTTTCATACCGCGTGGCTATCCCTCTATATTGCTTAATACGGCCAAATGCATTCTCAACCAAGTGCCGATATTTGTACATGCACCAGTCAATATCTTCATTGCCTACTAAACTGTTGCCCTTACGTGGAATAACGGGTGTAGCGTTATTATCACGAACAAACGCTCTCAGTTTTTCACTGTCGTAGCCTTTATCTGCGACAACCATATTACTTGTTGGGCAATTAGCTACGAGTGACTCTGCATGGACGATATCATGCGTATTTCCACAGGATAATTCATAATAAACAGGCAACCCTCCGCTATCGACTGCAAGATGAATTTTCGTAGAATTTCCACCTCGGCTCTTTCCAATTGATTCATTGTCAGCAGTTCTTGCACCGCAACTATGTTGATGAGCCCTGACAATACTGCCATCAATGAAGACCCAATCCATGTCCGCATCACGAGATAATGCGAGAAACAGTTCATTCAAAATCCCTTTTTTGGACCATAAATTAAACCGTCTGTAGATAGCACTCCAACGGCCAAAATCAGAAGGTAAATCTCGCCATGGAATACCTGTGCGCATCTTATACAGTATGCCTTCGAGCGTTTTTCTATGGTCGGGCTTATTATAAATTCGACCACTTAAGTACATTACTTTTGATAAGACATTCCATGTCCCGTCTGTTAACATTAATCTTGGCATGTAGGTTCGGTGTAAAGTTTTCTGGCGAATTCAATTATACCTTATCTTCATGCTGTTTGTTTTTCATACCACAAAGATCAACACGCCCTAGCTAAAAGATTTAAAAAGCGTGTTTTGTGTATGCAAAACACGCTTTTTTACGTTTGAATAAATGTTAGATATTCATGTGTATTATCTATATACCTTTAAAATGCCTTAAAAGTGATGTTATTCTAATTTTAGGCGATAAAAAACCAGCTTAAAAGCTGGTTTAGCACTTAATCTGAACTTTGCTTAAGCGGTTAAAGCGTATTCGTTTTTTGTGCTTTATATTTTATACGGTAGCTATGTAGTAGTGGTTCAGTGTAACCACTAGGTTGTGTTACACCCTCCAAAACCAGTGCAAGTGCAGCTTGAAACGCAATGCTGTTATTAAGGGTTTCTTCGTTTATTGCCATGGGTGTATACGCAGTGTCGTGCTCGTTTTGACCATCAACTACTTTGGCCATTTTAGCCATTGTTGATTTTATTTGCGCCTGTGAACACACGCCATTTAGCAACCAATTAGCCATATGCTGGCTTGAAATACGCAGTGTTGCTCTATCTTCCATTAGCCCGATATGGTTAATGTCGGGTACTTTTGAGCAACCAACGCCTTGATCAATCCAACGTACAACGTAACCTAAAATACCTTGTGCGTTGTTTTCTAGCTCACTTTGAATATCTTCTTTTGAAAGCGTTTTAGCATCTGTCATTAGCGGCGGTGTAAGCAGGTCATTAAGGCTCGCAATAGCACGTTTAGCTATACTTTGCTGCTCGGTAAATACGTTTATATCGTGATAATGCATTGCATGCAGAGTAGCGGCTGTAGGGGAGGGCACCCATGCTGTATTAGCGCCTGATTTAGGGTGAGCTTGTTTTTGCTCCATCATTAATGCCATTTTATCTGGCATTGGCCACATGCCTTTACCTATTTGTGCTTTATGACTTAAGCCACAAGCAAGGCCAATATCGACGTTGCGATCCTCATAAGCTTGTATCCATGATTGCTGCTTAATCTGTGCTTTTGGAAGCACAACGCCCGCTTGCATAGAGGTATGAATTTCATCGCCTGTGCGGTCTAAAAATCCAGTATTTATAAATACAACACGCTCTTTAGCTGCATAAATACAGGCTTTTAGGTTTACAGAAGTACGGCGTTCTTCATCCATAATACCCATTTTAAGCGTGTTTTTAGGTAAGCTTAGCGCTTCCTCTACTAAGCTAAATAAAGTGTTAGTAAACGCTACCTCTTCAGGGCCATGCATTTTTGGTTTTACTATATTAATACTTTGCGCGCTTGAATTTTTGATACCTGTTTTTTTATTTAGGTCGTGCAGGGCAGCGGTGGCAGTAAACATCGCATCCATAATGCCTTCAAACACCGGTTGATTAAACACATCGGTAATAGCAGGGTTCGTCATTAAATGGCCAACGTTTCTTACAAACATCATGCTACGGCCTTTTAAAGTAACGGTGCCGCCATCAAGTGCGGTGTATGTTTTATCACTTTGCAGAGTACGCTCTACAGTTTTATCGCCTTTTTTGAACGATTCAACTAAGTTACCTTGCATCAAACCAAGCCAATTTTTATAAACTTGTACTTTATCTTCTGCATCTACCGCAGCTACAGAATCTTCACAATCCATAATGGTTGTAAGCGCGGCCTCTAACACTACATCTTTTAAGCCTGCTTTATCTGCTTGGCCAATAATGTGGTGGTGATCGATATGTAGCTCTATGTGTAAATCATTGTTTTTTAATAACACTACGGTTGGGTTTTGTGCTTCACCTTGATAGCCAATAAGCTGAGATGGGTCAGCTAATGTGGTTTGAGAGCTATCACGTAACGTAATTAAAAGTGCGCCATCTACTACTGAATAATTAGTGCTTTCTATATGCGAGCCATTGGTCAGCGGCAATGCTTTATCTAAAAACTGGCGAGCGTAGGCCATTACCTTAAAACCACGAACAGGATTGTAGGTATTGCCTTTTTCGGCTCCATCGTCTTCGCTTAACACATCTGTACCGTATAAAGCGTCGTATAACGAACCCCAACGTGCGTTAGCGGCATTAAGTGCAAAGCGTGCATTACTTACAGGCACAACCAGCTGAGGGCCTGCTGTAAGGGCCACTTCGGGCTCTACATTTTGGGTTTCAATTGTAAAGTTGGCAGGCTCTTTAACTAAATAGCCAATATCTTTCAAAAAGGCTTGGTATTTAGCGCTATCCCAGGTTTTATTAGCAAGATGGTAGTCGTCTATTTGCTGTTGAAGCAGCTCTCGCTTTTCAAGCAGTGCCTTATTAATAGGGGTAAGTGTTTGAACGATATGTGCAAAACTTTGCCAAAATTGTGACTCACTTAAGTGAGTGCCAGGGAGTAATTGATTTTTAACGAAATCAGCGAGTTGTGTATCTACGCTGAGTCCTGAATGTGTGAGAGTGTGGGACATAGTTGCCTTCCTTTAAACGGTCGCGATGTTGTTGTGTGCTTGTGCGTAAGGCAACAATAACTCAAAAAAGCAATGTTGAGTGCTTTTTAGCCATTCACAAAATGTATAGCCACAATAACAACTATAAATTTACTAAATCTAAAAAATGAGCCTAATGTTGAATTAAGCGCTACGGAACACACTCCTAGCCACTCTCACAACATTAAAATAATTTACACACTCGTTCGAAGGATTTTATTATGACAACATATCAACGCGAAACAGACACACTCTCTACTCTTTGCCAAACACAAGGCAGCGCATGGAAAGCTATTAACCCTGAATACGCAAGCCGCATGCGTTTACAAAACCGTTTCCGTACTGGGATTGAAATTGCGCAATACACAGCAGACGTAATGCGTGAAGATATGGCTGCATATGACGCCGACACAAGCCAATACACGCAATCTTTAGGGTGTTGGCATGGCTTTACTGCCCAACAAATGATGATGGCTATTAAGCGCCATCAAAAAACAACTAAACGCAGCTATGTATACTTAAGTGGCTGGATGGTTGCAGCGCTTCGCTCTGCATTTGGTCCGCTGCCAGATCAAAGCATGCACGAAAAAACATCGGTACCTGCATTAATTGAAGAAATTTACACATTTTTAAAGCAAGCAGATGCACGTGAACTCGATCACTTGTTTAACGACCTAGATGAAGCAAAAGCGAACGGAGGCGATGTTCAAGCTGTTATTGATAAAATAGACAACTTTGAAACCCATGTTGTGCCAATTATTGCTGATATTGACGCAGGTTTTGGTAACGAAGAAGCAACTTACTTACTGGCTAAAAAAATGATTGAAGCCGGTGCATGTGCCATTCAAATAGAAAACCAAGTATCTGACGCCAAACAATGTGGTCACCAAGCGGGTAAAGTGACCGTTCCACACGAAGACTTTTTAGCAAAAATTAACGCAGTACGTTACGCCTTTTTAGAGCTAGGTATTGATAACGGCATTATTGTGGCACGTACAGATTCATTAGGCGCCAGCCTTACTCAAAAAGTACCTGTGTCGCAAACACCAGGTGACTTAGCAAGCCAATACAATGCATTTTTAGAAACTACGCCAATTAACGGTGTTGATGATTTAAATGAAGGCGATACGGCAATGAAAATTAATGGCCAGTTATGTAAACCAACTCGCCTAGATAACGGTTTATACCAGTTCCGCGAAGGCACTGAAAAAGACCGCGTAGTATTAGATTGTATTACTAGCTTGCAGTCGGGCGCTGATTTACTGTGGATTGAAACAGAAAAACCTCATGTTAAGCAAATTGCAGAACTGGTAAATCGTGTAAAAGAACACGTGCCAAATGCAAAACTGGTATACAACAACTCGCCTTCATTTAACTGGACGCTTAAGTTTCGTGAGCAAGTGTATCAAGAGTGGGAAGAAGCAGGCCGTGACCTTAGTGCTTACCCAAGCCTTGGCGATAATAAAGGCCTTATGGCACCAGAAATGGATGCAACAGAGCTTGCACAAGCAGCCGATTTACTAGTGCAAAACTTCCAGCGCGATGGCGCACGTGAAGCAGGTATTTTCCATCACTTAATTACTCTGCCTACGTACCATACAGCTGCGCTAAGCACTGATATTTTATCAGAAGGTTACTTTGGCGATATGGGTATGCTGGCTTATGCACGTGATGTACAACGCCAAGAAATTCGCCGCGAGCAAGCTTCTGTTAAGCACCAAGACCTAGCAGGGTCTAACATGGGCGATACACACAAAGAATACTTCTCTGGTGATAACGCGCTAAAAGCCGGTGGTGAAGACAACACCATGAACCAGTTTTAATTCCTAACTAGATAGTGTTACTCAAGGGCCAATAGGCCCTTTTTTATTGTTTTAAACAAAGTTTAAACATTGAAGCACAATTACAGATCAGACTTTAACTAGGGCGTGTTGATCTTTGTGGATTGAAATTTGTTCAATCTAGGGGCGATTAAATCGCGGCGCGAGGTTTGTAACCTAGTGGGCTAAGTAAAAACCGAGCAACAAAGAGTTTATCGTCCCTAGAAAGAACCCAAAGGGCAGCGCATGTTTGGTATTTATACTACGTTATCGCCTATTCATGGGGAATAACCACACTACATAAGCTCCGCCTTGCCTAAAAACCAAACATACTGCTGCAAATTAACCCACCAAAGTTCAACACGCCCTTGCCAAATCATGTTGGATCACTATTTAACTACCTGAGTGAATTTACAGATCAGAGTTTAACTAACCTTTCATAAAACGGCATATTTGGGGTGATTTTGCTGTAAAAAGCGTTTACAACAACTTTAAAAGGCAGGTAAGTGACTGATTTTTGCTTTAATAGACAAACTTAGCGAATTTATAAACCGATTTTTTACTAACTTCTCCGTGCGATAAAACAAAATTTTACTAACTGAGAGACTATAAACAGTGACTCAAACCGATTTTTTACCAACTCAAGTTACAAAAAATGCTATAAACCGAAATTTTACTAACTGAAGTTTTAGCTAAGTCCGATATTTAACTGTCACAGAAGTGTAAAGGGGGTTTACAGTTCGAATGCTACGGCGGTAAATATAAAAGCCACTTATTTAAAGTGGCTTTTATTTGAGTTATAAGTTTATTATTTAGTGTGTTTATCAAACCACCATTGAATATAAGCAACTTTAGTCATTAAGTTTGATGGGCGGGCTGTAATACCATGCGATGCATCAGGTATTCGCACCATTGCAGTATCAACACCTTGTAACTTTAATGCCTGATAAAACTGCTCAGTTTCTGATATTGGTGTACGGTAGTCAGATTCGCCAGTGAGCAACATAGTAGGAGTTTTAACGTTTCCTACGTAGCTAATGGGCGAGCGTTTCATGTAGTGCTCAATGTGATCCCACGGTTTACCCGGAAACCAGTAATTAGCAAAAAACGGGTAAAAATCGGCAGTTAGTACAAAGCTGATCCAATTAATAACCGGTTTGGCAACTACAGCCGCAGTAAAACGATCGGTATGACCTACAATCCAAGCTGTTAGCACGCCGCCGCCAGAACCGCCAGTTACAAACAATTTAGACTCATCAATAAACCCTTTCTCTATTAGCGCATCAACGCCCGTCATTAAGTCGTCAAAATCGTTACTTGGGTAATTGTGATGAATAGTTTGTGCAAACTCTTTACCGTATGAATCACTACCACGTGGGTTCATGTATAAAACGACATTACCTTTGGCTGCAAACAGTTGAATTTCAGCGCTAAAATGTGGGCCATAATTAGCTACTGGACCGCCATGTATTTCTAGTATTAGCGGATATTTTTTACTGCTATCAAATTCGGGTGGGTAAGCAATCCATCCTTGAATAGGTAACTCATCGTGACTTGATTTAATCCAAATTTCTTCCACTTTAGCCAAAGCTTTATCACCTAGAGCATCAGCATTAAGGGTAGTTAAACGCTGCGCTATACCGCGTTTAATTGTTGCTATATCAGCAGGGCGCTGAGTATCGGCAAGGGTAAAGGCTACTTCGCCATCTTCGCTTACATCAAAGTCACCACCAGAATAAGGGCGACCAAAGGCAACACTGCCAATTTGAGTTGTTATTATTTTACGCTTGCCGCTGCGTGGTTGATAGGCGAGGGCGGTTTGACCTTTATCTGCATAGCTAAAGTATATGCCTTTTGAGTTTGCACTCCATTTTATTTGACCTACGCTACGATCAAAATCTGGCGTTAAGCTAGTTGTGTTGCCTGTTTTTAAATCATGAATATAAAGCTGAGCGTTTTCGTAGTTAGTGCGTTTATCATCGTAACCTGTGTACGCTAAGTAACGACCATCGGGAGATACTTTAGGCTGCTCATCAGGTCCGTTTCGGTCAGTAACTTTAGTTATATTTTGTGTGGCTAACTCGAGTTGATAGATTTCACTGTTTGTGGGTTTTAGCTGGTTGTTTGTGTGCCTGTTCGCAGAAAAATAAAGTGATTTACCATCGTTACTAAAACTTACATCGCCTGCGTTATCAAATTCATCATCAGTGAGTTGTTTGGCATTACCACCGTTAGCATCTATGGAAAATAATTGGCTAAAACCTTTTTGCGTGTAACCGCCACCATCTGAACGGTAATACACATCATCAATAAATTTTGCGGGCTCTGCCCAGGTTGCGCCTTTTGGTTTGCCTGGTAAGCTCACTGGCGCTGAATTAGCGCTTGGAACAAACATGCTAAATATTAATTGGTTAGAATCAGGGCTCCATGTAATCGAACGTGGACTACTCGTTAAGTTACTAATTTTTGCCATAGCACCTGTTTTAAGCCATTTTATATATATTTGGCTGCTGCCATCGCGAGTTGATATAAACGCAAGGCGTTGACCATCAGGAGAGAGGACTGGCGAATAATCCATATGCACGCCAGAGGTTAGCGGTTGCATTTGTTTGGTTTTGTAATCAACAGACCAAATATTACCAACTTTGCGATCTGTTTTTATATCCATGCGGTTACGCACAAAATAAACAGTTTTACCGTCTTCGGTTATATCTATTTGATTGGCATATTCTAAATTAAACACGTCTTGCAGTTGTAGTGTATTTGTTTCAGCGTAGGCTAAATTGCTACAGCCTAAAATGAGGCTAAGTGTTAAAAGCTTTTTCATTTTAATCCCTGTTGTTACTTTTTTAATTTGCTGAGTAGTTATATGTTAGGGATTATTAAATTAACAGTAGGATGCGATGAAGCTCTTATTTAACTCTATGAGTTAAAGCTGTAAAGGGGGTTTACAGCTTCTATTTGAGGTTGTGTAAAAGTTTAGTTAGCTGAGTTACAAAGGGCTTTTATATCTTTTATAAGCGCTATGCCATCAGCGTTGTCGCCATGTACGCATAAGCTATGGGCGTTGAGCGTTAGTTTTTTTCCAGTTCGTGTTGTCACGCTGCCATCGGATAAAAGCTGAGTTACTTGTTTTAGTAATGCAGCTTTGTTGTGAACGCTACCCTCAAGCTGTCGTGAAACTAAATGCCCGTCGTCGGTGTACTGTCTGTCGGCAAATGCCTCGAGTATTACCTCAACTCCTGAATCTTTAGCTATTTGAATGTGCTTATTGGCATTTTTAGTCGCCAAAACCATTAGCTTTAAATCTATTGGGTAACTGGCAATTGCATTTATAACGGTTTGTAATATTTGCTCATCAGCCATCATGTCGTTATAAAGTGCGCCGTGCGGCTTTACGTAGCTAAGTGTTAAACCTTGTACTTTTGCCATGCCCTCAATAGCGGCTATTTGATAGTGCAGGCAATTTGTAAGCTCTTTTTCACTAAGTGTCATTGAGCGTCTACCAAAGCCCTGCTTGTCTGGGTAGCTTGGGTGAGCACCAATTTGTACGTTATGTTGCTTGGCAAGTACAAGAGTGTTTGCCATTACGTCGGCATCACCTGCATGGAACCCACACGCAATGTTAGCCATATCAATATGTGGCATAACGTCATCGTCTAGCCCCATTTTCCACGCGCCAAAGCTTTCGCCTAAATCACAATTGAGTTTCAAATTAGTGCGCCTTTTGCGGTTTTATTGTGACAGGTAATACGCCGTTAGCCGGTGCTTCTCCTAATAACACTTTTGCAAGTGCGGTAAAAGCAGGGCCAGATACAATATCGTTTTTATCTACATCAATATTATATGCATACGATGCCAGTACGGCATTTGCATAATCGCCAAATTTAGCAATGTCATAAGGGGCTCTCAGGCTTATAAAAACAGTGCTTTTATTACTCTGCTTTGCCATATTTAATAATGACTCAAGTGCTTTGGGCTGCTCTGCATTATTAAGTGCAAAATTTGAATCATCTTTTAAATCATCCATACCGCCAATTTCGACCGCACTTTGATTAGGTGTTGCATTACCGGCGATAACTACATCAGCGGCGTGTATCTGTGCTTTTGCGTGTGCAGGGTTAAACCCTTGTAGGCTGCTACAGGTATAGTTTAGTTTGTTCTGGCTAATAGCCTCAATCGCTTGCTGCATTGCCATACATTTACGCGTGTCGGGCATAATAATATGAACATTACTTCCTGCTTTAAAATTAAGTGGCAAAGTACTGTTATTATTTTTAACCTGCGTTATTGCCTCTACAGCAAGCTGCGCTTCTATTTCGCGATGTGCTGCACTGCCAATGGTTTGCTTTGCATTTATGAGCGCGGTAATAGGGTCAAAATTAGTGCTTAACCTAAATTTATTTTTAAGCGTAATTATACGCATCGCTGATTGTGCTATTTCTTGCTCATCAAGTTGGTTTGATTTAACCGCTGCAACAAGCTCTTTAATAAGGTCATCGAGCTTGTTTAAATCATCCGGTGTTCTAATTTCAACGGGCATTAGGGCAATGTCAGCCCCAGCCGCAAACGTATTTATTACCGCTTGAGTTGGCGTGAAGAAGTTACTAATACCAGCCATATCAAGCGCATCAGTTACTACAACTCCTTGGTAATTAAGCTCGCCACGTAAAATATCAGTAATGATTGCGCGCGACATTGTTGCTGGTTTTACCATAGTTTTGCCATTAACACTTATAAACGTTGTGCTATCAAGCGCTGGGTATTGAATATGGGCCGTCATTATCATACCTGGGTTTTGCTTGGCGATAATGTGTTTAAACGGTGCTAGGTCTTGCTCGTAAATAACTTCTTTTGCATGGTTTACTTTAGGCAAGCCTGTATGGCTATCTACGTTTGTATCGCCGTGACCCGGAAAGTGCTTTAACGAGGTAATCACGCCATTGCTTTCATATCCTGCAACCTGTGCGGCGCCCAATTTACTCACTAATGCTGGGTTTTCACCAAACGAACGAACGTTAATAACAGGGTTATCGGGGTTCATGTTTACATCAACCGTGGGCGCGTAGTTTACATTTATACCCAGCGAATTTAGCTCTTTAGCTATTACTGTTGCTGTTTTTGTCGCAAAGCTTGTACCGTGTTTTTTGTAGGTTGCGCCAATCGACATATTACCGGTAAATGAGGTGGCAACATCGCGTGGTAAACGCGCTACACGTCCGCCTTCTTGATCTATTGATATAAATAGCGGCAGCTTACTACTGGATTTACTTGCAGCTGTTTGCAATTGGCTATTAAGCGCAATTGTTTGCTCTATCGATTGAGTGTTTTCAGAAAATAAAATTACCCCACCAATATCGTATTTTGCAATAGCGGTAGCAAGCTCATTAGGTAACTCGGTCATTGGAGTTCGGCATTTATTACTTACTCCTTGCTGGCAGAAGTAACGAAAGTCGAGTATTAGCTTTTGCCCAAGTTGTTGTTCAAGAGAAAGTGTTGATTTAGCGAAAGAAGATTGTAATGGCATTAGACACCCAGATAAAAAAACGATAGAAGATATAGCACGCTTATTTAGCAAAACGCTCTCCAAAGCTAGATAAAATATAAAAGTGTATACAGCTTATCGACTTTTAGACATAACTGCAAAGCCATGAAGCATGGTGTTTTTATAAACTTAATAGCTGCTTAATATTTATATTTATTAGTAACTTATTTATACATAAGCACATAATTTCAAGTTAATCAAACTTGAACATTATAAGTTATAGATACATAATTATAGTGGTTTTTATAAATGCAGAGTAGAAGCTTTAAAAATGCCTTTTTTATAGTGATTGACTCATTACCCATAACAAATGCATAGTGCAAGGTATTCGCAGCAGTAATCGAGATAACTAAATTATAGCTCTCGCTTCGAGGTTAAGTGTGGCATACACTGCACATACTTTAACTCTAAAAGTTTGTAGGTACACTGTAGAATCACCTTAGTATTAACATATGCAGTTTTCATGAGTAAAACATCACATTTATTTACGTAAATTGTTACATGCATTAGATTAAATCAAATATTAAAAATATGTATGTAAACGAATGTAAAGCTAAACTCATTCAATAAACATAATGGTACCAACAATTAATTTTGCGTGATTATCTATTTTAAAAAACTGAAAACCAGTTAAAAATACTTATAAATCAACAAATAAAAGTATCATCGCAAGTAATACTTATTTTTTTAGCGCTTTTTTAAACCTATTTACTGCTTCACTTTTTCGCTGCGAAATTTACATTGACTATAAATCGCTACCAAAAATCAAACACACTACATTTACATTTAAATGACACATGTTATCTTTTAAATCTGCTTTATTTATTTTTAATTTAAATTCACTTTAATTTTTTAAATAAATCATAAAAAATAATAATTACATGCGTACAAAAGCGCAAGGAGTGTTCAGTGAAGACCCTAGTAGCATTAGCTGTTTCAGCAGCTCTATTAACCGTTTCGTTAAGTTCAGCAGCCGGCGGAAGCAGTGTTCATCAACAAATAGCACTTGCAAAGTCAGCAGTCGACAAAACTAAAACATCATCTACTTCAGCTACTCGTGTAGCTAAAGCAGTAAAAAAAATCGTTGTTGAGCCTGATTTAGCATCTGGTGAATATACTTATATTGTTCGCCTAGCAGATCTACCGTTAGCGACCTATGATGGCAGCGTTGTTGGTTTTGCTGCTACAAGCCCTAAAATAGCAAAAAAAGAACTCTTTTCAAAATTAGCTAATAGCAAAATGAGCTCGCAACAGGTACGTAATGAATTACGTTTAGATGTTAAATCTACTGACGCGGTTCAATACACCAACTACCTTGAAGATAAACAACAAAGTTTCCTTTCTAAAGCGCGCCTTTCATTAGGTAAACAAGCAAACGTTGTATATCAATACAAAAATGCATTCAACGGTGTTGCTATGCGCTTAACTCAAGAGCAAGCTGTAAAGTTAGCTGCTTTAGATGGCGTTGATTATATTGAACGTGAACGTATGGAAACAATGGATACTGACACCGGTCCTATTCATATTGGTGCCACCCAAGTATGGCAAGGCGAAGGTAATTCAGCCTCGAATATGGGTGAAGGCGTTATTATTGGTGTAATTGATAGTGGTGTAAATACAGATCACGACTCATTCGCTGACATTGGCGGTGATGGTTACGACCATACTAACCCTTGGGGCTGAGGGATCCCCACTTTAAACGGGCAGTTACACAGAATCCGTTACAGGCTCCTTTATCCAGCGGCTTCTTTTTCGTAATTCAAAATAAAGTTTTTTAAACTTTTTTCTATATAGCTTTGTGTAATACGTCTCTTACATAGCTTTATGACTTGCTTGGCTAAGGTTAAAAATGAAAGAACTCGGCGATTCTTAACGCTATTTGCTTGAAATTTTATATGCCACTTTCTTTTTTCTGCTTCACACCCTATAAACCATAACGCAGTGCTCGCTATTGTGGCTATCAAGCATAATATTCCTATTCTATTTATGCCGGTGCTTTTACTAAAACGCCACGAAAAACCATATCTCAAACTTTTGTCATCGCGGAAATTTTGCTCTATTTGCATTCTTTTACTATATAAACCAACTACTCGCTTACTCGTCATTGTATTGTCTGATGTCGCGAGTAACCATGGCTCTTTAGCTAAGTTTTGATACATTTTTGTATCTTTCGTAAATCTGCTTTTTCCTTTTCTTCCTTTATTTTTTCCATGATATACGTGTAAAAATGCATCGCATGCTGTCGGGCTAGACTGAGTTAGTCGTGCTTGACCTAACGTCTTAGGTATATCGCTGGCACCAGCCCTAAGTTGTTTTAATGTATGCCATTGTGATTGCATGGCTAGTTTACACTTCATTGAGCCTCTTAATCGACCTATCATATGCCAACCAAGTTCGCGTACTTTACTATACCAAGGCGTAAGAAAGCCGCCGTCTGTTACAATATAGACACTAGGATGTCGTCCAAGCACTTCATAAAGTTCATCTAAAAACAGGCTGTTGGTTGCTGGGCTATCAAAATCCTTCTGCTCAACAATCATGTTATAAATCACGATAGAGCGCCCATCCACAAGTAAGCTTGCTCGCAGTAAGTGATAGTCGTGACCACAGGCACCGCTCCAGTCAACGGCAATTGCAAGCATGGGTAAAGAGTCAATAATAGGATGAGCTAATGCTTCATAGATAGCGACCCTTTCATTGTAGAGGTGAGTATTTTTTAAGAAGCGATCAACGCGTTTTATTTTATGTTTTACATCCACAGCGCCAGACAAATTTCTGCCGATTTCAGTTAAGGTAAGTTTATTGCCCGAAATTAATGCATTACTGCAGCTTAGTAATGTTTTTACTCTGGCATTATTGAATGGCGCTAATGCATGTTTAAAGTACTTATGGCAAACTGATGTCTCAGGCATAGCAGTTGTGACTTATGTGGGTTGTGGTGATTTACATAAGATCATAAATTGCTGTGCCTGTCACGTTTTGGGGATTCGTCAGCCCTTGGGGTGCTGGTAATTACGTAGGTGATTGTGCAGGTGACTTTGTTGAACTATGTAACGACAAATTAATTGGCGTTCGCTCGTATGCAAGTGTTACTGATAACTATGACGATGTAGAAGTTTTTGGTACTACACCGCCAGCTAAAAATGGTGAAGATTACGGCGGTCACGGCTCACACACAGCAAGTACAGCAGGCGGTAATATTTTAAAAAATGTACCGTTAATTGCACTAGAAACTGGTGTGTTAGAAAGTGATGGTATCGTTAATGATACATTTTCGTTTGAACAAATATCTGGTGTAGCACCGCACGCCAATATTGTTGCTTACCAAATTTGTAGCCCTGGTAATACCGATGATAAATATACAGGTTGCCCTAGTGCAGCTATTGTTGCCGCTTTAGATGATGCGGTTGCTGATGGCGTTGATGTTTTAAACTATTCAATTAGTGGTGGTGGTAACCCTTGGGCAAGTTCTACTGAACTTGGTTTCTTAGCAGCACAAGAAGCGGGTATTTTTGCCGCAGTATCTGCTGGTAACGATGGTCCAGAAGCGTACACAACATCAAAAAATGCACCTTGGTATACTGTTGTTGGTGCTTCAACGCATGGTAGATCATTAGATAGCTTTGTTACATTTAACGATGAAGCGTTTGCATATTCAAACGGCACAGGTCCTATATTTACTGAAATTGTAACGGCTCCTCCTATTACGTCTTTATCTGTTGATGCAAATAATTTTGAAGGCTGTAGTGCTTTTGCTGCTGATTCATTTAAAGATGCTGTTGCTGTAATTAGTCGTGGTGCATGTGCATTCTCAGATAAAGTTGCTAATGCAACTGCTGCAGGCGCTGAAGCCGTTATTATTTACAATAATACAGATGGTGATACACGTCTTACTATGTCAGGCTTAGAAGGTACAACTATTCCTTCTGTAGCTATATCTGAAAACTCAGGTAAAGATTTATTAGATGCATTAGCTTCTACTTCAGGTATGACAATTTCTATCGACCCTGCAATCACTTTGGTTGTTGGTCAAGCTGATGATATGGCTGACTTCTCATCTCGTGGTCCTAACAGCACTACTGCTGATATTATGACTCCTTCTGTTACAGCGCCAGGTGTATCAATTTACGCGGCTTACAATGACCAAGATTTTGGTAATGATGTAACAGCCCCTTCTCCTGGTGACTTTGCCTTCTTACAAGGTACATCAATGTCAGCGCCTCATACTTCGGGTGCTGGTGCAGTATTAAAATCTGCACATCCAACATGGACACCAGATAACATTCGTTCAGCATTAATGATGACGGCTACAACCGATGTGCGTAAAGAAGACGGTTCAACACCAGCTGACGTATTTGATATGGGCTCAGGTAGTATTCGCGTTAATTTAGCGACTAATACGGGTCTTATCATGGATGAAACGTTTGGTAACTACATGAAGGCAAACCCTGCAACGGGTGGCGTTCCTTTATCACTTAACATTCCTTCAATGACAAATACACAGTGTATTGATACATGTACTTGGACTCGTACATTTACAGCAACTAAAGATGCGAACTGGACTGCAACTCCAGTATCAACATCTAATAATATGTCATTAACTGTTTCACCAACTAGCTTTGATATTGAAGCAGGCGAAACACAAACCGTAACTGTAACTGCTGATGTAAGCGCATCTGCTGCAGATGTATGGAACTTTGGTAGCCTTGAACTAACTTCAGCCGGTTTACCCGATGCTCATTTGCCTATTTTAGTGCAAGTAGCTGAAAGTAATTTACCAGAAGCATTATCAATAGCGGCATCTCGCTCAAGCGGTACTTATACATTCACTGATTTAATGTCTAAAAGTTTGAATAATATTGAAGTTGGTGTATTTGATAAAAGCTCTAACTTAGTTGAACCACAAACAGTATTTGTTGAAGATGGTGGTTTAGACTTTGTAGTACTTACTTTTGATGAAGTTGTACCGAATGTAGTATTTAGTACTTCATCAGCAACAGCGCCGGACATTGATTTACGAGTTTTAGATAGCGAGTTTAATAACATTGGTAGCAGTGCTGGTCCTAACTCAAACGAGTCATTAACATTCCTTAATTTACCAGCTGATACTTATTACATTGTAGCAAACGGTTACACTGCCTCAGCACCAGGTGCAACAGATGAAGTTGTAATTAGTGCAGTATCAATCTTAACAAATGACGAATCTAAAAGTGACACTGTTAGTGCTGCCGTTGAAGAAAGCAATGGTTCGTTTGACCTAACAGTTGCATGGTCTGATAACAGCGGTAGTAGCTCATTACTGTCATTGAAATCAGGTGATGGTTCTACAGAAGTTCAAATCCCATTAACAGTATCGTTTGCTAATGATGAAGTAACTGAAACTGTATCTACTGAGTTAGCTGCTGGCAATCAAGAAATGATCGCAGGTAAAGCGCAATCTGTAAGTTTTGATATAGAGCCAAACTTTACCAATGCAGATAAAGTTTATACATTAAAAGCAATGGTTACCGAAGGTCAAGAAATTGCCAATGTAACGTGAGCGTCTAGCGAACTACACCTATGTTTTAAAATTCCAGGGTAACAAGCTGTCGATATCGGGCTCAGGCTGGCACAGTTCATCAAGGCAAGCACAGATGTAATTAAATGGGATTAGACCATTTATCTTGGCGGTTTCCACAATGCTGTAAAGGGTGGCACTAGCATGGGCACCGTTAGCCGTTTGGCTAAATAACCAATTCTTTCGGCCTATCACAAACGGTTTTACCGCGCGTTCTGCTCTATTATTATCGATACTAAGTCGGCCATCATCAACATAGCGTATGAGCTTGTGCCATTGATTTGCCAGGTAATTAGCTGCCTCTATCAGTTTGCTGTTCCCCACTAAATTTGGCTGATCCTGCTCAAGCCATATTTTTAGCTTGCTAAGAATAGGCAGGCTAACCTCTTGTCTTGCCGTATATTTGTCATCCACACTTTTATCTTTGATGCGTGACTCAACGCCGTACAGTTTTTGGATAAGGCTCAATACCACATCCGCTTTGCCGGTTTTGTTTTTACCTTGTAGCTTTTTCGCGTCGATAAATTTACGACGAGCATGCGCCCAGCAGCCAATTAAGGTTGCCTCTGTTCTGGCATAGGCTTGATAGCCATCCACGTGCAAGTACCCTTGATATCCATCAAGATAATTGACCACGCAGGCGGCCGCGCGACTATTGTGGAAGTCGTAAAGTACGATATTAGGGATGGGACTATTCGGGTCTGGTGAATCTCGACCCGAGCAATACACCCACATGTAACTGTTTACTTTGTCCGATTTCACCACCTTTAATGGCGTTTCATCGGCAAACAGCGTGGGTTGCCTTAACAACTCGGCTTTAAGCCGTTCAACTAATGGCGCGAAGAGTGTGGCTGATTTGTCTATCCAGCTGCTCATGGTCTGTCGACTGAGTTCAATACCGTATTGCTTAAACATCGCTTCCTGGCGATACAGCGGTAACCCGTATTGGTATTTACTGGTGATAAGCTGACTGAGCAAACTGCTGGTTGCAATGCCTTTGTTGATGGGCATGGCAGGCATTGAGGCTTGTTTAATCTGTGTCTGAGTTAAGGATTTATCACAGTGACGGCAGGCGTATTTAGGCCTAATATGCTCAATCACTTTGATTTTAGCGGGTATGAACTCAAGCTTTTCTGACTTATCTTCACCCATTTTATGTAGCTCACCGCCACAGCAATCACAGGTTTTGTCGATGATGTCGTGAATAACCTGCTCACGAGGTAAGTCTTTTGGCAGTGGCTTACGCACCGGCTTTTTACGGGTATAGCTAATGGATTGTTGCTCTGCCTCAACTTCCTCAACAATTTCTTCCACTTCATTGAATAACTCGCCTTGCCCGGCAAAGCCTTCAGCACTTTTGCCGAATTGTTTTTGTTGGGCCAAGCTCCAGCGCTCTTCCAATGCCGCAATCTGGGCATCCTTCTGCGCTAACAGTTTTTCAAGTTCAGCAATGCGCTGTTTAAGGGCGAGTTCATTTTTCATGACGCCTATTTTAAGGCATCATCAAAGGCTTTGCAGTGCTAACTGAACTCACTTTGATGATCATCAATCGATCGCAAATATTAAAGCATTTGCTTACCTGCGACATCAATTTTACTGTGTCCAATCACATCATAACCCGATAATAACCAGTGTAATTGCTGCTCGCTTAAGGTCATGGTGGGTGACATGAGTTTGGGCCATTTGAACTTATGCTTATCTAATCGCTTATACCACAGTGCAAAACCGGTGTTATCCCAGTAAAGCAGTTTGAGTTTGTCACGGCCTTTATTACAAAACACAAATAGCGCACCACTGAGCACGGGTAGTTCAAGCTCTGCTTCCACCAACGCCGCCAGACCATTAATTGATTTTCGAAAATCAACGGCATCGGCACATAAATAGACGGTGGGTACATCAACGAACATCCTCATACCGTTAGCCCTTTAATAATGGCAACGATATCGGCCGTCGCTAAATCGATAGGAAACGTGAGTTGGCCGGTTAGCGTATCAAACTGCAGCGTATTTTGACGAGTTTGCGCGCAGACTTCAGTAGTTTGTTTTACCTGGACAAAACGTGATGATGTAAGGCACTGCGTGTGCACTGGCAAGGTGGAATTAGGCTGGTCTTTTGCCAGTAAAGCACGTTGTTTATAATAAGTCGTAATAGCGACATTATGGTGTTGGCAGAATTCAATATTAGTACCACTAAACGTACTGCGTTTCAGCAAAAGCTGCTGCCACTGTGCGCTTGTTCTGTAAGTTTTCATCACCTGCTCCGAATTTATCATTGAGCAGGTATTTTTAGATAATCAGAACATCGATGCTAGGTGTGGTTCGCTAGACGCTTACAATGTAACTAATGATGGTGTTGTAAGCGGAAATATTGCTGAGTGGACTATTACTCGTAAGGCTGGCGAATCAACTGAGTTACTATCTGTAGGTTTTGATTTAATTCCTAGAGAAGTAGGAACTGAAAAAGAGCTAACACTTACAAATACGATTGGCGATAGTACTGTTTCATCTACTTATAGCTTTGGTGTTAATGAAGCTGCACCTGTTGCTGTAATTACAGGTACTTCAAGTACAACTGAAGGTGATGTTGTTATATTTGATGGTTCTGGATCAACAGATGCAAATAATGACGAACTAACTTATACGTGGACTCAGTTATCTGGTACACCTGTTACTATTATTTTATCTTCGGCTTCTGAAGTTAAATTTAATGCACCTAAGGTATCAAGCGATGAAACTATCTCGTTCCAATTAGAAGTTAGTGATAGCAAAGGTAATACAGATACAGCTGTTGCATCAACGTCTATTATTAATAAGAGCTCAAGTGGTTCATTTGGTTGGTTAATGGCCTTGCTTACACCATTGTTGTTCGCACGTCGTAGAAAAAATAATTCGTAAGATTAAATACGTACTATAAATAAAAACCATTAGTTTCATTTGAAGCTAATGGTTTTTTTATTACTTTCTGGAGGATAAAAAATGGCAATGTTGGAATATATTATTTATCACGCCATACCCTAACGCATAGTCGCTAAATTAAACAAACCAACTTAATTAAAAACACTTAAACGGGTATAATACTTAACTTCGTATAATACGCGCTGAATTTGAGTGCTTTGGAATGCAGCTTTGCTATATAAATTACTACCCGCTTTAAATTTAAGATTTCTTATATTGCTACTTGCATTCTCTGCAGCACTGAGCACATTGGTAGGGAGTTTTTATTCTACCTATCAGGTTCAAAAAGAGCAGTTAACATCATACACGCTAAAAAGTAATTTAGCCTATGCTCAAAAACTAGCCTCCGCAACTGATAACTTTTTAAAGTCTGCGCTTCAGCAGCTTGAATACTCAGCTAAAATTATTGAGCAATCACCAAATAACTCCAAATTATTAAACGATGAAGCCATTCGTTTAAATCACCAAACTGATAGCTTTAACTCTGTTGTGATTAATTTACATGGCGTAGTTGCAGCGACGTCGCCTCACTTTGAAAGTTTAATAGGCCAAAAAATACAGTCTCCAGGAGCAATAGAAGCACTAAAAGAAAAACGACCATTAATTAGTGAGCCTTATTTATCGGCAGCTGATAATTTAATTGTTTTTATATCGCACCCGCTATTTGATTCTGAAGATAAGTATTTAGGTTATATTGGGGGCTCTCTTTATTTAAAAGAGAAAAATATTTTAAATGAGCTTTTAGAACAACATTACTACAAAGGTGGTTCGTACCTTTATGTTGTTAGCTCAAATAAGCGCATTTTATATCACCCAGAACCTGCCAGAATCGGCAACGTTATTGCTAACAATGCTGTGATTGACGCTGTTATAGATGGCGAAATAGGCACTTCAACGGTTATTAATAGCTTAAATAAGCCGATGCTCGCAGGCTACGCACCCATTATTTTATCTAAATGGGGAATAGTGGCGCAAAGACCATTAGAATCAACGCTCTCTTCGCTAGATAAATTAACTATTGAAGTGATTGAACAAACAATACCTATGGCATTAGTCACATTCATTTTTATTGGTTTATTTGCACATTTTATAGCAAGGCCTCTAAAGCGATTAGCCGATAACGCAAATACACTCGACGATCCTTCAAGCTTAGAAAAGCTTAAAAATGTGAAGTCGTGGTATTTCGAAAGTCAAAAACTAAAATTAGCAATGTTAAGAGAAGTAACTTTATTACAAGCTAAAATTGGTGTGTTACGCCATGATTCACAAACAGATCCCTTAACAGATACGCATAACAGAAGAAGCTTAAACGGCTTACTTAACCAGCTTATGCTAAAGCAAACCCCGTTCGCTATATTAGAAATTGATATCGACTTTTTTAAGCGAGTTAACGATACCTTTGGCCATGATAAAGGAGATGAAGCACTTGTTTATTTAACAAACATCATTAAAAAATTATCAAGGAAAGACGACATTGTTGCACGTATTGGCGGCGAAGAATTTGTGCTTGTACTGCCTAACGAAGACAGCCAAAGCGCTTTTAAAATTGCAGAGCGCTTACGTAAAACAGTAGAGTCAACAAAGATAGACACTATTGGCAACATCACTATTTCTATAGGTATTGCGACCTGGCCTGTGCATAGTACTGATATTGACCAAGTATACAAATGTGCCGATAAAGCGCTATACCATGCTAAAGAGCATGGCCGTAACCGATGCGTAGTGGCCGAAATTAGCTAACCAAAAATTAGCTAAGTAATACTTTGAATTTAGCTTAAATTAATAAATACTTTACAGAGAATACATGAGTTTATTAAGCCAGCCATCTGCTGTTGATGGCTTATAAATCATTACAATATCCTCATTGTAGTGACTGTTAACCCCCTTTACAGTTAATTTTTTAAGCCCTAAATCGTCAATCACGAAATTTGGTAAATATGCCAACGCCAAGCCACTTTGTACCACCTCTATTAATGCACTGTAATCGCTACATCTAAATACAATATTACGCGGGGCTATTTCATCTTGCCAACCGTCGGAGCCAATACCTTGTTCAAGGCCGCACAGTGGTGAAAACAACGGGCATGCAAAAGACAACTGTAGTAATTGGTTTTTATTGAGTATTAAAAAGCCTTTTTGTACTAGCTGATGTGAAGGAGACGCAGCTACACTAAACTCAGTATTAAATACGTCAACCGCCACTAAATTAGTATGTGAGCTGTTGTTTAATGCCTCGCGAGTAACTAGCGCAATATGCGCCGAACCTGATGCAACTTGGCTTATGGCTTCACCTTCAAATACATTATTAATACGCACCGAGCAAGGCAGGTTACTAAGGGGTGTAAGCAGCTTTTTAACGCCACTTTTGAGTAAAATGGCAGGGCCTGCAATAACCGCATTAAATTTATGATTATCGCTTTTAAAACGGCTAGTAAGCTGCTGGTAATTATGAACTAAATCGCTACTGTGCTTAACAAACTCTTTGCCTTTATCATTGAGTACTAAGGTTTTACCTACACGGTTAAACAGCTCCGTGGCTAAGTTTGCCTCAACCTTTTTTAGCGTTTTAGACAGCGCACCTGGGGTAATATTAAAGTGCTTAGCGGTTGTATGCAGATTTTGCGAACCCGCCATATGAATTACTTTTTCAATGTCATCTAAATGCATAGCGCCAAACCGTATTAACCAAAAGGAAACAACTAATCACTTATTATCGATTATTTGTATATAAAAATTAGCTTATAGTGGCGCTATATATATTTTTTGAGCACTAACATGAAACACATACTGCTATTTTTTATTTTATTATCGAGTGCAGCGCACGCAAATACACCTCAACACAATTCACACAAAACCCACAGCTATAATGGCTTCCATGGTATGGCGCTTATTTTAGCCGGCGATAAAGTACTTGCCAGCCACATGCCTTTATACGCCCCTCCACACAACTACCAAATAGTGTATGAAGTAACTACAAATAACACCAACCTAAAAAAAATCAAAAGTGTTTAAAAAAAAGCAGCAAACGAGCAAAGGTTGATCACCATTTTACCAGCCAAGTTTGACCTAAACTTATTAATAAATAAAAAAACACCCACCTTAAACATAACCGTATTTAACGGCCATTTTGAACGCGGTGGCAGAGTGCTTTTTAATGTCACACTAACCTTTAAAAACCCGTTATATGTTGAGAAAATCACGACAGATAAAGCACAAAAAAATGCATTTTCGTTAATAAAGCTAACAGAGCAACAAGGCTTGATAATTCATAAAATAAAAAGCAAGCCAAGCTATGACTCGTTAAGCTTAGTGCCACTGACTAAAGGTGAATATAATGGGGAGTTAAAGTGTAATGCTGCAATTAATACAGCGCTTAAAAATAAGCTAGAGGCATGTTTTAAAAGCCTACCAAGCTATCTAGAAACAAAAGATTTATCGGTTAATTAATTTATAAATAGCCAGCGCTTTTTAGCTTTAAAAGCACTGGTTTTATAAAGTGTTACTTCGAATTAAGTGTGTACAAATTTGCTTAAACATACTCACTATTAAGTAATTTAAATTGAGTAAATACGCGGTAGGCAAACGCTGCATAGCCATGCAACGTTTGGTATTTATTAAACGCTAATTAAAACTCATAGCTTATTTTGGCTGAAAAGTTACGCCCAGGTTGGGTGTATTGGCTAAAATCAGCAGCTTGTGATTGACCTGCAATCAACTCAAAAGGTACATATTCTTTATCGAGCAAGTTAAGTACACCTACATTTAGCTGCCATGCTTGCCATTCGTAGTTTGCGTATAAATCAACAACGCCGTAGCCATGCCCTTGCGTAGTTTTATTACCGCTTGTATCAAGTACTACATCCGATTGCGATTTAGCCAAACGCAACGCGGCGGTCCAGTTAATATTACCCTGTTCTGTACTTAACAATACTGAGCCATTTAACGGGCTAATGCTTGTAAGTGGCTGATCGGTTTCTTTATTTTCACCATCAACGTAAGCCACGTTTGCCTCTAGTAGTATATTTTCAGCTACATACATGGCAATTCCTGCTTCAACACCGCTTATTTGTGTTTCGCTAATATTTTGGTACTGATACAGCGTTTTGTTTACGCCAGGAATGTACGTTGGCTCAACACCTACTACGGCTGTTTCTATAAAGTCATCGTATGCTGCATAAAAAGCACTTAAATTTACGCTAATATCGCTGCTGGCGTATCTTAGCCCAAGCTCAAACGAATCACTGCTTTCAGGGTCTAAATCGGCGTTTGGTAATATTTGATAAAACGGTTCAACGCCGTGGCTTTGATAGGCTTGGTCGTGTGGTGGTATTTTAAAGCCTCGTACGTATTGCCCGTACAACGACAAGTTATCATCCACTTGGTATATAGCACCTAGCTTAGGCGAAAAAGCAGATTCGGTAATATCACCAAGCTGCGCATCGGCGTATAGCTCATCATTTTTAGCCTCTAGGGTGTAGTAATCATATCGAATACCTGCAATAACCGACCACGCGCTGTTATTAAACGAAATACTGTCTTGTACATAAGCGCCAATTAAAGAGGTATCAGCCCCCGGGAATGCTTTTTGTTTTTGGTCTGTAAAATCAACAGTGCCATCGACTAAAATACGGGTTTTAAAACGTGGGCGGGTGGTGTCGTATAAGTCTATATCAATCCCGTATACCACTTCATGATCGGCACTCTCTGCGTTAAACCCTTTATTAAATACCGCTTTTAAACCTAAAATATTTTGCTCAAAACGATAGTCGTTATAATCGGTGTAAATACTTGCACCACTGATTTGATCGCTTTGTTGCTCGTAACTGCTATAAGACACTTGTCCGTACCATTTATCAAACGCAGCGGTTGCTACTTCTGAATGGTAATCGAGCGCCAGTGACCAACTCGTGTCATCTTCTTCGGTTTCTTGAACAGCGGGGGTTATTACTTGCTCAGTTGTTTGATTAAAGTAATCAAGGGTGTATTTAAGTGTGCGCTTTTCATCTAGCTGCTGCTCAAATTTAACTAATAAAGCGTCTGATTTCGCATCATAACCGGGTAAGTTTTCGTCATAGTTTTGTACTTCTTCGCTGTCGCGGTGGCTATAAACCGCGCTTACTGCAAAATCGCCTAAGTCTTTTGCCGCAGTAATATCGGCGGCAACTTGGTTGCTTTGACCTTGATACCCCAGTGCCATTTTTACAAAGCTGCTGTTATCTTTTAAATAATCGCTTGGATCTTTAGTGGTTATGACCACAATACCACCGAGTGCGTCAGAGCCATATAAAGACGATGCAGCGCCTTTGGCGACTTCTACTTGTTTTACACCTGCTACATCAAAATAATTGCGGCCAACTAAATAACCCCCTCCGCCTGCGTAGCCATCGTTAGTGCGTCGGCCATCTTTTATAAATACAACACGGTTACCGCCAACACCACGTACAGTAAGTGTTTGCGCGCCTGCGCCACTGCCAGTAGTTGCAATGCTTGAATCGTATTTAAACATGGTTTGTAAATCTACAGCGAGCTGGCGCTCTATGTCTTGCTCTGTAATAACAGTAACTGAGCCTGTTACATCTTTAAGCTTTTGCTCAAAGCGCGAGCCGCTCACAACAATATGATCGTCAATTATGTTTTCGGCAAATGCAGTGCCTGAGCTAAGTAATAAGGTTGCTATAGCAGTAAATTTAAATGCAGGGGGATTCATTTTAACTCCAAATGATAATAGTTATTATTTATGGCGGGGATGTTACAACTAAGTCAAATTAAGATCAATTAATTATGATAATCATTTTCATTTAGATTTAATCAGTTATAATAGCCGAAAAATAAAACCGGAGTATGGAATGAAATACTTATTTATATTGTTTGCTTTAATGGCCCAATCTGCACTTGCACAAGAGCGCGTTATTAGCGCTGGCGGCACCCTTACTGAAATAATTTATGCGCTAGGCAAACAAAATACCCTTGTAGCGGTTGATCAATCGAGCATGTACCCGCACCAAGCCACGCAATTACCGCAAGTGGGCTATTATCGCGATTTAGCGGCAGAAGGCGTACTTTCAATGCGTCCAACCACCTTGTTAGCGCTTGAAGGCGCAGGGCGAAGCCAAGCACTTAAGCAAATTGAGGCAACAGGGGTTAAGCTAATTCATTATAAAAAGCCGACCTCAGTTAACGAGCTACTTGAGCTAATAAAACGCTTAGGTGACGATTTAAACGCTAAGCAAAAAGCACAAACACTTATTACGCACATTACAAAATCATTACCTGAAAAAGCAAAAGCGCAAACACACAGCGCGCTATTTTTACTCTCAGCTAATGAGCGCGGGCTTGTTGCCGCAGGACAAGAAACCGTCCCTAATTTATTATTTAGCTATGCAGGCATTACCAATATAGGCGCTACGCATTCAGGCTTTAAAGCAATTAACACCGAAGTACTTGCTATAAATCAGCCCGACTTTTTAGTAGCCCCAGCCCATGTGGTACACAGCCTTGGCGGTAAGCAGGCTTTTTGTGAGCAACCTACACTACGCTTATTAAAAGCGGCGCAAACCTGTAACTTACTTGTAATGGATAGCCTACTTTCGCTTGGCATGTCGCCACGTATTGCCACAGCAATTAATGAGCTTAACGAGTACAAAGCCCACTTATGAACACCCTAACATTGAGCCGTTTTAAGCCTGTAACACTTAGCCAAACCCATAAATGGATGCTATTAGCCTCTGTGTGTATTTTTGCTTTGGCGCTACTTAGCATAGGGTATGGGCCAGCAGGGTGGGATTGGCGTTTAGCCATTGCTTGGCTTGCGCCCGAGCGCTTTAATCAGTTTGATGCGCTGCAAATAAATGTCGTAATGCAAATACGTTTGCCACGCTTTGTCCTTGCAGTGCTTGTAGGGTTGGTGCTTGCCCAAACAGGCGCGTCAACGCAAGCGCTGTGCCGCAACCCATTGGCCGACCCATCTATTATTGGCATTAGTGCGGGTGCGGCTATGGTTGCAGTGGCGTTTATAGCACTTAGCGCGCAGTTTAATTTTAACGCGCAGTTGTATTTACCTTATGCCTCGTTTTTAGGGGCGCTTGGTGTTACCTCGCTGGTATATTTTATTGCCAAGCAGCAAGGGCAAATTAATATCACCACACTTATATTAGTGGGGGTTGCTATTAACGCATTAGCATTTGCGGTTATTGGGCTACTAAGCTTTTTTGCCGATGACAGTGCATTACGATTAATAAATTACTGGACCATGGGCTCATTAGGCGGGGCAAGCTGGAGCACAATTATTCAAGCAGCACCTTTACTTTTTATTAGCCTTATTGGCCTGTGGCGATTAAAAAATCCCATGAACTTACTTCTTATTGGCGAGTCACAAGCTCAGTACCTAGGAGTAGACACCAACAAGCTCAAACTATATGTAATTATACTTGTTGCATTAGGGGTAGGTGCGGTTGTAGCGCTTACCGGTTTAATAGGGTTTGTTGGTTTAGTAGTCCCGCATATTGCCCGCTTAATGGTGGGGCCGCATTTACGTAATATGCTGCCGCTTTGTATGTTAATTGGCGTAGTGGTATTGCTACTTTCTGACTGGCTAGCACGCATTGTGATCATGCCAGCAGAGCTACCCATTGGCATTATTACTGCGCTTTTAGGTGCGCCACTGTTTATTTATTTAATCGTTAAAAATAAGCGAGGTTGGTCATGATCACGTTTAACAACCTAAGCGTTGGCTTTGGCAACCATACCGTTTTAAACACCATTAATGGCAGTGCTAAACAAGGCCAACTTGTTGCATTACTTGGTGAAAATGGCGCGGGTAAATCTACTTTACTGCATACCTTAGCAGGTATGCAGTCCTTTACAGGCAGTGTACTTTTTAATGCTAAGCCGCTGGCCTATCACGCTAAAAAACGCCTAGCCACACAGCGCGCAGTGATGATGCAAGCAAACCACGTAGGGTTTGATTTTACTGTATTTGAGCTTATTGCAATGGGCCGCTACCCGTATGTAGAGTCATTAAAAATGCAAAGCGAAAAAGTAAATAAATACGCCGCTATTATGGATTTAAACCAGTATTTAAATCGCCGCGTAAGTGCGCTTTCGGGCGGGGAGCAACAACGCGTGCATATGGCGCGTACTTTAGCGCAGCTAAACGCTTTTACACAATCGGCCGAGCCAAAACTAATGCTGCTCGACGAGCCTACATCAGCACTTGATATGCGCCATCAACATGCTTTGCTCAGCTGCGTTAAAGCATTTGTAGAGCAGGGTAACAGCGCCATTATTGCAATACACGATCTAAACTTGGCCAGCCTTTATGCAACCGATGCTATTTTACTGCACAACAAAAAAGTGCTGCAAAGTGGGCCTATAAACACCGTACTAACTGAACAAAACTTACAACAAATGTACGCCATGAAACTGCACGTAAACCCTCATCCTTATAACGATGCACCCATGGTTTTTTCTCAACGTCAGGAGTTTTTATGAGAGAGCAAGCGTTAAACGATGCACGCACATTGGTTTACAAAACCAATGCTGGTGTCATGTCGACCATTTCTAATAATTTACGCGGCTACCCGTTTGGCTCAGTAACCCCCTATATGTGCGACGAACAAGGCCGTGTTTACTTTTTTATTAGCGATATAGCCCAGCACACTAAAAACTTAAAGCACGACTCTCGTATGAGCCTTACCGTATTTGACGCCACCGACAGTGGCGATCAAAACGAGCACGGCCGCGTAACGCTCGTAGGCGATGGCTCTATTGTGTCAAGTGAGCAAGCACACACTTTACTTGATAATTATATTGCCCTATACCCCGAAGCCGCTAGCTATCGCAACGCGCACGACTTTCAGTTATGGCAATTAGACGTAGTGCGTGTGCGTTACATTGGCGGCTTTGGCAAAATATTTTGGCTTGAACAAAACGAATGGCAAGGCGAGGCTAAAAACTGGGACGAAGGCCAGCAGCAAAGCATGATTAACCACATGAATGAAGATCATCAAGATGCTATGTCGCTCATATTAATGCAGCACTACAGCGTAGCTGATAACACCCCAATAATGAGCGGCCTATTACCCACAGGCTTTTATATACAAAGCCAAAAGCGTAATTACTTTATTAACTTTAAAACCCTGTGCAACAGCCCGTTAGAGGTACGTAAAGCGCTGGTTGAGCTAACCAATCAAGCACGCAACAACCTAGCTAACACAGAGGAAACCGTATGAAAAAGTTAATAAGCCTTGCACTACTATTTAGTGCCAATGCTGCATATGCAGACGAATGCACACTAAATATAGATGCAAACGATATGATGCAGTTTTCAACTAAAACACTAAGCGCTCCTAAAAGCTGTAAAAAAGTAACCGTAAAGCTTAATCATGTAGGTAAATTACCTGCCAATGTAATGGGTCATAACTGGGTGCTATCTACTGAGCAAGACATGCAAGATATTATCACCGATGGCAACGCAGCAGGGCTTAGCAACCAGTTCTTAAAGCCTGACGATAGCCGCGTACTTGCCGCTACCGACATTATTGGCGGTGGTAAATCAGCGCAAGTGACTTTTGATACCAGCGGCTTAACCGCCAAAACAGATTACACTTATTTTTGCTCTTTCCCTGGCCACTACGCCATGATGAAAGGCACATTTACACTTAAATAAATAGCAAAGGGTGTATTAATCAAACACAGTGCCAACCTATTATTGGCACTGTGTTTTTTTGCCTCGTTTAGCTAACGCTTTAAAAGCCGCTTGTTGATGCGCTTTTTGAACATAACGAGGTGGCAAAGGGTTAGCCTGCAATTGGTACCCATCTTGATTTGCTTGCACACTTGTTACCGGCGATATCCAAACAACATTTAACTCTGGCGCTAAACGCTTAATAACACGCGCTATACCTTCGCCATTTTTTACATGAAAATCGCCCGCTATATGCATTACCTGCGCATCTTTATGTGCATTTAAATAGTTAACAATAGACTCCCCCATGGTTTCATCCCACGTAACTTGCGCTGCATAATAGTTTTCGTTTTGACTTGGCGTACCATGGTGCATTGATGCCATAAAGCGTTGTTTATAATCACTGGGGGACGTATCAATAGTGGCTGCAATGTAGCGGCGCTGTTTATCATCAAGTTTATTTAAATAACTTATGCCTTGCCTGCCAATACAGGTAACAATATTTTTAGGCGCATTGGCAGCTATTACATCGCTATTGTTCGTTTTTGCCAGCTCTACCAACGCACGGTAATCACTTTTGTAGTTAGGCCACGCTTGGGTGTTATCAATTAAGTATTGCTCACCAATTTCACCTTTAACATACTGGTTTAAAGTAAGCTGATCGGCGCGGCTAAATTGTTCAAGCGAAAGGGCAGTGCGTTTATTACTTTTGCTTAATTGCTCAAATAACTCAGCCTGAAATAAATGCACACCCGGGTGCGTATGCCATTCACCTACTAAAACCACATCGGCATTTAATAGCGTGGGCTCTAATAATACAGAGCTAACAGGCTTTGCTTGTGCATTATAAAGCGCAGTGTAATAAAGCGTTGAGCTTTTATCAGGCGGCACAGTTGTTGTGCTGCAACCACTCAAACCCGTAACTAACGCCAGAGTTAACATAGACTTTTTCATACTCATCTTTCAAAACCCGTTAATACAAATAATTATCAATATCATATATTTATAATGCGCTTTAAGCCAGCCAAAAACAGTACAAAATAAATAAGCAATGAAGATTAAATAGCGGGTTGTAGAGTGCAATTGATAGGCAGTTATGAGCGTTCTATCGTCATTCAGGGGGCGTTAGCTTAGTTAGAATAAGAGGATACTTTCCTCATTTTTACAAGTTTATATGAGTTACAGAAAGCATAATATTTATAACTGGCAATCACTTACACTATTTGCTATTAATGTAAGCTCACAAAATAAGGACGTTTTCACGCTAAAATAGGGAAAGTGTCCTCTGATAAAGCTGTTGAACTAAGCCGCTACGCGGAGATCCTATTCTGTCCATTTGAGCCACACTTACCTTGGGGTTATCCCATATTTGGAGGTAAGTCATGAACACACTCATTGAACAAGTCAAAACTGAAATAGCCTACCGTGGTTATTCACAAAGTACCTGTAAAAGTTACTGCGAGCATTTACTTAAACTCAGCCATTATTTTAATAAACCACTCGATTTAATTACTGATGATGAGCTGAATATCTTTTTTAAAGATCCCGCCATTCGCAAGCTCTCCAGAGCGAGTCAAAAAATACAAATAAACAGCATTTGGTTTTTGTTTAAGAATATTTTACACCGCCCACTGAACTTAGAAATAGCCTTGCCTAAAGCAAAACCTCGGGCACCTACTTATTTATCGCGTGATGATATTCGACGACTTATAGAAAGTTGCACGGATATGCGCTTAAAAACATTGATAGTGGTGTGTTATGGATGTGGTTTGCGTATTGGCGAACTGCTGCGGATCAAAGTGCAAGACATCGATGGACAGCGTAAAACCATTTTAATTGAACATGGTAAAGGAGATAAGTCACGCTATGTTGTTGTATCAGATAGCGTGCTAAATCAATTACGTTGCTATTGGAAAATGTATCACCCAACGGGCTGGATGTTTTATTCACGATGGTTAATGGATAAACCTATGTCACCCTCAAGCTTCAGAAAGGTATTGAAAAAACATGCACAAATGTGTGGTTTAAAGCACTGTAATCCACATGTATTACGCCATGCTTATGCAACACATCAACTTGAGTTAGGGATGCCGCTTCATCAACTTCAACATCAGCTTGGTCATAGTGACATTAGAACCACGCAAAGTTACTTACACTGGTTACCTGAATTAGGGCATGGTGGCATTGATTTACTCGCAAGTTGGGGAAACCAATGAGCGGCTTGCACCTCGCTGATATTTTAAATTCTGGCCTTGGGAATTATCGGCAGCACCACATAATGAGTTATCAACAGTTACGAGTCTGCCAACACCTTCAATCATGCAGAACGGGGCAGCTCGGTTATCAAGCATGGCAATGTGATAACTGTAGTGAAGTACAACAAATTGGGTGTAGTTGTCGAGACCGCCATTGCCCACGTTGCCAAGGGATGGCTACGGCTAAATGGGTGCAAAAACAGCAGGAAGATTTATTACCGTGTCGGTATTTCCACCTTGTTTTTACGCTCCCGCATGAGTTAAATATCATTGCGCACTACAACCCAAACGCGTTATATCACTGTTTATTTAAAGCCGCATGGCAAACGCTGTGTAAATTTGCGAAACGAAAGAGGCATGGCCAGTTAGGCATGACAAGCGTACTGCATACGTGGGGGCAGAACTTAAGTCAGCATATTCACCTGCATTGCTTGATACCCGCAGGCGCGCTTGATAAAGCGCACTGGCATGAAATAGAAAAAGGCTATTTATACCCCATTAAAGCATTATCAACAGTGTTTAGAGGGAAAATGCTCGCGGCGCTCAATGAATGCGATAGTTCATTCGCGAAGGTAAGCACACCAACCAAATGGTGCGTGTATAGCAAAGCCTGTTTAACGTACAGTGAAAAGCTAGTTAGTTACCTTGCTCGTTATACCCGAAAAGGCGTGATGTCAGAATCGCGATTAGTGTCAGCGACTGAAGAAACAGTGAGCTTTAAATACCGCGATTATGCAGATAACAACCGCGATAAAGTCATGACTCTGAGTTGTGATGAATTTTTACGGCGCTACTTACAACATGTATTGCCCAAAGGGTTTATGCGCATTCGCCACTATGGCTTTTTAGCTAATGCGTGTCACAAGCGAAAGTTAGGGTTAATAAAGGCTCAAGTATCAGCAACCCCATGCAAAGCGGTGAAGCCGAAGGTAGAGCAAGAACGATTAATACCCCATTGGTCTTGCCAGTCATGCAAGACGGGTACCTTACGATTTATTGGTGTGATGAATTTAGATGAGGCGACAAATAAAATAGCGCGAACGAGTTAGCAGCCTTGCTTGCTGCATCAAATCAATAAGTTAACCTGCTTAATTGCTCAGGCTAATAGCGACTGTGCGAGCGAAAAATATCCTTGCTTAACGGTTAAACATTCGGTTTAATGAATAGATAATAAACGCTGAGCAATGCAGGGAAAGCTTAAATTATAATAGGTAAGCTTATTAAATTAGCTGATTTAGCTAGAGCCTCTAAAAAGCAAATTCCCATAGCATAAACAACACCAACTCTGACACACCGAGCAGGTAGCGCCTCAGTCCAACAAGCGATTATGCAACACAAACTGCGTGTCGCATAAATACTAAAGTGTTATGTAACACGGAGAGTTTAGTGAAAATTATACCTATAGCATTCATGGGCGCACTATTAGCCTTCCCATCATCTGCAAATGAAAATAGTTCTATTGGATATAAAACAGTCGACTTAGCTCTTCAAGCATTGAAAAATAAAGATGGTACAAATTTAAGCCTCCAAGGAGGCTGGACTATTATCGAAGATAAAGAAGAGTCTAACTTGGTTTTATGGTCGTTTACTCCCGAGACTCACACAGCTCACCCAGCAGCGATAAAACGTAAAGTCCTTGAGAAAAACCAAGCAATTTACATTCAAATGTCAGCACTCTGCCAAGCTAAAAAGGCAGATTGTGACAAGTTAATGAAAGAGTTTGAGCAGCTAAATAAGAACATCATGAAAGGTTCTGGATAAGTGTTACATAACAACACGCCCTGAGGTGGACAGCAAGCGCTAAAGCTCACTTTCCACCGCAAATTTTAACAGCGGTGATCCCTTACTTTTCAATGCGGTTAAGTAAGTTGATTCATCGTAGGGCGTATGTGTTTTCCAGCACCTAAATAGGATTCGTATCCACTTAAATGCCAATGATCTGATGATGGTATTATGAGGTTTTCCTTTGGCTTCTTGCTGCCGATAATATGCTTTAGCCCAAAATGAATAACGCACAGATAATCCAGCCCATTCCACAAACGTTTGCCTTAAAAACTTAGTGCATGAGTACCGCCAGTGTATCCATTCTTTCTTGCCACTGCGTTCGGTTACTGGAGCAATGCCTGCGTATTTTTGTATGTCAGCGGCGCACTTATAGCGCTCACGATTTGACCCCATAGCGGCTAATAGTCGAGGTGCTAATTGTGGGCCTGCACCTGGTAAACTATCAAAAATAGCGCGATCTGCATGTTGCTTATAAAGTGTTTTAATTTCGTCATCAAATCGTGTTATTGCCAACATCAGCTGTTTAAGTTGCGGAACGAGGCATTCAATAAGCAATAAGTTTGGCGTGATCACCGCCATATCATCGGTGAGAATTTCAGCATCCTTTATTTCTTTTATCCGCTTTTCATTAACGAGTGGGTAGCGGGAATTATGTTGATTAAAGAAGTCGAGTAGTGTTTGTTTTCTCGCTTTTTTAGCGTGAGTAAGAGAGGGCCAACGCAGTAAAAAGTCACAGAATATTTGAGTGTCTTTTTCTTTAAACCAATCAATCACGTGGGGATAATAATTTTTTAGCGTTGTAGCTATTTTATTGGTTAAATTAACACGATCTTGTACTAATTTACGGCGATATTCGACAAGCTGCGCAAGACACCTAACGTCTTCTGAGTCAGGTCTAATAACCGTTAATTTATCCATATGAAGTTGTAAAATTTCAACTTGAATAATCGCATCAGTAGGATCATCTTTAGCCCCGCTGTGCGTAAATGCTGCACGGTATTTAGCAACACTTGATGGGTTAATCACAAATAATACAATGTGCTTAAATTTACTGAGTGCATATATAAGTGGGCCTTTTTTTAGCTCACACGCGACAGCAACAGGTCTGCCGTTGTAGCGTTGTTTTAACTCAAGCGCCCATGCATTGATTGACTTAGGTTCAGAGGAAATCACACTTAAAAGTTGTGTATTTGTGTCGCGATTTATTTCACAAATATCGTGTTTACGGTCGGCCCAATCGATCCCGATAAGGGCAGCAAAATCTGAGACGTTAAAGGCTTCCATTTTGGGCCTCCTAGAGGTAAAGTGAAAGAATAGATAGAGGCTAATAGTGTTTCTCGCAGGTCTTATAGATAGTCGGCATTACGACAATCCCTGAGTATGCGTATTGAAACAAATTACTCCTGTTGATCCGAAAGTCTTGTTACAAACATTAATTGTTTCCGCTCAAATATTCGTAATCAACAGAAGCATATTCCATGTATTAATGAGATAGGTAAATACATTAATTAATGGAACGGAGTAACTATAAGTTGCTCAAGTTCGTTCGTAAACTCACTGGGACAATTAACAGTTGGCTTGGCGCTTCGCGCAAGTTTAGCCAACTGCTAATTGCCCCTTAGCAAAGCGTTAAATTGCAAAAGGAGTTCGGGTGATATTCTCCCCAAAAGGATTAGCCCAACACCTCTTCGTAAACCCCCATTACACTTTGATTAAATAAACCACTAAGTACTTGCATCGTACTGATGAAAATTAATAAAACTTGTATGCATCAAGCGCTAAAATATCCATTTCTATATCCTCATGTATTTTTTCGGCTTTACCGTCACTACTTCCAAGCGCTGCAAAAAGAGGTAAAAAGTGCTCCTGGGTAGGGTGATTAAATAAAGCATAGGGTGCTTCATTTAAATAGTTAAGTAACGCTTGGGTGTTTTGCGTTATTAACTTTTGCTCAACCCAATGGGTAAACTCATTAACCATTTGAACACGGTTAGGTGTAGCAGGGCTTTTAAATATTTCACGTAGATTGTGACTAATACCGCCTGAGCCAATAATTAATACGTTATCGCTGCGCAGTGGTGCAAGTAACTGCCCGTACTTATACATCGCCTGAGCGCCCAAACGCGTGTTAATAGACACCTGAACAATGGGAATATTAGCTGCTGGATACATTAAGCGCAGCGGGATCCACACACCATGATCCCACCCTTGATCTGCATTTTGCACCGTTTTAATACCCGCTTTGTAAAAGTACTCACTAATAGTATTAGCAAGCTTAGGGTCTCCTGGTGCTGGGTATTGAATTTTATACAGAGGCTTGGGGAAGTTATAAAAGTCGTGAATAGTATGCGGCGCATCTCCTGATGTAATAACTATATCGTGCGCTTCATCAAAGTGGGCAGAAAACACCACAATAGCTCGTGGTTTACTAAGCGTTTGACCTATTGATGCAAGAAAATCTGACGTAGCCGATTGCTGTACAGCCATCATTGGCGAACCGTGAGATATAAATAAAGCAGGCTGAGTCATACTAAAACCTTAAACAAATAGACGTGTTATAAACACTATATAAGTTTCTAATTTGACGATAAATATGATACTTATTTATACATTATCAACAAAGTATTGTTAAAGATGGATAAACTCACCACCATGAAGACCTTTTTAGCCGTTGTGCAAGAAGGATCATTTTCAAAAGCGGCCGATAAACTCGATATTTCGCCGCAGTTAGTCAGCAAATATATTTCTGCGCTGGAAGATAATCTACGCACGCGTTTATTACACCGTACAACGCGAAAAGTAAGTGTTACAGAGGCTGGAAATCAGTATTATCAGCGTTGTCAGCAGGTGGTTATTGATATTGAAGACATGGAAAACTCACTCAATAACTTAAGCGAAAATGTATCGGGTGTGCTTAGTATTAGTGCGCCTATGTCGTTTGGTACTAAGCATTTAGCAGGTTTGTTGGTTGATTTTCAAAAGCAGTATCCAAATTTAAAGTTAGATTTACGGCTCACCGACCAATATGTAGATATAGTAGAGCAGGGTATTGATATTGCTCTACGTATTGGCGTATTAAAAAACTCAACGCTCATAGCTAAAAAAATTGCCCCTATACGTTTAGCTGTATTTGCGTCACCCGACTATTTAGAACGCCATGGCACGCCACAAACGCTTTTAGATTTACAGTCACATAATTATTTACGCTATTCCCACAGCGAACCCACAAAGCGATTATTTGGGGTTAATGAGTTAAAAAGCGAGCTAAAGCTTGAAAGTAACTTTGTGGCTAACAATGGTGATTTGCTACTAAATACAGCCATTGCGGGTGGTGGTATTGCTATGCAGCCCACATTTATAGCAGGGGAAGCACTGGCTCAAAGTAAAGTAGTGCGCATTTTAAATGACTACGAACCCGAGCCAATGGGGCTTTACATGGTGTATGCAAACAGACAGTTTTTACCCAGTAAAGTACGTGCGTTTGTTGATTTTGCAAGTGGCTATTATGGCGATACACCTTACTGGGATTTAGGAGAGTGATATGTCGATAACTAATCAATTAACGTTATTTGTAGATGTAGTGCAACAAGGCTCATTTGCCAAAGCCGCAGCACTGCATGATATGGATAATTCGTCACTATCTAAGCAAATTAAAAAAAGGGACAAAACACCCAATTATTATGGAAGTAAAAATCCATGATAAAATAGGAATATAATTAAAATACAGATTCATATTACTGTGAGCGCGTTAAATTAATAACGCCCATTTTACTGTAATGGGGGTTTACAGTAATTTTTTGCGTTATACATTTAGCTCTTTTAATTTATTCCAGACGCTCTCGCCGCCAGGGTGAAGCGCTGCATGGTACCGATACGCATAATATGTAATAGGTACGCAATGATGCTTTTGGCCAACCACAACTAAACTTTTCTCTTTTAGCTCTTTAGTAATGACATAGTTTGGTAACCAAGCAATGCCATTACCCTCTAAAGCCTGTATTTTTAAAAGCTCTGTCATCGACGATACAAATACTTTTTTAAGTTTAGAGCCCGATATTATCGGCTCTAACTGCCTACCCATATAAGAATCTAAACTGTAAGCTAAGTGAGGTACAAACCCATCACTTTCTAAATTGTATATTGCCTTACCGTTTGCATTGCAGGCACTCACTGGCAATAACTCTGCACTGCCTATTTTTTGATGACTAAACGGAGGTAACTTTAATCGTTCGTTATCAAAAGCAATAAGTAGGTCACATGCGCCCTGTTCGAGCGTAGCTGTGGCTTTATCAACATCAATGGCTTCTATATTGAGGACTACTTTGCGATCACTTTTACTATGAAAGTTCGACAGTTTTAGCGCTAAAAACGTAGCTAATGAGTGCGCTGCAGCAACCTTTACTGAGTGAATTTCTTCAGAGGAGAGTTCTTCTAACATACTCACTGAGTTATTCATTTGGTTTATTAGATTACGCGCTGTTATATGAAATATTTTACCGCTTGAGGTAAGTGTAATTGGTAAGTTCTCTCTATCTATTAGCTCTGCACCTACGGCTTCTTCTAATGCTTTAATTCGTCGACTAAAAGCAGGTTGCGTTATATGCCTAAGCCTTGCGGCCTGCGAAAAGCTTTTTGTATTAGATAAGGCCAAAAAATCTTCTAACCATTTACTCTCTATATTCATAATACTCACTCAGGATATGCAATTTAAGCATGGGCAGTAAAATAATAGCATTATTCAAAACAAAAAAACACGATAATTTTAACCCATACAGTAACAACTTATCGGAATATAACAATGCTTAGAACACTAGGAATATTAGGAGGAATGGGGCCTTTGGCTACCGCCTCATTTATGAATCAAGTAATTGCGTTATCACCTGCTAAGAATGATCAAGAGCACATACCTATGTTTATAAGGAATATCCCGCAAATTCCTGACAGAACAAATTTTTTAATGGGTATTGAAGATGAAAATCCATTTTTTGAGCTTAAAAAGGGTTTTAACCAACTTACTAGCTTAGGTGTAAGTTGCATTGTTATACCGTGTAATACTGCGCATTATTGGTACAACACACTAACGCAAAATGCTGATGTGCATACCATTAGTATTGTACAAAGCGTTATTAAGCGCGCAAAGGCAACGGGCAAACGTAAGATAGGGATATTAGCGACCACAGCCACGCTCAATATGCGGATATATCAGACGGCATTTAGTAAGCACAATATTGAATTTATTGAGCCTAACGAGCAGCAGCAAACATTTATAATGCAAGGTATAACGGCGGTTAAGTCAGGAGATTTAACCTCAGGACATAATCTTTTAAAACAAAGTTATGAGCTAATGCTAGCCCACGGTGCCGATACAGTACTATTTGGTTGCACCGAAATACCGCTAGTTTTAAATGAACAAGTATTTAATGCACCCGATACATGTTTAGATACCATCGCGATTTTAGCGCAAGAGTGTGTTAATTGGGCTTATACAAGCACTCAACAATCAACTCACTTATTCTCAAGCGTTGCTTAAAAAATTAAGCATAGGTGTGCCAAGTAATACCAATTTGCTTAATTAAGTGATCTATTTTGAGGATGGAAAAACGTGTTGATAGCTAGGCAAAAAATTCGCTATTTAGTTGTTCTCGGCAATTGCTCCTGCATTGCTCTACCTTCTGCATCCATGCAGTCGTAAATGAGATTTTTTAAACACAGGTAGCGACACGTTTAGCCCCGAAAAATGATTAAGTATTATTGCGGATTGGTATAAATGGCACACCTATTTTGTTATGCAGGTATGGGGGCGTTTTGGGCAATAAGCTGTTTAGATTTCAATTCACTCCAAAATTCGCTTGGTATGGTAACTTTCATTGAGGCTACATTAGCTTTAATTTGCTCCTATACTCATTTATACAATATAAAATGGTTACATTTATTAGATGTGTACAAATTAGTAGACAAAACCGTAATAAATTAAAGATGCACAAATAATCTCACTAGCAAAGCGATTGCAGCAATAATTGGCTAATTTAACCGAGCGTAGTTGAAATAATTGGGGTAAATATTACAGAAGCGTTTATTATTAAAGGTTTGACTTGCAATACACGACGTATTTGTCTCTTTCACAATGCAATTGCTGGCAAGCCCTGTAAGAGTTTTATCTTGCCAAGTAACACTGTGCAGTGCAGCCTATTACAACTAAATTCAACGTAGTTAGCGCTGAAAATAGCTGCTTAAATAGATCAATTATTCAAGTTCAGGTTACTTGAGCTTTTTAATACCAATTAACACACAGATGGCACCGCCAATAATACCCGCCCATGCTTCTATTGGTGTGTCGCCACTAAATGCACGGCTAAGCTGCGAAGCCGCCGCATCATACACGTCGTATCCCCACATAATTAAAGCGATACCTATAACGATTAAAACAATTCCTACAATCTTATTATTCATAAATATCCTTAAGGTTTAACTTACATAAACTAAATAAAAATAAATCAGGGTTAATCTAATTCTAATTGAGCACGTTCTACGCTCTCACTAGGTAACTCTTTTTGTACCGATACACCTAGCTCTTTAAACTCTGATGCTTGTTTAATTAAATTACCTTTACCGCGGTATAGCTGCGAGAACGCTTTATCGTAACTTTCTTTCGCTTTATCAAGCTGCTTACCTACGCCTTCCATACTCAATAAAAAACCATTGAGCTTGTTATAAAAACGCTCCGCTCGACTTGCCAGCTCTTTTGAATATTTGGTTTGCTCTTCAAAACGCCAAAGCTGTTTAACAATATTTAAACTAGTAAGCAGGGTGGTGGGTGTAGCTACCAGTATATTTTTTTCGATTGCTTGTTGGTAAATATCGCTTTGATATTTGAGTGCTTCTACAAAAGCTGATTCTATTGGTACAAACATAACCACTACTTCTGGCGAGTTAATACCTGGTAAGCGGTCGTACGATTTACTCGCAAGTTCATTAATACGCGCAGTAACAGCGTTTACATGCTCTTTAATTGCTTGATTAGCATCTAGATCATTTTCAGCGTTCACGTAGCGTGTATAGGCATTTAATGAAGTTTTAGCATCAATAACTAAGTGGCGACCCTGTGGTAAGTACACAACTACATCAGGGCGCAAGCGGCCATCTTCAGTGTTAAACGACACTTCGCGCTTATAATCAACGCCTGCACGTAAGCCAGCACTATCTAATACGTTTTCGAGCATAAGCTCGCCCCAATTACCTTGGGTTTTCTTTTGCCCTTGTAGGGCGTTACTGAGCTTGTCGGCTTGATCTGTTATAGCTTGGCTTTTAGCTTGCAAATGCAGTAGCTCGGTTTTAAGTGCAGTCCGTTGTTTTATGTCTTCAATGTGCATTGATTCCATTTTTTCTCTAAAGCCTTTTAGCTCGCCTTGAACTGGTTTTAATAATTGCTCAATGCTTTCTTGATTTAAGGTTTTAAAGCTTTGTGATTTTTCTTCTAGAATTTTATTGGCTAGGTTTTCAAACTCTTTTTTGAGCGTATTTTTACTTTGCTCAATTTGCGCGAGTTGCTCGCTAAAGTTTTGCTGTTTTTGCTCAAGGGTAGTGCGCATATTATTATATTCAACATCGCGCTGATTATATTGTTCACGAAGCGCTGCAAGCTCGCCTTCGGCTTTACGCCAAAAGTGATTGTATTGAATGCTTTGTTTTTCTTGTTCGCTAAAACGCGTTTTAAAATGCTGGGCTTCATCGCGCTGCTCTTGGTGAGTATGTTCTAGCAGTTCATGATCTTCTAGCAAGGCGCTGTATTGCAGCTCTTTATTATCAAATTGGTTTTGTAACAGGGAAAGCTGTTGCTGCTGTTCGCTTATTTGTAGATGTAGCTTTTTGCGAAGCCGTGTTGACACAGCGCCGTAAAATAGGGCGCCTAAAGCAACACCAGCACCAGCGCTTAGCCAATCAATATTAGTGAGTACTTGAGTGAGCATAAAATAAACTTATAAAATTTAGAGACATGCCATCATAACCAATAACCAACAACAGAAGTAGGGGAGTTAAGAAATTACAGACATAAAAAAACCAGCTTAAAATAAGCTGGTCAAATATTACTAAGTTAAGTAATCAAAGGGATAAACAACATGTGCCCGAGCAAGCTGCAACTTAAATACATAATCACCAAAATATCTAATATTATTAGGTGAGGCTATATAACAACAGGCATTAGAGTAGACCGGATAACAAAATAATTAATTCAAATTAATTTGCGGAAGATCATTTATTTTTATTCGGGTTGATTTAAACAAATCAAATTATGGGCATAAAAAAAGCCAGTTCAAAATGAACTGGCTCAATCATTACTAAAATTAGTAACTAAATAGGGGGAATCAACATGAAAACTTGTATTAACTGCAATTAATCAACAAGCATAATAGTAGACGCGTCTTTTTTAATTAAGTTCAAAAAAATAAAAAACTTTTAAAATAAGTGCTGAACGCTAAATTTTAGATATAAAAAAAGCCAACTCAAAATGGGCTGACTCAATCATTACTAAAATTAGTAACTAAATAGGGAATCAACATGAAAACTTGTATTAACTGCAATTAATCAACAAGCATAATAGTAGACGCGTCTTTTTGAATTAAGTTCATAAAAAAATTAAAACTTTTAAAATAAGTGCTGCACGCTAAATTTTAGACATAAAAAAAGCCAACTCAAAATGGGCTGGCTCAATCATTACTAAAATTAGTAACTAAATGGGAAATCAACATGATGCTTGTGTTAACTGCAATTAATCAACAAGCATAATGATAGACGTCCGCTTTTTAATTAAGTTCATAAAAAGATCAAAACTTTTTAGATCTTTTTTAGTTTTTAATTAAAGACAACATTTGCTGCTCATCAAACTTTGTAAAGCTCATTGATTTATCAGTAAATAATGCATCAACAAGAGCTTGCTTGTCTTGCTGCATTTTAAATACTTTTTGCTCTATTGAGTTACTCATTATGAGCTTATAAACAAATACAGGATTAGTTTGACCAATACGGTAGGCTCTATCAGTCGCTTGCTTTTCTACTGCGGGATTCCACCATGGATCAAAATGAATAACAGTATCTGCTTGTGTTAAGTTAAGGCCTGTTCCACCGGCTTTTAAGCTAATTAAAAACACGGATGTTTTACCACTGGTAAACTCGTCGATTACTTTATCTCGTTGACGCGTTTGCCCTGTAAGCATACTAAAGTTAATGTTTATTTCTTCAAGGCGTTGAGCTATTAAATCGAGTGCCGATGTAAACTGACTAAATATAATAATCTTACGACCCAGGCTTAGCATAAGCGGTAAGTGTGTTGTTAACCATTCAAGCTTAGCAGAGCCTGCTTGAGTATGTGGATCTATTAATTTAGGGTGGCAACAAATTTGCCTTAACTTTAAAAGCGCCTCTAAAAATGCAAGCTTACTTTTTTGTGCGCCTTGTTCGGCAAATAAGTCTATTAGCTTCTCTTCTAATGAACGTGTAATGCCTTGGTACATTTCTTTTTGCTTAGGCTCAAACTCAAACTCTTTTGTAAGCTCTGTTTTTTCAGGTAACTCTTGCGCTACTTGTGCTTTAGCGCGGCGCATTATAAAGGGCATAATTAACGCTTTTAACTGCTCAGCCCTCTGCATATCAGCTTCACGCTCAATAGGTGTTTGAAAGTGCTGCTTAAAGTGGGCTTGAGAGCCAAGTAACGATGGCATAGCAAAATCGAGTAACGATTTAAGCTCAAGTAAATTATTCTCGATTGGAGTACCACTTAAACAAAGTTTAAAGTCGGCATTTAAGCGTTTAACTAATCGTGAGACCTGTGCGGTATCGTTTTTAATGTATTGTGCTTCATCGAGGATTATATTTTCAAAATATAATGGCGAGTAATATGCAATATCACGCTTTAAAAGCGGGTATGTAGTAAGAATGCATTGTGCTTGTGCTAAGTGTTGTAAAGGATCGTTACGGTTTGATCCAAAAATAGTGGTTACTTTTAAACTTTTAGCAAACTTAGTAATTTCGTTTTTCCAATTACTCACCAAGCTAGTTGGGCACACTATAAGTGTAGGGCCTGCTTGAGGGCGGTTAAATGTACTCGCTAAAAATGCAATAACTTGGAGTGTTTTACCCAACCCCATGTCGTCAGCTAAAATACCACCTAATTGATGACGTTTTAAAAAGCTAAGCCAATCAACGCCTTGCTGTTGGTACTCACGAAGTGTTACAGAGTCATTTAAGCCATGTAATGAAACCTTAGGCATTGCCTTATCGGTATTATTTAACTCTTGTAAATATAGCTCAAGTGAATCGTCGTGAAGCTCTACATTAATAGCTGTGTGCTTTACTAGTTCAGGTAAATACGAAAGCGGAATATTAAATTCGTCACGTGTTTTTACAAATTCAAAGCGTTCTTTAAATTCGTTTAATAAGTTAATGGCAGACTTATTAATAACCCCAAATTGACGACCAAGCGGGTAGTAATAAAACAGTTCACTTTGGCGATTCAATGACTGATAAAGCGAATCAGCATTAGTAAACAACAGCGCTGCTTTTGCGTCACACAACAATACTTTGCAGTGCATTTGATGCCCTGCTGCACGGTGTACATGTAAACTCACTTCACATTGTGGATTAGGGCTTGTTACTTTACTTACACTGACTTGCCAACCACGCTGCTTAAAGCCAGGAAATACTTCGTATATTAGCCAATGCAAATGGATAGGAGATTGCTTTGTAAATACAAGCTCACTTTGTAAACCCCCTTTACAAAATTCAAACCCTAGATTGATTAGCTCGTTAGTTACGGTGTTTTCAAATGCGCTATTTATAGTACTTGCTGGGGCAGAACCAGCTAAATAGTTTTTATTTTTATACTTAAATAACAGCGAAAGTGATAAACCTTGCTCGCCCATTGTTACTTTTAAAACAGCATTACTAGATAGCTTAGGTAACGTTGGCTGCAAGTTAGTAGGGTGCGGTATAACACCTGCACCAAAGTTATCTGCAAGTTGTTTGTATATTCTGTCAAAATTAGCGTCATGCAAAGCAGGCATAGTTTGTAAATGCGCTATTTCGTCTGCACTCAATGGTGTACGAAGACGACCCGCTTTTAAATGATCTAAATCGAGGTAAGTAGGCGGTGTTGTTTTTAATAAAGCCCAGTTTTGGGTTTGCTCGAGCTTAATAACTAATTGTGATAGATCTTTATCTTGCTCCCAACTAAAACTCAATGCTTGGCCAGATTGCGCTTTAATTGGCACGCGAGAGCGCTGAAAAAACAAGCGCTCAGTAGCTATCAATTGTTGTAGGGCACTAAAGCCCCATTGGCCTTTTAGCTCAATACTTCCTACTGCATTTTGTGAACGTATCCAACTAAATAATCTAAAATCACTTTCGAGTAAATCATTTGGCGTTACGAAACTATTTAACTGCTGCTCAGTGAGGTTTCGGCCTAACGTGTAATTCTTTTTAGTCTCAAAATTAGCTATTTTAGGTGTTAAAAATACTTTGTTATTTTCAATATCTAATACAAATAATAATACTTGCGAGGGTGTATGTTGATCACCACTTTTAAGAGCGCTTAATTCACTAAACCAATCATTAATGAAGTAATCTTCACCGTATTCACCAGAGTGCTCTATTTTAAGCTTAAACAAAATAGCAGCTAAATGTCGGCATTTGGTTTTTGCATTACACGAACAGTGTGTATCAACAGAATAACCAGTTGGTACTTTACTGATCTCAATACGTTGGTTAAATGATGATCCGTTATCCACTTGCACGGTAGAGTCTACAACAGAAAAATTAGGGGTATGCTCTAGCCAGGTGATTTGACCTTTCTTGTAGTACTCTTTGCCTTTATCTAAGACATTTTCGCGGAAAAGTTTTTTAATAAAGCGTTCAGAAAGAGGAAACTGGGTAGCCTGCTCATTTTTAATTTCTTCAAAAATAGCCATTAAATCATTTTTTGATAAGTTAGCAGACATGTCACTCTAAGCATTAAATTTTAAAAATAATTCTGCCAGTATATGCCTTATGTGCTCTGAGCTAAAGCACTATTAACAAGATATAAACTGGTTGGAGCTGATAGGTTAGTAAAAAATCGGTTTATAGGTAAAAATGAGTATAAAATTTCACAAAATATTAGGCATTACATACAAATATAAAAATTAAACGGCACGTTATAGATCACAATTTTACTAACAATGATAATAAACCAAGAGCAAATAGCTAAAAGGGGGCGATTAGTTAGTAAAAAAGTGATCTTGAAGAGGAAATATGATTATTTAAGGTAGGATTAGGCTAGTAAAGATCAGATTTTTACTAACAAAACAATCTGTCAGATCACTATTTAACTAAGTAGACATGTCTGACAGATCATTATTTAACTAACTAATTAAAGGCACTTAATAGCTTAGTTAATTGTTCTAAGCGTTTGTCTGTCATCACTTTATTGTCAATTTTGATAGACACATCACCACTTTTTAAATTGCGTTGTACCGATACAAACTTATTTTCAAGTACAGCTTCACGCTTAACAGCAACTTGAGGCTCAGCAGTTAGGCATTTGGTGATTGCCATTGCACGCTTGTCGTCACTTGTAATGGCGTTTAGCTCTTCATCGCTAGCTAGGTCACTAACAAGCTGATTAAACGCCTCTTGGTCTCTCTCCTTTGCGCTCATGAGCTTTTTAGCCACTTCGCGACCCACGTGATTCGCAGTAGGGTAGAGTGCAATAACTTCAGCAGGTATTTGTTCATACGCTTTAACAGCATCTGCAATGGCGGTGTGTGATACACCTTCAATTGCAGCAATCTCTCTGTAAGATCCTTTTTTGCCTTGTTCAATAAGCTCATTTTTAGTTTGCTGGTAAGCTTGTCCTAGCTCCCATAAACTTGGAGCGATATATTGATCTGAAGATACAGCTAAAATTTTAGCGTCTTGCTCAGTAAAGTCACTTGAACTAAGTACTAAATAATCAGCGTTACCTAAAATACAGGCCATACGACGGCGAGAACCCGCTAAGACTAAGCTTTTATCACCCTGATCCCAAAGTAACGCAGGGTGCTGATTACGGCCATCCTCTGCAATGGCAGGTAAAATATCCGATACTGACTTTTCGTTAAGAAGTGCTTGTACACGGCGATTTTTACCGTATACACCAGTTGTAGATTCAATGTCAGCGTGTGCGATCACTTTGCAAATAAGTGTAATTTGGCGCTCAGGATCGCTCGGTGCTGGCATGCGAATTACATCACCAGCATTTGCTTGTTCAAGTAATGCGTCAAGGCTACTACTTCCTACAGCTGTTGCAAAAGGATCTAAGCGGGTGTCATTTTTACGTTTTTTAGCCATTTTTATTTAACATCCTTACTTAGGGGTATTGAGTGTTGATTGAGTTGACTGCCAATTTGAACGAATAAGCATTTCTAGCTCATCGACCACATCTTTAATATTTTCTTGAGCGCGCATTAGTGATTCACGGCTTGCTAAGCTGTCTGACGCTTTTTGATCAAAAATAGTATTGAAAGACGAAGAGCTAGCAGTAATCGCCGAGCTGTGGTTGATTGGGTAACTCATAACTTGGCGACCGAATGCACTACGAACATCTTTAACAATATCGCGCTGTGAGTGATTACCTTTTACATAGTTGGTAACTAAAAACTGCATAAAGTCCCATCCCTCATGGCCAAGTGCCGCAACGGTATGGTAAATCTCACCTAGTCGTTTTAAATATTTATTATTAGCATCAAAGTCTACAGCTTCTGGATGAACAGGGATAAGCATCGCAGTAGAAGCCATTAATGCATTATAAAACATAAAGTTAAGAGTTGGAGCTGTATCTATTAATATAATATCAAACTCGTCTTTAACAGGGTTAATTACTTTTTCAAGTAACTTATGGTAATGACGAGTTTGCTCATAATTTGAGGTGTCTTTGAGTAATGTTGCAGTTTCGTGCTCAAAATAAAAATCGTCCATACCTGATGGTAGTACACGAATATTTGGGATATGCGTTGGTAAAAATGAGTTTGAAACAAATTCAGGCCATGTTTCGCCCTCATCTAAATCTATACAATCACGCATTAAATCACCAACAGTAATTGGGTCATGCTCGCTTGAAGGAAAAAAGCTTGAAGAAGAGCCTTGAGGATCTAAATCAATTATACCAATGCGATAGCGCTTAATATTTGTAGTTGCCAGCGCTGCTGCAATATTAACCATGCTGGTTGTTTTGCCACAGCCACCTTTGAGAGAATTAATGACAATAACTTGCAGTTTGTCATCACCAGTACGATGATCTGGTTTAATATCCATAATATCAGCCATAGCAAAAATGTTTACTAATGTGTAAGCATAATGACCATTGGCGCCGCGTTTTATGTTTAAATCATCAAAGTCACCGTTGTCATGACGTCTTTTTAAAGTACGATTATTACAACCTAATAAATCGGCAGCTGCTTTTTGCGTATAAGTTCTTAATTCTTTTTCTTCTGATTTAAGATGAGCACGATAGTGCTGAATACGACCTTCTAATGATTTTTCAGCTACTTCGGCGGTTGCTTTTAAAAGCCGGTAGGTACTTAACGCGTTATTATTGATAGACATACTTTCTTCCTCAAAGTTAGGCAGTTAGTATAATGTCCATTCAAATTGCTGTAAACAACTATTTAAGACGACATGCATTTTAAAAAGAAGACATTTAAAAATACTTTTACACTTTTAATATTGCTTAGTATAAATAAAGAAGTTTAAAGGTGGTTAAATATATAAGGTATTAAAGGTTAAGGACCTTAAATTAACACATAACATTATGATTAATATAAATAATATAAAAAAAAGCAGATCAGCGTTATACTTGGTTAAGATCAGATCTTTATCTACCTGCAGATCACCTTTTTACTAAGCCTTATTTTTTAAATCAAGTTACGCACAGGTTGCGCACAAGGTTATGAACAGAAAGAGCCCTTGAGAACAATTTTTTACTAAGTAAATTATAAAGTTATGCACTAACCTTAGCGTCAATAGGTTCGTTTAATTAGTATAGATCTGATCTGTACTTGGTACAGATCAGATCTATGCTAACTCGATAAGCCTTTATCCACAGGGATATTAATTTTCGTATGAATTTGTCGTGCTAAATTTTAAAATAAAGCCATTGTGATGGACAAAATAACAGCTGAGTTAGTAAAAAACCGATTTGAGATGACCTAGTTAGTAAAAATATGATCTGAAATCGCAAGTTATGTACATTACTTAGTATAATAGTGATCTAAACGTTTTATTTAAAGTCAGATCACTTTTATACTAACTTAAACATTTAACTTTTGTTGTTTAATGTGTTGTTATTAGATGTCGCAATAAAAATGGAAATAAGAACAATGAGCCGAAAGGTCAACATCTCGGTAGATAATTTGCCCGATACACTCAGGGGCCAAATCCACGGGGTGGAAAGTGCAATTGATAACGAAAGTTTAGCACTATTTACAGACAACAAAGACGTGCGAATTTCTATTGAAAATGCAGCTCATGGTTTACGTGCATATTCAAACACGTTTAATCATTATGATTTGTGGGGCCGTTTTGTTCGCTCTGGCTATAAAAAATTGCCACTTGAAGAAGCGCCTAAAAAAACAATCATTACGCGTAAAATATCGGAGAAAGTAGATGGTATTTTATACGATGGTGAGATAAAAATTACCCCTGCTGTTGTCAGTACTCGTAAAGATGGCGAAGATATTGAGTATCTTGTTTGGCCATCGGACAGAGAAGAAAAAGTAGAACGAGCACTTATTCGTTTAGCTTCTAAAGGCAAAATAGTAAAAATTAATTTTAAGTCCGGTATTCAATACGCGGTTGTTTTTTCTATGAACGAATTAGCGCAAGAGCTCAAAGCGGTAGGGCAGTCAATGCCATATCCTGCTATTAAAGAGTCACTTGAAGCATTGCAAGGTTCTAAACTTTCATTTAAATATTCAGCAACCGATACTAAAAACTCCGATATAGATGATTCGTTTTACGAGTCAAATATGAACTTTTTATCGTCACTTCACTTTAGTGGCAAAAAAGGTCAAGGTGGCAATGTAAAGTGTGTGGCCTGCTTAAATGCGTTTGTTCATAACATGATTGATAACCTTGAATACAAAGGGTATTACTTTAATAGTGCACAAGAATTAAAACGAGGATTGTCGCGTTGGATGATGCTTCGTTTGTATCACCTTTGGCGTTATGCAGCTCCAGGTAAAACTTATCATTTTAGATTACTTTCTATTATGGAAAAATACGGATCTATTTATTCAACTGATGATATTACGGAAAATAAATTAAAAGCGCTTCGTCGTGATATGACCACCACAATGAAAGATTTGATTGAAAAAGGTGCTATATCAGAATACAGCATTACAAACGTCAAAGATGACAAAACTGGTAACATTATTGATTACATATACGAAATGCACCCGTCTGATCAGTTTTGCGATGAAATACTTACATTGAACAAACACAACAAACGCATTGAGATTCAAGGCGGTAAACGTATTGTTGAAAATGCAGTGTTAATTGATGAAGATAAAATAGAAGAGATAGTAGAAAAATAATAAACGTTATTTAAATACTGTACATATTTACTAAAAAGGCCACATATTGTGGCCTTTTTAACATAATAGCTATCGGTCAACTTGTTCTAAATATAGCCTATCAACTAAAAAATCATACTCACGTTTTCGAGGATGAGCTTCGGGTTTTTTATAATCAGGTAAGATACCTAGTTTAACGTCTGGTTCTGGATTAATCAGAATAAATGGTAATGCGGCGCTCACATGATAGCGGTTTTGTGCTGTGTATCTCACATTAACTTGAGGGCTTACGCGAGTAGGGCGACGAATTCTTAATTTTTCCTTTTCACCTAAACTAGCAATCCGTAATTGTTCTTGAGCTACAAGTGATTGCCATTTTTGCTGATCTATCATTCTTGGATTTCGATAACTGGCTGATTTGTCTAGCATTTCGAGGGCCATTTTTTTAGTCAACGTTTTAGTTGCGTGCTTGTGCATCCAAGTAAACCTAACAGAAAATGGTGATTCACTCTCACTGTGAATCTTACGATAAGCAGCAAGTGTTATTAAATTTGGTATTGCATTATGAACAGCCTCAAATCGGGCATCGTTATTATCAATTGCCAATATACACTCTTTGAAACTAGCTTTAGCTTTGTTAACCTGTGCTATACGATTATTTAAAGCTTGTTTATCTGCATTTTTAATAACAAGTAAACCAGGGTGCCTTTTTAACACGCGACTACTTAAGCCCGATTTTTTATAAATGTCAGAAAAGGAGTTTAAAATTGCCTTTTGAGCCGGCGCTCCAGTTATTTTAGAGACAAGTATGGACTCAGGAACCTTATTTTCATCTAAATTACTTACATCAGGTAACTGATAGTACTCTGCTCTGGAAAACTCACATTCGTTTAATTCTTCAATTAACCTTAAAGTTAATTCGTTCATTAAATCAAACTGACTCCTAATTTGCACTTTAGTAACCACGGCACACCTCAAAGAACACATCTTACCAATTCCATATTATTGCATGCATTCTGCCTTGAATAAACTTTTAATAAAATTTTACTCGATGTTCAGTTAATATAAAAACAAATATAAGCATGATGTGTTCTTTTCTAGGATGGATAGTTCTACTTATTCCTGTAATTTAGTACTGTTTTAGTTAGTTCGCTTAGAGCTTAATTGCTCATGTAGTGTAATAAATGAGGAATGTAAAATGAACTTGGTGCGGTTGTATTCAAAATAATAGTGTTAGTTTTGGTTGTTTCTCTAATTAGTGATTAATATTATAACGTGTTTTAACTATGGGTTTATCATCCAGAAGCTTAGAATGTCATACATGATTTTTGCATGAGAGCCATTTAAGGCACCACTGGCAGTTAAGTTTTTAGTTATCACAACTTGCTAAATAACGTTGGCGGCATGGTGGGAAGATGAGTGGTGAATCAGCAGATTAACCTTGTGTCAGTTGTAAGTATATTCTGGCATAAGAATAATCAACAGCGTTATTCTACTAGGTTTAAAGTGCATATAAATAAGCAACACAAAATCCTATATCATATATTTAGACCTGCACATAGTCCCTGTTAGTTAATAATTAATTTAGCGCGTAAAGTTAAGATTACATTTGATGCAATTTAAGTATGATGTGTTCTTAAGTAAAATACATATAATATACCCTTGTGCTTTATTTATTCTCAATGTGTTAAAATTGAGAATAAATAACTCTAATTGTATGTTTTTAATCACTTTAGTTTTATTTAAAATAAAACTAAAGTGATTGTTATATAATCACCTGAGTTAAGTAAAATTACTTTTATACTTAACTCATAACTAAATAATTGGAAAATAGTGAATTTAGTCCTTGAACATAGGGGTCTGCATACGTTAATTTCTTCTTATCAGGTAATGTAGGAATGAGGAAAAATTATGTCATCGTGGAACCCAAATAGCTGGAGAGAGCTGCCAATACTGCAGCAGCCACAGTACCCAGATCAAGAAATACTTAAATCAGTAGAAGGCCAATTAAAAACGGCTCCGCCTCTAGTTTTTGCAGAAGAAACAAGAAGCCTATTCAAACAACTTGAAGACGTGTGCGAAGGTCGTGCATTTTTACTTCAAGGTGGTGACTGTGCCGAGTCGTTTAGCGATTTTAATGCCGCTAATATTCGCGATACATTCAAAACAATTTTACAAATGGCTGTTGTATTAACTTATGGCGGTAAATGCCCTGTAGTTAAAATAGCGCGTATGGCTGGTCAATACGCTAAACCTCGTTCAGCAGACTTAGAAACAATTAATGGCGTGTCTTTACCATCTTACCGTGGCGACATCATTAATAATATTGAGTTTACAGAAGAAGCGCGCATTCCAGACCCACAACGTTTAATGACTGCATACCATCATAGTGCCGCTACGTTAAACTTATTACGTGCATTTGCACAAGGTGGCCTAGCCGATCTTCATCAGGTTAACCGCTGGAACATGGGCTTTGTTGCTGCAAATCCACTTAAAGAAAAATACCAACAACTTGCAGATAAAATTCAAGACGCACTAGAGTTTATGGAAGTGTGCGGAATTAACTCTACAATTGCGCCAAGCTTAAAAGAAACCGATTTATACACTTCTCACGAAGCTTTACTACTTGGTTACGAAGAGGCACTAACACGTCGCGACCATTTATCGGGTGATTGGTACGATTGTTCTGCTCACTTTGTTTGGATTGGTGAACGTACTCGTCAACTAGACCATGCACATATTGAATTCTTTAAAGGCATTAAAAACCCAATTGGTGTTAAAGTTGGCCCAGGTATGGACCCAGACGACCTAATTCGTTTAATTGACGCATTAAACCCAGATAATATTCCTGGTCGTTTAACGCTAATTACGCGTATGGGTGCAGACGTACTGCCAGAAAAACTCCCAGCACTAGTAAGAAGAGTTCAACAAGAAGGCCGTAAAGTAATTTGGAGCTCAGATCCAATGCACGGTAATACTGAAAAAGCGACTTCAGGTTACAAAACGCGTAACTTCGATAATATCATGCGCGAGATCAGTCAGTTCTTCGCTGTACACAAAGCTGAAGGTTCATACGCAGGTGGTGTTCACCTAGAAATGACAGGTCAGCACGTAACAGAATGTACAGGCGGTGCTTACGGTTTATCTGACGATGACTTAGCACAGCGTTACAAAACGCAGTGTGATCCACGCCTTAACGCCGACCAAGTATTAGAGTTAGGCTTTTTAGTCGCTGATTTACTAAAAGACGCACGTAAATAATATTTATTGATACAAAAAAACCGCTTAGTTGCGGTTTTTTTTATTTCAAATTTGATGACTAAGTTAGTACTTACGTCGCTCCAAGTCTGTCTCTATCAGTATTTTTGCAGAAATTTCTTCAACAGAATGATGCGTAGAATTAAAGTAAGCTATTTTGTGACGCTTATACAACATTTCTACTTCGCGCACTTCAATACGACACTGTTTAATTGAAGCATACTTAGAGTTAGCCATACGTCGATGCCTTATAGCCGCAAGCCTCTCAGGGTCAATCGTGAGCCCAAATAACTTATGTTTATAAGGGACTAAACATTTAGGCAAACCTTCATTATCTAAATCTTCTTCTGTAATAGGGTAGTTAGCCGCTTTAATGCCGTACTGCAGTGCTAAGTATAAGCTTGTCGGGGTTTTACCACTTCTGCTAACGCCAATTAAAATGATGTCTGCCTCGGAAAAGTTTTTAATATTTCCGCCATCATCATTCATAAGCGCATAGTTAACCGCATCAATTCTAAAGTCATAACTTTTTTCGTGGATAGAATGCGTACGATGCATTTTTGGAACAGGGGCTACATTGAGTTCTTTTTCTATTTTTTCGCTATACGTAGTTAAAAAATCATACGTAACTGCATCAGCCGATTTTATAATTTCACTTAAATTGTGATTCACAAAAGTAAAAAAAACGAAAGGCTTTTCACCTGTTTTTGCAGCGGTTGCATTAATTAAAGCTTTAATTTCGTGCGCTTTTTCTTCAGTTTCTACAAATGGAATTGTTTTATGATTAAAATCGATAGGAAACAACGACAAAGTCGCATGCCCAAATACCTCTGAAGTAATTGCTGTTCCATCTGATATATAAAAAGCAGTTCTCATAATTAACCTTTTTATTGCGTTTAAATCCCTAAAATGGGTTTCCCACGGTTTACGTGAGGACTGTTGCCAGTGTAGAATGATGACGACCTTTATAAAAGGTTTTCTTTCTTAACTCTCACAGTTAGACCTACAATTTGTTTTTTTTGGAGAAAGATCCGTGCAAGAATACGTTCTCTGGTATCAAGAGCTTGGCATGCAAGATGTTCCTCGAGTTGGCGGTAAAAACGCGTCACTTGGCGAAATGATTTCAAACCTCGCAAACGCAGGTGTACAAGTACCGGGTGGTTTTGCAACTACCGCAGATGCTTTTAATGAGTTTCTAGATCAATCAGGACTCACCGCCAAAATTCATGACATCCTAGATACACTTGATGTTGATGATGTAAATACACTCGCTAAAGTCGGTGCCGATATCCGCCAATGGATAATCGACACACCATTCCAACCAAACCTAGATCTAGCCATTCGCGACGCATATAGCCAACTCCATGGCGATACTGCAGCAGATGTTTCATTTGCAGTACGTTCATCAGCTACCGCTGAAGATATGCCAGATGCATCATTCGCAGGCCAACAAGAAACTTTCCTTAACGTTGTCGGTATCGATTCAGTCATGGTCGCTATTAAACACGTATTTGCTTCATTATTTAACGACCGCGCAATCTCATATCGTGTTCACCAAGGTTACGATCACCGTGGTGTAGCGTTATCAGCAGGTATACAGCGCATGGTACGTTCAGATAAGTCAGCATCTGGCGTAATGTTTAGTATTGATACAGAGTCTGGTTTTGAAGACGTTGTATTTATTACATCAAGCTATGGCTTAGGTGAAATGGTTGTACAGGGCGCGGTTAACCCTGATGAATTTTATGTTCATAAACCAACACTCCTTAAAAACAAACCTTCAGTAGTACGTCGTAATATTGGTTCTAAAGCCATACAAATGATTTACTCAGAAGACAAAGCACATGGTAAGCAAGTAGACATCGTTGATGTTGACCCTGAACTTTCTAATAAATTTTCGATTACAGATGAAGAAGTGCAAGATCTTGCCAAACAAGCTGTAATCATTGAAAAACATTACGGTCGTCCTATGGACATCGAATGGGCAAAAGACGGAAACGACGGCAAACTATATATAGTTCAAGCACGTCCAGAAACTGTCCGCTCAAACGAAGACTCAAACGTAATGGAACGTTTTCAATTAAATGGCACAAGTAATGTACTTGTTGAAGGCCGTGCAATTGGTCACAAAATTGGTAGCGGTGTTGTACGTGTTCTTGATTCAATTAAAGAAATGGACCAGGTACAAGTAGGCGACATTTTAGTTACCGATATGACCGACCCTGATTGGGAACCAATCATGAAACGTGCAGCAGCTATTGTTACAAATCGTGGTGGCCGTACGTGTCACGCGGCAATAATTGCACGCGAACTTGGTATTCCAGCAGTTGTTGGTTGTGGTAATGCAACTGATTTAATTAAAGCGGGACAAGAAGTAACAGTATCGTGCGCCGAAGGCGATACCGGCTTTATTTACGAAGGTATTTTAGATTTTGAAATACTAACGTCACGCGTTGATAAAATGCCAGAACTACCAATGAAAGTAATGATGAACGTGGGTAACCCCGATCGCGCCTTTGACTTTGCACGCTTACCGCATGCAGGTGTAGGCCTTGCGCGAGTTGAATTTATTATCAACCGTATGATTGGCGTTCACCCTAAAGCGTTATTAAATTTTGATGCGCAAACAGATGCATTAAAAGCAGAAATTACTGACATGATTGCCGGTTACGAATCACCAGTAGAGTTTTACATAACAAAACTGGTTGAAGGTATTTCAACGCTTGGTTGTGCTTTTGCACCGGAGCGTGTAATTGTGCGTATGTCTGATTTTAAATCAAACGAATACGCAAACCTAGTTGGTGGCCAGCAATACGAGCCAGAAGAAGAAAACCCAATGATTGGTTTTCGTGGCGCCGCACGTTATATCTCTGAAGATTTCCGCGATTGTTTTGCATTAGAATGTGAAGCTATAAAACGCGTAAGAAACGACATGGATATGGCAAACATAGAAATCATGATCCCATTCGTACGTACCCTTGAAGAAGGTAAACGCGTAATTGAACTACTAGAAGAGCATGGCCTTAAACGTGGTGAAAATGGTCTTAAAGTAATCATGATGTGTGAGCTGCCTTCAAATGCATTACTTGCTGATGAATTTTTAGAAATGTTTGATGGTTTTTCTATCGGCTCTAACGATTTAACACAGTTAACGCTTGGTCTTGACCGTGATTCTGGTTTAATCGCACATTTATTTGATGAGCGTAACCCAGCAATTAAAAAACTACTTTCTATGGCAATTAAAACAGCTAAAGAAAAAGGCAAGTACGTAGGTATTTGTGGTCAAGGTCCTTCAGATCACGAAGACTTTGCAGCATGGTTAGTAGAGCAGGGCATTGACTCTGTTTCACTCAATCCAGACACAGTAATAGAAACATGGTTATACCTAGCTAAAAAATTAGCAAAGTAATAAATAGGTAAGCTATAAAAAATGCCAGCAATGTATTGCTGGCATTTTTTATAACCAATTAAAAGTTAAATTAACGGGCTAATTTTTTATCTAAATAAGCACATGATTTAGTTAATGCCTTTTGGCAAAGTGATAAGTAATGTCGCGCTTTAGGGTAATAAAACGAAAAACACAATAAACCCGCCATAAAAAATATAAGTGAAGGCTAAGGGCGTGTTGATCTTTGTGGATTGAAATTTGTTCAATCTAGGGGCGATTAAATCGCGGCGCGAGGTTTGTAACCTAGTGGGCTAAGTAAGAATCGAGCAACAAAGAGTTAATCGTCCCTGGAAAGAACCCATTGGGCAGCGCATGTTTGGTATTTATGCTGCGTTATCGCCTATTTATGGGGAGTAACCACACTACATAGGCTCTGCCTTGCCTAAAAACCAAACATACTGCTGCAAATTCAACAACCAAAGGTCAACACGCCCTAGGAAAAATCGCAAAAAATAGCCCTAGCAAAATAAATAGCACGCCACTGATCTGTAATAGTAATTTTTTCATATAACACACCTCATTACTCGTTAACTTGAGTATAATTTAAGCTGCATTAAAATCGACTAAAAGAGTGTTACAAACTGTAAAATCTTCAATTTCTATTCGCCATCACCATGATATAATTAGTCAAATGCCCTAAAATATCGTCGTCATGATAGCAACAATTACACAGCAAGATGCCGCGACAGTACTTGTCGCAAATTACCTAAATACCATTGCAAGCCAAGGTTTTAGTGGAGATACCGATGCCAGTTATGCAACGCGTATTACTGCTTCAACCGATAACAGTGTGTATCAGGAAATACCCCAAGGTGTTATTTTTCCAAAAAATGAAAAAGATATTCAACTCGCACTGCAAACTGCATCTCGCGACCCATTTTTATCATTAACTTTTGGCCCTCGTGGTGGCGGAACAGGTACTAACGGTCAATCGTTAACACCAGGTATTGTTGTAGATTTGTCTCGCTATATGCGCGAAATCCTCGAAATAAATGTAGAAGAAGGCTGGGTACGCGTTCAAACTGGCGTAATAAAAGATCAACTTAATGACTTTTTAAAACCTTATGGTTTTTTCTTCTCACCCGATTTATCTACTAGTAACAGGGCAACTATTGGTGGCATGATAAGTACTGACGCATCTGGGCAAGGGTCGTTAGTTTACGGAAAAACAAGCGATCATGTTTTAGGGCTTACAACTTATTTAGTCGATGGTACACCTATGTGTACCTCACCAATAAACATCGACAAAGCAAAAATTATAGCCGAGCAAGACTCTTTAATTGGTAGTTTATATAAAACAGTTTTAGATATTTCAGTTAATGAACGCGCAGCTATTTTAGCTAAGTTTCCACGATTAAATAGGTTTTTAACCGGTTACGACCTAGAGCATGTGCTAAGTGATGATTTACTTACTTTTGACATGAGCCGACTAATAACAGGTTCAGAAGGCTCATTAGGTATAGTAACTGAAGCTAAATTAAACCTAACACCGATTGCCGAATTTAAAACCCTTATAAATATCAAGTACGATAGTTTTGACTCAGCACTTCGTCATTCACCGTTTTTAGTTGATGCACGCGCAACATCGGTAGAAACCGTAGATAGCAAAGTTTTAAACTTAGCGCGTGAAGACATCATTTGGAATTTAGTATCGGACTTAATAACCGACGTACCAAATAAAGATATGCAAGGCCTTAACATGGTCGAGTTTAATGCAGTATCAAACGATGATATAAAAGACAAAGTAGACACACTTTGTAAGCTTCTAGATGAATGCGTAGCAAATCAAACTAATGGCGTTATTGGATATCAGTTAACCAGTGATAAAAGCGATATACTAAAAATTTACGCAATGCGTAAAAAATCAGTCGGTTTATTAGGTAATGTAAAAGGCAGTCAAAAACCACTCGCCTTTGCAGAAGACACTGCAGTACCCCCTGAAAATTTAGCAGATTATATTGTCGAATTTAGAGCATTACTCGACAGCCATAATTTACAATATGGTATGTTTGGCCATGTTGATGCTGGGGTTTTACACGTACGCCCAGCACTTGATATGTGCGACCCAGAACAAGAAAAACTACTTAGAACTATTTCAGATCAAGTAGTAAAACTAACCGCTAAGTACGGTGGTTTAATGTGGGGCGAACACGGTAAAGGTTACCGAAGTGAATACAGCCCTGAATTTTTTGGTGAGCATTTATATACGCAACTTCGTAAAATAAAAACAGCTTTCGATCCTAACAACCGCATTAACCCCGGTAAAATATGTACTCCTATCGATAGTGAAGACTCACTAGTTAGTGTAGATGGACAAAAGAGATCGCACTTCGATAAGCAAATATCAATAGAAGTTAAAACCAGTTTTAACAATGCAATGACCTGTAATGGTAATGGCATATGCTTTAATTACGATGAAAATTCACCTATGTGTCCATCGTATAAAGTAACCGGCGATCGTCGTAATTCACCAAAAGGTCGCGCAAGTTTAATGCGCGAATGGCTTCGTTTACAAGAGTCAAAAAATGTAGATTTACTCGAAGTAGAAAAGCAGCTTAACAAAGGTGAAGTAATCACCTGGTGGGAACGTTTTGTTCATAGCCGCGAAAAACGAAAAGGTATTTACGATTTTTCTCACGAAGTAAAAGCGTCAATGGATGAATGTTTAGCATGTAAGGCATGTACAACAGCATGCCCAATTAAAGTAGATGTACCTACTTTTCGTTCGCGCTTTTTAAATTATTATCATAGTTATTATGCACGCCCGCTAAAAGATTACCTTGTTGGTAACATAGAAAACAGCGCGCCATTAATGGCAAAGTTCGCTAAAGTTATAAATCCAATTGTTAAAACATCATTAGTTAGTAATGTTATTAAAAAAACGGTTGGCTATGTTGATACACCACAGTTAAGTATACCTGCACTTTCAAAGCGTGTTACTAAAACACAAAAATTCGATTTTGATTTACTAAATAAATTAAATGCAGAGCAACAAAGTGAATATGTATTAATAGTACAAGACCCATTTACGAGCTTTTACGAAGCGGAATTAGTAGAAAGTTTTATTACTTTAATAACCCAACTTGGTAAAAAACCAATGCTATTACCTTTTAAACCAAATGGTAAACCGCAACACGTAAAAGGTTTTTTGCATGAATTTAAAGTTACAGCTAAAAATGCAGCCGAGTTTTTAAATAAATTAAATGATATTAATGCACCGTTAGTCGGTTTAGATGCGTCACTCGTTATGTGTTACCGCGATGAATATAATACAATTTTAGAAAATAACCGTGGCGAATTTAATGTGCAGCTTGCTCATGAATGGCTAGAAACACAATCGTTTAAATCACTAAGCGCAAAGCAAAATACAGATACCGAATTTACATTACTGAGTCATTGTACTGAAACAACTGCACTGCCAAAATCGGCAAATGTTTGGCAAACAATTTTCAGTGATATTGGTTTAACATTAAAAACAACAAATACAGGTTGCTGTGGAATGGCGGGGACTTATGGCCACGAAGCACAAAATCAAGATAACTCACGTGCACTTTACGAAATGAGTTGGAAACCAATTGTAGATAAAAATAAACCAGAGCAACTTTTATCTACGGGCTTTTCTTGTCGTAGCCAAGTTAAACGTTTTGAGAAATTTAAACCCAAACACCCAATTGAATTACTCGCACAGGTACTTAGATAATAAAAGTTAAAAAAAGGCGTAACTTAAAAATAAGTTACGCCTTTTTTATTAATACCCATTCGCTTAATTAAATGATCGTTTTTGAGGCTGGAAAAACGCCTTGATACCTCGTCAAAAAATTCACTAATTTTTATAAAAGCTATTTAGATTTTTTAGCGAAACTGTCTGCAATTGGCTTTGTACTTATACCGTGAATAAATACACTAAACAAAATAGTCGTCATTGCTATTGTCGCTATTTGATATTTGTTTTCTATTTGCGTATCAATCACCATCAATGTAAAAACAATTGATGCTAATCCTCTTGGTCCAAACCACGCAAATGTAAAACGCTCTTTAATATTCAATGCCGTAAACTGCAGTGACAACATAACAGGAATTATTCTAATTAATGTTGTACTTAATAAAGCGTAAATTATAATTTCAGTATTTAATTTCGGGATAACTAAGTAAGCACAAACAAACCCAAACAAACACCAAATCATTAGCGATGTAAAATCTGCGATGTGCTCTGAGTCTTCAATTAATTCTGTTCTAACTTCTTCAGTCGAAAATTTATCAAATAGTAAACCTGCAATAAACACCGCAATAAATCCACTGCCATGAAAATACTGAGTGACAGAAAACACAGCCATAGCAAAACCAAGTAATAAAAATGGACTGGTATTTTGTGCAAAGTAATGACGTTTCATTGCAAAGTTTAAACTCGGTATAAAAACAACAATACTTGTAATAGCTATTAATAGAGCCAGGCCAAGCTCTCGGCCAAACACACTTAATGTTTGTGTTGCAGTAATAGCTGAATCAGGATTTTTAGCGAGTAATATAAATATTAAAAATATAGGTACGCATAATCCATCGTTCAAACCACTTTCAGTATTTATTCCTTCACGTATTTTTTCAGGCACTTGTGAACTTGCTAGTAACCCTTTACTTAATGCCGCATCAGTAGGTGTTAAAATAATAGCGAGCAACGCCGCTTGAATAACTGAAAGCTCAGCAAAGAAAAATAAAGCAACAGCAATACCAAGCAACAAAGTTAAGGGTAGGGCAACAAACAACAGTAAACTAGGATACTGAAAACTATGCCTTAATACACTTAGCTTTGATTTAGCTGCATCAGAAAATAAAAATATACTTAGCGTAAGCTCTATAAATGGTAATAAAAGATCAACACCTTCTTTTATTTTATCCCCTTCGTTGGGTAGCATTAAAGCTAAACATATTCCCCCAACAACAAAAAACATTGGGCCTGTTACTTCTGTTTTTTCTAACTGGCGAAGTGTTAAAGAATAAATTAAAAATAGTCCGCCTATAAATGCTATTACTAAATACTCCATTAAATTTTCCTTTTAAGTCCTGATTTTGCTCGCTCTTTAATATTTGTTTGAATATAAATTTGATCGGTAGTCGCAATTTTAGAATGGCCTAAATCTTCTGATAAATGTTTAAGCGGTCTGGTTTGCGCATCATGTGTAGCACCTGTATGACGAAGCCAATGTGCAGTTGCAGCGCCAAGTTGTTCAGCGTCATCTTTAAAACCATCATCGAGTAATGATTGCTGTGCATAATCAAAACTTTGTTGAACTAAACGCCTAATTTGTCTTACGGTCATACCACCTTGCCCGCGAATTTTATGAACCAAAGGATCTGACTCATCAACCCGAGGAAGGGCAGGTAGCCCTCGATATAATCTATATCGTTTTAAATATTCAACAAAATCATCACTTAAGGTTACATCTCGTAATTTATTACCTTTACCCATTATACGTAAAAACCAAAATCCATCATTATCTTGCCAAAAATGAGACATTACCGGCGACCATTGTGGGCGCTCAGATAATTCTGAAATTCGTAAATAAAGACCTTTTAAGCAGGCAAGCGTAAATAAGTTTCGCTCTAAATCAGGGTTATGTTCGCATAAATCTCGCGTTACACCAAAAACGTATTCCCATTGAATATCACTTAATGTATCAGGAATTTGAATTTGTGATTGAACAACTAAATACGGGCTATTTTTTTTAACAACAGGGACAAAGTTCGCGAATGTTTTTTCTTCGAGTAGGGCAAACTTATAAAATACATTTAAGGCAGTAAACATGGCCGATAAAGTTTGTTGGCTGGCAGTCGATTCTTTTAGCATAAAAGGGCGCCAATTTTGATTTAATCTACGAATTCCTTGCTCATCTTTATAACGCCATTGCACTGAAGTTGCAGCCCATTTTTTATCAGGTTCGACCATAAAATCAACGTAAGCTTCAATATCTTCACGTTTTAAATCGAATACTGATTTTTCTGCTATTAACCACGACCATAAATAAAAGCGTTCAAGTTCATTTCGAAAACGGCTATAAGTTGCTTCTGATTTTCTGCCATAAACATATAAAAACTGATATAAGAATGTCAGATCGGCTTTTGATTCAGTTACAGTCAAGCCAACTTCCTGTATAAAGGATGCAAGTTCTGGGTATTCTGAATTTAGAGTACCGTCATCTAGATGGGCAATTTGATATCTTAATTGTTTTAACGTATCAACCAAAGCAACAAGCATAATGTATAAATATTCAATTAAATAATAGGCTTACAGAATAACGTTAAAGTCCGATACTGTCTAGTATTGGACATAGTAAAGCTCTAATTATTTTAATACTGTGATTATTCTATGGTTGTTGGTTGCTATATCTTATTAAGGAAAAAATTATGAAAAAACTAATTATACTAAGCGTACTGGCTTTAACTGTTGCGTTAACTGGGTGTGCTACTACAGGTAGTGCATCACCAAGCGAAAAACGTTCACTTGTACAAAGTATGAAAACAAATACATTAGATAAATTATACGCTGAAAAACCTGACGTTAAAAAACAAATTGCTAATTCGGCTGGTTACGCTGTTTTTGATAACGCGAACGTAAATGTTGTTTTAGCCAGTTTTGGTGGCGGTTACGGCGTAGTTAAAAATAACCTTACTGGTAAATCGACTTACATGAATATGGGTGAAGCCGGTTTAGGGCTTGGTTTAGGTGTAAAAGATTTTAACGTTGTAATGGTTTTTCATAATCAAGCAGCACTAAATAGATTTATTGAACATGGTTGGGCATTTGGCGGAAACGCTGATGCAGCAGCTAAATATGAAGATAAAGGCGGTGCACTGGTTGCCGAAGCGATTGCAGATCAAGTAACTGTATATTCTGTAACCGAAAATGGCCTTGCACTACAAGCTGTATTAAAAGGTACCAAGTTTTGGGTTGATTCAGAGCTTAATTAACCACCAAATTACTCTCCTAAAAGCGAGCTGGTTTGTATAATCACGCTCGCTTTATTAAAACCCATGCAATTTAACATAACGTAATTTATGGGTTGTTATTAATATAACGTAATTAGTAACGCAAATGCGTCCTCAATCTGTTCGTGGACTTCAGTATCGCTATCTCTCAGCTAAGGAAAATTAATCATGTAAAAAGCTATTAATTTATACGATTACTCAGAGAGGAATAACTATGACACAACCTTACTATATTTATCGCTTTAATGTTAAAAGCTTTTCGCCCTTTTAACATTAAACTGTGGTTGCTTTTTTTAATTGCTTTTTAAAATCATTACATGCATCTTCAAATTCATCTAAATTTTTTTTAAATGATTCGTATATTTTTTTACTCTGATTTTTTTCGTAAAAATATTTACCAACGTCATCTCTTTTGCTTAGTACACTTTTAAATTTTTTTAAGCATTCCTCACATAAGTATAGATCTATCAACATCTCTACCGTTTCCAATGCTTTCCCAGCATATTGAGAATTTGGCTCTTTTTTCATAGCTATCATTTCTTCGTAAGAAATATGTCTGTGATAATAGGAAACCATATCAAAAGTACGTATATCATATGCTTTTTTCCATATATTAAAATTCTCATATGCTTTTTCAGTTTTTTCATGTTTCCTTTTTTTTTCTTCTTGGGAAGCCATTCCTTTTATTGAAGCTTTCATATTCATATGATTCCACCACCCAGAAATAACACCCACAGTAATTGCTACAATTGCTGTTAATGTTCCAGTATAGATTGGCATCATTTCTTTAATTCTGGTTGATTCTTCTACTAGATTTTCCATATTTTCATACAACTATATTTTTCTCTTAATTTTGACACGTAAACTTACACATGCAACTATTAGTTATGTTTGGGGTGTATTTATTATTCAGCTTTTGTAGCTCCCTCCCAAACTGCCACAGCTGTCCTCAGATTAAAATTTATAATAAAAAAGTGCTTTCAGCCGTTTAATTATTTCGTTTATAATTTATGGATTATTAGCTATTAAATTACGCGGATTCAAACCTGAAGTGCATAACGTTTAGGCGGCTTTAGCCGCCAAGTGATCCTGCATCAATTTTGCAGGCGTTTCAAATCCAAGTGTCTTCCTCGGACGATTATTAAGTTGCTCAAGTACTGGTATAACTTGCGCTGGTGTTACCGCCTTAAAATCTGTGCTCTTCGGCCAATACTGACGTAGTAATCCATTCGTGTTTTCATTCAATCCGCGCTCCCATGAGTGATAAGGGTGAGCAAAATAAACAGGAACACTTAAAGCCTCTGTGATTTGCTCGTGATAAGCGAACTCTTTTCCATTGTCAGCCGTGATGGTATGAAGCGCTGACCTATATGGCCTTAATAGTTCTATCGTCGCCGCAGTGACGGCTTGTGCTGTTTTGCCTGCCACCTGAGTTGATACAGTGAATTGGGTAACCCGCTCTACAATGGTAACAAGGGCGCCTCGATGACCTTTGCCTATGACGGTATCTATTTCCCAATCTCCGATTCGGCCTTTCTCATCAACTATTTGTGGGCGCTCTTCAATGCTAACGCGATTTTTTATTTGCCCTCGGTTTGTTTTACCATGACTGCGCTTGTGATATTTCTTACCGTGTCGGCGCAGATGTAGGTATAACTCACCACCTGCTTTTTTATCTTCCCAGATATACAGATAAATGCATTCATGGCTGACAGACAGTTCACTTTCTTTGCGTAACCATCCCGTTATTTGTTCAGGACTCCACTTCTCATTAAGCTTCTGGGTAATTAAAGCTATCATTTCAGGTGTCATCTTAAGCGGTTTTCTTACACTTCTTCGACGAAACAAAGCCCGCTCATGAGCTTGTTTGTGTCTGTAACCTCGCTTACCTGTATTTCTAGAAAGCTCTCTTGAAATCGTAGATTGCGATAAATTAGTTAGCTCAGCAATACTTTGTTGCGTAAAACCGCTTTTCTTTAGAACGGCGATCTGGCATCTTTGCGCATAGGTCAGTTGTTTGTAATGTCTCATTGTAAAATCTCTTGCCGGAGAAAAAGTAGTTAGCTTATGAGCAACTGACCACTTAATCTAGCCAAAACAAGTTATGCACTTACAATTTGAATCTAGGTTACTAGTATGACTTTGAATCGAAACTTTCATTATTTAATTGCTTATCAAACGCTTCAGCTAGCCTTTCTGTTTCACTAAAAACTATATTCCAATATTTAATGCGTGTATCTGCATCAAGATCGGTAAAGTCGTTTCTGTCTGGGATTTTTCCGTAAGGTAAGCTTGCTATAAATTCTTTTGATGGAGTGATCATTACCACATTATCGTAATTAAGTGGTGATACTTTACGTTTTAAATTTTTATCGAACCACCCTGCTTTTGGCTCACTATTAAAATGCGGATATAAAATAAGTCCTGGGTTATTAATTTTTAAGTCAAAGTGGTAATCGATAATTCCGCCGTCGCGATATATAAATTTTTTATACTTTTTTATTTATATTTTTGTATTGGTAATAGCCTTAGCTTTAAATAAAAAAGGGCTACACGCCCTTTTTTATTTAACTATATTGCTTATATAAATTATATTTTTCTTTTGTGTGTTCAGAAAAGTAGTCTGTGTATAATCATTTTTTAGTAAAATTAAATAACTATATTTCAATTATTTAACTAATATATATAATAAAGCTGCTAAAACACTCCCTATTATTGGACCAACTACCGGGATCCATGAGTAACCCCAGTTACTATCAATTTTACCTTTTATTGGTAATAAAGAATGTACAATTCGCGGGCCTAAATCTCGAGCTGGATTTATTGCATATCCAGTAGTCCCACCCAGAGAAAGTCCAATACCCCAAACAACAAAAGCAACAGGTATAGCGCCTATTGAACCTAAGCCTATTTTTACGCCAGAGCCATCGTCAATTTCAGCTGAAGAGAAGTAAAAAACACAAATTAATAAAACGAAGGTCCCTATTATTTCACTAAGTATATTTCTAAACGTATTTGGTATAGCTGGAGATGTACAGAAAACAGCTCGTTTTAAGGTGGGATCGTCAGTGGCATCGAAATGATCTTTATAAACTGCATAAACTAACGAAGCGCCAACCATCGCGCCAATAAATTCCGCTAAAATATAACTTGGAACTTCGGACCATGGAAATGATCCAGCTACGGCTAAGCCTATTGTTACTGCAGGGTTAAGGTGTGCTCCACTATAGGGACCGGCAACAACCACGCCGATAAAAACACCAAGTCCCCAAGCAGTGGTAATCGTCATCCAACCGCCGCCATGGCCTAGTGTTTTCTTTAGTATGTCATTGGCTACAACCCCGCCCCCAATTAAAATAAGCAGTGCAGTTCCTAGTATTTCAGCTAAGAAAGGTGACATTTTAATATTCCTTATTAATTATAAACATAAAACCACCCTCAATAATGATATCTATTGCATAAGTATAAACCATGAATATTTTGAAACTTTTTTACAGCTGAAAATTACCATAAGATAAGTATCAACTTATTTATTTTTACGCTTGGAGTATTTAGTGGTATCATAAAAATAGTCTCCACTAATAAACCTTAATAGATATGTTGCTATGGTTTTATAGTTAAGCGGCTTATTATTCGCTTTGTACTTTTTTTACCGCATTACACCATCCGGCATATAATTCATCACGTTTTGATTTAGTCATGTTAGGAACAAATCGTTTATCGCAATTCCAGTTAGTCGCTAATGATTCAAGTGATGGGAATACACCCGCTTTTAAACCTGCTAAGTAAGCTACACCCAAAGCAGTAGTTTCACTTATGGTCGAACGGTCAACTTCGGCTCCTAAAACATCTGACAAAAATTGCATAAGCCAGCCATTTATTACCATACCGCCATCAACTCTTAGTACCTGTGGTCTTACGCCATCAGCTTCCATTGACTTTTGAAGGTCTTTAGTTTGAAAACAAACTGATTGTAATCCAGCTGTTACGATCTCTTTTATACCCGTATCTCGGGTTAAGCCAAAAATTGCACCTCGCGCATTAGAATCCCAATAAGGAGCACCTAATCCTGTAAAAGCGGGTACCATATATATACCGTGATCTAGTGAGGTATTGCATGCAAGTGACTCTGTTTCTTCAGCTTTTTGGATTAATTGTAGACCGTCTCTAAGCCATTGAATTGCAGCACCTGCAATAAAAATACTCCCCTCTAGCGCATAAGTTGGTTTCCCATTTAATCTATAAGCTACTGTACTGAGAAGTCTATTTTCAGATTCAAGTACTTTATCGCCAGTGTTAATCATCATAAAGCATCCTGTACCATAGGTACTTTTAGCCATTCCTGGTTGAAAACAAGTTTGCCCAAATAACGCTGCCTGTTGGTCTCCTGCCATTGCAAGAATAGGTACTTCGTAACCTAAATAGCGTTCATCTGTTACACCAAAATCATCTGATGAATCCATTACTTCTGGTAACATCTCTATTGGCACATTCAGAAGTTCAAGTAATTCCACGTCCCATTCTTGGGTATGAATATTAAAGAGCATAGTTCGCGAAGCATTCGTTGCGTCTGTGCGGTGCTCTTTTCCGCCTGTCAATTTCCACAATAAATAAGTGTCGACAGTACCGAAGATTAAATCGCCTTTTTCTGCTTTTTCTCTAGCATCGGGACAATTTTCTAAAATCCAATTTATTTTAGTTGCAGAAAAATATGGGTCTATTAAAAGGCCGGTTTTTTTTCTAATTAACTCTTCTTTTTCTGCGGCCCTTAAATCATTACATAACTCTGACGTACGTCTATCTTGCCATACAATCGCGTTATAAACGGGCTCACCAGTAATTTTATCCCATACTATTGTCGTTTCACGTTGGTTAGTAATACCAATGGCAATAACCTTATCGTGTTGAGGGTCTAGGTGTTTCATTACAGCTGTCATTGTTTGCTGTACAGAAGCCCAAATATCTTCTGGTTTATGTTCTACATAACCATCTTTTGGAAAGTGCTGGTCAAATTCTTGTTGTTCTAGGTATGCAATATTACCATTTAAATCAAATAGCACACTTCTAGAACTAGTCGTACCTTGATCAATTGAAAGGATATAGTTATTCATTATTTTTTCACTTTTACTTTCGGTTATTTTCGTTTTTGTACTATTACATGGATTAATTGCTACATACAACAAAAATACAACTTTAATATATAATTATTTATATGTGATTTTCATTTGTTAGCTCTTAACCTATAATTTACTATTAACTAAATTTAAAATGCGAAAAAAATGACTCAAGACCAAAGACACGAATCCATACTAAAATTATTAAAAGAAAGAGATTCAATTTCTATTGAAGTACTAGTAAGTCATTATGAAGTTACACCACAAACAATAAGAAGAGATCTGGCTTATCTTGCTAATTTAAATAAATTGAGACGTCATCATGGCGGCGCTAGTGCCATTTCAAGCATTCAGAATACAGCATATCAAACTAGAAAAATCATGGACTTAGAAGCTAAACAAAAAATAGCACAGCATGTAGTTCGTATGATACCTAATGGCTCTTCCTTATTTATAAACATAGGCACTACAACAGAAACAATCGCGAAAGCACTTCTTGGTCATGAAAATTTGAAAGTTGTAACTAATAATCTTAATGTTGCGGTTATATTAGGTGTTAAGAAAGATTTTTCTGTACTTATCGCAGGTGGAGAAGTTAGGCACAGAGATGGCGGGATTATTGGTGAGACCACAGAGGATTTTATTAAACAATTTCGTATGGATTTTGGCATTATAGGTATTAGTGGCATAGAAGAAAATGGTGCGTTACTTGATTTTGACTATCGTGAAGTGCGCGTAGCCCAGGCAATCATTGAAAATTCACGTAAAGTTTTACTTGCTGCAGATCACTCTAAATTCGGTCGGTATGCGATGGTAAAATTAGGTAATATCTCACAGGCAGATAACTTTATTACCGATGCTCAGCCACCCGAAAGTATACTTACTTTACTCAATGAGCACGATGTCGAACTGCATATCGCTCGGTAAAAGCTTAACATAACAGTTAAATAGATTTTCCCTCATCATGGGGAAATCATGAGCTTTCCATTTTAGCTACAGCATGATCGAATAGGTTTCTTATAAATAGAAGTCCCATACAATTAATTTTTGATGAACATTTTTCAATAATATCCGACGAATAACTCCAATCTAAAGTCGAATATAAGCTTCATGCTATCTTATTCATTCTCGTTGTAGGTGTGATCTGCACCGAAGATGGATGAAAAACATTGAATACGTTGCTAATAATGAGATTGATTTGCTTGAAAAATATGTCTCATTTGAAAGTAGTCTTCCAGTCCACAACACTATAGATGGTACTATTCACCTATATCATCTGAAAAGTCATACCTATTGTATTAAATTAGTGATCTATTATAGCGCGATAACAAAGAAAAATTATGACATAGAGTTGTTATCTCCAATTGCTCTCTGCATTTTCCTGTATTGCTCCCCCTCCTGCCCCTATTCTGTCAGCTATTAATAATTTTTAACGTAGAGAGTTATTTAAGAAGATAAAATGATCATGCTTTTAATAGGATAGATATTATAACAAAATTTTATACGTTGGACACAGGCTGCACATATAGCAACAAACGTTGGCGTTATAGCCATAGATGGTATGTAGTGGTCAACTAATTTTGGCTTTAATGATAAGAAACCAAAGAGACATACAATCGATATAACAAGCGCTTTTCAGCCGGCAATAGCTGTTGTATCAAGAAAAATAAAGATAGCTAACAATATACCTCCAACTGGCCCAGCCTTGCTTGATTTATCGGATATCAAAACGCCGTAGTAACTATTGATTTAATGGGGTGTCAAAAAACTATAGCGGAAAAAATTAAACTCCTAAGTTTTTTATTGCTTTACGGTGGGTTTGATATAGCTAGACTAATTTTCATTTATGTACTTTAATGTTTGCAAATGTTCGTTATTAAATGTTATTTTTAATAAAAAGAAAACCGAAGTAAATAATAACTTCGTACTGTTATAGCTATTCAGAGTCTTAAAATACAATAGTTATCTGCAGTAGCTTGGTCATCCTTGTTAATCAGATCAATTAATTTTTGATTTCGTTTGAAGGCTTACTTGTATCAAGTACTTAAATGTTGGGTAACAAATCTTGAGTTAAATAATAAAAATATCGAAAGTATTTTTATTATTACTCGTATACTTACTTACCTGCATGCCTAGTATAAGTTTTGATAGCACGATAAATACCGTTTAGGACATTAATACTTTAAATTTAATTGAGCTGGTCTAAATAGCTTGATATTAAAATAGGTAATTCAACAAATGAGTCAACTTAGAGACAACAATATTAAAAAACTTCCCCAAGATATTTATGATGTTTTGATTATTGGAGGGGGTATTAACGGTGCTGTATCTGCTGCCGCTTTAGCCGCTAAGGGCGCTAGAGTTGCCTTGATAGACAAAGGTGATTTTGCCGGTTTCACTAGTTCAAACTCATCAAATTTAGCCTGGGGTGGCATAAAATATTTAGAAAGTCATGAATATAATTTGGTTAATAAACTTTGTAAAAGTAGAAACCATTTAATGCGTAGCTATCCTTCTACTGTTAAAGAAATTCGCTTTTTTACAAGTATCCAAAAAGGCTTTAGATTTCCGGCATTCTTTGTTTATTTAGGTACTATTCTCTATTGGTTTATGGGACGTTTTTTTACTAAATCTCCTAGATACCTCAATGCAAAAAAAATAAAATCATCAGAGCCAGTCATTAACACAAAAAATGTAGAGGCTGGATTTGAATATTCAGACAGCTTTTTATTGGATAACGATGCTCGTTTTGTTTTCAATTTTATTCGCTCTAGTATGAGCCATGGGTGTATTGCCGCTAACTACGTAAGTTCGCAGGGCTCTACTCGCTCTAATGATATTTGGACTACAAATGCAGTAGACGAGATATCTAAAGAGAAGTTTACTATCCGCTCTAAAGTTATTATTAACGCAGCAGGCCCATTTGTTGATCCTATTAACAATACAAATAGTCAAACCACAGCACATCACCATGTATTTTCAAAAGGTATTCACCTTATTGTTGATAAGGTAACTAACAGTAACAAAGTACTGACGTTTTTTGCAGATGATGGTCGGTTGTTTTTTGTGATCCCCATGGGCCCAAAAACGTGTATTGGTACAACCGATACACAAGTTCATAGTCCGCACTCACAAGTGACTGATGAGGATCGAAACTTTGTGCTTGATAATGCTAACAAATTATTAGAGTTAGAAAAGCCAATTACAAAAAGTGATATTATAGCCGAGCGCTGTGGAGTTAGACCATTAGCAATTAAAAAAGACGGTAATGGTAAGGCTGACTGGGTGCAATTATCACGCAAGCACGCTATAGATACAAATAGTGATCAAAAATATCTTTCTATCTTTGGCGGAAAACTAACAGATTGTATTAATGTAGGCGATGAAGTGGCTGATTTAGTCACTGGATTAGGTATTAAGTTACCTTATGAAGATTACAAATGGTACGGTGAACCTGACGACACCGTTAAAAATGAGTTCATGCATCGTGCAAAATTAATGAATTTGGATGGTTTAACACCTAAAACATCTACAGAGGTACTTAGTAAGCGGTTTTGGAGACGTTACGGCAGAAATGCGATTAACATGCTAGAAAAAATTCGTGAAGCACCTGAAAAAGGCGAACTCCTTATTAAGAATTCGGAGTACTTACGTGTGGAAATTGAACACGCTGCTGAGCGGGAAATGATAACTAAACTCAGTGATTTTTTACGTCGACGTTCTAAAATTTCACTGGTTGTAAGAAAAGAAGATATTCTTTCAGATCCTGGTTTACATGAAGTCTGCCAAATTCTATTTGGTAAGGATAATGCTGAAAATAAACTTCAGGAGTACATTGAAGAGATATCTAAATAACCATTTACATCTATTCTTACGACTTTAAAAGCTTGGGTTAAATGTTATAGAAGAAGTCTGTTAACACGATTAAAATTAATTATGTTAACTGACTTCTTATAGCAACTAATAAAACTATATTTTATTTTTAAAAATTAATAACATTTTTAACTTTTTATCAAACGCTTCAGCTAGCCTTTCTGTTTCACTAAAAACTATATTCCAATATTTAATACGCGTGTCTGCATCAAGATCGGTAAAATCGTTTCTATCTGGAATTTTTCCGTAGGGTAAGCTCGCTACAAATTCTTTTGATGGGGTGATCATCACTACATTGTCATAATTAAGTGGTGACACTTTACGTTTTAAATTTTTATCGAACCACCCTGCTTTTGGATCGCTATTAAAATGCGGATATAAAATTAAGCCTGGGTTATTAATTTTTAAATCAAAGTGGTAATCGATAATTCCGCCGTCGCGATATATTCCTTGCGGCGAGCCTGCAATATTTTTTATGCCTTGCATAACAAGTGGTATTGAACCCGATGCAAGTAATGCATCTTTTAAATTATTTTGAGTAAGCGCTATGTTTTGCGTTTTAAAATTGTAGCTGTCGGTAATTGATAAGTCACTTGTTGCTGGGCCAAATATAAAACGCTCATACTGTGAGCCTAATAATTTTCGGTTAACGCGGTTTAGCATATAACTTTTTGATAAACCCAGTAGTTGTATTATTTTATTTTCGCTGGCAATAAAGCCATTCGATTTTGCTACTATAAAGTGCGCTTTAAATATTGGGTTATTTATAATTTCGGTTACGCCGTTATCGCCAAAAACATCTTCAAGTAATGCGCGCGCTTTTATTGTTATTTCACTTGGTGTTGGTTTATTACTTGAGTATCGGGTTTGCGAATACGATTTTGCTAAGCGCTCAATGGCAGCAACGGGATCGTTTTGTGCAAAACACGCAGAGCGAAAAGCGCCGGCAGATGAGCCAATTAAATTAAGTGGCCGGGTTCGGTTTTTAAAAAATTCACCAAAAATATACTTATCCAACCCAAATAAGGTAAACCACTTTGGCCCACCACTTGCACCTAAAAAAGAGGTGAAAAGTTCAGGTTTAAAGCCCTGTTCGTTAATAATTTTAGCCGCTGTTTTCCCTGCGTTAATCTCGATCATCTAAAAAATTGTGCCTTTTATTTTGGTTGCTTCTGTTATTTCTACAACACTGAAAGTGAATACTTATGCAAAACAAAAAGCGATTTCATGTTGCCATAAAACCGCTTTTTATAGTTAAGTGTGCTTAAAGTACGTGAATTAATCCCAAATGCCGTCTTCGCATTTGCCCTGTACTTTTACATCTTTTACTTTAAATTCGGGCTCTAAACCTTTGTCTCTTTGTGCGTGGTAATCGCTCGTAACAGACAAAATAGTCGGCGTTAACAGTATAATAGCGATAACGTTAACCACTGTCATTAACCCTAAGGCAATATCGGCTAAATCCCAGACTTCTTTTAATGTGGCCGACGCGCCCCACAACATCATTGATAAATAAAGCAAAGTGTAAATGCCGCGCCCTACTTTGTTGTCGAGCTTAAATAAGTGCAAGTTGCTCTCTGCATAGGCGTAGTTTGCCACCACCGATGTAAAAGCAAATAAGGTTATAGCGGCTGCTACAAAGTAAACACCACCTTGTGCTAAGTGAGCAGTCATCGCGCTTTGTGTTAAACGAATGCCTTCCATTTCACCGCTTATGTCTATATCGGCCAATAAAATGATCACAGCGGTACAGCTACACAGTACGATTGTATCGAAAAATACGCCTAGCATTTGTATGTAACCTTGCGTTACAGGGTGATTAGGAATTGGGCTGGCACTTGCTGAAGCATGCGGCACACTACCTGCACCGGCCTCATTAGAATATAAACCACGTTGAATACCGTTTTTAATCGCAGCGCCCATTGCACCGGCGCCTGCTTCTTGTAAACCAAACGCTGATAAAAATATATCTTTAAGCATGGCGGGTACTTGCGTGAAATTTATAATCGTAATAATTACCGCCGCAAGTACAAACACAATGCCCATTATTGGCACAACACGCTCTGCAAATCGGGCAATTGCTTTAAAGCCACCGAGTATAATTGAGCCCGCTAATACGGTAATAACTAGGCCTGAATAAAATGTAGGAACTTCAAACGCGTAGTTAAGTGCGTCGGTAATTGTGTTAGTTTGCATTGCGCTAAACGTAAATCCGTAACCTAAAAACAAACACGCGGCAAACACAATTGCGAATGCTCGGCTACCCAAACCTTGTTGAATATAATACGCAGGCCCGCCTCTAAACTCACCGCCACTATCGCGCACTTTATATACTTGCCCAAGTACGCTTTCGGCAAAGCCTGTAGCCATACCCAATATGGCTATAACCCACATCCAAAATATAGCGCCGCTGCCGCCAAGTGAAATTGCAACCGCCACACCGGCTAAATTACCGGTACCGACCCGCGCGCAAAGCCCTGTACACAACGCTTGAAATGATGAAATATCGTTTTTTTTACATTTGCTACTGCCTTTTAAAAGGCTAAACATATGTTTAAATTTAAGTATTTGAATTGCTTTTAGTCGTACTGAAAACCATACCCCTGTAAACAAAAGTATATAAATAAGTACTTGCCCTTCTCCCCATAAAAGGTTGTTTACGCTTTTGACGACGGTATCGAACATTGCTAATTCCTTCTTATATTTTTTATATTAATACCCTTTTTTGGGTATAACGGCATTTGCTTGCGACATCGACTAAAAATTTAATGCAAATAAGGCAGCTAAGCTGCCTTAAAACTATACATTATTTATTTTGCAAATGAACTCCTGCAATCATGCACCTAACTGAGCCACCAGCCGACTCAATAGTAGGTATAGGTAATGGCACAAGCTTAGCCGTTTTTTGTATAACTGTTATTTGTGCCGGTGTAAGTGCATTAAACGCAGTTTGCGATAAGGCTAAAATACGACCATTTTTACCCTGTAGCTCAATAGCATTGCCACAAAAGTTATTAATTTGCTCAAGCGTTAAATCGATAACTTGATGATGGCTTTTCAAAAAATGTTTAGCTAACTGTGCACGTTGTTCAATTGGCACCATATTTAAACTGATCATTACAAATTTTGTAGCAATACACATTAAAACATTAGTGTGATAAACCGCAGTTCCTTGCTCGTCATATGCGTTAAACACTATAGGTGATAGTTTTAATTGCTCACATATTGTATTAACCACCGACTTGGTAGTTCTTTTTGATTCTACCGCGTAAGCGAGTTTATTTTGATGATCGACAACCAGTGAACCAGTGCCTTCAAGAAATGAATTTTCTTTCGATAAAAATGAATAATCAGTCACTGAAGACACTTTATAGTGATCCGTTAAAAAATCAATAATATCTTTTCGATATTCTAACCTTCTGTTTTCTACAAACATTGGATAGATTATTAATTGGCCACTTTGATGAGTTGAAAACCAATTGTTAGGAAAAACTGAATCGGGAGTGTGTGTTTGCTCATCTTCAAAAAGGTGAACTGTTACCCCTTCATTTTTTAATATTTGTACGGCATTAGTCACTTCTTTAAATGCTTGTTCACTTTGATTTTGTGCTAAGCATTCACTTTGAAATGCGTTATCGAGCATTGTGTGTGGGTTAGATGTAAAGTGATGTGGCCTTACCATCACTACAGCTCTGGGGGCTTGGTTTACTTCGCTCATGCCACGTGCTCTTTTACTAATGGTTGATCACTAAGCACTGAAAATAAATTACGAGGGTCCGCCTGTTGTGTAATTAAATCAAGCAAAGCAAACTCGCCCGTTTTAATTAGCTCATCGCGTATAAATACCAGTGCTGTAAAGTCTTCGCTCGCAAAGCCAACGCCGTCAAAAATGGTTAATTCATCTTGGCTAGTACGCCCAAGCGACTGCTTATTAATAACTTTATGAAACTCAGTTACTGTAAAGCTTGGACTCATTTGTTGAATTTCGCCCTCTATTCGAGTTTGTGGCTCGTACTCAACAAATACATTAGCACGCTCAAGCAATCTAGCATCTAACTCTGTTTTACCTGGGCAATCACCACCTATGGCATTAATGTGCACACCTTGTGGGATCATGTCATTTGTTAAAATAGTGGCGTTAGTTTTATCAGCAGTACAGGTAGTGATAATATCTGCCCCTTTTACTGCCTCTTGTACACTATTACAAATAGCCACGTTTAACCCGCATGCACTTAAATTAGCAAATGCTTTTTTAGAGGCGCTTTTATCTATATCGTATAAACGAATATGCGTAATACCTAGTACCGCTTTAAAAGCGAGTGCCTGAAACTCTGATTGAGCGCCATTGCCTATTAAAGTAAGGGTTGTTGAGTTTTTAGGTGCTAAATATTTAGCTACCATTGCAGAAGTTGCAGCTGTACGTAGTGCTGTTAGTAAACACATTTCGCTTATCATAACCGGATAGCCACTATCTACATCTGCTAAAATACCAAATGCAGCGACTGTTTGAAGTTCTCTAAAGGTGTTTTTTGGGTGACCATTTACATATTTACAGCTGAACATTTGGCCATCACTTACAGGCATTAGCTCTATTACACCCTCTGGTGAGTGTGCTGCATAGCGAGGTGACTTATCAAACTCAGTCCAACGGGCAAAGTCGGTTTCTAATTTATGTGTTAGATCTAGCAAAACGTTTTCGACCCCTAAGCTATTTATAAGCTTAGCCATTGCCTGAACGCTAACAAATGGAACGCCTTGTTTTGGCTGTGCTATAAAATGACTCATGCTGAAACCTCTTGAATAAATGTATTAGTTAATTTAAAACAAGTTTAGCGAGGCTACGTGCTATTTAATATGGCAATTAATCACACAAATAGTACTAATTTTTATCATTTTGTTATGCGGTTATGTACAATTTATGTATTTTGGTCAGTAACTTCTTTTAAAGGTTTGATTTATGACTCCCTATATTTATGACTCTCTTGATAATGCTTTAATAGCTGAATTACGAAAAGACGGCCGCGCTTCTATTTCAGCTTTAGCCGGTTCTTTAAATGTATCACGCGGGACAGTGCAAAATAGGTTAGACAGATTAGTCAGCTCAGGCGCAATATTAGGGTTTACTGTACGCGTTCACGAACACATTGAAACAGAAGCCGTGCGCGCAATTATGATGATAGAAGTCGTTGGTAAATCTACCTCACAAGTAATTAAAACAATGCGCGGAATACCCGAGCTTATAAAATTACACACCACCAATGGTGCATGGGATTTAGTTGCAGAGCTTCAAGCTGCAAATTTAAGTGAGTTTGATGGAGTGCTAAGGCAAGTACGCGAAATTGACGGTATTTTAAATAGTGAAACAAGCATATTGCTTTCATCAACTTAAGTTATTTTTAATATTTAAAAGAATACTTAAATGACACCCATTTATAATGTTTTAAGTATTCACGACAGAAAATGTGCGCTGAATGTGTTACTTGAACGAGTTTCTAGAGTGTGTCATATCACCAAATTACCATCTAAAAAGCTCTAGCGACATCGAATGCAATATGTAAAAAACTATCTATTTACCCACCGAGTGCTTGTTTATCGATAACTTATGACAATGGTTCTGAAAATACAGAGTTTAAAAAAGTAGAAGCCATTTTGAAAAATAAATCTTATTTTTGTGAGCCTTACCACAGCTGGGAAAAAGGTGCTGTAGAACAAATAAATGGTTTAATTAGAAGGTATTACCCGAAGAAAACAAACTTTAGCAAAGTAAGCCATCAGCAATTAAAAAAAGTAGAGGAACAACTAAATAATCGCCCTAGAAAATGTTTAGGATTTAAAACACCAAATGAAGTCTATAATGAATTAGGTGGTGCACTTCCAATTAGAATCTAGAGGTTGATAAATGTACAAATTAGGGTGGGTGTCATTTAAATAAAAGGCATTTAAATGAATAATACTGCAACTTTTAGTCGCAGTATTATTCATGATTTGGGAATCCGATTGGCTTAATTGTAACGATACTCGCTTTGTGAGTAATTATGCGTATTGCTGATCTCAGATTGGCTTTGCTGCGCTAAATAAGATCGACCTGCAGCTAAGCCTAATTTATGATCAAAACGTAAATCGTTATTTGAACTACCTAATAATTTGCTATGCAGTTTTTCGTCTGCAAAAATTTGTATTATTTCCACATCACTTGGTGGATTTGCAATAAACTCAAGCTCATCTAAATACGCTTTTTCGTGCTGTATCAAGTAGTCCAATGTTTTTGGACAATAGCCTGATGCTATAGCAAATGTTCTTAGCTTTTGTACCCATGCAGATTGCGCTTGAAAATTAGCGTCAACCGTTCTTATTACAACAATTTTACGAGCACCTCGGTTGTAAGCCTCACGCACGGGGAGTGGAGCGGCTAAACCGCCGTCTAGATAAAAATCGCTCTGTGCTTGTTCTTCAACAAGATGTGTTTCATTCGCTGCTTTTGCGTTTAACCAAGGTGTTAACTTTACACCTTGTTTGTATAAAAACGGAAGTGCGCTAGAAGCCTTTAACAAATCACGCCATTGACTGCTATCACCTGTAGGCGATAAGTAATAAGCTTTTCTGTCTCGTGCATTTGTGGCTGTTATAAGTAGTTCACGCTCACCTAAACTAGTTTTCGCTGTTTTGAAATCTATAGCTCTGTTTACTTCAGTGGTTTTGTCAAAGTACCAATCTAGATCAACTATATGCTTACCCACTAATCCGCGACCAAGCTGAAAAAAACGCTTATTGCGCGAAAGTCCTCTAATCAGGCGTTTAGCGTAGCCTTTTTGACGCGCTAAGTAGCTAGTTAAGTTTTGTGAACCCGCTGAAGTACCAATAAATAAATCAAAAGGGTCATAGCTTTGCTCTAACCACGCATCAAGTACGCCAGCTGTGAATATCCCTCGCTGCCCGCCACCTTCAGCAATCAGAGCAACTTTTGGCTGCGCTGTTTTGTTAACTGAATTAGCTGTTGCGGTGTTTAGAGAGTTCACGGTGTACCTGCCTTTAATTTTATGATGTCTGGTTTAATAGCTACATTATAAAAACAAAAGTGATATCTTAAAATTGATTATTTAAATCAGTTCAATTGAAAAAACAGAACGGTATATAAAGCAAAATATGTACTAAAAATAGAAATCAAATTTACTTTTAATATTTAAATAACAAATACAGACATCACTTAAAGTTAATAAAATGAGTTAAAAAAGTTTAACTTTTGATGATGTCTGTATATTAACAAGCCCAGAGTGTACGCTTGCTTAACTAACTATATTTTAGTGTTTTATTTCCATTAAAATTTCGAGTGCACGGTGGCGTTTTTCACTATCAAACACATCATTGGTAAATATAAACTCATCTACTTCTAGCTGTTTCGCTATCATCTCTAACTTGTGTTTAATACTTACATGCCCGCCTACTACGCTTAGGCTTAAAAAGTTCTCTACATGAGCGCGCTCTTGCTCGCTCCATAACCCGTCCATACTTTCAACGGGTGGTTTTAACCACAGCTCATTACCGCGTATAAGTTCGAGTACACGTTGCTTAGAAGTAGTCGACAAGTATTGCGCTTCATCGTCGGTGTCTGCTGCCACTAAAGGCAGTGCAAGCATTACGTATGGCTTATCAAGTACGCCTGATGCTTTAAATTCGCGCTTATACAGCGCTATTGCGTCGTGCACAAAGCGCGGTGCAAAATGCCCTGCAAATACGTACGGTAACCCTTTTTGCGCTGCTAGTTGCGCGCTAAATAAACTCGAGCCTAATAACCAAATCGGAACTTTTGTGTCCTCACCCGGTATAGCGCGAACAGGGTGACTACCATCGTAAGGGCCTAATAAAGTTTGCAGTTCAGTGACTTCATCGGCAAAGTTTTCAGCGCGTCGTTCATCTCGGCGCAGAGCACGACTGGTTATATGATCGCTACCTGGTGCGCGGCCTAAACCTAAATCAATACGCCCAGGGTATAAACTCTCTAATGTGCCGTATTGCTCTGCAACAATCAGTGGCGGGTGATTTGGTAACATAACGCCACCAGCACCTACTCGTATAGTTTTAGTTTGCCCTGCTATGTGGCCAATTAATACAGAGGTTGCCGCGCAGACAATTCCCGGCATATTATGATGTTCAGCCATCCAAAATCGGTTAAAACCGAGTTCATCAGCTTTTTGTGCATAAGCGACACTATTTGCAAGAGTACTTGAGACGGTGGCATCTTCTTTCATTGGGCTAAGCTCAAGTAAAGAAAACGGTATTGCAGATAACCCAGACATGTTTACTCCTCATTGCCTTTAATTAAGTGATGAAGATAGTCAAAATAATTTAACCATCATTCCATTAATGGGTCTGCTGGGTGGTTAATTCAATCATTGATTTTAACTAATCAATTGATCCTGTCTATTAAGCTAAGTGCAGAGTGATTATTGCATTAGATGCACTTACACTCATTCAATGCAATTACAATACATAAATAAACTACACACGTTATTAGCTGTATCAAACATAACAATATGATTTATAAAAATTATTTTTATTTTAAATGTTTTGGATCAGGTATGCGTAATTGCTTAACGAGTGGGTGATTTATTTTTTTCATTTCTATTAATACTAATTGAGCAACTTCTCGAGCACCGAGTTCATTGAAATGGGTATTGTCTTCTACGCCTATAGGGTAATTTGGATGCAAGTTAGGTGCTATATGCATAAAACGTAAGCGTGAGTTGATCCCACCAAGCTTTTGAAAATACTGTTGGGTCACCCGTTCCATGTCAATAAAATCGACCCCTGTCTGTTTAGCTACATCTCTTACTATATCAGCGTAAATAGGATGGGTGTCCTTGATCTGACCTTTTTCATCAAAATAACGTCGCGTTACCGGGGTCATCAGTAATGGCTGTGCCTGCTTTGCTCTTACTTCAGCAATAAAATTAACTAGGTTTTGCTTATATTGCTCTGGTGTAGTGTAGCGGTCTACTTTCTGTTTTGACTGATCGTTATGACCAAATTGAATGATCACAAAATCATCTTTATTAAGTTCATTTATAATGCCCGCCCACAAGCCTTCACTGATAAAGGTACGTGTACTACGACCATTTTTAGCACGATTTTTAACGTCGATGCTATCATTAAAAAAGATACTAAAGGGCATTCCCCAACCTGTTTCAGGGTAATCCTTCACTTCTTTAATTGACATGGTTGAATCCCCTGCCATAAAAAGCTGAACTTTAGTAGTTGCTGACATACTTGAAAAACTCACCATGATAAATATTGCTGCTATTAATTTTCCCATTCTACTCGCTCTTTATTGTTTTTAAAAAATCAGTTTAGCTCTTTATAAAATTATCTTTTGTAATTGAGTGAAAAAATAATTTTACTTAATTGTGGTTGTCGTTATAAACATACCACCAACTGCCACCGGTGGCAAATAACAAGTTAAATCATGGTGCTGAATAAAATTAAACCAGTCCTTAATGTACTTTTACTGAAAAAAATGTAAATGAAGTATGAAAAATGTAATTTACTAGGTTTGACAATACGCTTTTTTAGATATAACTTGATTTTTATGCCACCGGTAGCAATTTTATTTCCCTGATATCGCTACTGATTAAAATAATAGTTTTATGACTTTTAATCATAGACTTACATTTTACTGGCTAGATAAAGTGATAAAAATAAAAGCTCAAATCAACAGCATAAAAAAGGAACACACAATGAAGACTGCAAATAAGTTCGTTATCAAACCACTTAACTGCATTGTTAGTGCCTTACTACTGGGCACAACATCGTATGCAATCGCAGCCGATGAACAGCCACAAACAGATACTAAAGCCCAAAATGACATAGAGTTAATTCAAGTAACTGGATTTAGATCATCATTAAATAAATCCTTAGCAACTAAACGTTTTGAAGTAAATACCACTGAATCCATCGCGGCTGAAGATATTGGTAAATTCCCTGATCTGAATATCGCAGAATCATTACAACGTATTCCTGGGGTAGCTATTTCTCGTGAAGGTGGTGAAGGACGTCAAATTACGTTGCGTGGCTTAGGTCCGGCTTTTACCCGCACAACACTTAATGGTATGGAAGTACCTGCTAGTACCGATGGCACCGACTCTGGTGGCGGCGTAAACGGTGGCCGTGCATTTGACTTTAATATATTTGCATCCGAACTATTTAATCGTGTTGATATCCAAAAAACGCCCACGGCCGCAACTGAAGAAGGTGGTATAGCGGGCACTATTGATATGTATTCTGCACGTCCTTTTGACACAACAGGCTTTCATGTTGCAGCGTCCGCGCAAGCCGGTTATAACGACCTCACTGAAGAAGTCGACCCACGGATGGTATTTATGATCAGCAACACATTTGCTGATGATACAATCGGGGCTTTATTCTCTGTCGCAAAATCTGAACGCACCGTACGCCAAGAAGGCTTTGGTACAGTTCGCTGGACCACCCCCGTACTCGATGGTGGCGGTATCTATGCTGACACCTCTAATACTGAAGTTATTGGCACACCCAATACAGGGGACTGTGAGTTCGAAGGTCAAACAGTCGATGCTGTGAACTGCTTATATACGCCTCGCCTGCCTCGCCCTGATTTTTTTGGTAATGAACAAGAACGTTTAGGCTTTACCGGTTCATTACAATATGCTCCTTACGATGATCTGGTCCTTACACTAGATACATTACATTCAACTCTTGATAATGACCGCACTATGTACAACTTTTTCGAGATGTTTAGAAACACATTCAGCGAAATTACTCCTGAATCGATTACGATTTCTGACAATGGAAAACAGGTCCAAGCAGCGACATTTAACGGCGTTAAATCTCGAGTAGAAAGCCGTCAGCAGATTTCAAAAACAAAATTTCAACAATACGTATTCTCAGCTAAATATCATTTATCTGATTACCTTCGATTAGACGCTATGGTGGGCACTGCTGAATCGGATGCTCGCTCTGAACAGTATCGTTATAACATGACTAATAACACACCTCATAGAGTATCGATGGATTTTGGCACCAGCAATAATACCGCTGTAATGAATTACGATTACGATACTCTAGATGCCAACTCTTTTGATTTAGCCGATGGGCGCTTACGTGCAACAGATGTACTGCGCGAAAATGACACCGCTAAAATTGATTTATCATACGAGATGGATATGATGAATATCAAAGGCGGTATAGCCTATAACGACAGAACGGTTAGTTACGATGAATCACAAATAAACGGTTTTCCTGATCAAGATTCTGCAGCTGGATTTTCTCAGCTAATACCCTACGATGATTTTGGCACCGGTTATGACGGCACGTTATCACCCTTTCTAGTGGCTGATTTTGATGCAATAAATTCACAGCTTTTACTTAAAGAGTGGGTGCCACGCAGTGCGCAGAGCTGGAAAGTTGAAGAAGAAACAATGGCTGCCTACATCGAAACAAATTTTGAGTATGAAATTTCAAGTATGCTGCTCAGAACTAATGCAGGTGTTCGTTATGTAAAAACTGAAACCACATCAACAGGTTTTATTCAAACTGATGCGGTATCAATCGACAATAGCTATGACAATATTTTACCAGTGCTTAATTTAGCCCTTGATGCAACCGATGATGTGATTGTAAGGCTGGGTTTATCTAAAACCATGACCCGCCCGAGTTTGAGTTCACTCAATCCTGGTAATCCATCGTTTTCTTATTTAAACGGCACTGTTAGTGCGGGTAACCCATTCTTAGACCCATTCACCTCTACCAATACAGACGTTGGTGTTGAATGGTACTTTGCAGAAGAGTCGCTATTAGCAGCAACAGCGTTTTACAAAGATATTGGCTCTTTTATAAAAAGTGATAGTGAAGAAAAACTCGTCGATCCTGCTTATTTACCCTTTATTGATAATGATCCGCAATATGATCCATCAAGTGCACTCGATCCTAGAACTACCCCTTACACACATTTCGTCCCTGTAAATGGTCAAGGAACTGTGATTAAAGGGCTAGAACTTATTTATCAGCAACCTTTTTCATTCCTACCTGGGTTGTTAAAAAATATGGGGTTAGTGTCTAACTATACGTATGTCTCTGCAGGTGAAATTACGGGTCTTTCAAAAAATTCTTATAACTTTACCCTGTATTATGAAGAAGAAAACTATGGCGCTCGTGCTTCAGTGAATAAACGCGACAATTACATCACTGATTACACAGGTAACAATGGTAATGCTGAAGAAGCGACATCTGGTCCAACACATTTTGACCTATCAGCCTTTTATAATATTAATGAAAATGTAACCGTAACATTTGAAGCAATTAACCTTACCGATGAGTATGAACGCCTGTATACCACGGGTGATGGTAGTTTAGATTTACCACGTGAATATAATCATACCGGTCGACAGTACTTTTTAGGAATACGCTACAACTTATAAAGCAATGCTTAAACTTTAAATTCCCCTAAAGTAAACAGCTTAATTAACATTTTAATTAAGCTGTTTTTCTATGACTAAGGTAGTGCACCAGTTATTTATAATTAAAACGTAGTGCAGCCGATGGCTAATAATCAGTTAAATCACAGTGCTTATAAATAATGTTGCACTTGAATGGTATTCGCACGCCATTGAAAATGTAAATTAAAGATGAATTATGTTATTTTTTTCGTTTGACATCACATCAATAACATTATACTTCACACTTATACCACCGGTAACAAAAATAATTAAATCAATACTTCGCTACATACTTTCTCGTTTTTTTCCCATTATGAATTATTAGGTTAGGTGTAATAAGAATCAGAACAAGTACATGACAAACACACTAATTCAAGTCATGTTAACTTAATAACAATAAGTAGAACGTGGAACCACTATGACAACCAGCACACATAATTTTAAACTTAGTAAGTTGATGACCAATTTAATACTCAGTGGCGCATTAACCAGTGGCTTAGCATATGCAGCGCCTCAAGATGAATCTGTTGCTGATGATCAACTTAAAGTGATCGAAGTAAAAGGTTTTCGCGGTAGTATCAATGCCGCTTTAATGACTAAGCGTGAAGCCGTTGGTACACGTGAGACTATCATTGCTGAAGATATTGGTAAATTTCCTTACTTAAATGTTGCTGACTCACTTTCGTGTGTACCTGGTATCTCCATTGAAGAGGATGCAGGTGAAGGTCGTCAAATTACCATTCGCGGTTTAGGTTCTCGTTACGTCAAAACCACAATTAATGGTATGGAGTCGGCATCTGCTGGTGCTGCAACAGACGCTGCGGGTGGTTCAAATACATCTCGTGCATTTGATTTTAATGTATTTTCCTCTGAACTGTTTACCCAAATAGATATTAATAAAACCGTTTCTGCTGAACTTGAAGACGGTGGCATCTCAGGCAATGTTAACTTACAAACGGCGCTTCCATTTCAATATGATGGCTTTAAAGGGGCTTACAATGTCAATACTCGTTATAGTGATGTTGATGTATCGCCTCGTGCTTTTTTTATGCTCGCTACAAGTTAACAGAAAAAATGAGTGTTTCATTTGAAGCCGTTAATTTAATAGATGAAAAACAAGATATGTGGAATGATATTTATACCCCTCGCCCTTATGAAAATCTGTCATCAGGTCGCCAGTTTTTACTGGGTGTAAGGGGCACTTTCTAAACTTAATTAACACATAGCCTCGTTAATTGAGGCTATGTCTGCAATATAATACTCCCCCCCGTGCATAATCGATGGTTTTTACTTTCGATTATTTTATTAGTTACTAATTTTAAATAACTTTTTCAAAAACAATAAATCTTTGATAATTTAAACTAAGTAGTAAAATGATATTGCCACCGGTGGCAATAACTGCTAATGTTAGCTTATTATAATAATTCCAATTTACAGCAGCAGGATACAAGATGAATAATCAACGACGCTATTTTCTCAAAGCATTAGCTTCTAGCACTTTGGTAACAGCAACTTTAATGGGCTGTCAGTCAGCACCTTTACTCAATGTTTTTGAAGCGCCTATTAGCGCAGACGATTGGCAAATGGCTGAACAAATAAAAGCCAACATTGTCGTCCCGACCTTCCCTGCTAAGCAATTTAATATTAAAGACTTTGGCGCTAAAGAAAATGGACAATATGATTGTACGCAAGCAATTAAAGGCGCCATTGAAGCCTGCCACGCACAAGGAGGTGGTCAGGTCTACATTCCAAATGGTACCTACTTGACCGGTGCCATTCATTTACTTTCTAACGTAAATTTACACTTGGCTGATAAGGGAATATTAAGTTTCAGCACTGATCCTAATCATTACTTACCCGAGGTATTTACTCGCTGGGAAGGCTTAGAAATGATGGGGTACTCACCACTGATCTATGCTTATGAGCAAGAAAATATTGCCATCACAGGTAAAGGAACACTCCAAGGAAATGGCGATAACCAAACGTGGTGGCCTTGGAAGGGACCACACAAGGAAGGCCATTGGGATTTAATTAAAGATAGTCAAGGTAAAGTATTGCACCAGCGTGAAGCACGGGATCAGTTGATGGTTGATGCCGAAGCTGGTGTGCCAGTAAGCGAACGTATATACAGTACTGGCGCCTATTTACGCCCTCCCTTTATTCAACCGTATAAATGTAAAAATATTTTAATCCAAGGTGTGACAATTAAAAACTCGCCATTTTGGTTAGTGAATCCGGTTTTATGCCAAAGTGTTACGGTTGATAAGGTTAATTTTTCAAGCCACGGGCCAAACTCTGATGGTTGTGACCCAGAGAGCTGCGATCATGTACATATTAAAAACTGTGTATTTGATACCGGTGATGACTGTATCGCGATTAAATCAGGGCGAAATGCAGACGGAAGACGTGTCGGTGTCCCCTCACAAAACATTGTTATTGAAAACTGCCATATGAAAGAAGGCCACGGTGGAGTGGTTATTGGTAGCGAAATATCAGGTGGTGTAAACAATGTCTTTGTGCAAAATTGTACTATGGACAGCCCGCATCTAGAACGCGCTATTCGTATCAAAACTAACTCAGTACGTGGCGGTTTGATCGAGCATATACGCATTCGTAATGTTGACGTTGGCACCGTTAAAAACGCTGTGGTGATCAACTTCTATTATGAAGAAGGCGATGCAGGACAATTCGATCCAACAGTTCGCGATATTCAAATTGAAAACTTACATTGTAAAAATGTGCTCAGTAAAGCGTTTTATCTTAATGGCTTTGAACGCGCACCAATTAACGATATTCATTTTAAAAACTGCCATTTCGACCAAGTAGGCAGTCAGTCAATCGTAGCTCATGTAAATAATATGAGTTTAGATAATGTCACTTTAAACAAACAGCCACTGACAATGGCGCAATTACAGCAATCATGATAGGAACCGATGTATGAACGCGTTTTCAACATTATTAGGCACCCAACCAATACTGCCTATAATACAAGCAAATAGTAGTGAAGAAGGTGTCGCTATTGCGACCGCGATGCATAAGGCGGGTATCCAATTAGTGGAAGTTGTGCTGCGCACGCCAGCGTCACTTGACGCATTAATCGCGATTAAAAAAGCACTGCCCGATTTATGTGTAGGTGCAGGCACCATTACCGATCAAGCGTTACTTGCAAAAAGCCTTGCCGCAGGCAGTGATTTTATTGTTACGCCTGCTATATCGCCACGGTTACTCGATGCCCTTAGCCAATCGTCGGTCCCTGTTGTGCCGGGTGTTTCAAACACCGCAGATATTTTACTTGCTAAAGAATATGGCTTTACTGAGCAAAAATTGTTTCCTGCTTCTTTGTGTGGTGGCGAACAGTTTTTAAAAGCAGTCAGCAGCGTATTTGCTGATATTCGCTTTTGCCCTACAGGCGGAATTAATGAGCAAAACTTTAAAGACTATTTAGCACTTAGCAATGTGATGGCCGTAGGCGGTACATGGATTGCACAACCACAATGGGTGCAAAGTAAAGACTATGAAAAAATCACTAAAGCCTGCCTTCAGGTACTAAACAACAACTAATTAACATATTGACTGCCATACGTTGACAGTGTAATTTACCTTTACATGCCACCGGTGGCAAAAATACAAGCCGAACAGTTAAGGAATCTTCAATGCCGAGCAATATCGAACCTTTAGAGTTGCACCCAGATCGTTTATTTTCAAGCGATCCTAGCGTCATTGCTATCGCTAGAAAGTTATATGAATCAATTAAAGACTTACCGATTGTTAGCCCACACGGTCACACTGATCCACGTTGGTTTAATGAAAATGAAAACTTCGGCAATGCAACCGAGCTGTTTATAAAACCCGATCACTATGTGTTTAGAATGCTCTACAGTCAAGGTATCCCAATGACTGATTTAGGTGTGCCAGAACATGGTCTGCAAGGCGAGATGGCTCGCTCTAAAGCAGCTGAACCTGAAAAAGTATGGCAAATATTTGCTGATAACTATCATCTATACGCAGGCACACCAAGCGGCTATTGGTTAGATGCGGTATTTAGTGATGTGTTTGGTTTTACAGAAAAACTTTGCTCGGAAAATGGTCAGCACTATTATCAAAAAATTACAGCTGCGTTAGCAACACCTGAGTTCAAGCCTCATGCACTGATGGACCGCTTTAACATTGAACTGATTGCCACAACCGAAGGTGCTCTTGATCAACTCCCGCACCACCGTGCAATTGCAGGCTCTGCAATGGCAAAACGTGTGATCACCACCTTTAGACCGGATGATGTGGTTGATGCAAGCCGCGAAGATTTTATCGACAACGTAATTAAACTTGGTGAGATAACCGACCAAGATACATCAACTTGGCAAGGTTATTTAGCAGCAATTCAAATACGTCGTGATTACTTTCGTATTGAAGGCCGTGCAACAGCAACCGATCATGGCCACCCTACTGCATTAACTGCTGACTTATCTACAGCTGAGTGTGAAGCATTATTTGAAAAATGCCGGACAGGCAATTCATCTGAGCAAGAGCAAGAGTTATTCCGAGGTCAAATGCTTACTGAACTTGCAGGTATGAGCATTAAAGACGGCTTAGTGATGCAAATTCACCCTGGTGCCCATCGTAATCATAACCAAGCGGTATTTGATCAATTTGGCCGTGATAAAGGCTGTGATATTCCAAGCCAAACTGAATACGTAAATGCGTTAAAACCACTATTGAGTAAATACGGGAATCACCCGGATCTTAAAATCATCTTATTTACGTTAGATGAAACTACCTATAGTCGTGAACTTGCGCCACTAGCAGGTCACTACCCTAGCCTAAAATTAGGCCCAGCATGGTGGTTCCATGACAGCCCAGCAGGTATGCTACGTTTTAGACAGCAAACAACTGAAACAGCAGGTTTTTACAATACAGTTGGCTTTAATGACGACACCCGTGCATTTTTATCTATCCCCGCTCGCCATGATGTTGCACGCCGCGTTGACTGCCGATACTTGGCTGAATTAGTAGCTAATCATCAAATTAGTGAAAGCACTGCGCAGACACTCGCTTATCAACTAACCTATGGGCTAGTGAAAAAAGCATATAATCTCGATAAATAACAATAATAGAGCCACTTAATTTAAGTGGCTCAACCATTGAGGACACACCATGACTTTAAAAACATCACTGTTATCAAAGCGCATTATGATGGTAACAGCTCTAGGCTCTGGCCTTTTACTGGCTGCCTGCCAAGAACAAGCTGACCTTAAAAAACCATTGCAAGCAAGTGAGACTAACTCTCTCAGTAGCGCACTAGTTGCTAAAGTAGACATTGTTAATCCATCTTCGTTTAAGCGCCCTGATGAGCCAATCTATCTTAGCTATTACGATTTAGGCCTTAGCCAAACTGCGGCTGTAACTGTAAAAACAGCGCAGCAAGTGTTACCTAGCCAAGCAGTAGATATAAACTCGGACGGTGAGCTTGATGGTGTGTATTTTATTGTCGATTTAAATGATAAACCCATTGAAGTCACCATTACACAGCAAAGTAAACCAGTAATCACAGCACAAACAAAACGAGTTCAAGCTGATCTTGCCCATAAACAAGGTGGTCAATGGCAGCCTCATTCTCGTCCACCAAAACACCAAGTTGGTACAGGTAAAAAAGAGTATGTAGGCGGTGAATTTAAAAATGTTGATGAGTTAACACCACCTGATTATTACACCGATCATTCAAATTGGATCCGTTACGAAGGCCCTGGTATTGAGTCAGATAAAGTGGGCTATCGTTTTTACCTTGATTGGCGCAATGGCTTTGACATTTTTGGTAAATTAACCGCAGCCCCCGTGTTACATACTGTTGGCCTTGATGATTATGACTCTTATCATGACAAACAAGATTGGGGAATGGACATTCTCAAAGTGGGTAAGTCTTTAGGAGCTGGCGGATTTGGTTTGCTGGGTAGTAATGATGAGCTGGAACATGTCGCTGATGTGAACCAACGCACAGCGCGGATTATTGAAAATGGTGATTTACGCGCCAGTATCCAAATTGAGTATCAAGGCTGGCAAAACAGTTATCAACAGCAAGATTTAACCGCTAATATTAGTATGCATGGCGGCTCACGTTTAGCACATGTAGAACTGAGCACTGATAAAGACTTGTCTAATTTAGTGGCCGGTGTGGTCAAACACCCTGAGACTGAGTTTATTCAAGGTGATCTCGATGCAATGAGTAATTATGGCTACAGTTATATTGCCAGTTGGGGCAATCAAAGTTTAGATAAATCAGCGTTAGGTATGGCGGTTTTTTTTAAAAAAGGCGATATTATTGACGTACACCAAGATAAAAATAACTACCTTGCAGTACTAAAACCAAAAGGACAAAGTACACAGCATGTAGATTACTATTTTGCTTCAGTGTGGCAACCTGAAAGTGGTATCAACGATAAAGAAAGCTTTATTAAGTACCTTGATCAACAAGCTGAAAGATTGACGATTAAACCACGTATTACTTTGCATACCACAGTTACAGCAAAAAAAACGACTCAACCGCTTAATGATAAATTAGCCCTTGAATGGGCTCGCGCCCTTGCCGATTCAGAGCTGAAAAGAAAAACACTAGGCTACCATGCCAATGGCTGGGATGTTAACCGTAAGCGCAGCCCAAAGTTTGAATACGACATTATCGGTTTACAACCTTATGCTTATTATCAATTAGGGCTGGCAACTGATGAACAAGCTTATAAGGATGTGATTGCGCATGTTACTGGCAGCTTTATTGATCAGCAAGGGAAAATCAGCGCCTATAAACAAAGCAATTTCAATATTGATAATATTCCACCCGGTCGCAACCTTATTCAGCTATACCAAGATACCCAGCAGCAACAATACTTATCCGCTGCAAAAGCTTTGCGAGCACAATTACAGTTACAGCCACGTACATCACAAGGCGCATTTTGGCACAAAAACAAATATCAACATCAAGTGTGGCTAGATGGCGTTTACATGGGTATGCCTTTTTTAGCCCAGTACGGTAGCTTATTTGAAACGGGCCACCAGCAACAAGAAACCTTTTCAGAGGTTGTAAACGAATTTAAGCTCACTCGCGAAGCACTACGCGATCCAAAGACAGGGTTGTACTATCACGGTTGGGATGAATCTAAACAGAAAGCATGGGCGAATAAACAAACCGGTGTTTCCGCAGAGTTTTGGGGCCGTGGTATGGGTTGGCTCGCTATGGCAGTGGTTGATGTACTCGATTACATCCCAGCAAAAAACACAGAGCAACGCGATACCTTACTCGCCATGGTAAAAGAGTTGGCCACTGATATAGCCAAAGTTCAAGATACTGATACCGGCACATGGTGGCAAGTTTTAGACAAACCAATGGCTTTAGGTAACTACCAAGAGTCAACTGCAACAGCAATGTTCGCTTACTTTTATGCAAAAGCACTTAATAATGGCTATATCGATGCTGATTATCAAGGCACCGCGCTTGCAGCGTATCAAGGTTTACTTAACCAATTTACATTAGCCCATAGTGATGGCACGGTGAGTATGACCAACCAATGCTATGTTGCAGGCCTTGGCTTTGGCCGTGATGGTAGTTATCACTATTATATGAGCGAGCCGGTCAGCAATAATGATCCTAAAGGAAATGGTCCCTTCATTCTAGCAAGCCTTGAAGTAGCTAAGCTTCTAGCTGGTAACAACTAACCAGTCATAGATTAGTCAGCCGGTAAGCAAAGTTCATCGCATTTTTGCTTACCGGCTAACTCTCACTTCCCTTCAACAACATCAGCACACTAAGCTCATAAGGATTTATGATGCGTATAATTAAAACCAATAAAGACAGCGCAAATAAAAATATTATTTCATTTTTTATCTGCTGCTTATTCTGCTCAATAATGAATGTGTCTGCGCAAAATAATAACAACTCACTGAGCTATGCCCTGCAAATGGCTAACTCTGAGATGACTCGTAATCCACAGGCGTACACCATTGATTGGCGCACTGAACCGCGCTGGGACTACACCCATGGCTTAGTGTTACTGTCATTTGCCAAGCTCTATCAGCATCAATCAGAGCAATGCTATTTCAATTACATTAAAGAATATGTAGACGCGTTAGTAATGGAAGATGGCAGTATTAAAACCTACGTAATGAGTAAATATAATCTCGACATGCTCAATGCCGGCAAGTTACTGTTTTTTATGTTTGATGAAACAAAAGACCGTAAATATCGCCTTGCCCTCGATACGCTATATGCACAGTTCAAATTACAACCTCGCACAATTGATGGTGACTTTTGGCATAAAAAACGCTATACCTCGCAAATGTGGCTTGATGGTTTATATATGGCAGCGCCCTTTTATGCCGAATATATCCGCCGCTTTGGGACAGCAGATCGGTATGATGATGTTATAAAGCAGTTTCAATTAATTGAAAAACATACTTATCGCAGTGACACCGCTTTACCTGTACATGGCTGGGATGAGTCTAAACAACAGCGTTGGGCAGATAAAAAAACCGGACAATCACCTAATCATTGGTCGCGCTCTATCGGTTGGTACGCCATGGCAATGGTTGATGTATTAGATCAACTACCGAATGATTACCCTAAAAAAGTGTGGCTATCACAGCGCTTTAATACATTGATTGATAACATGCTAAAACTACGTTCTGACTCCGGTGTATGGTATCAAGTTACAGATAAAGGTGAATTACACGGCAATTATTTAGAGTCATCAGGCAGTGCTATGCTCAGCTATGCGATTGCAAGAGGTGTTAATCAAGGTTACTTGTCTGATAGCTACCAAGCGATTGCAAAAAACACCTTTAATGCTGTAGTTAGCAACTTTATTAAACCACAAGCAGATAACACCTTATCAATCCAACAAGTATGTGAAGTAGCAGGACTTGGCGGAAAACCCTATCGAGATGGCAGCTTTGCTTATTACATTAGTGAAAATGTACGTGCGAACGATCCTAAAGCAGTCGGGCCTTTTATTCTTGCTAGTTTAGAAATGGAGAAATAACCGATGCTAAGCAACAAATACTATTTCTATTTAGCACTGTTGGTTGTTTGCTTAAGTGGCAGCCAATGTTATGCAAAAGAGTCGCAATTATTATCGCCAACACACACTCAAAGTCCGTGGCAAGCAGATCTAGGTAATGGCGAATATAAAAACCCAATCTTGCATGCCGATTATTCCGACCCAGATGTGGTTGCTGTTAATGGCGATTATTACATGACAGCATCTAGCTTCAACTCTGCACCTGGCTTGCCTATTTTACACTCTACCGATTTAGTCAACTGGCAGTTAATTAATTATGCACTGCCAATACAGCTGCCACAAGAGCACTTTGCAAAAGTACAACATGGCAACGGCGTATGGGCGCCCACAATCCGTTTTCATGATAATAAATTTTGGATTTTTTACCCTGATCCTGATTTTGGTATTTATGTAACCACAACAGATGATCCTGCTGGAACTTGGTCAACCCCACAGCTTATTTTAGCGGGTAAAGGATTGATCGACCCGGCACCTCTATGGGACGACAATGGTAAAACCTACTTAATACATGCATGGGCAAAAAGTCGTGCTGGCTTTAATAATGTACTCACACTACGTGAAATGAAAGATGACGCGAGTTGGGTCAGTGATAAATTTACACACATTGTCGATGGTAAAAATCACCCTGGATATCGCACCATTGAAGGTCCTAAATTTTATAAACGTAACGGCTACTACTATATTTTTGCGCCTGCTGGTGGCGTAGATTTAGGCTGGCAATCGGTATTTAGATCAAAAGATATTACCGGTCCCTATGAAGCCAAAGTTGTCATGGCACAAGGTAATTCAGTGATCAACGGTCCTCATCAAGGTGCGTGGGTTCATACCCAATTTGATGAGGACTGGTTTATTCACTTTCAAAGCAAACAAGCGTATGGCCGTATCACCCATTTACAACCGATGCACTGGAAAAATGATTGGCCAATCATAGGCATAGATAAAAATGGTAATGGAACTGGCCAACCGGTTTTACAGCACACTGAGCCTCGAAGCAAAATTAGCCCACAGCCCACTAGCATAGTGAACAATGATGAATTCAACAGCCCTGAGCTAAGCTTATTATGGCAATGAAATGCAAATCCTAGTAACAGCTGGTATTCATTGACAGACAACCCCGGCTTTTTACGCTTATACTCGCAGCCAATTACGGCCCAAAATAATACTAATTTATGGTCGACGCCTTCTTTGTTACTGCAAAAGATCCCTGCAGAACAGTTTGCTTTTACAACCACATTGCAGGTTAACAAAACAGGCTCTGCTAGTTCCTCAGGACTAATATTATTTGGTGAAGACTATGCATGGCTGGGTATCAAAACATCTTCTACTGGCGAACAACAGCTAGTTTATGTGCACTGTTTTAATGCGAGAAAAGGCTGTAAAGAAAGTATCGTAGAGCAACAACCATTAACACAACCCTATCTTGAACTAAAAGTCGTTCTACAACCAGGCGCCACAGCCATTTTTAGTTATAGAACCGCTGCAAGTGCTGAGTTTCAAATTATTGGTGAACACTTCCAAGCTAAAAAAGGCCGCTGGGTAGGTGCTAAGTTAGGCTTATTTAGCCTGTCGCACACGCCTGGCGCTAGCAGCTATGCCGATTTTGACTATGCCCGTTACGACACTTTGGATTAAATGAATATGTTTAAACATCAAAAGTTGAACTTTATTGCCGTATTATTGCTATGTGTTCAGCCATGCATAGCAGCTGATTACACCGTTGAAAATACTTATAAAAAACTAATCAAACACTATCCACACATGCAGGTGCCCGCAACGACAGTTCCTGACTCTGTCATAGCTCATAAAGCACTGGTTTACAAACAAACTAAAACCAGTGCTCAGACTTTAGATATTTATCAGCAAAAGCAGCAAACGCAAACAGCGCCTTTGATCATATTGATCCACGGGGGTGGCTGGCAATCAGGCACACCCGCATTAATGACAGCACTTGCAATTGCGCTGGTAGAACGTGGTTATATTGTTGCTGCGCCCAGTTACCGCCTCAGCGAGGAAGCGCCTTATCCTGCAGCAGTTGAGGATTTAGTTGATGCGTTTTATTGGCTTCAAAATAATGCTGCTCAGTATAATATAGACAGCACTAAGATTGCTTTATCGGGTGGCTCTGCAGGTGGTCAATTAGCCGCACTGTTAGCCTACAGCGGCGGAGTTGTTGATAGCAGCGACACTAACTCCAAGCGATTTAATGTTCAAGCGCTGATCAATATAGATGGCTTAAGTGACTTCACGTCCCCTGAAGCACTACCTTTTGAAAACAACCCAGCCAAGGCCGTCACATCAGCCAGTAAGTGGTTGGGAGGTAGGTTTGAAACTATCCCACAGCGTTGGCGAGACGCATCGCCTATTTTCTATATTGATAAAAACGCGCCTGCGACACTTTTCATTAATAGCTCAGTGCCACGCTTTCGTGCAGGTCGAGACAGCGCAATACAAAAGTTACAAGAGTTGCATATACCCAGTGAAGTTTACCAGTTCGATGATGCGCCGCATTCATTTTGGTTATTCCAGCCGTGGTTAACGCCTACGACCAGTGTTATTGATGACTTTTTAACAGCACAATTTGCTAAAACTCGTTGATCATTATACTCGTTGATCATTATTGTTGTTAAAATTAAAGCCTTGATGAGTTAATGGTTATTTTAAGTCATCAAGGCTTTCTTTGTTAGTCGCTAAGCGAATTTAAGTACTGCTGCAAAACCTGCGCTGCAGTTGCATTTTTTAATTGCGGCTGATGCTGTTTGAACCAATCATCCGCAACACCATCTTCATTAGCATCAACGATTGCGGGAGCACCTGTAAATTCCTGTTTATATGCATCCCAATTACCAATTAGCTCAAACTCATGATCAATCAAACCATTTTTATTTATCGCGACACTATCAGTGAGCTGTTGATAAACAAGCGTATCAATACTGTCATGGAAATAGCCATGTGCATTACGACTTGCACCTATATGTTGCCCTTTAATGGCATCAGTAAATGCCTGCTCAGCACTAACATAAACCATCGTTGTTTGCATAGGTGACGTAATGATTGCTTTATCACTTAACCACTGACTATTCTCATTACTGATGGTGCGTTTTGCTTTAACCGCTTTGCGATAATTTACACCTAAATAATTATGCTCAGTAAGTTGTGGATTGTTCTCAAGTACATTCCCCATAATATATGCTTGATTTTCTTTGATCTCTGGTGAGTACCAAATATCAGCAAACTGCATGATCTTACTTGCTTTACCTGGCTTATAGTAATTATTGATCAGGTTAAAACGACCATTTTCAGATCCATACACATTATTATGCCCCCAGTTAAAAATAATATTATTGATAAGCTCAACAAACTCTTCATTTTGTGGGTACGGTGATTTAAGCCGATGACCATTGATCCTTGGTGTTCTACTGGCATGATTGGCAATTATGTTATTAATAAAGCTCGCATTTGCGCCGCCCCAAATACCACCATAACCATGATCGCCTTTAGGGTGAATTGAATGGCTTAAACTATGTGAAATAATTGAATCTTGTAACGTAAAGTTACGGTTATTATAAAAGCTCGCGGTTTCATCCACTGACCAACTCAATGAGCAATGATCAATAATGACATTCTCACTGTTACGCACCGTTAATGAATCATCAGCATAACCAAATGTACCTAAGCGAAAGCGTAAGTAGCGGATAATCACATTATCTGCGGATGAAACCGTCACAGGTGCACCAACAATGGCAATCCCACCTGGCGAAGTTTGCCCTGCGATGGTTATATTACCATGTGATATTTTAAGTTCCCCTGCCAATTTGATCACACCTGATACCGCAAATACGACAGTGCGAGGATGCTTTTGCACAATTGCATAGCGAAGGCTGCCTGGTTGCGGCTTATCTAAATTATCTTCTAATGTAGTCACTCTATAAAGCGTGCCATTAATGCCCCCAGTTGCGTACTTACCAAATCCTTTTGCCGTTGGAAAAGCCAATGGTGTGTTAACTTGTGCAGCGTATAAATTAGTCGAAACAAAAACCGTCAACACAATGATGATGCTTAGTAATACGATATTGAGATAGTTTAAATTATTATTCTTCAGAACTTGCATAATGTTCCTTGGCTATTTCGTTTTTAATGCTGGTTAAAATAAAAAATTGTCAATATGTAAATTGACAGTTTCATTAATACAGTGTTAACTTCATGTTATTCCATTTTGCCACCGGTGGCAAGTTGGGATTTGAATCAACGGGAATCGCATATCTTGCACACACAATTATAAGCCTGAAAAAGGAACAAAGATGAAGAGCATGAGATTAAGCACGATCGCAGCAGCATTAATGGTAGCTATGCCACTTTATGCGCAAACAACTGATCCTGCACAGCCAAAGGTAGAAAGTGACAAACCAACAACAAGCGCCGAGAAAAAAGCAGCTAAAAAAACCGTAGAAGCTGAAGATGATATTGAAATCATTGCTGTAACAGGCGTTTATCAAGCAGATTTAAAAGCACGTGCCATGGAGCGCGATGCTAAAGCGTTTAGCTCAGTGATTGCCACGGATGACATGGGAAACTTTGTTGATCAAAATGTCGCAGAGTCATTACGCCGTATTCCTGGTGTCACTTTAGAGCGCAGTGAAGGTGAAGGAAAATACATTGCAGTACGGGGGTTAGGTCCTAAATTCGTATCGGTGAGCATGAATGGTGCAGAACTATCTGGTGCGGGTGATGAACGTAAAATTGGCCTTGATGGGATCACTAGTGATTCATTAGGAGCCATTGAAGTATTTAAAACCCTTACCCCTGATATGAATCTAAATTCGATAGGTGGCGCAGTAAACGTCAAAGCTATCTCAGCATATGACCGTGGCAAAAACACCCTAAAAATGAAGCTGCAAGATTCATACAGTGAACTCAGAGAAGAACACTCGCCAAAGTTTAGCCTTGATGGCACACAGCTATTCTTAGACGAAAAAATAGGCGTTGGTTTTGCACTTTCTTATGAAGATAGGAAAACTCAAGTAGATGAGGTACGCCATCATAGCACTCGAGAATTAAACTTTTTACAAGGTGGCATTGGCCTCAGTGAAGAGCAATTAGGTGTTGCACCAGAAATATTGATCCCCGCGCAACTCGAAAACCGCCGTGAAATTGCTGATCGAACACGTACCACCGCAACTTTAAATGTTGAGTTTAAGCCAACCGCAGACAGTTTTTATTACATACGAGGTAACTACTCTAATTACACTGATGATGACGTTGCACAAAGAGAGTTTTATAACTTTTATAATGGCGACCAAGCCGATGAAATTATTTATGTAAATGCTGATACAAAAGAGTTTGCCCTGTCTGATATCGATATTTATAACCAATTTTTCATTCAGGAAGGTGAAACGACTACAACCAATTACAGTATCGGTGGTGAAAACTATATTACCGACACTTTACGCGTAGATTATGAATATGCGTATTCAAAAACAGATGATAAATCAGTGGGGGATCGCCGAGTTCAGTTTCGTGAGCGTGAGAATATCGTTTACGGTCAAGCAACTAAAAACAATATTGTTGCACAGGTGCTAACTCCTGAAGAAGCTGCTGCCTTAGGTGGTTTTGCGTTAGATCCAGATAATGATGTTTTTGCCGGTGAAGCCGATGGTGATATCAGCGATTTATCAAATATGGAATACGACAACTTATTTATGGAAGACAGTGTCCGCACTGATGAAGTCACCAGTATCAAGTTAAACTTACAAAAAGACTTTGATTTTGAGTACCTTAATTTCATTAAAATTGGTGGCACTTATAACGAACGCGAACACTTCCGTGATAAAGATCGCTGGAGCTATGCAATAAACCCTCTCGATTGTGGAACGGATGAAACCTGCATTACAGTCGCCAACTCAAATGTTACTGATTATAACTTTGCGGTTCCTGAGGGTGGCTTATTTACCTATCCTTTTGTTAGCAACGAAGACCTTGAGTACATAGTTGACTCAACTAAAATTACGCGCGACAGTGCCACCGGTGGCGAGGTGTCAATTGACAGCACCAAAGAAGACTATACCTTATACGAAGATACCTACGCAGCTTATATTATGACTGAGCTGCAGCTATCAGAGCAGGTCAGTGTTATTACCGGTGTACGCTATGCACATACCGAATTTTCATCAACCGGTTATATGTCATTATCAAATGATGATTGGAATTTTGGCGGTGATCACACCTTAGATATTTCGGTACCTTTACCTGAGGCATCCATTACCTACAGTGAATTTTTCCCAAGTATTCATATACGCTACGAACCAAATCCTGAAATGTTGGTTCGTACATCACTGTGGACTAGTTATACCCGCCCTTCGTTTAAGCAAGCGCGTGGTTATGCGCGTTTTGATAGTGATATTAGTTTATGTGATCCAACGACTAATGAATGCTACAACTCACCAGATGGACAAAGCGCAATTGATTTACAAGGCTATATTTTAGGGCCAGACAATGCGTTACAAGTAGGTAACCCAAATTTGGTGGCAATGACTTCGGATAACTTTGACGCTTCGTTTGGCTGGTATCCATCAAAAGAGTTATTTATGGAAGCTGCAGTATTTTACAAAAATATTGATAACTTCATCGTCGATGTCACCGGTATTCAAATGAGCATAGATGAGCTCCCGCTTACTTTACCTGTAAACCAAGTATCTAATTTTGCAATTCCTCAAGATCTTGCTCTAAATCAGGTTGATATCACCCTCAATGGTGATAAAGCCACAGTCTACGGGATTGAGCTTAGTTACAATCAGTTCTTCGAAAATGGCTTATTTTGGCAAAGTAATATGACCTTTGTAAAAAGTGAAGCCGAACTCGACGCCACTATTCGTCAAGACAAAATGCAGCTACCAGGCCAAGCAGATATCACCGGTAACATTGCTGTTGGTTGGGAAGATGAGACTTTCTCGTTACGCCTAATTAGTAATTACCGCTCAGATATCCTTGAAGAGGTTGGCTCTTGTCCAGTATCAGCTTCTGTATCAGACCCACATACCTGTAAGTCATGGGCTGATATATACCAAGACGATATCTTAACCTTTGATATGAAAGTGAAATATGATTTTACGAAAAGCCTCAGCGTGTATTTTGACGCGATTAACTTAACCGATGAAGCAGATTTACGTTATTTCAAAGGTAATGATTTATCCGGTGGTGAAATCCTCTATCAACGTGAAGATTATGGTCGTACGTTCCAGTTAGGTATGAATTATAAATTTTATTAACAGCTACTAATAATGAAAAACGTTAATTTCACACACAATTAACGCGTTAATGACGCGCTTTCATCCTTGGAGGGATGCATGAATAATACAATAAAAATACCATCGTGTTTGCTGATCACCGCGATCTTAGCAGGCTGCGGTGAAGATAGTTCTATCAATGTCAAAGAAGCTCCGTTACCACCAGTGCAAGGGATATTTGTTGACAGCCCTGTTGCTGGTTTAACCTACAACAGCCCATCAATAAGCAATGGTGTAACAAACGCAAATGGACAATTCGATTACTTTAGAGGTGAAGCTATCGATTTCTCAATTGGTGCACTTACCTTCCCTACGGTCTCTGCCGCCAATGTATTAACTCCACTTGCTTTATTTTCGACAGATACCGTGTTTCATCCTGCTGTTATTAATAGTTTGCGTTTATTACAGTCACTAGATGTTGATGGTGATCCTAGCAATGGCATCACCATCAGCGAGCAAGCAGCACAAGCAGCCGTTATGACTTTAGCCGAAGGACAAACGATTACGGACTATTTTAGTAGCGATGAGTTTGAGGCAAACGTTAATGCGTGGCTCGCTGATGCAGGCTCAGCTAATAATACCTTAATTCCAGCTGATCAAGCGATTGTGCACTTTGTTGATTTTATTTTTAAGCAATACAACAGCACCCAACCTTTAGCATTTAATACTGCCGATTTTAGCGGAACATTGTATAACCCATTAGTACAAGGCAGTGAGGCAAGTATTGCACAGTTGATATTAACACCCGTTGATGAAGCAAACCTTAGTGGCACATTCAGCCAAGTAGTGGATGGTAGCGAAACAGTAACAGGCAATTATTCGTTTTTATTTGGTAATCGCGTACTTGCACTGACCTCAGGTGAAGGCGAATCAGCTACCACAGAGTATATAATTTCTCGTTCCCATAATACGGTTAATAATACCTATAGTGTTTGTGCCACCAGCGATCCAAGTGCATTGGCAACACTGGTGCTTACTTGTGATAGTAATGATGATGCTAAAAACAATATTTTAGTGTTCTCCGAACAACAAGCTCAAGAAGAGTTAATCAAACTCAACGATTTAGCTCAGCAAGCTGGTTTAGCCTTAATTGAAGAGTTTGATACTGACACTGAAACATTTTTCTCATCGAGCTATAAAAGCTTATCGGATGAGCAAGGCAGCGGCCCGTTATATTTTAAAAGTGGCGGTAGTGCAAAAATTGACGATGTAGCAGGCCAACTAATTCTTGAAGGCGACCGTATTACCATCGGTAATACCCTGCCCGGCAAAGAATCAACAGCGACTGATAGCTCAGGTGTGGGGATTTATAATTTAAGCGAAGGGTTTACCATTAGCTTTGATGTTGTTTCTCATAATAGTGCTGGTGGATTATCGCTTTATGTTGATAATAATACTGCCAGTCAAAGTAATTCAGTGCATGGTGGCGCTTCAAAGTTTTATGGTAAAGACATAAACGAAACCAACACCCCTGCAGGTCAACAGTTTTCATATACCTACATTCCAGGCGAAGATGTAAATACTGGCCCTGATCTGACTCATGTCGATGCCCGCGGTATTTTAAATCCTGAGATTAAAAATTCATATTTCCAAATACGCACTGATTCAGCGGCAATGATTGTCATTGATAACTTAACCATTGAAACAGTGGCAACCGACGTACCAGATGTTGAACCGCCGGTTGAACCACCGATTGATCCTCCTGTGGAAGGTGAGATCCCAACAGTAGAATTACCAATTACCACTGACTTTACCGCACTTACTGCGGATATTTTCTCTGTTGATCATCAAAAAATTATTGATGCAAACGGCGATGAAATCCCCATGTTTAGCAAAACAGGCGGCTCAGTCACTGTGATTGATACTGGATTAGAACTCAATGGAGGTCGTTTCACATTAGGTAACACCACCCCAGGTATTGAAACAGCAGCAACGGATACCACCACCAGTGGAGCGCTGGATTTGTCTCGTCCTTATCAAGTGGTGATGGATATTGTCAGTATAAGTGACCCTGAAGGTGATAATAAGTTCCAAATTTATGTGGATAACAACTCATCAAGCAGTTCTAAATCAATCCATGGTAATGACTCACGTTTTTATAATGAATTGATCAACTCGCTTACTGCTGGTCAAACTTTAACAGTACCCGGAAAGCTTGCGACTAAAAATTCATTTTTACAGTTACGTACCGAAACAGGCGGCACTGTGGTTATCAATAACCTCAGAGTTGAGTATGTTAAAGATCCATCTGTATTTAGCTGCACGGATGCACCTGAACTGTATTTTTGTGATGATTTTGCCAATGGTGATTTAAATAATTGGCAAATTTTAGCCAATCCAGATAACACTGAAGCCCCAATGGGTGAGTTTGATGTACTTGATATCATGGGTAATAACATGATGCGATACACCGCAGGCGGAGCTGGGGGCGAGCTAATTTTAGCCACTGAAGAAGCTATGGCAAACGTGCCTTCGACAGGTAACTACTTTGTTGAAGCGAAAATTCGCCCACGTCAGAACTCTACCACGGCCAATAAGCAGATCTTTTTGATGGCACGCTATTTAAATGCCGGTAATTGGTACGCCGGTGGCTTAAATGTGCAAAACTCATCAAGCAGTACGCAAGTGGAAGTCGCCGTTAGTAGCGAAGGGTCGATTGCGCGTCCAGTGCAAACAAAATCACCAATCTTACTCGGTGAAAAAGGCGCTACAGAAGACGGCGTTTGGTACACCACTCGATTTGAGATGATTGATGATCAACTTACCGTATACTTAGATGGTGAGAAAATGGGCTCTGCGACTGATACCAGCTATACAGCGCGTGGCTTAATTGGTGTGTTTACGAATAATCGTTCGTTTGAAATTGATGATGTAAAAGTGGGCGACCCTAGCATCAAGCCAATTCAGTTAACCCTTGATTACAAAGAGCCTAATTGGGATACAAGTACCAGTATGGATCCATTGTTGATCAACGTTACAGCGATTAAAAACGACGGTATCACAGCCGACACCTACACGGTCACTTCAAGCAATGAAGCAGTGGTGAGCGTTACAATCGATGCAAATACGATCACCCTTACACCGATTGCTGCAGGCGATGCAACGATCACATTTGTATCGGATTCAGACCCAAGTATTATCCGTACTATTAAAGTCTCTGTTGCAGAAGGCTTTGTTATGCCAACTGCTGACTATGGTGATTTAACAGCTAAAGTAATGCCAGCGATTGCTAGCGATAACCAATTTGTTGATACCCAATTATCGCTTACTTTTGATAACGCCCCTACCTTTGGTAGTTTAGGTGAAGTTCGTATTTATAAGCAAAACGACAACACGCTTGTTGATACCCTCAAAGTGGGTAAAAATGTCGATGTGATAGGCTACACCGGCCAGGATAAAGTCCGCTCTGTGTACTACTACCCGCTCACAATTGAAGGCAATACCTTAACCATTAAACCGCATAATAATGTGCTTGAATATGGCCATACTTATCGTGTTGTCATTGGTGATGATGTGGTATTAGGCGCACAACTCAACGGTACTGATTTTATTGGCCTCGGTGATAATAGCCAATGGACGTTCACCACTAAAGTGACAACGCCGGCAAGCAATCAACTATTGGTTGATGATGACGGTGTAGCTGACTTTAGAACCGTGCAAGGTGCACTTAACTTTGCAATGGCAAATCTTGCTAAAGATGAGCAAACCACCATTTCAGTCAAAGATGGTGTATATAATGAACTGCTATTCTTACGTAATAAAAATAACGTAACTATACAAGGGCAAAGCCAAGACAATACTATTATTCAGTACGAAAACTTCGAAACACTCAATGGTGGCTCAGGTGGCAGTGCGCCTGTAGGTTCTGGCACACCGGGTGGCGGTCGTGGTGTATTCTTAGTTGAAGGTGCGGATATGTTAGTGATCAACAACCTAACATTGAAAAACACGCATTTGCGTAACAAGGTTGATTCAAACCAAGCTGAAACAATTTACTTTAATAGTAATGGTCGTTTAGTGGCTAATAATGCCAGCTTTATTAGCGAACAAGATACCCTATTACTGAAAGGTTATAGCTGGTTCTACAACAGCTTAGTTGCTGGTAATGTTGACTTTATTTGGGGCTACCCAGTTACCGCATTATTTGAAAGCAGTGAAATACGCACTATAGGTGACTCTAAAGACAATGACCCAACGAAAGACACCTCTGGAGGCTATGTATTACAAGCACGCGTACCTGTGCAAACAGATCCTGGCTTTATCTTTTTAAACAGTAGTTTTACTCATGGCCCAGGACCAATTGGCAATGATGTGTTAGATAATTCAACCTATATTGCACGCAGTGGTGGTAGTGACACATATTTCGATAACATAACGCTTATCAATAATAAGTTTGATACCCACATTGCAACCTCAGGTTGGGCTGTGCAAGGTGTTAACAGTCAACCTGCACCAAATCCAGAAATTGCAACGGCTACCAGTGGCTGGCGCGAGTATGGCAGCATGGATTTAGCAGGTAATGCCCTTGATTTAAGTGCCCGTGTTGGCGGTTACATTATGCAAGACAGCGACGTGGTTAACTTACTTGAGCGTAATGCTATTTTTGCAAGCTTTAATGATGGCCAAGGTTGGACACCTGAACCACTAGCAATCCCAATCTTGCCAGATGAGCCAATTGCAATTACACCGGTGAATAATAGTCTGGGTTTTGCTGGTTATAATTTTAACCTAACCGGTGGCGAAGGTGGAACAGTCGTGACCGTTGATAATGGCACAGCGCTTAAATCGGCTTTAGCACAAGCAAAATCATCAGGTGTTCCAGTGACTATTTATGTCGACGGTGTCATTACTGATGCAAACAGTGGCGGCGATAATTCTTCTATCGAAATTAAAGATATGGATAATATCTCAATCATTGGTGTGGCAGATCGTGGTGAGCTAAGTGGTATCGGCATTGCTATTCGTCGTGCTAATAACATCATTATCCAAAACTTAAAAATCCATGAAGTACTTACCGGCGGTAAAGATGGTATTTCGATTGAAGGTGATGAAAATAAACCTACCGCGAATATCTGGATTGATCATAACGAACTCTATTCATCGTTAAATGTTGATCAAGATTATTATGATGGTTTAATCGATTCTAAATCGGGTGCTGAAAACATTACCATTTCATATAACTATATTCACGATAGCTGGAAAACGTCACTCCATGGTCACAGTGATGATGACTCGAGCAGCAACAAGAATCGTCATATTACCTTTCACCATAACCGCTTTGAAAACATCATATCGCGTGTTCCGTTGTTTAGATTTGGTCTAGGCCATATATTCAACAACTATTATAACAATATCACCTCTAGCGCGATTAACTCACGAATGGGCGCAGAGCTACATATTGAGAATAACTACTTTGAGCATACTAAAAATCCTGTGGTCTCTTTTTACTCAAAAGTAATTGGTTATTGGAATACCTCTGGTAACTACCTAGGTGAAGGCGTTACTTGGGGTGATGTGGCTGACGGCGATGTGGCAGCAGAGGTTACTGCTACAGGTATGACACCCACCAGCTCATACCAAGCACCTTACGAGTATAAGTTAACTCCAGTAATGGACGTTAAAGCGCATGTTATTGCCCATGCCGGTATTGGTAAAATAGATCAAAGCGATTTAGACATCCCAGACATTGCAGCGCCAAGTGAGCCACCTGTGCAACAGCCGCTTGGTTTACCATTTACTGAAAATTTTGCCGCAGCAAATGCTGACGAATTTTTTAGTAATAGCTACCGCGACCTATCAGGTTTAGCGGGTACGGGGACCCCGCTGTTTCATCGTGTAACAGGCACAATCGATGTATCCGCTGGGCAACTAACCATGACAGGTGCACGTATTAGCATTGCCAATACCACCCCTGCGGTGAATACCACCTCAGCGGATGCAAGCACAACGGGTCTACTTGATTTAAGTAACAACTATCAAGTGAGCTTTAAAGTCGCGGCTGTAGCAGGTAACACCGCAAAAAGCTTCCAAATATATGTAGATAACAATACCTCAGGTAGCGCTAATTCGATCCATGGCGGCTCTTCAAAGTTTTATTCAGTAAAACTTGAAGAGCTCGTCCCTGGTCAAACGTACACCGTCGATGGGTTGGTAGCCACAGCAACCTCATTCATCACTCTCAGAACGGAAAGTGAAGCAACTATCACATTGGATGAGATAACCATTCAGTAGTTGTAATGAGAGCAGCCAAGCGCTGCTTTAAGACAATTTGATAGTTACCAATACCCTTGCCCCGCACAGCAAGGGTATTTTTTATCCATATCATTCCTTTCTCTTTGCGCAACAAAATCTTCAAGTTAATAATTCACAAAGAGATTAACAGGCGCTGCGGTTAAAGAGCGAGGGCATGAAGTTAACGTTATTAAATTGAGTTAGTAATTTTTCAAGTACTACTGCATAGATGCAGGAGGTAGAGCAATGCAGGAGTAATTGCCAAGAACACCCTATCAAAATTTCTGCCTTGTTATCACTGTATTTATCTATCGCTATAAATGGTCAGTAACTTAATACAATTGATATCAGCCGGGGCTTACAGCACTTAAAATGTTCCAGGTATTAAAAACGAGCGCTATGCATTTTACGCTTTAAGCAGCATATCGGCCGTTTGGTTTAACAGCGATATTTCATGCTATTTTATCAAAGGTGCTCCTCAAATTTAATTAACTCATTAATTAAATCAAAAAAGTATATTGGATTACGGATAGAAGTAAGCGCCCTACTGTCAGTTAGGCGCTTTATATGTCTGTAACAAAAAGGTTATTATGGGGGGGGCAATCGGTACTATTTAGCGCATCTGTTGGTAGATTCACGCTTCACTAAGTAAGGAGTGACTACGTCATCTAATTTAATTTTTTCACTTTGTGTCGATTGGCTTTTATTGATGAGTTTTTGTACCGCTAAACATGCCATATTTTGTACCGGTCTTCGAATAGTCGTTAGCGATGGAATGATCCGTGAAGCCAAAATATTATCATCAAAACCTGCTACTGATAGCTGTTCTGGTACTTTGATATTTAAATTACTGGCAACCCGTAATACCCCAGCCGCCATTTCGTCGTTGTTAGCAACAATGGCCGTTGGTCTTGGTTCAGTGCTTAACAATGTCATAGCGCACTCAATACCACTTTCGTAACTATTTTTGCCTTCAATAATACGATTTCCTGGCAGTTGCACATTACATTGTTGCAGTTCAGCTAAAAATCCAGCTAAGCGTTCGATTGAAGAACGATAAACTTGCGGTCCAGAAATAAAACCAATGTCTTTATGACCAAGTTCAACCAAGTAGCTGGCCATTTCTTTCATTGCTGCGCGTTCGTCTGAGACCACAATATTATCAGCATCATCTAAATCTACCGATGCTAAGCGCACATAAGGACAACCTGCTTCACGAATTGCTGCAGCCAACTCTTTGTTTTCAGATACTGGCGGTAAAATAATCACGCCATCAAGCTTAGAGCGAGAGATAAATGACAGGCAATCGTCGATAAATTCAGCACTTTTAGAGTAACTAGGATGAACAACCAATTCATAGCCAAGTTCAGAGCAGACGCTTAATGCACCTCGTTGCACCTGATCAATATACAATGCATCGGGGTTATCATAAATTAAACCTAATAAATAAGAACGACTTGATGCCAGCCCCCGTGCTTGTTTGTCAGGAGAAAAACCAACTTCGCTGATAATTTTAAGCACTCGCTCCCGCGTCGCTTCACCCACAGCGGGAGAACGGTTGATCACACGTGAAACTGTGCGCTTTGAAACACCGCACAGCTTAGCTACATCATTAATCGTTACTGACATAAAAGTTCCTATTTAGGATGATTGCAAAGTTTAACACTAACCGTAGATCCATAGAAGTAGTTAGTCAGCTCTTGTTATACATTGACTACTTTGATTTAAAAGAAAAATGGAGCTGTAGAGCTCCATCACAGATTTGTTTGATTAAGTTAACCTAAACGCTGACAAATAAATTATCCTAAGTTCAGGTTAGTTACTCGATTAAACCAAATAAACGCGGTAACGTTTCACTGATTGCCGGTACATATGTGACCAACATCAAGACTAAAAACATCACAGCATACAGCGGCATCATTGGCTTAATTATTTTATGTAACGATGTTTTCGCCACCGCACAACTGACAAACAGCACACTCCCAACTGGCGGAGACACCAAGCCAATTGATAAGTTTAATACAATCATAATACCAAATTGAATCGGCGACATACCAAATTGCTCAGCTACCGGTAAAAAGATCGGTGTAAAAATCAATACCGCAGGTGTCATATCAATAAACGCGCCAACCAAAATTAAAATCAGATTGATCAACAACAAGATTAAAATCGGATTATCACTGAGTGTTAAAAAGAACTCACTGACCAGCTGTGGAATATGTGTGTATGACAATAACCACGACATGCCCGATGACGCGGCAATGATCAGCATTACAATAGCCGTTGTTTCACAAGCTTTTAGTAATATAGCGGGCATTTCAGCTATATTGATTTCTTTGTAGATAAATACCGACAGTACTAAAGCATAAATAACGGCAATAGCGCCTGCTTCAGTTGCGGTAAATACACCGCCAATAATGCCGCCAATAACAATAAAAATAAGCAATAAGCTTGGCAAAGCTGCGAGTATTTTTTTCATCACAATGTTAAATGGCAGTCTTGCTGTTACAGGGTAATTGTTGCGAATAGAGTAAATAGCGCAAACAATCATCAACGCCAGCCCCACTAAAATTCCCGGTAAGTAGCCGGCAATAAATAATGCCGCAATCGACACCCCACCACTGGCGATGGCATAGATAATTAAAATATTACTCGGTGGTATTAACATGCCCGTAGTCGCTGCACTTGCGGTAACCGCCGCAGCAAAACTGGCACTGTAACCATGTTTTTTCATTTCTGGCACCATAAAACTACCAATCGCCGATGTGGCTGCAACGGCAGATCCTGATATTGCACCAAATAACATGCACGACATTACATTTACTAGTGCCAAGCCGCCGGGTAAAAAGCCTATCATCGCCATAGCACATTCAATCAGCCGTTTAGCAATGCCGCCTTGACCCATTATCAATCCAGACAAGATAAAAAATGGGATTGCCAATAATGCGAAACTATCAATGCCACCGGCCATTTGCTGGGCTATGGTCGTGGTGGCAGGCGTAAAATCAATGTGCATTAATAGCGCTGCTAATGTTGATAGCGCAATACACAAAGAAATAGGTACATTAATTAACAATAAAGCAAAAAAGCAAATAATTAAAACGATGGCTGTTAAGTCCATTACGCTTCCTCCGTGAATGTTTGCTGTGCATAATTGATCAGGTTTTCAATGCAATTAATCACAATCAACACCCCGCTTAGCGGTAAAACGACATACACATAACCCATGTTGATCTCAAGCGCCGCTGAGGTTTGCTTTAATTCAAAGCTCAACATCATCAATTGGCTGCCACCATAAACAAAAATACTTAATGCTGTGATCAGCACGCAGATTTCGATTAAAAATGAACACTTATACCTAAGTGACGGGATCATTTTTTGATAAAACAGATCAAGTCCTAAATGTGCTTTAGTGCGATACGCGTAAGATGCGCCCAATACCCCAATCCAAATCAGGATAAAACGCGCTAACTCTTCGGTGTATGAGCTCGGTGCACGTAAAATAAATCGTGAAAATACTTGCCAACAAACAACGGTTACAATTGCTATCATGGCCAAAATCAGTAATCGCTCGATGATGCGATTTAAGTGTGTGTTGAGTTGTCGCATTGTTTGCTCCTACATGCTTTTTATTTTTTTTATGTGAGCTGCAACCGCTGTATCAGCGAACGAAGCATGAAAATCAGCCACTTTATCTTGAAACGCTTGTTTATTAGGATAAGTCACTTGTACGCCTTCTGCGATCACGGCTTTAAGCGCCTCATCAGATGCGTTTTGCCACAATGAACGTTGGTACTCAACTGAGTCGGCCATTGCTTGGGTTAACCACTGTTGTTGTTCATTGTTAAGTGAGTTCCAAACTTTTAAGCTTGCTAAAATCACATCAGGAACAAACGTATGTTCGTCCAGCGAATAATATTTAGCGATTTCGTAATGACGAGATAAGTAATAGCTTGGCGGATTATTCTCTGCGCCATCAACTACACCTTGTTGCAGTGCGGCATACAATTCGCCCCATGCAATCGGTGCTGCAGCGCCGCCTAACGCTTGTACCGTCGCCACAGCTGTAGGGCTATTTAACACGCGAATTTTTTTTCCTATTAAATCATCCGGGGTATTAATCGCGCCATTGGTGGTATAAAAGCTGCGGCTGCCTGCATCGTAATATCCCAAACCTTTAAGCCTTGCAGTGCTTACTTTATTAAGTAGCTCGGTGCCTAAGTCACTTTTAAGTACACGCCAAAAATGTTCACTATCGCGAAACAAATACGGAATGCCAAACACTTTCATCTCAGGTACAAAGCCTTCCAGCGGGCTTGCCGATACTTTAGTGATTGATAAGCTACCTATTTGCAATAGTTCAATGAGTTCACGTTCAGACCCCAACTGACCACCTGGATAGATAACAATTTCCATTGTGCCATTTGAATAAAATGCCAAACGTTCAGCCATATATTCCATTGCTTGATGCACCACATGGCGCGTGTCTAATGTATGTGCCAAAGTTAATCGCACTGTTTTTTTGTCATCGCTGCAACTAGTTAGCAAAAATAACGACAAAAACAGCATTATCTTTATGAGAAGATTTCTATTCATTATTATTTCTTCTTATCGCTATATGATCATGAAAGAGCTGATTATCTCAGCTCGCCCGGTTGATATTTATCCATATCATCATAATCGAGGTTTTCGCCTGCCATGCCCCAAATAAAACTGTAGTTTTGTGTGCCAGCACCTGAGTGAATTGACCATGGTGGCGATACCACTGCTTGCTCGTTATGTACCCAAATATGGCGAGTTTCAGTCGGCTCGCCCATAAAGTGACACACCGCTTGCTGCTCTGGCACTTCAAAATAAAAATACACTTCGTTGCGACGATCATGCTGATGAGCTGGCATGGTATTCCAGACGCTGCCTGGTTTTAATTCCGTTAGCCCCATTTGTAGTTGGCATGTTTGTACTACGGTATTGATCAGCATCTGATTAATATCGCGCTCATTGGAGGTTTCAAGCGCACCTAAATGCAATACATTGGCATCATTACGTGTCACTAACTTATTTGGATATTTGTGGTGAGCTGGTGCAGAATTAAGATAAAATTTTGCCGGATTGCCACTGTCATGACTAGTAAACAGCACCTCATTGGTATCTTTACCTAAATACAAGGCATCTTTATAGCCAAGCTGAAAATCTTCTCCATCAGCAGTCACCGTGCCGCTGCCGCCAACATTGATCACACCAAGCTCTCTACCCGTTAAAAAGTTTGCTGCTTTTAAGTTGTCTACCGTTTCTAACCTAAGCGGTGCGCTGGTTGGCACCGCACTGCCCACCATAAAACGCTCGTAGTGAGTGTATAACCAATAAATGGTGTTCTCTTGCATGAGTTTGTCGACCAAAAACTCATCTCTTAACTGTTGGGTGTCATAGCCTTTAACTTCATTTGGACCAACGGCATAACGTGACTCTATTTGTGTGTTCATAACATGCTACCTAAAATTAAAAATTATCGTGCTAACCAGCCACCATCAACGGCAAGAATATGGCCATTGACATAGTCACTGGCTGTTGAAGATAAAAATATGGCTGAACCAATTAAGTCTTCTGCTTCACCCCAACGCCCCGCAGGGATACGCTTTTCAATTTCACTATTACGGGCGGCATCATCTTGTAATGCTTGGGTGTTGTCGGTTCTAAAATAACCTGGCGCAATAGCATTAACCTGAATATTGTGTTGCGCCCATTCGTTTGCCAGCGCTTTAGTAAGACCCGCTACCGCATGTTTGCTCGCGGTATATGCTGGTACTGTCATACCGCCGCTGTATGACAGCATTGAGGCAATATTAATTATTTTTCCAAACCCTTGTTTGATCATGTTTGGCGCAACCGCTTGGGCCAATAAAAAACTGGCATCAAGGTTTACTTTCATCACGTTCTGCCACTGCTCATACGGGTAGTCAACCGCTGGGCTGCGAAATATAGTGCCGCCAACATTGACCAAAATATCTATTTCGCCATGTTCCGTTAACGCTTTGTTTGCTAATGCATTAACTGAGTCTGCATTACTCAAATCAGCAGCATAATCAAAAGCCACACCGCCACGTTCTTCGATCATCTGACACGTTGCTTGGCAGCCACGCTCTTTGCTACTACTGCAAATAACCTTTGCGCCAGCAGCGGCTAAACCCAGTGCAATTTGTTGACCCAGGCCGCGGCTTGCACCGGTGACGAGTGCTGTTTTTAAAGTTAGATCAAACAAGGTGGCTGTCATTTTAAACTCCTGTATTAAAGTATTTATTACGTAATTACTAATTCAATGTAAATTGAATTAACTAAACTTGTTAACACTTATTCTTCGCTACCGGTGGCAATTTGTCAAATACTATTTGCCACCGGTGGCAAATATGACTAAGATATAAATATCAATCAGCCCATATAACGTTTATAGGTTCTTATTATGCAAGCACTGAATAGAAAAAACTTTAATAAAGACAAATACCCAACAAAAATAATGCAATACGGTGAGGGGAATTTCTTGCGTGCATTTATCGATTGGCAAATTGATAAACTCAATGAAACAAGTGTTCTCAACGCCGGCGTTGCAGTTATTCGTCCTATTGATTATGACGCAATTCCTTTACTTAATGTTCAAGACGGTTTGTATACCACTATTATTCGTGGCTTAAACGAGCAAGGTGAAACCGTCGCCGATCATCGTATTATTAGTTCAATCAATGAAGAAATTCCTGTCTATAAAGATTTTCCGCGTTATATGGCATTAGCTGAGAATCCGGATCTGAAAATTATTTTTTCAAATACCACTGAAGCTGGTATTGAATATATTGATACTGATAAACTCGACGACGCTCCCGCTAAGGCATTCCCAGCTAAATTAACGCAGTGGTTGTTCCATCGCTTTAATCACTTTAACGGCTCAGCTGACAGCGGTATGGTGATCATCCCTTGTGAGTTAATTGACTACAATGGCGAGAAACTCAAAGAAATCGTGTTTCAATACTGCCAACTTTGGCAACTACCTGAGGCGTTTTCAAGCTGGTTGAATGAAGCTAACCACTTTTGCTCAAGCTTAGTTGACCGTATTGTCACCGGCTTCCCCCGTGATGAGCATCAACAACTACAAGAATCGTTAGGTTATTTAGATAACTTTATGGTGACCGCTGAGTACTTTCACTTGTTTGTTATTCAAGGACCGCAGCATCTAGCACAATTATTATGCTTGCAAGACAGTGATCTAAATATAAAAATTGTTGATGATATTTCACCTTACAAACAACAAAAAGTCGGTATTTTAAATGGTGCTCATACGGCTTTAGTGCCACTAGCTTACATGGCGAACATTGATTCTGTGGGCGATGCGCTGGCCGATCCTTTGTTTGAAAAATACCTAACGCAATTAATCTTTGCTGAAATTATTCCCACTCTTGATTTACCTGAAGATGAATTAAAGCGCTTTGCCAATGATGTACTGAACCGCTTTAGAAATCCGTATATTTGCCATTTATTACTGTCTATTTCACTCAACAGTATGACTAAATTTAAGACCCGTATTTTGCCGCAGTTACATACTTATGTAGCAACTAATAACGCGGTTCCAAATATGATGGCATTGGCTATTGCAGGGCAAATTTTGATGTATAAAGGCCTACGTAATGACCAACCGATTGAATTAAGCGACGCACCACAATGGTTAGAATTATTTAATACGCTTTGGCATGACTTTGATAACAATGCATTGTCATTAACAGCCCTTGTAGAACAAGTGTTAGGTGCAAAATGGCATTGGGAAAGTGATTTAAATGAACTTCCTGAATTGACTGCCACCGTTACAACTCACCTACGTACTATGCTCACCGACGGTGTTGCTGCTACGCTTACTAAACAATTAGGCCAATAACATGAAAGCACTAATAAAATTACATCCAACCGATGATGTTGCTATTGCAATGCGAAATATCAGTGCCGGTGAAATACTGCCCGTTGATAACGAAGAGCTCTTAGTCAATGAGAACATTGATAAAGGTCATAAAGTCGCGCTACGTGATATTAATAAACAAGAAAACGTTATTAAATACGGTGCGCCGATAGGCTTTGCTCTAGAGAATATACAAAAAGGCGGTTGGGTGCATACCCACTGCGTTAAAACCACGCTTAATGATGAGTTAGATTATCAGTATATTCCTGAGTTTATTGAGCAAAGTGAAGCAACGCCCTCACCTGCTGTTAATATTTACCGTCGTCAAAATGGCGAAGTCGGTATTCGTAATGAAATTTGGTTGATCCCTACGGTTGGCTGCGTTAATGGCATGATCAATCAAATGATCAAAGAGTTTAAACAACGTAACCCACAGTTAGAGATAGATGGCATTTATGCTTTCCCTCACCAATTTGGCTGCTCTCAGCTAGGCGATGATTTAGACACAACACGGATACTGCTACAAAATATGGCACTGCACCCTAATGCAGGTGGTGCTTTAGTCGTTGGCTTAGGCTGTGAAAATAATCAATTACCGGCATTTCGTGATGGCTTAGGGGATTACGATGAAGGCCGAATTAAGTTTTTGATCACCCAACAAGCTGATGACGAAATTGAAGAAGGCGTTGCGCTACTTGAACAAATTTATGCCCAAGTAAAACAAGATAAACGTCAACCAGGTACTTTATCTGAAGTAAAGTTTGGCCTTGAATGTGGTGGCAGCGATGGTTTGTCTGGTATCACAGCGAATCCGATGCTGGGTTATTTTTCAGATTATTTAATTGCTCAAGGTGGCACAACGGTATTAACCGAAGTACCTGAAATGTTTGGCGCTGAAACTTTATTAATGTCGCGCTGTAAAGACGAGGAAACCTTTAACAAGCTCGTTAACATGGTTAATAACTTTAAAGGTTATTACAAAGCTCATAATCAACCTATTTATGAAAATCCGTCGCCAGGTAATAAAAAAGGCGGGATCACTACCTTAGAAGATAAATCATTAGGGTGTACGCAAAAAGCCGGCACCAGTAAAGTACAAGCGGTTTTACACTATGGTGAACGCCTGCAAATACCTGGATTAAATCTATTAGATGCACCAGGTAACGACCCTATTGCCACCAGCGCACTTGGTGCTGCAGGTTGTCATATGGTGTTATTTACCACTGGCCGCGGTACGCCTTATGGTGGATTTGTGCCAACGTTAAAAATTGCTACTAATTCAGAACTTGCCAATAAGAAAAAACGCTGGATAGATTTTGACGCTGGCGTTTTAATTAACGATGTCTCAATGGAGCAAGTTCACGGGGAGTTTGTTGAACTGCTAGTCAACATCGTAAACGGCCAACCAACTTGCAATGAAATAAACGACATTCGTGAAGTCGCTATTTGGAAAAAAGGAGTGACGTTATAAATGACACCTAAGTCCATCGCAATTATTGGCGAATGTATGGTTGAGCTTAGCGGCCAACCATTTACTGCTATGCAACAAAATTATGGCGGCGACAGCATGAATACCGCCATTTACTTAAAAAAACTCGCAGGCAATGAAGTAAACGTCAATTACGTCAGTGCCATGGGCACTGATCCACTAAGTCGTGCACTGATTGAAAAATGGCAAGCTCACCATATTAATACTGACAATGTGCTGCTCAGTCATAACAAACAACCAGGTTTGTATATGATTCAAAACGATGTGTCAGGGGAGCGTACTTTTCAGTATTGGCGTAGCGACTCAGCCGCTAAATATTTATTGCAACATACTGATTTTAAAAAAGTACTAACCAACCTTGCCGAAGTTGATGCTATTTATTTATCGGGGATCTCGCTGGCAATCTTAGCAGAGCAAGATTGCCATACTTTACTCAGCCATTTAGCGTTACTAAAACAGCAAGGCATAAAAATTATTTATGATAGCAACTATCGCCCTGCATTATGGTCAAGCAAAATGCACTGCCACCTTGCCAATAATAAAGCATACGCACTAGCCGATTTAGCATTAGTGACCTTTGACGATGAAGCACAATTATGGGGAGATAGTAATGTTGCGCAATGTACCGAGCGTTTGCACCAACAAGGCGCTCATGAGGTCGTTGTAAAACTCGGCGCGGATGGCTGCCAATACAGTAAAAAACACCTTGATAATTCAATTTCAGTCGAGCTGTTTAATACTGTCGCTGTAGAAAAAGTGATCGACACTACCGCCGCAGGTGACTCATTTAACGCCGGCTTTTTAGCCCAGTGGTTAACAGAGCAACCTATAAAACAATGTGCACAAGCGGGTAATTTACTGGCCGCCCAAGTGATCCAAAAGCGTGGAGCAATTGTCGAGATTAACATTGCGACAATCAAAAACTACTAATGCAGTTAGCGCTTTATTTAGCCCGCTAGAAGTTAAATGCTTAAATCGATTAGTTAAGACTCTTTAACGTCTCGACACCGAACCTGAGTGCATACCTAAGTTTACTTATTCTAAAGTAAGTGCTGTGAGACGCTTATTTTGTTTAAGTAAACTTCCTCTCATGGGTATGCACTCTAATTTATCATTACTACAACATTCACTTATGGCTAAGGGGCTGGTTTGCCATCGGCATCGATGCCACGCTTCCAATACGCTGAACACACTATTTTTGCACTGGGGACCGCAAACTGCTCTTTCGCAAGGTTTTGAATTGTGCGCACAAGTGAGCCTTCAAGCCCCATAAAAATTAATGGTGTGCCCGTGTACTTATTTAAACAGTGCGCGACCTGCTCTACTAACTCTATTTGTGGCTCAGTCGTAACTAACCACTTAATACGATGTTTAGTATGCACCTCTATTGTATCTAATTTGATGATATCTTGGGAGTCTGTAACGTGTATGACCACATCAACATCAGCTGTTGCAGGTAGTTGTTGTAAATAGCCGTTAATAGCATTAACTGAGGTTAAATCAGCAATCATCAAATACTGCGACTGACTAAAATCACCCAACTTTTTAGGGCCAGGGCCTGCAATTGCGAGTTTATCACCAGGTTTTGCTTGTTTAGCCCAATCAGTTGCGATACCACGATGCTGATTGACGACAAAATCAAGCGTAATTGTATGGTTAATAGTATCAATCGCTCTGATTGTATATGAGCGCTTAGGTGCAGGTTCAGCTGCTTTGAGGTCAATTTCAACCTCATCTTGTCCAGCATGTGGTAATAGTACTTTTACGTACGCACCTTGTTGATCCGCAGGAAAATCATGAAACTCATCTGAGCCAACAACCAAACGCTTTAAATGCGGAGCTATCGCTGTTGTGCTTATTACGGTTGCACGACGTACTTTTCTACTCATTTTGATCTCCTCAGAAGGTTTATTACATGTTTAATTGCACAACGCCCCATTGGTTGATAAAATCAACTATAACAAATTAATTGACTTTGTCAACTATATTGAGAGTTTTATGAATACACCTTTATCAAATACGCTATTTGAATTGATGCAAAATTACCGCGTTACAATTCGTGAAGCAATTAACGCAGGCGAACTTGGTATTAATGCTATGCACGTACGCTGCATACATATTATTGCGAGCGTAAATAACTGTACGGCTAACGATATTGTTACTAAAACGCAGCGCGACAAAGCGCAAATAGCACGTTTAATTAAAGATCTTATTGACTTAAATTTAATAAATAAACAGGCAAGTGAGCACGATAAGCGCTGCTTTATTTTGTCGCTCACAGAGCAAGGTAAAGTTCTTTTTGATAAGTTATTAGCCTCAGAGCAGAAAATAAATAATCAAATGTGTAAAAACTTAAACCCTCAGCAAATCAAAGACTTTTTAGATATCGCACAGCAAATGATCAAAAATATGGATTGATCGGTTATACATTTCTTGGCATAACTTACACAAAACGCATATACTGTACACTTATACAGTATATGCGTTTTAGGTTGTGTTATGTTTGTCATTCCCATTTATATAGAAGCAGGCGTGTGTGGTTTTGAATCGCCCGCAGCGCAGTACACCGAGCTAGGTGTAACCCTTGATGAGCTTTTAATAAAGCACCCAAATGCTACCTTTATTGGCCTAGCATCGGGTAACTCTATGCAAGAAGTCGGAATTTTTGAAGGGGACTTATTAGTTATCGACCGTGCAGAGCCTGCAGAAAATGGTGACGTTATTGTTGCTAACTTAAATGGTCTTTTTGTATGCAAACTGCTTGATAAAACCAATGCGCGGCTGCTTTCAGCGTCTTCTTTACATAAGCCTGTACAACTCACCTCTGCAGACGAGTTTCAGCTCGAAGGCGTAGTAACGCTATCAATAAGAATGCACAGGCAAAGCCCAGAGTTACTAAAATGTATGCCTTAGTTGATGCTGTGTCGTTTTATGCCAGTGCCGAAAAAGTATTTGACCCTGCTATTCGATCAAAACCCGTGGTTGTACTTACCAATAACGATGGCTGTGTATGCGCTATTTGCCCTATTGCTCGGCGCTTAAATATTCCTAAATTTGGCCCGTACTTTAAAGTTAAGCATTTACTTGAGCAAAACAACGTTGTTATTCGCTCTAGTAATTACGAGCTTTATGCTGATTTAAGCGACAAAATGATGAACATCATCGCTCGCTTTTGCGATACACAGCACATATACAGTATTGATGAATCGTTTTTGCACTTTGATGGCTACACATCATTAATTAAAGACTGGCATGAATACGGTCATACAATAAGACGCACAGTATGGCGCGAAACAAAACTTCCTGTAGGTGTTGGTTTTGGCCCGACCCCTACTTTAGCAAAAGCCGCTAACCATGCCGCTAAAAAGCTCAGTGGTTTTAATGGTGTAGCAGTAATAAATAGCGAACAAACTCGCCAAGCTATTTTACAAAGAATGAGCTGCGAAGATGTGTGGGGAATAGGCCGGCGGCTAGCTAAAAAACTTAAAATAATGAATATACACACCGCCTGGGATCTTGCTCAGCAAAACCCTAGAGCAATGCGCCGTGCATTTAGTGTGGTTGTTGAACGCACAGTAAGCGAGCTTAACGGGATAACATGTTTAAACTGGGATGATGTACGACAAGATAAGCGGGAGATTTATTCGACCCGTAGTTTTGGAGAGCGCATATGTGAGCCAACAGCACTTAAAACAGCGCTAATTAACCATGTAACCACAGTGGCTAATAAATTAAGAGCGCAACACTCGCTCACTCACCAGCTTTATATTTTTGCAGCCAGTGGCGCGCACGAAAATAGATATTATAAAAAGTATTTTGTGTATAAGTTCCCCTCACCCACTAACGACACCTGCGTGATGGCTAATGCTGTATCTGAGGTATTTAATAAGATTTACCAACCCGGTATACGGTTTTATAAGTGTGGTGTGGGTGCGGTAGAGCTAATATCAGAACAGTTTCAGCAAAATGACTTATTTAATAAAAGCCCTGATAATCCAAAACTTATGCAATGCTTAGACACAATTAACAATCGATACGGAAAAGGAATGCTAAGCCTTGCAAGTAGTAAATTAAATGACCGGTGGCACATGAACCGTGATTTTTTGTCGCCGCAGTACACTACGCGTTGGCGCGATATCCCTAAAATATACTGCGAATGATTTGCTACTTACTAGATGCTTTATTTACTCCCATCTGCTTTTTTAAATGTGCACTCTACATTGGGTTCGCTCAATGTATATTTGAGTGTGTTATCAGCTAAAAATTTGATACTTTGACTGATTGTTTTTTCGTTTGCAGGGCTTTCACAACGGCTCATTCTTAAGCCGTTTTCAAGGCCATCACTTTTATATTTAAGCGTGCTGGTTATAAAGCAAAAGTTTGGTTTTTTAATGGTTCGGGTACCATTGTGGAGCGATCCAAATACAATTTGCTCACCAAGTTTAAAACCAGCACTTAAATCACTTTCATCTGTCAAACTCAAATTGCTGTTAACGCATAACCCTGAGTTGCTCGACACAACTTCGTAGGCCCCCAATTTTGACTTTAAAAGCGGTATAAATCGTGTTTTATTACTCGGCTCAGAAAAAGCATTTGCACTTGTAAAAGCGACAGTTAATAAAGCGAGTGTTAATAAAGCGAGTGTTAAATATTTCATTTCGTGGGTGTATCCTCGTGAGTCAGCGTGTTAAATAATAGCAAAATGCCTAATCACTTAGCTTTTATAACTTTTAACAACTATAACAGAGATTTACTATAAAAGGAGAGAAGTCGTATTCAGGAACCAAGACACGAGCAGCTAAGGGAGCTTTGCTCGACTATACTGATTCTTACATGTGTGTAAGCCAGTAAGATAACGCAAGAGCAATTACCGAGCCCATTAGGTTACAAACCTCGTGCCGCAAATAAATCCCTTAGATTGAACACATTTAAATCCACAAAGATTCATCCTAGATACTGCATTACAAACCATTTTGCTGTTAAGTACTTTAGTTAATACGTGCTTAAACAGCAAAACGATTTATATCAATGCGCTTACTTGAAGGGAAATTGAACTCATAAAATTGTTTGAATAGCGCTCAAATTACTGTTTGTTTTATTGCCAGTACTTTGCAAATAATAAAGGGTAGCTTTGCTTTAAGAACTTAGGTTTGTCTTTAAAACGTTTACCTTTAGGTTCATCACTGCCTGATGGAATAAACGGTAATTCGTCTTCGCTGCGTTCTTCAAATAATAAACCGGCTATTAAATCATACTCATCAATATACGGGTAAGGCTGCTCGTTTAAGTAATAAACAGGTGTACACTGCGCTAACGAATCAGCATTTTCTAAAGCGTTTTCGAATACTGTTTTACCGCGCGAAATTAACCAACATCTAAACTCGCTAAAACCGTAATCGTCGTTACATCCAGCCATCACAAAAGCGGCACCAAACAAATCCCAGGTAAAACATTTACGCATATGTATGCCAAAGTGTTTATCAAAATCAATAAGGTGCTGATCGCTTAAATCATTAAGTTTAGTTTTTAGGTTATCGCTCACACTTTGCGGATCGAGCCCTAAATCAGGCGTTGTTACTAAATCCCAAAAAGCCTGCTCTGTTAACGTTGCCATTATAAAATCTCTTTTACTCGGCCAACTTGACCATCTTCTAAACGTACTTTAATACCGTGTGGGTGATTTGGTGATTTTGTTAAAAGGCGCTCAACAACACCTTCTGTTAATGTGCCGCTGCGTTGATCTTCTTTTAATACAATATTTACTGTGGTACCTGGTGAAATTTGCGAACGCGAAGGAACAGCCATAATTTAAACCCTAAAAATAATTTATCTAATTATAACGTCCATGTGATGTCATACCAACTAAACCGCTGTTAATTGGCTAAAAATGAGATGTGTGCTGGTTTTGCGTTCAACTTAATAGCTGCTAGCTGGCTAAGTATAATCTGCGTTAACTCATCAAGTTGCGGTTTTGCATCTTCACGGGCTACCTCATCAATAAAGTAACATTGTACTTTTAACGTGTTTACTTCGTTATTTAAATCAACTGTATGCGTTAGATAATCAAAACCAATTACCATTTCTTTAATTGCTTCGCATGCATTAGTAAGCGCTAAGCGAATTTGCTTATCGCGCTGTTTTTGAGTTTTAGTCATAAATATAAAGGTTACTTATTTAGTCTGGGCTTGTTGCTGTTTTTTAAACTCTTCGTAGTTAGAGTCTTGTTTATCTAGACATTCGTAATATTCTTTGTCAGCTTTATAGTTACACTCATCAAGGCGCGCCGATTGTAATTCATGAAAACGTGCATCAGAGCTGCAGCCAGCCAAAACACATGATCCAATAATAAGTAATGCGCTGCTTTTTAGTTTATTGATAAACATTAAATTTCCTTACACTTTCTATATCGAAAAAGCGTTAAATTATTACGATACTATTGTATATTAGCGCCATAAAATCTTAATATCCAAAGGATCTATTACTATGATGTCGCAGTTACAAAAGTTGTTTCAGCGTATAGACAAAAGCAAGATATTTCAATCATTTGTTATAGCTGTAATTATTGTTTCTGCCCTTACAGTAGGTGCACACACTTACTCACTACATCCTACCGTAGAGCTTGCTCTAAATTGGATGGACGTTGGCATTACTGCATTCTTTTTAATTGAACTAATAATCCGCTTTGTTGCAAGTAAAGGCATTAAAGACTTCTTTTCTAAGGGATGGAATATATTTGACACTATCATAGTATTGGGCAGTTTATACCCTGCTGCTGGCTCTACAATGTTAATTGCTAGGCTGTTGCGCATATTTAGAGTGTTACGATTGGTTTCGATGATCCCAGAGCTGCGCTTATTGGTTAACTCATTGCTCAAAGCCATTCCGCAAATGGGTTATATAGCCCTGTTAATGTTTGTTATTTTTTATATATACGCTGCAATGGGTAGCATGATGTTTGCTGAAATCAACCCCGTACTTTGGCAAGACGTCTCAATATCAATGCTTACCTTGTTTAGAATAGCAACGTTTGAAGATTGGACCGACATAATGTACGAAACAATGGCGGTGTACGAATTAAGCTGGATTTATTACCTTACGTTTATATTCTTAACTGCATTTGTATTTTTAAACATGATGGTAGGTGCAATACTTGAGGTAATGAGTGAGGAGCACCGAAATGCCCGAGAAGAGCTTGCGGATAACGATTCTCTACCTGCAACACAAGGTCAGGTAAATGAGCTACAAGTTCAAATTGCAGAGCTTAAAGCGCTATTAAGTAAAGACAAATAGAAATATCTAGACTAAGTAACACCAATATCAATAATGTTGGTGTTACTTAGAGTTAAACGTTTAATTTGGGAAATATAAATACATTAATTACTTTTATTACTTTTATTACTTTTATTACTTAAAGATTCATCACTCTTTGGATCTTCAAAAGAAATAACATTATCCACTTTCATTTTAAACGCATCAAAAAAAGCATTTTTTAAAACCGAAATAACGGCTTGGAAAGTCGAAACATCCGTATTATCTAATTGCCCCTCTATAGGAATGCGTGCAGCAACAAGCTTAGACTCATCGTTTTCAAGTATAGAGCCCAGTAAATCTACACTGCCTTCAAATATAGCAGTAAAGATACCGTCATCATCTTTTTCTATATCTTCTCGCCAAGAAAATACACTCAGGTTTTGAACACCCGCTTTTACATAACCATTTAAGTTATTATCTTTAGCCACAAGTTCCATTGCGCCATCAATCCCCCCCGCTTCAATATCAAACGGTGTATACACTTTAAATACAGTGTCGAGATTTTTAACTGAGAAGCGCTGTACCTCTGCGTTAAAATCAAAATTAGCGTGTTTGCTAAAAGGGTCTAGTTTGCCATCAAGTTTTAATGCGGCCTCCCCCATTAACGCCCCCTCTACGTTTAGAGTAGTCACAAGTGTTTTTGATAGGTTTTGCGCATTCGTTATATTTTCAATTTTGGCATTAATATTTGATATAAAAGTGGGTTTTTCACCGTTATTGGTTGAGTTAACTAAGGTTAACTTGCCTTGCTCAATTATTAAGGTATCAATAGAAAACAGTACTAAGTCATTCGCCAGTCCCACCCAAGTGGTTTCATCTTTTACTTGTTGATTTTGCTCAGAAGCATTGGGGTCTTTATCGTAAATAACTATCTCAGGACGCGTAAAAGCCATGTTTGTGACTAAATTCCCTTTTAAAAGGGCTGACCACGCAAGTGAAAAATCGAGAGTTTGAATACTCAGTAAAGGCTTAGGAGCTGAAGTTGCATCAACAGCGTAAATTTCAACGTCGTCAATCGCGTAGGCACCGCGATATAAAAACAAATCTACATCACCAACATGCCCCGTAACACCTTGCGTATGTTTTAGCTGATAATTTACGTACTGCTGAAGCGCATAAGGTGCAGCTATTCTGGCAATAATAAGGACTAATAAAATAACCGCAAATGAGTTAAACCATTTGCTATGAAATACATTAGAAACCGAGCTCATTGTAATTTCCTTTACCTAATACTTTCGAATGAGCATTTTAAACATGTAAGAATTACGCAAAATTGTAACAACACTACGTAAATCGTATTTAAAATACATCGTTAATAGCCTAAGTGAAGTTAAAGTGGCTAATTTAAGTATTAACAGCAAAGGTTATACCAATTTAAAATTGCTACAAAAAATTGGGTTTATGCAGTAATACTTAACTAAATAAAAACAGCGAGTACCTTTAATATATCAAGGATAGTGCTTGATCAAATCTAACTGGTTTACTGAATATAAAACCTTGGTATTTATCAATTTCTAAGCTTTGTAATAACGTTAACTGAGCGGAGTTTTCTACGCCCTCCGCTATTACTTGGCAACCAATCATATGCGACATGTTAGTTACCGCAGATACAATACTTTTGTCTTTTGAGCACTCACAAATATTATCAATATAAGATTTATCTATTTTAATGTAATCAACTGATAGCTCTTTTAAAACCGATATAGAAGAAAACCCAGTACCAAAGTCATCAATAGAAATACGCACACCGGTATTTTTTATGGCCGTAATCACTTTTGACAAATACGGTAAATTTTTAATCATGACTGTTTCTGTTATTTCTAAATGCACATTGTATGGTTTAACTGCGTATCTATTTAAAAGCGCAACTAAAAAATCTAAAAAGTTATGATTTTCTAGTTGCAGCACCGACACATTAATCGACAATCCAATATTACTATTTACGGTATTTAGCTTACTTAAGCTCGCAATAGCTTGCTCTAGTACAAATTCGCCGAGTATATTAATTTTTCCATATCGCTCTGCAATATCTATAAATTCTGAAGGGGGAATAAATTCATCATTAAACTGCCAACGAAGTAGTACTTCAAACGTAGTTATTTCATTTGTGCTTATATCAACAATAGGTTGATAGCACAGATGAAAGTCACCTTTTTCTACGCACTCTTTAATTGAGCTGCGAAGTACTTCTTCTCTTTTAAGCGATTCATGCATTCGCTCGTCAAATACTGATATTTCATTACGGCTTTTCTTACCTTCATACATAGCTACATCAGCGTATTTAATCGCCTCTGCAAGATTAAAATTTTCGCGCGTAAAATACAGCCCAACCTTAAAAGAGGGGTTTACTTGATAGCTATCCATGCTTACTGTTTTCGTTAAGGTTTTAACTAATCTAAAAACACAGTCAAAAAGTTCATCTTCGGTGTTAGTGCGAGAATAAAAAATAAACTCATCACCTCCCCATCGACAAGCAATAAAGTCGCCTTGGGTTTGTGCTTCAACTAATCGTTTACCTGTTTGGGCCAGCACAAAATCACCAAAATCGTGACCGTATTTATCGTTGATGATTTTAAAGTCATCCATATCTAAAAATAAAACAGCTTTAATATCATCATTTTGATTGGCTAAATCAAGTTCAACATTAGAAACAAAGCTCCCCCTGTTAAACAATTTAGTTAGGTTGTCTTTTTGCTCTAAAGAAATTATTTGTTCGGTACGAAGTTGTACTTCGTTTTCTAAGTTTTCAATAAATTGATCTAACTTAAGTCCATTATTAATTGATGACTTTACATCTTTTGCACTACGTGAAGCCGTTATAAAACACAAAATAAACCATAAAACGAGCCCTAAAACACCTAGTACATTCTCATCTTCAATAGGCTGTAAAAGTAATAAAATACTAAAAGGAACCAATAAGCAGGTTATATACGACAAGGAGGAACGAATATCAGAAGCTAAAACGTTTAAACCGCCACCAGCAAGGGAGCTAAAAACAACCAGTGATACAAATTTTTCCTGCATTTGCATGTTTTCATAAAACAAAATAGGAAAAGCAGCCCATGTTAAAGCCGTTAATAATAAACCTATAAAATACAGATGATATTTAAAAGCATGGGTGTTGTTAACAAATACATGGCTTGCTATTCGAAGTAATGAAATAAATGATAACGTAAAAAGCCAGTAAAGCTTTTCTTGCGAGGCACTGTGGTTAATACTGCTAAAAATAAGAAAACAAGAAACAACCGTGTTTATAGCAATTGCAGAACTAAAATAGGAGCTAACAAATGCTAATCGCTTATTGGCAAAGTTATTTGTGTGAGAGGTCATTAATATTACTTGAATAGGCTGTTGCACAATGTAAACAGTTTACTTAAGTTCAATAATAAACAAAAGTGAACATTCATAAAAAAGTATTGTTTTAGCCTCTTAAGCGGTTTTATAAGCCATTAAACTAAAAAGGGCTGGCAAATTGCCAACCCCTTTTGTTAAAACTGATTATATATTATACCAATTCGCTTAATTAAGTGATCTATTTTGAGGGAAGAAAATCGTGTCGATAACATGGAAAAAATTTCTTTATTTAGTTGTTCTATATCAGAAATATTTAACGTAGTTAACGTCAGATTTAACCCCTCAAATTGATTAAGTATTGCGAATTAGTATTACTCACCATCAACAATTATGCGTAGCATACGACGAAGTGGCTCTGCCGCGCCCCATAAAAGCTGATCGCCTACTGTAAATGCGCTAATGTATTTTGGTCCCATCGCTAATTTACGAATACGCCCAACAGGAATGCTTAAAGTGCCCGTTACTTTAACCGGTGTTAAATCTGTGGCACTAATTTCACGCTCGTTTGGAATTACCTTAACCCACTCATTATGAGACGCTAAAATTTCTTCAATTTTTTCTACGCTAATATCTTCACGTAATTTAATGGTCATCGCTTGCGAATGACAACGCATAGCGCCAATACGAACACATAAACCATCAATTGGCACTGGTTGCTTAGAAGAGCCTAAAATTTTGTTGGCTTCTACTTGCGCTTTCCACTCTTCTTTAGACTGACCGCTTGGCATAGGTACGTCAATCCACGGGATTAAACTGCCCGCTAATGGCACACCAAATTGGTCTTGTGGTAAGTCATTTGACGCCATTGTTTCACTGACTATTTTATCAATTTCTAAAATAGCAGAGCTTGGGTTATCTAATTGCTCGGCAACACTTGCATGAATAGCGCCCATTTGTGCAATAAGCTCTTTCATATTTCGTGCACCAGCACCAGAGGCTGCTTGGTAAGTCATTGGGCTTACCCATTCAATTAGGTCTTGCTCAAATAAACCGCCTAATGCAAGTAGCATTAGCGATACTGTACAGTTACCGCCAACAAACGTTTTAACGCCTTGCTCTAAGCCTTGTTCAATAACATCTTTGTTTACGGGATCTAGCACTATTATGCTGTCCTCACTCATACGCAGTGCTGAAGCTGCATCAATCCAGTAACCATCCCAACCCGACTCGCGTAATTTTGGATATACCGCATTGGTGTAGTCACCGCCTTGGCAAGTAACAATAATATCCATTTTAGCAAGTTCGCTAATGTCACTTGCATCTAGCAATGGTTTTGCGTCGCCTGCTATATCAGGGCCTAGTTGACCCGCTTGTGAGGTGGTGAAAAAGGTGGTGTCGATATGGGCAAAATCACTTTGCTGCTGCATACGTTCTAATAACACAGAGCCAACCATGCCACGCCAACCGACTAACCCTACTTTTTTCATTGTTTGTTCCACTGTTTGATTCATAAAAGATGCCTTAATACATTAAAAATTAAATTCATTGCGTGAGATTTAATTTTCATTAACGTCAAAATAACACCACCAGCGCGCTAAAACTAGTGAATAAAGTAGAACTTAAATATTTTTCATAGTCATAAAAAAGCCCTGTATTAAATACAGGGCTAATAGGTAATTAGGTTTTATTATATCCCCCTTCCTTGGGTAGAAAATTAAAACTCGTAGCTAAAGCTTAAACTAAACTCAGTGCCTTCTTCTTGACGCCAAAGTGTTAAGTTTTCTTGTTCAATTTCTTTTTCTTGGCCAAGTATATTTTTAACTTTAAAATTAACTTTAGTATTAAAGTTAGGGAAGTAAGAATAAACTAAATCAAGAGAATGAAATGACTTTTCTTCTGCGTCTTCGTTACCACGCGTACCTGGTACGATTATGCGCGGCCCAAACACGTTATAAACAACTGAGGTAGAATGAAAACCATCAGCAGAGTCATAACCCATTTGTAAGTTTGCTACCCATTCAGAATGACCAACTAAACGACGTTTATTATTAGTAACAATGTTAGAAACAGAGTCAGCTTCCAACGCCTCTTTTAGTTGTTGTTCAAATAATGAATCAACCCCATCAGCATCGTTTATGCCAAGCTCAACACTTGAATCCGATAGAGTAACGTTACCTGATAAAAATATGGCAGATAAATCATTATGAATAAAACTAAAGTCAGTTAAAAAGTCTACCTCAATACCTGTTAGTTCACCCGACTGCGCATTTGCTGTTAGTAATTGCGGAGCAGCTCCACCAACACCCGCTAACTCAACCATTTCAATTGGGTTTTCAATATCTTTATAAAACAAAGCAACTGATAGATTGTTTCCTGAAGGCATGTACCACTCAAACCTAAAGTCAGCATTTTTTAGCTTAGAGCTTTGAAGTGTAGGCGAGCCTCGCACTAAAAACTCTGTTAGTGGGTCAACATAATAAGTTGAGCTTACATCACGCATATCTGGGCGAATCGTCGTTTCACTTAAGTTTAAGCGAAACTGCATTTCTTCATCCATAATATAAGTAATTGCTAAAGAAGGAAAAAAGTTATCTTCTTTTATTGCAACTTCGCTCACTTCTTCAATTGTTCCATCAAAGAAATTAGTATGAGCCTGAAAAGGCACTGATATTTGAGAAAAGTCTTCCCAACGAATACCACCGGTTATACGCCATGTGTTTTCGTAGAAAAAGTCGGCCATAAAATAATAAGCGTCTAACTTATGTGCAGCGCTGTACTTATCACCATCTGCGGTACCATCATCAAAAATACCAGAGCCTGTAATACTTGTATAAAACTCACTATTAGCTAAATTTTCGTCAGAAAAAATTTGGTCTATGTTTGAGCCAAAAGTAAAGTCATCAGCTATACCACGGTGCGTAATACCAAATTGAATATTACTTGCATCACGTTTTTTTTCAGAAAAATCGCCACCCACCTTAAGCTCTAACTCATAGCCATCACCATAAAACGGGATGCCCATATTCCAACCATATGTATCTACGTCATCATGCAAAGTTTGATAATCACGCGTTACGTTAGTAGCAGCAACATCTTGTAACTGTTCTGATTCAAATACACCATCATTTAAGTTAGTTTGAAAAACAACATCTAATGCACCTGGAGCATCTCTGTTGGCACGGCTTGTACCTGCATACCAATCAAAAAATAAATTTTCTAATTCAGGAAAATTATGCGTCCCTTTGAGCTGCGTAGAGAACATTTCACGCTCTTCATACATAACGTCAACACGGCGTAACTCAGTAACACCTTCTTCTGACTCGTTAGCATCGAAAAAGTCACGATTACGTACTCTGTCACTCATATCATGAAGCGCTATATTCGTTAGTTCAAATTTATGGTTATTATTAAATTCATAACCTAAATTTAATGTGCCACTCCAACGAACGGTTTGTTCAGTAGATATGCCATCATAAGTTTGTGCAAAACATTTATCTTCGCAGCCCAAACTCCCTAAATTTGTACCGCTTTGCTCTTTAACTACTTCCCATTCATTGTCATAGGAAACAGCTGCAAGAACGCCAAAAGTACCTACTTCAGACTCAAACCTATCACCTAGTGCTACTGAAAAATTCATGCCTGGATCAACGTCTTTCTCATTAGGTCCAACTTGCCAATCTAGAGATTGTAAGAGCGCTTGACGCTGCTCAAGCGTAGTACTGCTGTCACCTTCAAGTCCTGCATCACTTTTAAGCGCTGTAGAAATTAATGAAGGTAAAGCACGTGTACCATCATCGCGCCCCATCCAATCATCATCACCACCACTGTAAAAATAACCGGTGTCACTGTTAGAGGTGTTATATGAAGTACCTAACTGTATTTTAAACAAAAAATCAGAAGGAATAGATTTGGTGCGTATATTTACATTACCACCACCAAAGTGCGCTGGCATATCAGGAGAAAACGATTTCTGCACACTTAAACTTTCAATAATATCCGATGGAAATAAATCCAGTGGAACAACTGAACGAGTGGGATCTGGGCTTGGAACATACATGCTATTAAGTTGGGTACTTGAATAACGCTCACCCAAACCACGAACATAAATATATTTACCATCGACTAAGGTTAAACCAGTCACACGACGAAGCGCTGAAGCTGCATCGCCATCACCTGTGCGTGATATTTGATCAGCACCCATAATATCAGCAACAAATGCCTGATTTTGACGCTCTTGTAGTACTGCGCCTACACTACCTTTTAGTCGCTGGCCAACAGCAACTACTTCTTCTATTTCTTGCTCTTCGGCTTCGGCTGCTATAGCTGTGTTTACTGATAGCCCCATAATTGCAGCCATAACTGCGCAATTTAGTTTACAAAGAACAAGAGAAGAGGGTTTAAAAGATTTCATTTTTATACTCCGAAACAAAACAAGACATTAGCCGAGCTTTCGCTCGGCTATAATGTGGTTTGGATTAAAGACCTACCTTAACCCAACCTGCTGTCCAGTCTGTTTGTGCATCCATTGCACCAATGTAATCTACTGAATCAAAGTAACTATCTAGGCTTGAAGAATCAAAACCATTACCTAACAGTAATGACTCAGCCGAAGGCATATATCCGTTATCTGCTAAACCAAGGTCTGTGGCTGCTTGCACAGAGTTACCTGTTTGGCCTAAGAACCAAGACTCAACATTACCAGTACCAATTGCTTGCGTACCAAAGTTATTTGCTGTTTCACATGCAACAACTGAGTGAGTAACAGTTAATGTAGCATCCTCTGCGCGAGGAGCTGAATCTGAACCTACACGTAAACAATTTGAATAATCTGCCCCGCCTGTCACAACCAAGTTTTTAAGCATACCCGCAGTGCCTGCACGTAGACGTATACCGTTAACCCCAACATTACCAATAATAGTAACATTAGAAATTGTAGGCATTGTGAGTGGAGTTGCACTTGAATCAAACTCAGAGTTATCCGCCTCAATTGCATTATCACCTGCTGAGTCAGCTTGCTTGATAAGTACGTATTGCGCTTTACCCGTCCAACCAAATGACCAATCTAGTGAGTCATCACCAATATTAGTTAAAACCAGGTGACTGATGTTTGCAGTACCACCGAAAAATTCAACACCATCGTCCAGATTTTCATGAACGTGAATGTAATCAAGCTCTGTTTGACTACCAACACCAGCAAGCGTAATGCCGTTTAACTCATCTCCGTTACCAAGCGTTTTACCTGCTTGTTTAACTGCCACGTATTTTAAAGTACCTGAGTTATCTTCTGGGTCATTACCACCAAATTGGCCAGCGTCACCTTCAGCAGACACACCACAGTTTGCAAGCTCATCAGCGGTAGCATCGCCTTCTTGATCGCCACACGAGTTAGCCGGTGCATTACCTAAAAGCACTAAACCGCCCCATTGACCAATAGTCGTTTCGCCACCAGTAACATCTTCAATAGACGTCATAGTAATTGGCTGAGTTGCACTGCCCACAGCCTCTATTTTAGAACCACGGCGAACAACTAAAAAGTCATCACCCGACTCGCCAATAAGCGTAGTACCAAATTGAACATATAAAGTCGTTTCATCAGCGCGGTCATTACCTACGGCTGTACGGCCTTTTAGAATCCAATGGGCATCGTTAGTTAATGTTACGTCTGAAGTGAATACAACATCAGAAGTTAACTGATAAACTGGCTTGTCTGTTATTTCAGGAAAGCTTGCTGATACATCAGTAGCAAAACCCTGCTCTAAGGCATTTTGAATATCATCAGGAAAACTTGGTGTTATAGCGACTGTCCAACCATCCATCCAGTTATTATCGCCATCAAACGCACCAATATAATCTGTTTTAGTAAAGAACGAATCAAGGTCTGACGAATCAACACCCGAACCTAATAATGGTGAGCTAGATTTAGGTGTAAAGCCATCGGTTGCTAAACTAAGGCCAGCAGCTGTCAGCGTTTGGTTACCTGTTTGGCCTTCAAACCAAGATTGAACGTTACCACCACCAATTGCTCCACTACCAAAGTTATTATCTTCACTACATGCCACTACTGAGTTTTCAATAGAAAGCTCTCCAGATTCTGCATTTGCTACAGAGTCAGAACCCACACGTAAACAGTTTGAGTAACCTTCAGGTCCTGTAATTACTACATTACGTAGAACGCCCGCTGTACCTGCACGTAAACGAACACCGTTAGTACCATCAGCACCTACAATTGTTACGTTAGAAATTAGTGGCTTTGTTAAAGGTGTAGCATTTGAATCAAATTCTGAGTTATCCGCTTCAATAGCGTTATCACCACCAACAGCACTTTGTTGAATATAAATATTTTGCGCACGACCTGTCCAACCAAACGACCAATCAAATGCATCATCACCAATGTCAGTAAGTACTATGTTACGAACATTTACAGTACCACCAAAAAACTCAACGCCATCATCAAGGTTTTGATGAACTTGGATATATTCTACTTTTGTTGCAGAGCCTACACCCGCAAACGAAATACCATTAAGCTCATCACCGTTACCGAGAGTTTTACCTGCGTGCTTAACGACAATATAACGAAGTACACCTGAGTTATCATCGCTAATATCGCCACCAAATTGTCCTGCATCACCTTCTGCAGATACACCACAGTTAGCAAGTTCTTCAGCAGTCGTTTCGCCAGTTTGATCGCCACACGAGTTAGCAGGAGCATTACCTAAAAGTACTAAACCGCCCCATTGACCAATTGTTGTTTCAGCGCCTGTTACATCTTCAATAGATGTCATTGTAATAGGTGCAGTTGCATTACCATTTGCGTTAATTTGCGAACCACGACGAACAACTAAAAAGTCATCACCTGATTCACCAATTAGCGTTGTACCCGCTTGAACATATAATATAGTTGCATCTGCACGGTCATTACCAACGGCTGTACGACCATTTAAAATCCAATGTGCGTCATTTGTAAGTGTTACATCCGCTGTAAACGTTGTATCTTCAGCTAAGCGATATACTGGCTTATCTGTAATTTTTGGAAATTCGCTAGATACGTCTGAGGCTAAACCTTGTGATAGCGCATTATCAATATCAGTAGGGAAGCCACCATTAATACCAACAGTCCAACCTTCCATCCAATTAGTTGAGCCATCAAATGCACCAACTTGCGTATTTGCAATAAGCGGCGAGCCAGCAAGAGGTGTATAACCGTTGTCATCTAGCATTAAATCAGCTGGGGTAAGTGTTTGGTTAGCGTCTTGGCCTTCAAACCAAGATTGTACATCGCCACCGTTAATAACTTCGCTGCCAAAGTTATTCGCTGCAGTTTGACAAGCAACAATAGAGTTTGTAATCGTAAGTGTGCCATCCTCAGCACGAGGTACTGAATCTGAGCCTACACGTAAACAGTTTTCATAAGTAGCTGGGCCCGTTACAAATACATTTTTAAGAACCCCAGCAGTACCCGCACGTAAACGAATGCCGTTATTGCCCTCAGCACCCACAATTGTAACGTTTGAAATAGTAGGTAAAGTTAATGGTGTTGCACTTGAATCAAACTCAGAGTTATCAGCTTCGATAGCGTTATCGCCTACGTTAGCCGCTTGTTGAATGTAAACATTAGTAGCCGAACCCGTCCAACCAAAAGACCAATCTAGCGAATCGTCACCAATATTTGTAAGTACAACATTGCTTACATTAACTGTGCCACCAAAGAACTCAATACCATCATCAAGATTTTCATGTACTTGAATATAATCAACCGTAGTTGCAGAGCCAACACCGGCAAACGTAATACCATTTAACTCATCACCATTACCTAACGTTTTACCGGCTTGCTTAACAAGTACATACTTTAAAGTACCTGAATTATCATCACTGATATCGCCACCAAACTGACCTGCATCACCTTCAGCCGACACACCACAATTAGCAAGTTCATCAGCTGTTGCTTCACCTTCTTGGTCGCCGCAAGAATTTGCTGGCGCGTTACCTAATAATACTAAACCGCCCCACTGACCAATCGTTGTTTCTTGAGCTGTAACATCTTGAATTGAGGTCATTGTAATGGGCTGACTTACAGTCCCTACCGATTCAATTTGTGAACCGCGACGAACAACTAGGAAGTCATCTCCTGTTTCGCCAATAATCGTTGTACCTTGCTGAATATAAAGCTTGGCATTATCTGCGCGATCATTACCAACCGCAGTACGGCCATTTAAGATCCAGTGTGCGTCGTTTGTTAACGAAACATCAGTAGTGAACACAGTATCTGCAGCTAAGCGATAAACGGGCTTATCTGTAATAGATGTAAACTCACTAGAAACATCAGTTGCTAAACCTTGAGTTAGTGCATTATCAATATCAGTAGGAAAGCCAGTGGTAGCATTTTGTGAATCATCACGTGATGACGTTTCACCACTTGTATCGTCACCGCCTTCAATAACGTTAGTTACTGTATCACCTTCATTAATAGTTGTGTCGCCTTCAGATACTACTAAGTCTCCACCACAACCAGCTAAAGATACTGCAGTTGCAATCAAACTTACTTTGAATAAGTCAGATAATTTCATTGTTCACTCCGTTAAAGTATTTAATTATTTTTTAGGTGCTCAAATAAACTCAAGTCACCTTAAAACATTAAGTATTGCTTTAAGGTCACTTGAGTTATCAGCAGCGCCTACCTTACGGTAGCTATATGACATTACAGTTACACTTTAATAAACATAAGATGACAAAGTTATTTACATAAAATTCAAGTAGTTAGTTTATTAAAAACATAAAAAAACCACACTAAAAATAGTGTGGTTTGGATTTGCGATTATGAAATTATATTTAAACGTTATTACTAAAGCTTAAAGCAGTGCCGTTCTTAATGTTTCTGCATGCACTTTCTCGCGCTTTACATATTTAATCCATTGCTGCGCTAAACGCTGTGATTTTTTATGTTTTTCTGCCTGTTCGAACGCTAAAATTGATGCATCAAAATTTTGTAAGTTGTACTGAGCCATACCCAAGGCAACAAATGCATTTGATTCAAAATCAAGTGAGCCTTTATTAAGTGCTTTACGCGCTGCGTCGGCCGCTTCTTCATATTGCTCAGTATTAACATATACTTCAGCTAAGCGTTGGTCATACTTACCACTGGGTGATAAATCGGCTGCTTTTACAAAGTATTTTATTGATTTTTCGTCTTCTTTTGCTTGGATCATCGCCTCAGCTACAAAGGCATAGTTTTTAGCGTTTTGCTCTGCAATCCCTTTTTCAATCGCATCACTCATAACGTCTGCGGCTTTAAATGCTAAGCCGTTATATAAATACACTTGCGCTAATTGGCGTAAATCAGATTTAGACGTTAAAAAACCTTGCTGGTAAGCTGCTTCAATTACCGCCAACTGCTGCTTTTCTTGCCCTGTTTCACCATACATACCTGATAACTGTACCCAATACTCAGGCTTGTTATAAAGCTTTACCATGCGCTCAAGTACTTCAACAACTTTATCAGTTTGATTAAGTGAGTAATACATTGCACGCTGTAGTACTAACCAGTTTTCCTTAGGGATTTTGCCTTCGCTATCACTTAAAGCAATTACTTGAGATATGTACTCAAGCCCTTTTTTATAATCCTTTAACTGATAGTATGTTTGAGCCCTTAGCAAGTAATAGCCTTCTGTTTTAGGCTGAGTGTTAATAGTGTCCCAGTCATCTAAAAATGCGATAACTTTAGTGTAATCACTATTAGCCATAGCTAGTTGCGCTAAACTAAAGGTAGTACTTAAACGAAGCGACTCGGGAATGGCCTCCTCTGCTACGACCTTTTCAAACGAAGCTATCGCTTTTGGTAAATCGTTTTCGTTGTAATAAATAAACCCATAAAAATTATGCATCATCGCAATTTCGTACGAATTCATGCTTGAAGCTCGCTCTTGAATGCTATCAAGCGCTTCAAGGCCTGCTTTAACATCACCATCGTCTGCAAGTTTTTGGGCACGTGCGAGTTGGCTGTAGACCTTTTCGCGAAGCGCTGGCACACGTTTAGTTTTTTGCTCTTGCTCTGCATATGCACTTGCTATATTAACGCTAGGTAACATGTTTAGAGCACTTGGAGCAACAATACTTGTACTGATCGCAGCGGTACAAAATAATGTGACTTTTAAAAATTTAGCTGTAGGGCTTAATTTCATAACAGATTTAATAAATAGCTTCATAATCGCCTCGCATTTCTGTCCGTTTACTCGTGGTTAATTACTAAATTAACCGCTAATTTGGAAAGATATTTTGTTCTGAACACCCGCAACTTCAACAGCTTCACCATTTACTACGCGTGGTTTATATTTAAATTTAAGTGCTGCATCCATCGCCGCTCTATCAAAGAGTGACTCAGGCTCTGCTTTAACCACTTGTGGGTCTCGCACCGTACCTTGTTTAGTTACTGTAAATTCAACAATAACGTAGCCTTCTATGCCACGTGATAACGCACGGCGCGGATAAACAGGGGCCACCTTTACAATCGGTAAGTATTCACCATCACTTGTTTCAAGTGCTAACCCGCCTGCTAAATTTACATCCGCATCAACGTTTGCACCAAAGTCAAAGTTGTTAGCATTAGCTGTAGCATCACTATTTTGCATTTGCGGTGATTCCATTGGTGGTGGCGGCTCTTTTGGTGTTGGTGGCTTTTGTGGCTTACGCTCTTTTTTTTGTACGGTTTCTTCTTTTTTCAAGCGAACAAAATCAAGTACGTTACCCTTTACCGGATCCGTCATAGCGCCTTCACCGCCAGTAATAAGTGCCTGCATGCCTAAAAACAACATAAAGGTCACTACACCGGCTATCACTAATGCAACTAAATATCGCAACATAACTAGCCCTTAAGACGCATCTTGTGCGGCAATTGATACATCAAATGCGCCCGCCGCGCGCGAGGCATCCATCACCTTTATTAACATTTCGGTAGTGGCTTTTTTATCCGCTTGAATCACAACGCTACCTTGTGGATTTTCTGCTTTTAAACGCTCGATATTGGCTTGTACTGCGCGTACATCAATTTGACGTTTATTAATCCAAATCTCACCTGTGTCTGAAATTGCGACCAGGATATTTGCACGCTCTTTTTTAACCGCTGTTGCGGCTTCAGGGCGGTTAACATCAATACCGGCTTCTTTAACAAAAGAGGCAGTTACAATAAAGAAAATAAGCATGATAAATACAACGTCTAGCATTGGGGTCATGTTTATTTCTTCAGCTTCGTCTTCTTGAAATAGGTTTCCTAACGGGGCTCTCATTTTTATTCTCCTAGGATGAGCGGCTTTATAAGAGCCGCTCATCAAAATTTTGCTTAATGGTCTAAAACCATGCTGTCTTGTAGTAGTTCTACTTCGCGCTTAGCTTTTCTTTGTAAATACGTTGAGGCAAATACCCCAGATAACGCACCTACCATGCCTGCCATTGTCGGAATAGTCGCTTTAGATACCCCTGACGCCATTGAACGCGCACTCCCTGTGCCGGTAATTGCCATTACATCAAACACTTCTATCATGCCCGTTACAGTGCCTAACAAACCAAGTAGTGGGCACAAAGCAACCATCACATTAATCAAAGAAAGGTTGGTGTTTAAGCGCATACCTGCTCGCGATATTATTGCTTCGCGTATTTGCTCTGCGTTCCAACTATTACGTTCTGCACGGTTAATCCAATCGGTTTTCACACCCTGTTTATAGCTTCGAAAACCGTTGAAAAAGTAAATAAATCGCTCGAGTATCAATAACCACATCGCGAAGATTAACACCCCGATGACCAAGAGTACTTGGCCACCAGTGTCGAGAAAATCACGGATAGCATTGATTGAATCAATCAATAGCACCATGGTTTATGCTCCCTTCTCGCTACGCTCTGCGATAATACCGGCGCTCTGCTCTTGAATAGTTAACAAAATATTTTTAGCGCGCGTATTAAGTAAGGTGTATAAAAATACCGTTGGTATGGCGACCACTAAGCCCAATACCGTTGTTACTAGCGCTTGAGAAATACCACCCGCCATAAGCTTAGGATCCCCAGTACCAAATAAGGTGATTGCTTGGAATGTATTGATCATGCCTGTTACCGTACCCAATAAACCTAAAAGCGGTGCAACAACAGAGATGATTTTAATCAGTGTTAAATTACGCGTCACTTTTGGCATTTCACGTAAAATAGCTTCACTTAATTTAAGCTCAAGTGTGTCGTGTGAAACACTCGGAAATTGATCTTTTACTTTCATTACACGTCCAAGCGGATTGTCATCACGTGCAACTGTATCTTTAAGTTGACGACGAATTTTACCGCCCATAACCAATAATGAGAAAAAACGCTCCAGTGATATAAGAAGTGCAATAACACCCACGCCTAAAATCACATAACCAACGGTCCCACCTTGATGAACACGCTCTTGTGTATCGGGTGCTTGAACTAATAAACCAAGAATAGATCCACCTGTTGGGTCAAGTGCAAATTGCACCACACCGCTTTTAGTATTTTGTAGCTCTTCTGCTGTTGCAGTAAAACGCGATACAGGTTGGCGTGTTAATTCACTCAAAGAATTAGTCGAGGAATTAAACTCTAAATATTTACCGTTTGATATAAGGTTAAATGCGCCCACTCGCACAACTTCTTGCTGTGCTTTAGTACCGCCTTCAACAATAACACTTGCATTAAAACGACTTACTTTGCCTTGCTCGGTCATTTCGCGTTGTAGTTCAAACCATACTTTTTCAATATCTTCTATTGAAGCAAGTTTTGAAGTTGACCCCATCTTTTGAGCAAGGTCATCCATAAACGTACTACGCCCAGCAATCTGGGAAGATATAATTGATGTCGCAAACTTATTACTAGAATCACCTGCTACTTGCTGTAACACGCCAAACAATTCTTTAAGGGAACCCATTCGTTTAGAAAGCGTGTCTGTTAAGTTAGCAAGTTTTACTTCATTTTCTTCAAACTGCGTTTCTAAGCGCTCAGATTCCACCAGCATTTGATTACGCTTTGCTTGGATATTTTTAAGCGTTTGTACTTGCTCGTTTTGACGAGCAGTAAACTCTTGTTCGCGCTGCTTATTTTGCTCGCTTTGAGCTGATTGACCATTTTCGAGCGTTTTAAGTAATGAATCTAAGTTCATTGGCTCTGCCGCTATACTTGCACCAGTAATGCTTAGGCTTGCAGCAAAAAGAGCTATTTTTGTCATTTGAGTAAACAATTTCATTTTTAACCTCTTATTCTGCTGCATGTACTGGCAGAGTTAACATATCTGGGGCAAGTTGCTTACGCGCAATACGTAAGCCTTTATTAATTTGGCTTATTGTAGAGTCTGGTAATGCTTCAAATGATTTTGTATCTGCATTCCAACTACCTGCTTTTTTACCATCGCGTGTTAAGTAAATAAGCTCTAAACGGCCAATGCGTAAAAAATCGACTTCACGCTCTTTGTCATCCACGTTTAAAAGTGCGGTATAGGCTTCAATAGTGCGCCCGTAGTCTACTTCTACTTGATAGGCTTCAAGTACACGGCGAAATTTTTCACTTGAATTGATATCAGCACGATTCATCATTTCATTTAAAGATGTAACACGCTTAGTGCGCTCATCAGCTAAAAATGGAATATCTAAAGATACAAACTGCTCAAGGCCTTCAATCATTCTAAGCATTAGCGGCGTAATTTGACGTTCAATAATAGAAACCTGATCCATAGACAGGTTTAAAGATTCCATCTCTTCTACTTGATTATTTAACTGTTTAGTTAGCTGAGCGTTGTAAACAGCTAAACCGTCAATTTCTTTATTGAGGGTTTTAAATTGCTGTAAACGTCCTTGCATTGAATCTGCAATCTTGTCTATTTTTGTTTGTGATTGCGCAGCTGATTTATTAATTTCACTACTTTTATCAATAACCTTATCTAAATCGTTTGCGTGTACTGCTGCACTTGCGGCCACAATACCAGCTAAGATTAATGGTTTAACGCCTTTCATCGCATACACCTTTACTCGTTAGTTAGCGGATTTGCTAGTTTGTTTTTTTAGGTCATAAACTTTGTTATATAAATAATTTATGACTTAATAATTTCAATGAGCAGGAGTTTATAGATGAAACATGACAAGGATGTTGCGCAAAAAAGTCGCTTTTATGACAGTGGTAATAATTAAGACTTACGAGGGGGTTTTTAAGATGATAAGAGCATTTGTTAGCCAAATGCCCTATAAACAGGCTGGATTATTTTAAAATTGAATTAATTTGATTAAGGGAATAATGCCAATCGGTGTAATTTATTTCAATTGGGTATGCTTTATTACCTTTAATAAGCACTAGTGAGGGAAAACCTTGGATTGGTAGTGTACGAACAAAGGATAACTCAGCTTTAAATTCATCATTAAGCTCGCTTGACGTTAGCTGCGCGGTAAACTCATTTTTATCTAAGCCAATTTTTTCAGCCAAACTAATTAATGTACTTTCATCTGACGGGTTTTGCGCATTTAGGTAATAAGCATTTTGAATTGCAGCCACCATTTGAGCTTCTTTATCCGCTTTACGCGCTATAAGTGCGGCTCTACATGCGGGATACGTTGAACGCCTTGGCTGGCAATCGCGCCAAAAGTTATAATTAAATTGCGTACCTAACTGCGCTGAAATTTTATGCCAAGTACCCTCAAGCATCTCTTTCATATTTTGCGGCATTGGGTCTTGGCTATCAGGTGCTAATCCACCTACTTTATATTCAATTGCTACTTTACCAGCAAGCTCTGATTTTAGCTTAAGCCAGGTTGGTGAGTAACCCCAACACCAGCTACACATTGGGTCATGAACATATATTAATTTACTTTGAGACATATTAATCCTTCAACTAGTTCGAGACGACACTATTACGACCAGCAGCCTTTGCACTATAAAGAGCTTCATCAGCTTGTTTTAACGAATCATCATAATCAGTTACTTTATTTACTTGGGAAATACCAATACTACAGGTGATTGAAATACGCTGCTTGTCATCAGTAAATATAACGTGTCCTGCAACAGTCTCTCGAAATTTGTTTGCTATTACAGTGGCTGTAGCAACAGTAACCTGCGGTAAAATAACAACAAACTCCTCACCGCCATAACGGGCCTTTAACGCAGTTGCCAAAAACTGAGATTCAAGGAGCTTGGTAAATTCAATCAATACCGTATCACCAAAATCGTGACCATGCGTATCGTTTAAAGATTTGAAGTTATCTAAATCAATTAACAAAATTGAAAAAGGTAAGTACTGCTCTGGGCGTGTTTGGGCAAGCTTTAAAAAATGAGAGGTAATGAAACGTCTGTTTGCTATACCAGTAAGGGGGTCGGTATAAGCATCTTGTTTTTGCTCTAGCGTAATATCGGCAATAGCCATGTGGCTTTTATGCCTAAAATACTCACCAATAAATGAGAATAAAAACACCATAGAAAAGGACGCTATAAATCGTGTTTTTTCTACGTCGCCATAGCTAACTTGACCAAAATCAGGGCCGTATAAAATAACAATACAAGAAAACAGTAAGGTACAGCCTAACCAAGCACCTAGTCTAACCCCTAAAGATGCAAACGTTACGACAGGATAAAACATTAGCCAATATAGCGCGGTATTATCTTTACCGCCGGTATAAACAAGTGCAACAAACATCATGCACACAATGCTCATACTTATTAATGCCACAACTTGCAGATTACCCGTTTTTATAAAATAGATAGAACAGCTTATATTTGTAATGTTAACGATAATTAATGAAGCGGTCAGTAGTGGCGAATAAAGCTTATAATTAAAAAACACTAATACTGCGATCAACACAATTGAAATCCCAATCATGGTAAATAAAGAAAACGCTTTGCGTTGCATGTATGAGCTATAAACACTGTCGATATTTATCAGACTGAGCTAATTTGGTTTATTCACATTTTTTTTAGTCATTAATTTTATACTTTAAACTTTTGAACCATATTTTCTAAAGCACTAAACTGTTGTTTTAGTTTGGTACATTCGTCAAGCGTGTCATTTAAGTTGGCCTTGCCTTGTATACAAAGCGAATTAATTGTTTGAATATCTGTATCTAATAACTTAACAACTTGGTTTTGCTCATCTGTTGCAGTGGCCACAGAGTGATTTGCATCGTTAATTTGTTGAATCGCTTGTATAACATGGCTCATTAAATTGCCAACAGCATCGGCTTGTTGCACGCTTTTTTCACTGCCTTCAAGACTTGTTTTCATAAGCTCTACAGCAAGGTTTGAGCCTTTTTGCAACTGACTAACCGTGTCTTCAATCTCTTGCGTTGACTGTTGAGTGCGGTGCGCTAATTGGCGAACTTCATCTGCTACAACGGCAAAACCGCGTCCCGCCTCTCCTGCTCTAGCAGCCTCAATTGCAGCATTAAGTGCCAATAAATTCGTTTGTTCACTTACACCTTTAATAACTTCAAGCACTTGGCCAATACTGGCTGTATGCGTATTTAAACTGTTTATAGTTTGCTGAGCTTTTTCCATATTACCCGAGAGCTGGTGGATAGTTGCAACACTGTGGCTTAATGCTTCTTGGTTTTGTGTTGAATGTTCATCTGCATTTTTAGCAAGCTGCGATGCACTCTCTGCATTACTTGAAATATCCATTAATGTAGCTGAAAACTGGTTGATAGCCGCTGCAACACTATCGGTTCGTTTACTTTGATCATCATACATAGACAGCGAAAAATGTGTTTGTGATACCAAACTCTCAATAGCTGTATCTAATTGCTCTGTGGTGCTTTTTACATGTTCTATTGAGTGTTGAATCTTTTCAATGAAAATATTAAATGAATGACTTAATTCGCCAAATTCATCATCATTTTCAACGGTTAAGCGCCCTGTTAAATCGCCTTCACCTTGTGCTATATCTTTAATAGCATCGTTTAAACGGTTCATAGGCTGCATTAAGTAGCGCAATAAAAGCTGCATCATAATTATAATAGTGATAATTCCTATCACCATAAAAACAGCCGCAGTTTGGCCAAAAGCCGATACACTGGCATACGCTTTATTTTTATCTATAACAACACCTAGGTACCAATCTACGTTTTCAATACCACTAATTTTTGTAAACGAAATAAGCTTAGACTCTCCGTTTATCTCGTACTGGGTAAACTCACTTTGCAAAGGTGTATTGGTACCAAAGATGTCTGATGTATTTTTTAAGTTTAACTGAGCATTTGGATGGCTTAACACTTGGCCTTTGTTATCGAGTAAAAAACCATAACCGAGTCCTAAAAAGTCAATATCGTTAATAATTTTTGTCACGGTATGCATATCAATATCGGCACCTGCAACACCACTAAATTGGCCATTTTGTAGCATGGGTACCACCGCTGAAATTGTAAGCTCGTTAGTGGTCACATCGATATAAGGAGTTGTAAAAGCGGTATTTGATTTGTTTTCGACTAATTTATACCAAGGACGAGAAGTCGCATCAAAATCTGGAGGTAATACAACTGATTGATCGTTTAATATAAACGTGCCGCTAGATTTACCTATATACGTATTTTTAAAACTTCCAGCAAGCTCTGCTGTATTTAATTGTGAAAGGGTGAGTGCTTTAGAATCATTCGCTTTATGGGTTTTAGCAATTGATATTACAATCGCCAACTTTGCATTTAACCAACTCGCTATATTTTGTGAAACAGATTCGGAATTTTGTTGCAATACCAGGCTTAACTGCTGCTCGGTTTGCTTGCGCATCGCAATGTAGTTATTAAAAGTAAATAATCCTAGCACCAAAACCAAAATTAAGGAGGCTGCAATAGTCACTTTGGAAGTAAATTTCAACGAGTTAAGCATATACATCCTTTTTATTATTTATCGTTATTAGCCTTACTGTTTTAGCAAAAATTTAGCTAAATGTCCTAGTAAAAAAGACTTACAGTTAGGTTATTGATGAAAAATAAGAATAAAGGATTGTAAAAAAATAGGCTTTGGTGGGTAACTGGCTAATATTAAAATAATTAATGACTAGATTTATTTTTTATGGAACGTTCCTATTAACTGTAGCTTTATAAGTGACTGAATACGTATTCAGTCACTCTTGTATAGTCTGTTATTTCCACTTATTTGCTAAGCGAACAACATTTAAACCGTACCATGCAATAAATACATAACATAACATTGGAACAAAAAAGCTTTGCTGTATATTTACTGTATCAGCTATAAACCCTTGCAGTAATGGTACAAGTGCACCACCAACAATTGCTAAACATAACCAGCCAGAACCTTTGCTCGTCAATGATCCTAGTCGCTCGATTGCAACTGAAAATATAGTCGGGAACATAATTGAGTTAAATAAACCAATTGCCAATACTGAGTATAAAGCTACGTCACCTTGAGTAAAAATAGTGATCAATAATAGCGCAATAATACTAAATGCATTAAACGCTATAGCTTTAGAAGGTGCAATCTTTTGTAATAATACAGAGCCAATAAAACGTCCTACCATTGCCCCGCCCCAGTAGTAACTAATAAGTGCAGCCGCAGTATGCTCTTCAAGCCCTGCTATGTGCGCCTCACCAAAGTAGTTAACTAAAAAGCTACCAATGGCAACCTCTCCACCTACATAACAAAATATAGCGAGTACACCCATAGTTAAGTGCGGTGCTTGCGTTAACGAACGAGATTCAATTGCTGTATTATTTTCCTCTTTGTGGGCTTCAATTTCTGGAAGCTTTATAAAGGCAAATACAATAGCGATAAGTAATAAGGCGCCAGCAAGCATTAAATAAGGCACTTTTACAGATTCAGCAGTTGCTGCAGATGCGGCTAAACTACCTGCAGTACCGAAAAATAATAAACCACCAACATAAGGCCCAACGGTAGTACCAAGCGCATTAAGTGCTTGTGCTAAATTTAGACGAGAAGAAGCTGTTTTTTCGCTGCCAAGAGCAGCAACATAAGGATTGGCAGAAACCTGAAGTACTGTTACGCCTGCAGCAAGTACAAATAAAGCGCCTAAAAATAGCCAATATTCATGTACTACAACAGCAGGGTAAAACAACATACACCCCATTGAAGCCACAATTAAACCAGTTAAAATCCCTTTTTTGTAACCAAATTGCTTAACTAAAAGCCCCGCAGGAATAGAAACAATAAAGTAAGCCCCAAAAAAGCAAAACTGTACTAGCATCGCTTCAAAAAAGCTCAAATCAAATACGCCTTTTAAGCGTGGTATTAGTACATCGTTTAAAACAGTAATAAAACCCCATAAAAAAAATAGGGTCGTCATTGCAGTCAGTGGAAACAGATAATTTTTATTTGGCTGTTCGTTGACCGCGAATGATTGGTTTGTATTTATTTCACTCACGTCGTTTTCACTCCATTAACAAGTTGAAAACGATTTTACATGTTTAAATATAAATTAGTCAGCGCACTTATGGAACGTTCCAGTAACGTTATTCACATTGCGTGTTGGTCGCACTAATAATTCGGTCTATTTCGCCACTGTTATTAAACTGATAAAGCCCTTCGTTTATATCCTCTAATACTAAAAGCCAATTATGCGCACGCTTACTAATGGCAAAATATCACGAGTTATATTGCAAAGGAATGCTTTCTTGCTCAATGGAAGAAAGCAAAGACTGTTTTTCAGGTTTAGTTAAAGAGGAGTAAGCCACAGATGATTTCAAAGCTTGAGGATCGCCTATAACCAAATCAACACGCTTAGCAGTCAGTAGCTTAACAAGCTGTAAATCATCAACAGAGGTGATAACTTTAAACTCGCCATTGTCCATCATGGCATCAAACTCTGGCGTATTTTGATACCCTCGAACAACACCAATCTTAAGCCCTTTGAGCGAGTTCAAGTTTCCTGTGAAATGGTCTGTATCGCCTTTCCTTTTTAAAAAAGCAATTTCGCCACCTTTAAACGAATTAGATAAGCCGAGTAACTCTCGACGTGTTTTACCATCAACATAATCGGAGGGGGCTGTATCTTCTATAAAGTATTCAGGCATTAGTATGTCAGCCCTGCCTAGTTCTACATTTCGTACCGCTCTTGCCCAAGGCAAAAATTCAATATATACGCTGTAGCCCTTACTATTTAACAAGGCAATTGAAAATTGATAAACCCAGCCTTTATTACATACATTATTACCAATATAGGGAGGCCAATCGAGTGTGGCTAGATGAAGTGTTTGTTTGGAGTTTTTAGCTTCATAGAGCACCCCTGATTTATGGGAATGCCCATTTAAAGTGTGTTGAGTACCATTTTGAAAATACTCAACCGATGTTTCAGCAAAACTATTACTAGTTGTTAGCAATAATATAAAATAAAACCAGCGCATTTTAGTATCTATTTGTGATTAATAGTGTTTTTAAGTTTAGCTACTACTATCACTTTTGCACAAATAAACCTTAACTAATCAGCTTTTTTGCCACCTCATTTTATTGTTTGTATCACGAGAGCTAATAATAGTATCGTCACTACTCTCAACGCCGCCTAATTTAGCCAAGCGGTCATACAAAACTACATTACAGGTTGCCGCTAAATTCATACAGCCAATAGTTGGAATATAAACAACCTCATCGCACCACTTTAAGACGTCTTTTGATACAGAACCATCTTCGGGCCCAAATACATAAAATGCATTTTCAGGATGTTTAAACTCAGGTAAAGGTGTTGCACCTTCAATAAGCTCAATAACCACAACCGTTGCGCCTTGTGGCTTTATTGCTTCTAAATTATCTGTTTCGGTTAAAGGAATACGCTCCACTACATTTTTTGTATCTGTATGGAATTTTTTGGCATTTAAGTAGCGATTGCCTGTAAAAAAAACTTGTTTAGCGTCATAACAGCCAGCTGCTCGCAATACACCACCAACATTAGTCGGGCTTTTAGGATTGATTAAACCAATTACGGCTTGTTGTTTACTCATTAATCTACGTCCTTTGTTGGCCATTCTGCAATGTACAAATCAAAGTCGTCGAGCTTTACATCGCAATCTTTTACTGTTTTGTCTTTTACAGAAATACCTAGCTCATGCATCTTTGTTTTATCACCATTATTTAATAACGGATGCCAAGAAGCCAAACCACGACCTTCATGTAAACGACGGTAACTGCAGCTTTGTGGCATAAAAAAGATGTCTTTAAGGTTTTCTTTTGTGAGTTTTACACAAGAAGGAACAAGCGTTTGGCGGTTTTCATATTCGCTACAACCACAGGTGTTGTTATCAAGATACTGACATACAATATTAGTAAATATTAATTGCTCACCTTCGCGTAACTGATCGGTGGCTGTAAATTCGTCTTCATCTTCGCTATCAATAAAGGTATTTAAACAACATTTTCCGCATCCATCACAAATGGCTTCCCATTCGTTTTGACTCATGTCGCTTAAGCTTTTTTTAAGCCAAAATTGTGTATTTGCTAATTGTTGATCAAACATAGTTTACTCGTGCCCCCTAAAGAGCGCGCATTCTATCGTATTGCTGTAAATGGCGCAAAGCCAATACCCTTTCAAAGTACTGGCTTGGCGCTACAAATTAGCTTTGAGATTTAACCCAACGTTTAATTTTTTCCTCAAGGATTGGCATTGGTAATGCGCCATCAATTAATATTTGCGTGTGAAACGCTTTAATATCAAATTTATCACCGAGTTCTTTTTTAGAAAAATCACGTAATTCTTGAATTTTAAATTGCCCTAACTTGTAAGAAAGCGCTTGTCCTGGCCATGCAATATATCGCTCTACTTCAGCAATTACATCACTTTTAGCCATAGATGAATTTGCAAGCATGTAATCTATACCTTGTTGACGCGTCCACCCTTTTGCATGAAAACCAGTATCAAGCACTAAACGCATTGCGCGTAATTGCTCATCCGATAAACGTCCATACCACATATAAGGGTCGGTAAATAAGCCTAGCTCTTTACCTAAGCTTTCTGCGTAAAGCGCCCAACCTTCTGCAAACACGGTATAGCCACCAAATTTACGAAAATCAGGTAAGCCCTCTATTTCTTGCTGAAGTGCTATTTGAAAGTGATGACCCGGGGCTGCTTCGTGAATCGATAAAGTTTCAAGTAAAAATTTAGGCTGCGCTTTTAAGTTATAAGCATTGATATAAAAGATACCAGGGCGAGAGCCATCAGGTGCCGGAGATGCATAAGATGCTCCAGCTGCCGACTGCGCTCTGTAGGCTTCAACCGCTTTTACAACGTAAGGTGCTTTGGGTGCTATGTTAAAAAGTAGAGGTAAACGCGCATCTATTTTTTTCTTAACGTTTTCATATGCCGCAATTAACTCCTCGGGCGTGTCGTAGTAAAATTCATCTGAATCACGTAAATGATCAAAAAATTCAGATAGCTCACCTTTAAAGCCTACGGTTTCTTTTACTTTTTTCATTTCGCTTAAAATGCGCGACACTTCACTTAAACCAATGTCATGAATTTCGTCTGCAGATAAGCTAAGCGTCGTGTTTTTCTCAATTTGGTATTCGTACCATGCTTTACCGTTTGGTAAGTCACTGTAACCTACGCTTTCTCGACTATTAGGAATATATTGATTAGCTAAAAAGTCACTCATACTTTTATAAGCCGGTACTAAGTGCTGCATAATCAATTGACGATACTGCGCTGTAATTTTTTGCTTTTGTTGTTCGCTAAACGATTCTGGTAATTTTTTAATTGGTCCCCAAAATAGTGAATCCTCTGGATTTTTAACTACATGAGCTGCAAATTGTGGCTGTAATTTTTCAGCAAGTGGTTTTGGTAACGTAATACCTAGTTTGATGCCTTGCGCCATTGAACGCTCTACACTTGCAAGCCACTTTACAAAACCTTCGCTACGCGAGATAAAAGCCGTGTAATCTTCAACGGTATTAAACGGCTGAGCACTTTGACCTGAACCAAAACCTGCAAAGGTGTTATGCGCACCCGCCATTTGATTTATTGGTAGTAAATAATCAGGAAACTGCATGCCTTCTAATTTAAGTGCAAGGTCGCGCTCTAATATTTCAAAACTTAAAAGCGACTGCCCTGTTAACTGTGCTTTATCTATAAAGTTTAAACGCTGTTGATATTTTTTATAAAAAGCCGCTTTTTTAGCTCTATTTTCTTTTGAAATCTCAGGCGTAAATTGATCGTTAAACTCGTTACGACCATTGTACGTTGCGCTGATAGGGCTATATGTGAGCGATTCATCGTAATACTGTGCAACAAGTACATCGAGCTGTTGCTCTGCCGAAAGCTCTGAAACAATACCTGCCGATGCGTTAACCGTGTTTAACTGCGTACTGGTATTAGTGTGTGTACTAAGCTCAGTATTCATACAGCCACTTAAAGCAAACATAACGCCACTGGCAACTAATGCTAATTTAATTGATTTCATGATAATCCTTTTTAATATCGTTTCTTAATTATGCGCATTAAAGCGTGCTTAATAAAGAAATTACGATAGATTGCATTCATCGTATTAAATTTGCACTTTTATCTGAACTTGTTACATTTCTATTAATTAAAATATGATTTAAAAGAAAAATAAAATGAAAAAACAACTACTCAGCACCTCTATTGCCTTACTTTGCTTAACCGCTTTTAATACCCATGCAGTTACATACCTATCAGCTAAAGCCATGGTTGATGTTAAAGATGGCAAACTCATTAAATCCCCTTTAATTACTATTGATGATGGCGTAATTACAAACATTGAACAAAATAAAAAACCAACGCTGTCTAAAGATGATAAACATATTCAACTCCCTGATTTAACCCTTATGCCAGGTTTAATGGATATGCATGTGCATTTAACGAGCGACCCTACGGTTCCGCGCAGTGAACGTTTAGGCCAGTCAGTTCCTAGAATGGCGATTAAAGCGGCTCATTTTGCTAAAAAAACCTTAGAAGCTGGATTTACAACAGTACGTAATGTTGGCGCAGAAGGTTACAGCGTCATAGCCGTGCGTGACGGCATAAATGCGGGTGACATAGTTGGCCCTCGTATTTGGGCTGCAGGCCCATCACTCGGCATTACTGGCGGGCACTGTGATAACAACCGATTACCTCCTGAGCTTAAATATACTTCAAGTGGCGTCGCAGACGGTCCATGGGCTGCGCGTATAAAAGTACGCGAAAATATTAAATACGGGGCAAATGCTATTAAGTTTTGCGCCACAGGTGGAGTATTTTCAAAAGGGACTAAAGTAGGTGCACAGCAGTATTCTTTTGAAGAAATGAAAGCCATCGTTGATGAAGCCCATATGCGAGATTTACCTGTTGCAGCTCATGCACACGGTACAAGCGGGATTAAAACAGCCATTAAAGCAGGTGTTGATAGCGTTGAACACGCCAGCTTTTTAGATGACGAGGCCATAGCGCTTGCCAAAGAGCATGGAACTTGGCTTTCTATGGATATTTATAACACCGAATATACGCTAACTTATGGCGAGCAAAACGGCGTAGACGAAGAAAACCTAAATAAAGAGCGCCAAGTTTCTAAAAGGCAGCGTGATAGCTTTAGCCGTGCTGTAAAAGCGGGTGTTAAAATGGTGTTCGGTACCGATGCAGCAATTTACCCGCACGGAGATAATGCAAAACAGTTTAGCCGCATGGTTGAATTTGGCATGACAGAACTACAAGCCATTCAAGCATCAACTATTAATAGCGCTAAGTTATTAAAAATGGATACTCAGTTAGGACAAATTAAAACCGGATTTGCAGCTGATATAATTGCGGTAAAAGCAAATCCTCTTAAAAGTATTAAAACCTTAGAGGCAGTACCTTTTGTAATGAAAGCAGGTGTTGTTTATAAAAACCAGTTGTAAATACACGCTATTAAGGCTGAGTTTACTCAGCCTTAATAAAACTCTCACCTATCTTGAATATGCCATAAAAGGGTCACCGTCCCCCTATTAGACTCGCTTTTGTCTATTAATTATCCGAACAGTTTTATTTAATCAAATAAAATGAACTTTCTATTCACTTTAAAAACAATAACCATTATCATTCGCGCAAATTCAATAACGCGAATAGTTATCACTCTATGAAAACGTTTAAGTACTCTCTTATTACTCTTGCTTGTTTAAATGCAAATGTGGCATTTGCCCAAAATACACAAGTTGATGCTGATATTGAACGCATCAGCGTATACGAAAAGCAAAACCGTGTGGTGATGAGCTCTGGTCTTGCTACTAAATCAGACATGTCTTTAATGGAAACACCTGCACCGGTAGTAATTATTGACCGAGAACTGATTGAATCTCAAGGTGTGGATAGCTTACAAGATTTAGTTAGAAACGTAAGTGGCTTAACACAAGCAGGTAATAATTACGGTATTGGTGATAACTTAGTAATTCGTGGTTTAGATGCAAACTACACCTACGATGGTATGTACGGTGGTGCAGGCCTGGGTAATACATTTAACCCAACTCGTTCACTTACAAATGTTGAATCTGTTGAGGTTTTAAAAGGCCCAGCAACAGGTTTATATGGCATTGGTAGTGCAGGTGGCGTAATTAACCTAATTGAAAAAAAACCCGAGTTCGAAGAAAAACACAAAGTTGCGGCTGAGCTTGGCCAGTGGGATAGCTATTCATTATCGTTTGATAGCACTAACGCTATAACAGATGATTTAGCTTATCGTGTAATGGCTAAAACAGCGTCAAGTGACGGCTTTCACGATTTAAAAGAAGATCGCGACGAAATTTATACCTCGCTTAAATACGTGCTAAACGACAGACAAAACATCATGCTTTCTGCAGCCTATATAAAAGATGAAATAGCGGTTGATTCTATTGGTCACCCTATTCGTATTTACAATGCAGAAACTGCAAATGGCTTAAGCGCGGGTGAAGTAACTGGTGCCGATTTAGTAAACGATCCGACAGGAAGCGGTGTACAGTTAAGTGATGCACAACGCGACCAACTTGCTAATTCATTGTCAGCATCTGATGGCTTAACACCTTATAGCTTTGGCACAAATGGTATTATTTCACCAATGGCTGATGCTAACGAAGGTGAAGAACTGCGTTTTAAATTAACGCATAACTATTACATTACTGACGATTTGTTTTTAAACCAGCAGCTACAGTACCGTAACTACACATCAAGTTTTGCGCGCCAAACAGGTGCATATAACTACGTCTATTCAACACGCGATGGAATAATTAATAACGACCCTCGTGCTCCATTAGTTGAAGACGGTGTACTTTACCCGTATGCAGCACGCCGCCAAGAATACCGCCAAGTAGAAGCAGATGAAAAATCATGGCAGTACTTCTTAGATTTACGTTATGACTTTATGTTAGGCGACGTAGATAACGAATTACTAGTTAACGCCAACTACGAAGATAGAGATATTCGTTTTAAACAATTCTCAATATGGGATCAGGATTACGTACTCACAAACAATGATGGTGATGTAACGTACCAAGGTTCTTTGCCGTATATTTACGATATAAGAGAACCAAATTGGCCAACCGGTAACTTTGAAGATTACGATCCGCTTAAAACAAGTGACTACAATAAAAAAGTACAAGCATGGGGCTTAGGCATTCAACATGTTGGTTACATAACTGAAGAACTTACAACGCGTATTGGTGTGGCGTATAACCGAATTGAGCAAACTTATGAGCACTTTGGTGTTGATGAGCGCTACAGTTCTAGCCGTGCAGAGCCAACACCTGAAGCGAGTACATCAGATTCTGGCTTAACGTATAACCTTGGTGCAACGTATCAGCCATCTGAAGATTTATCTGTATTTGTAAATCATTCAAAAGGGCGTACAGCGTATAGTGTATTAGGCTCTGTGGCGGGTAATGAAGCTGACCGACAAGATTCAGAGTCTATAAGTAACGACCTAGGCTTTAGATTTAAAGCATTTGATGACCAACTACTCGCATCTGTTGTTATATTTGAAAGCTCTCGTACTAATTTAGAATATGCAAATCCACTTTATGACGCATTAACATCAAGCTCAGATGTACCTGAAAGCTATTATGATGGTAAAGAGCAAACAAAAGGTGTTGAACTTGATTTAAATGCTTACTTGAACGATAAATGGAAAGTAAACGTAAACGGTATTTATCAAGATGCACGTGACAAAAGTAATCCTAACAGCAGCAGTTACGACACACGCCAAAAAGGTGTGCCTTACGTAACAGCAAGTACATGGGTAACCTACTACGCAGATATGTTTAATTTACCTGAGGCTGTAAATATAAGTGGTGGTATTACATTTGTAGATAACAGAAGTACTAATTCAAGTTCGTTTTCGATTCCTGATGGTTACGTACCAAGTTATACGACTTACGATACAGCTGTATCGTATACAACTGATAAATGGCATATGCAGTTAAACTTAAATAACTTGTTCAACAAAAAGTATTACTCAAAAGCGATGTTTTTAGGTGGTATGCCAGGGGAAGAGCGTAATACAAAACTAAGTTTTAGTTACACACTTTAACTAGCTAACCTGAACTCTGGATAATAAATCTATCTCAAGCAGCTATTTTCAGCGCTCAGGTTAGTTAAATACTTAAAAAGCACGGTTTTCTAATTTAGAAGCCGTGCTTTTTTGTGTTTTATAAACGCTTAATCTAAATTAAATAGTAACCACTATGCGACCGTTAATTTCACCTTTGAGCATATCATCAAAAATTTCGTTAATGTCCTCTAAGCGTTTTTCTTCAATAATCGCTTTTACTTTACCTTGCGCTGCAAATTCCAAGCATTCTTGCAAATCTTTACGTGTACCAACAATAGAGCCAACTACTGAAACGCCATTAAGCACAGTATCAAAAATAGGAAGTGGCATATCCTCTGGAGGTAATCCCACTAATACGCATTTACCGCCACGGCGTACACTTTTATAGGCTTGTTCAAACCCAGCTTTAGACACTGCAGTACACACAACACCATGCGCGCCACCGACTTGTTCAAAAATAGCTTCGCTTGGAACCACCTCTTTAAAATCGAGGGTGATATCTGCGCCTAGCTCTTTAGCAAGCGCGAGTTTTTCTTTGCCTGTATCAACAGCTATTACATTAAAACCCATTGCTTTAGCATATTGCACGGCCAAGTGCCCAAGCCCGCCTACACCAACAATAGCAACCCACTGCCCTGGTTTAGCACCAGATACTTTTAATGCTTTATAGGTTGTAACACCTGCACAAAATAATGGAGCAGCCTCAGAAAAGCCTAATCCCTGAGGTATTTTTACAACGTAGTCGCCATGCGCTAAACAATATTCTGCATAACTACCATCAATAGAATAGCCCGTATTGTGCTGCGATAAACACAGTGTTTCTTTGCCATCTAGGCAAAACTCACAGTGCCCACATGCACTATAGAGCCAAGGAATACCCACTCTATCGCCAACTTCTAAGTGCTTAATGTTGCTTCCGACTTTTTCGATAACACCGACACCTTCGTGCCCTGGTACTAATGGCATTTTTGGTTTTACTGGCCAATCCCCATGACAGGCATGTAAATCGGTATGGCAAACGCCACAGGCCGCTATTTTTACTAAAACATCATTTATTCCCACCTCAGGAATTGGTAAGTCTGTTATTTGTAATTTACCTTTGTATTCATTATTAATTGCAGCTTTCATAGTCATTCCATCGTATGTGAAAAAATTAAAAATAAGGATTTATTTACGTATTGTTGTGTACAACATATCCCAATATAGATGTATAAATATTAATCTAAATTATACTTTAGTCGTTAAAATCAATTTATAAAATGGCTAAGAACTTGCTATCCAAAATGAGCGTGCTAGCATTTACTTTCTGAAATTACTGAAAGTTACTAAGCTATGAGTTTATCCGAAAAGAATTTTGCCTTTGTAATGCATTGTGGTGAGATGGGCAGCCGATGGGGATTCAATCGTACAATTGGGCAAATGTGTGGTTTGCTGATTATTACTAAAAATCCAATGACAGCTAATGAGATTGCAGATGCGCTTAGTATTTCTCGCGGTAATGTAAGTATGGGTATTAAAGAACTGCAATCGTGGCAGTTAATTAAAATACAGCATATTCCTGGCGATCGTAAAGAGTACTACGCCCCTGCTGGCGATATTTGGGATATGGCAAATCGCGTATTTGAAGAACGTAAAAAACGTGAAATTGAGCCCACCTTAACACTACTACGCGATAACTTATTAGACGAAGCCAGTAACGATGATGAGCTTTATGCACAAAAACAAATGGGTGAGATTCACAACCTACTTGAAACCGTCACTAAATGGTCATCAGAACTGCAGCGTTTAACGCCAGAGCAACTTAATAAGCTAATGAAGCTAGGTTCTGGAATTGGTAAAGTTATTGACCTAAAAGAAAAGATATTCAAAAAAGAATAAAGCCGCAATTGCGGCTTTATTTATAGGTATATTTTAAGAATTAGATTTTTGGATAACCAATTCTATCCGACAAGTAACCTACACTAGTAGCAAAGTAATACGAGCGATTCCAATGCATAAACACTTTGTAGTTATCGTACGCTAAGTACATACGGCCATTTATATCATCAGGCATAACCAGCGCAGCACGTACGTCTACATTAGGTAAATCAGAACCATCAGCTTTACGAACACCCAGTGCTTGCCAATCAGCTAATGAGCGCTCTGAGTCATTCCAATATTCTAACCACTGCTTGCGAGTTTTGGTACCACGCACTAAAACGTATTTACTATCAAAGTTTTCAGGTAACTGAACTTGGCGACCCCACGTAAGAGAGTCATTCCAGCCTTCTTGTTTTAGATAATTAGCAATTGAGGCAAAAGCATCTTCTTTTGTAGTCCAAATATCTTTACGACCATCGTTATTGTAATCAACCGCGTAAGCATTAAAAGAGGTAGGCATAAATTGCGTTTGCCCCATTGCGCCTGCCCAAGAGCCTTTAAATTTATCAAGCGTTATGTGGCCCGACTTTAAAATATCCAGTGCAGCCCAAAGTTGGCGCTTATAAAGTGCTTCTCGGCGTCCATCAAAAGCAAGTGTCACTAATGATGAAATAACGTTATGTCCGCCTTGAATTGTACCAAAGTTACTTTCAAGTCCCCAAAGCGCCACTATAAAGCGTGCTTGTACGCCAAACTCTTTCGCTACTTTTTCAAGTACCTCTTTGTTTTCTGCGTAAAGCTTACGTGCGCGGTCAATTTTCCATTGTGGTACACGTTTTGGTAAATACGTTTCAAGGGTTTCTTTTACTTCTGGCTGGTTTTTGTCAGCCGAAACCACTTTTTCTTTATACGTTGCTGTTGCAAACGCATCGTCAATAAGTTTGGCTTCGTAACCTTTTGCGATAGCTTCTTGCTTTAAATTCGCTAAATAATCTTGAAATTCAGCCTGAGTTTTTGCCATAACAGGTGAGCTTAAACATACACCACATAATATAACGATAAGTTTTTTAATCACTATCAACTCCATTGTCTTTTCGTAATTGGCTTAGCAAACTTTGCTCAGGTGGTGGAATTTGTAAGTAGTAGCCTTTATCAGGATTTGATAACGCTGCTTTTACAGTTTCTAAATCTGCCCCACCTAAATGCTCACGTTTTGTTAAATTGATGATCATCACATAAACAGGTTGACCAAACATAGTCATCAAAGGTTCCGGAACTTTACTAAAATCATCTCTTTTTTCAACAAATAAGAACGTATCCGCTTTTTTCTTACTTTTATATACTGCAGTGAGCATTATGGCCCTATAAATTCTTGCTTAACAATGCCGCACACTATAACATGAGAGTAATAATAAGTTAGAAAAATTAGATTAGAAATTTCAATAAAGGCTCTATTCAGCCTACGTTTATCTAAAATTAATTTCTAATCAGACAAATCAATTGAGCGTGTATGTCGGACCAAATTTTTGAGTTAAAAGGGAATCTTTTTACGTTATCAGTTTTGCATCTTTATAGTACTGATATAAACCTTTTAGCAGAACAACTGTATGTAAAAATAGCCCAGGCCCCTAAGTTTTTTGAGGGTGCGCCTATTGTCGTTAATTTAATTGAAATTAAAAACAGTTCACTTGATTTTGTTCACTTAAAATCATTAATCGAGCGAATGAGTTTTAATGCGGTTGGTGTGTGTAATGGCTCAGATGAGCAACATACTCAAGCAAAGGCTGCTGGCTTATCTGTTTTAAATTATTCACAAGACGTTAAGAGCGAACCTGTTAAACAAGAGTCCAATACATCGATTGTAGAAAAAACGGTGCATTTACCAGCGCAAATTATCAGCGGTACAGTTCGCTCTGGACAACAAGTTTATGCAAAAGATAGAGATTTGATAGTACTTGGCGCAGTTAGTCATGGTGCGGAAGTCATTGCCGATGGGAATGTGCATATTTATGGCACGCTACGCGGTCGCGCTATTGCAGGCGCAAAAGGTTTTAAAGAAGCACACATTTTTTGCCAAAAACTTGAAGCCGAGCTGGTTTCAATAGATGGTAATTACTGGATCAGTGATTCGCTACAAGGTGAACATTGGGGAAATGCAGTGCAAATACAACAAAAAGACGAATCATTAGAAATTTCAGCATTGGTTAAAGGATAAATCTCATGGCAAAAGTAATTGTCGTTACCTCAGGTAAAGGCGGTGTTGGTAAAACAACATCAAGTGCTGCAATTGGCACAGGCTTAGCGTTAAAAGGCTATAAAACAGTTATTATCGACTTTGATATTGGTTTACGTAACTTAGATTTAATTATGGGTTGTGAACGCCGCGTTGTTTATGACTTTGTAAATGTAATTAATGGTGAGGCAAACCTTAACCAGGCGCTTATTAAAGATAAACGTGTAGATAAATTATTTTTACTACCTGCTTCACAAACTCGTGATAAAGATGCTTTAACACGTGAAGGTGTTGAACGCGTACTAAATGAACTAAAAGAAGACTTTGATTACATTGTTTGTGATTCACCAGCGGGTATTGAAGCTGGCGCTATGATGGCTATGTACTTTGCCGATGAAGCAATTGTAACAACAAACCCTGAAGTATCGTCAGTGCGAGATTCAGACCGTATTTTAGGTATTTTACACAGTAAGTCTAAGCGCGCTGAAGAAGGCTTAGAAAACATAAAAGAACACCTATTAATTACTCGCTACAATCCAGATCGTGTTTCTAAAGGTGAAATGTTATCGGTTGAAGATATTCAGGATATTTTAGCGATTGATTTATTAGGCGTTATTCCTGAGTCTCAAGCAGTATTAAGTGCATCTAACTCTGGCCAACCTGTTATTTTAGACAGCGAATCTGATGCAGGACAAGCTTATGCAGATGCGATTAGCCGCTTACTAGGTGAGACTGTCGACTTTCGCTTCTTAGATGTAGAGAAAAAAGGTTTATTCAAACGGATATTTGGAGGTTAACGTGTCTTTACTTGACTACTTCCGCTCAGAAAAGAAAAACAGTGCGTCACTAGCAAAAGAGCGATTGCAGATCATTGTCGCGCACGAGCGTTCTCAACGAGGAACGCCGGATTACTTACCACAATTAAAACAAGATATTTTAGATGTGATCCGTAAATACGTGAACGTAAGTACCGATGCAGTTCAGGTTCAGTTTGATCAAAACGAAGACGATTTAGCCGTACTTGAGCTAAACGTTACACTACCTGATGAAGAAAAGAAGTAATTGAAGAAAGGGCGCTTTATAAGCGCCCTCTTTATTTTCATTTACTTAGTAATAACTTTCTAAATATCTACGTTTTAATCCCTTGCATGCAACTAAAACTTTTCTACTATGTAACACAAAAATTATAGATAATACCAATTCGCTTAATTAATTGATCTATTTTGAGGATGGAAAAACGTGTTGATAGCTAGGCAAAAAAAATCGCTATTTAGTTGTTCTCGGCAATTGCTCCTGCATTGCTCTACCTTCTGCATCCATGCAGTCGTAAATGAGATTTTTTTAACACAGGTAACGACACGTTTAGCGCCGCAAAATGATTAAGTATTATTGCGGATTGGTATAAGTATTACACAGTAAAAAAAATATCCAGTCTTAAGTATCCCATTCTTTTAAAGCGTCTTTAACGTAGTTATAGCGCCAAGAGCTTAATAAATCAGGCTTAATATGGCTTTCTTTTTGTTTTGACGTTAACTTCCAATTCCAACTAATCAATTGATTAATTTGCTTTTTAGAGGCCATAACGTCTTCTGGTATATTGTGCTCTTTAGCGACTTTAGTGATCTTTTGTTTAATATCTTTGGCTACTTTTTTATAGGTAGGAAAATCAATTAAGCGCTTAAGTACATCAGGATGCTCAGCATCTGGTACTGCTTTGGCAACTTCAATACACTTGATTATATCTACACCAGAGCGATTAACTTCAATAGCTTCAACTCCTGGAATTTGACGTAGAGCATTTAAACTTGAAGGACCACGTTTGGCAATTTCAGTCATGTTATGTTCTTTTAACACAAAATTTAGCGCTAAATTTTTCTTAATGGCTTTGTTTCTGCGCCATACAGCAAGTTCTTTTAAAACCGCAAGTTCGTGCGGTTTGAGTTGCCATGCATTTTTAATATCTTTATATAAAAGCTCGTCTGGTGTTTGAAACGCACGTTTTTTAGCTATCAGCTCACTCTCGTTTATTACAATGTCAAAGAACCCAGCGGCATTAATACGCTCTATAATCAGCTCGAAACACGGCAATAAGTAAAAAGTATCTGCAGCAGCGTAATCTAACTGTTTTTTAGTTAACGGACGTTGCAGCCAGTTAGTGCGTGACTCACTTTTATCTATTTCAATACCTTGCAACTCTTTTACCATAAGGGCAAAGCCCATACAGTTACCTTCCCCAAGTAACTGCAACGCAAATTGTGTATCAAAAAGTGGGGATGGAACAAAGCCTGCGTATTTTTGAAAAACCTCAATATCTTCTGAAGGAGAATGCAGTACTTTTAAAACACTAGGATCTTTTAGTATTTCCCAAAAATCGAATAATGAGAGCTCAGCTAACGGATCGATAAGCGCTAAATGCTCACCATCATAAACTTGAATAAGTGCAACTTCTGGGTACAAAGTACGACGACGCATAAACTCAGTATCAATAGCTAAAATAGGCTTATTTTTTATTTGTTCAACAAAAGTGTTCAGTTGATTTTGGGTTTCGATCAATTGGTATTGCACTTAATCTCCTACAATAAAAAAGCCGACATATGTCGGCTTTTTTATAGGTTGCTAATCTTTCAAGGCTCTTCGGAGTATTTTACCTACGTTAGTTTTAGGTAACTCATCCCTAAACTCTACCAGTTTTGGGACCTTGTAATTAGTTAAATTATCACGACAGTGACTTATTATATCTTTTTCAGTTAAAGAAGGGTCTTTTTTAACAACAAAAACTTTAACTTGTTCGCCACTTACATCGTGAGGAATACCAATAGCAGCAACTTCAAGCACACCTTCGTGCATAGCCACTACCTCTTCTATCTCATTAGGGAAAACATTAAAGCCAGATACAATAATCATATCTTTTTTACGATCGACTATATAAAAGAAACCTTCGTCGTCATAAGTTGCTATGTCACCGGTAGCAAACCAGCCATCTTGTAAGCTCTCAGCGGTTGCATCTGGGCGTTTGTAGTAACCAAGCATAACTTGCGGGCCTTTAACCCAAAGCTCTCCTGGTTCACCTTTTGCTGCTTCTTGGCCATTATCAAGAATTAATTTGATTTCGGTACTTGGAGCCGGTAAACCAATTGAGCCATTATATGCCGTTAAGTCATAAGGACTAACGGTAACTAAAGGAGAACACTCGGTTAAACCATACCCTTCCATTAATTTAGATTTTGTAACTGTTTGCCACTTTTCAGCAACTGGGCGTTGTACAGCCATACCGCCACCAAGTGACATTTTTAAATGACTGAAATCAAGTTCGGCAAATCCTGGCGTGTTTAACAAACCATTAAATAAAGTATTTACACCCGTAATAGCAGTAAATTTAGCTTTACTTAATTCTTTAATAAAACCAGGCATGTCGCGTGGGTTAGTTATAAGTACATTTAATCCGCCGTACTTCATAAATGTTAAGCAGTTAGCCGTTAATGCAAAAATATGGTAAAGCGGTAACGCAGTTATTACCACTTCTTTACCGCGCTCAAGCACTGGGTCTAAACATCCTGAAACTTGCTCAAGATTACCTACCATATTACCGTGGCTTAACATTGCGCCTTTAGATACACCCGTTGTTCCGCCGGTATATTGTAAAAAAGCTAAATCACTTAAGTTAACCTCTGGGCGTACATAGGCATTTTCGTCGGCTTTAAGTAAGTCGCAAAAATCTATGGTATTTGGCAAAGTGTAGCTTGGCACCATCTTTTTAATGTACTTAACAACAAAGTTTACAACATGCTTTTTAATGCCACCCATCATGTCACCTACTTGGGTAACAACAATATGTTTAACATCGGTATGCGGTAGCGCTTTTTCGAGTGTATCGGCAAAGTTAGCCAATATAAAAATTGCTGAAGTATCAGAATCTTTAAGTTGGTGCTCAAGTTCACGCACTGTGTAGAGTGGGTTTACATTAACAACAACACAGCCTGCACGTAAAATACCTAAAATAGCAATGGGCGTTTGTAACAAATTAGGCATCATAACTGCCACTTTGTCACATTTTTTAAGGCCTAAATCATTTTGAATATAAGACGCAACTTTTTTAGTTGCAGTATCAATTTCATCATAAGACAAGGTTTTACCCATATTTGTAAATGCGGGTAAATCTTTGTAGTCGGTAAAACTTTTTTCAAACACTTCGAGTAATGAGGCATAGTGCTCAGGATCGATAGTTTCAGGCATACCTTCTGGGTAGCGCTTAAGCCAAATTTTTTCCACTCTTAGCCCCTGTTTATAGTTATATTTTTATTAACCTTAATCTAAGTAAGGCGCTTTAACAATTGAGCAAATACTCTAATGGAGGAATAATCCCACATTTTACGTAAACTTACAATTAACATGCATCATTTTGCAGCATAAAGTCTTGAATATGCTTAAAACAGTGTTCACTACTTTGCATATGACAGTGGTGCCCACCATCTACATTAATTACCTTTAAGCTATTGTAATAACTAATATACTTTGCCAGATTTTGTTTTACAAACGAATAACCTTCGCTACCTAAAATTAATTGACACGGTGCAATTAAATCTTTTATTGCACCAATACATTGCGCCTCATCAAACCTAAAACCTGAGTGATTTTTAAGCTTTGGATCAGTTGTTAATGTATAACCATCTAAAACCGATTTTATATTTCGCTGCATTAAAAGAGCAATAAGCTCACTATTCAAATCAGTTGTTTGAGCACGTGCTTCATAAATAAGCTCTTTCGATTTATAAACTCTCTGCTTCTTATTTTTTAAACGCGCTCTATTTAATACTGCACTTTTTAGCTGTTCACATACACCTTCGCTAGGAGTCGTAACACACCCAATCCCCTCAATAAAGGTAACAGATTTTACATAATCACCAAAGCAACTAGCAAAAAGCCCTGCAACCATGGCTCCCATCGAATGTCCAACTAAATGAACTTTTTTAACACCAAGCGCATTAATAAGTTGGTACACATCATCAATATAATCAACAAAATAATAATGTGCATCATCACTTCGCCTAGATGATAAACCATGCCCCACAAAATCAATACAGTACCAAGTGTGCTTTGGCTTAGCTTTACTTAACATTGGTATAAAACTGTGGCAGTTATCTAACCAACCATGCAACGCTATTACTATTTCATCCCCAGAACCTACTTTTAAGCCATGAATATTCAAGTTATTGGTTTTAATATTAAATGGCTGCACGGCAAGTCCTTTATTAATTTAGAGCATCATTATTTATAGCATACAAGTTGTCAGACCACTAACCGAGAAAATGGTGCAAAATTCGCTATTTAATTATCTTGATGATCTAAAGAAAGCAAAAAATATAAAATAAAATTTAAACAATATCATAAGTTTAATTACAAAAAAAATAAGCTGATCTTTTTAAATATGTTTGCTTTGTATACCTTTTAAACAATTAAAAGGTGATAGCATTATATGTAGTTAAGCTATAACCAGTATAATTTAAATAAATAGAACTAACAGCGTTAACTACAATTCTATTCATATAACCCCAAATTATAAATATCTTAGATATTCATTTATTTATCATACTATCTGTATACAATATCAGCGGCTATTAAATAAGGTACACTCATAAGGTACACAACCATGAAAAAACAGATCAGCTTATTAGCGCTTTTATGCACCGCTTCTGGTGCTTACGCAGAATCAGCACCTAAAAATGTAATTTATATGATTGGTGACGGCATGGGTCCGGCTTACACCACGGCTTATCGCTATTTTAAAGATGACCCAGCAACAAAAGAAGTAGAAGGCACGGTTTTTGACACTATTTTAAAGGGTATGGCTCGTACCTACCCTGATGACCATACTTATGTGACAGACAGCGCAGCAGGTGCTACAGCACTCAGTAGCGGTCATAAAAGTTACAATGGCGCAATTGCAGTAGATACAGACAAAAAGTCAGTTAAAACCATGCTTGAAATAGCAAAAGAGCGCGGTATGACAACAGCGCTTGTAGCAACTTCACAAATTAACCACGCAACTCCAGCAAGTTTTGCGGCGCATAATGAATCACGTAATAATTATAATGACATTGCCAATGACTACATCGACAATAAAATTGCGGGTAAATTACCGGTTGATTTAATGCTTGGTGGCGGTACTAAATACTTTATTCGTGATGACCGTAATTTAGTTGATGAATTTAAAGCCGCTGGTTATCAATATGGCGACGACATTAAAAACCTAGGGCAAATTACACAAATACCTGCAATTGGTTTATACGCATCTAAAGGCTTACCTTTTGCATTAGATGAAAACCCAACTCGTCTTACTCAGTTAACGTCTAAAGCACTTGGTTTATTAGATAATCAAAACAAAGAAGGCTTTTTTGTGATGATTGAAGGCAGCCAAATTGATTGGTGTGGTCACTCTAACGATATTGCCTGTGCAATGGCTGAGATGGATGATTTTGCTAAATCAATCGAAAAAGCAAAAGCCTATGTAGATAAAAACGAAGATACTATTTTAGTTATTACTGCAGATCACTCTACAGGAGGGTTAACCCTTGGCGCACATGGTCAGTACAAATGGGAAACTGATGTAGTAAAAGGTGTTAAAGCAACTGCTGGTAAACTAACTCAACTTTTACTGGATTCTGATGATTTAAAACCAGTATGGACTGCTAACACCAATATTGAATTTACAACTGAAAACCAAATAAAACTTGAGCAAGCTAAAAAAATGGGTGAAAAAGCGCTTAATTTAGCTGTTAAAAGTATTATTAGCGATGCAAGCTTTACTGGCTGGACAACAGGCGGACATACCGCTGTAGACGTGCAGGTATTTGCCTATGGTAAAGGCAGTGAGCAATTTATTGGTTCACAAAATAATACTGATATAGCAGATAAGCTGATTGGCTTTATTAAGCAGTAAGCTTTACGTGGATTTGAACACAAAAAGCCCGAACATTTGTTCGGGCTTTTTATTAAATTTTATAGCTGTATTTATCTAAAGCGCTTACATAAGCGTTAAGCGTATATATCAACGCCTATTAAATTTTGTACTTCTGCTCTGCGTTCTAAATTAGCAAATTCAGTATAAGTAGAAATCGCTTTGCTTACTTGAGCTGTCGGTTGGTCGTAAATTGTTTGGCTGTATTCATTGCTTTTAGCACTGCTTTTAAACAGCTGATTAGCCAGTTCAACACCCTCAACACTGTTTTTTACGTAATCGGTATTTGTTTTTTTAGCAGCCGGTTGGTCTAATAAACTCTGTGGTTTATTAGTAACAACTTTAGTAGAGCTAACCCTACCCGGAATATCTCCGGTAAAAAAACCTGAACCAATAGGCAGCGTCATTACGAGTCTCCAACCTTAATAATGCATAAAATTATGATTTAAAAACAACCAATTTGCAAATAATATGATTACTCACGTCCTGGTAGCTTTTTCCACGTTACCGTATCGCGCACATATTTAGGTTGAGCGTCACTCGCTTTTACAACGTCACCCGCTAAAAACGCGGCTTCAACATGCGCTAACATATAACGTGCATCAGGCAATGTAATATCAGTATTAATTGTCACGTTTTCAAAGTCATTAAGCGCATCAGGATAGGTTTTAAAACCTGTGCCCACTGCTACAGATGGCTCAGTGGTTGCTATATACTCATTGTTTAGTAAATCAGGTTTTATAACGCATTCTTGGTTAACTAAAAGCATTAGATTATTTTGCGCTTGGTAATGTGCAAAGTATATCTCACCCATACGCGCATCTATACTTGGATAAACACTTAGGCTGCCATTTTGTTCAAACGTTTGTTGAGCCATAGTAGCCAGTGTAGACACACCAACAAGCGGCAAATTAGTTGAATACGCTAAGCCTTGCGCTATAGCAACACTAATACGTACACCGGTGAAACTACCTGGCCCTTGGCCAAAACCGATTACGTCTAAATCTTTTAATTTACAGTTTGCTTTAGTTAACAGTTCATCCACAAGTGGAAGTATTTTTTGGCTGTGCTGCTGCGGACACTCTTCAAAATGATGAAACGTTTGGCCCTGGTAATGTAAGACAATTGAAAGTGCTTCAGTTGAAGCATCAAGGGCGAGGATATTACTTTTGATCATTTTAGTACTCTAATTAATTTGTTTTAAAAATGTATTGGCATCTTCTAAGCTTCGCGTGCGGCGCATCGGTGGTAAGCTTTTCAAAAATACTTGGCCATATTGGCGCGTAACTAAGCGATTATCGCATATTACAAGTACGCCTTTGTCTTTACTATCTCGAATTAAACGCCCTACACCTTGCTTTAGCGCAATAACAGCCTGCGGTAATTGTATGTGTGAAAAAGGGTCTTTTCCCTGCATTTGGCAATCTTGCATTTTAGCTTGTAGCAATGGATCGTCAGGGGCTGCAAATGGCAATTTGTCTATAATAACACAGCTTAATGTACTGCCGCGTACATCAACACCTTCCCAAAAAGAAGCCGTGCCGAGTAATACCGCATTACCATGGCGAGTAAATTTCTCTAAAATTATACGCTTAGACATTTGCCCTTGCATATAAACTGGGTAGTCTATTTGTGTAGTTAGCCCTTCGGCCACTAAGTGCATCATTCGATAGCTAGTAAATAACACAAAACAACGCCCTTGTGCCGATTTTATAAGCTCAAGCGTTAGTTTTACAATCGCATGCGGCATATTATCAGCATGCGATTCGGGTAAGTAGCGAGGTAAACACAGCAGCGCCTGATTAGGGTAATCAAATGGGCTATCTACCATCATACTTTGTTTTGGTTTCAAACCTAGGCTTGCATTAAAATGCTCTAGTTTGTTATCAACCGAAAGTGTTGCAGAAGTGAATACAAAGCCTGCGCCCGTGTCTTGCATCATTTGAGCAAACTTAGCTGATACATTCAATGGCGTTATATTAATTGTTAAATAACGGCGCGTTGTTTCATACCAATAACTAAAGCCGGTTTGGGCTGTATCAAAAACCCGCTCTAACTGCCCTTTAAACGCAAGTGCACGTTCAAATGGATGCTCAATTTTGTCGCTTCTATCTAAGCAAAGCTTGAGTACTTGATAAACAAAATCTAAATCACTGATCACACGATGGAGCGCCGCGCAAATTTGTTTATCGCTTAGTTTTTCTCGCCAATCGCCACGGCTGCCATCAACACCAAATTGTAATCGTAAATCAGCAACGCTTGTCTCAAGCTTGTTTAAGCTTTTACCAAGTTGCAGCATATCGGGAATTTCAGCTCTATAAATAGCACGTAAATCATTAATTAAATCTACCAACTTTTTAGTGCTTACACTTTCACCAAAGTAATCACTAGCAATTTCGCTTAACTGATGGGCTTCATCAAATATATATGCGTCGGCTTTTGGCATAAGTTCAGCAAAGCCACTTTCTTTTACAGCCATATCAGCAAAAAACAAATGGTGATTAATAACAACCACATCAGCATCGGCCGCAGTTAAACGTGCTTTGCGTATATAACAGCTTTGAAAATCTGGACACTCTTTGCCTAAACAATTATCGGCTGTTGAATTTACATAAGGCAGTACTTTGGCATCATCTTCTATACCTATGCAATCGGCTAAATCGCCCGATTGTGTTTCGCTTGCAAACTTAGCTACCATAGCTAGTTGATGCATTACGTCAGAGTCGTCAGTAGGTACATGTGCAACATGTTGATTAAGTCGGTAGGTGCATAGGTAATTGGCGCGCCCTTTTAATAAGGCGGTTTTTTTTGAAGCACTTAAAGCTTTAACTAGTTGCGGTAAATCTCGGTGATAAAGCTGCTCTTGTAGAGCTTTAGAACCTGTTGATATTATCGTGCGCCCTTTTGACTTAAGTGCAGGGGCTAAATATGCAAATGTTTTACCCGTACCCGTGCCTGCTTCAACAACTAATTGCGAACTGTTTTTTAATGCATCCGCAACAGCTATTGCCATATCAATTTGTGGTTGGCGAGGCATATACCCATCTAAAGATAACGCTAAAGGCCCGGTTGCACTAAACAGCTGTTTGATAATACCAATCACTTTAAAATAAATAATAGCGGGATTTTACGTAAGCAAAGCATTAAGGGCAAGTAATTACAAAACCCACTTTTACTTTACGAATTAATACGCACTTTAAATAGTGAAATTAATCATTCGATTTTACAATACACTGTGTATTTATAACGTACATTTAATTTAATAATGACAATATTTACAAAGCCTAATTTCCTATTAACTCTTACTAAAAATAATCCGTATTAAAAGCTATATTTAGGCATAAAAACTGTGACTCTGAAATATTACAGGAGTACCATACGCGTGTTTATAATCCTCTTTTTCGTGTGTCGTTAAAAAAATAGTAAGGTTAGCCAATGAATGCTTGGTATCTCATTTGTTTTCTCTCTGCCATTGCAATTTTTATTGCTTTTGCAAACCAATATATCCTCAAAATGCAAACTACAATTGCCATTACTACAGGCTCAGTTGTTATTTCTTTATTGTTGATTATTGCCGTTAAATTATTAGGCGATCAAAATGCGTTAGCCATGACCCAAATTGTTTCCAGTATTAACTTTAACGAGTTATTACTCAAAGGTATGCTCGGATTTTTACTTTATGCTGGCGCATTGGAAATTAACCTTATGGCGCTTCGTAAACAGCGCTGGGAAATAACCGCACTAGTGCTATTTTCTACTATTGCTTCCACTTTTATAGTCGGTTATTTAAGTTTTTATCTGTTTGCCTTATTTGGCTTTGATGTACCGTTTATATACTGTTTATTATTTGGCGCGCTTATTAGCCCAACCGACCCTATTGCCGTACTTGCTATTATTAAACAAATGCGAGCGCCAGAAGGAATCTCAGTTCAAGTAGAAGGTGAGTCGCTATTTAACGACGGTATTGGTTTAGTAATATTTACGACCATTTTTTCGGTTGCTTTTTATGGCACCGATGCACAATTTGGCGATATAGCAGAACTCTTTTTTGTAGACGCCCTAGGCGGCATTGCGTTTGGTTTGGTTATCGCTTTGGTTGGCCACTTTTTAATTATTAACAGCCGCGATGTAAACATTCGCTTATTGATAACCTTAACTATTCCTACCGCAGGTTTTGCTGCTGCAAATATTTGGGAAATATCAGGCGCACTTGCCATGGTAACGAGCGGCATATTAATGGGTAACATTACTCGTACTAAAGCAACTGAGCGCACGGGGCCTGAAGACACTCGTTACGTAAAAGATTTTTGGCATGCAACCGATAGCTTTTTAAATGCCCTACTGTTTTTAATAATAGGTATGCTAATAGTGACGATGCCAATCACGCTTGGTGAAATTGGCTTAGGCTTACTAATGGTACCTGCAGTATTACTAGCACGCTTTATTAGTGTAGGCGCACCCTTTGTTATCTTTAAACGCTTTAGAAGTTACGATAAACACAGTGTTAAAATTTTAACCTGGGGTGGGCTACGCGGTGGTCTTGCACTGGCAATGGCGGCAGCAATCCCACGCGAGCAAGTTTTTGTAGGCGGCTCTGACCTACATAACCTAATCGTTATTGTTACCTACGTTGTGGTTATATTTTCTATTATTGTACAAGGCTTAACTATTTCGCCGCTTATTCAAAGCAGCATTAAGTCAGCTGAGCAAGCAAAGTAATAAATGCTTTGTGAGCAATCAGCTCAGTAACCAAGTTATTATATAAATCACTTGGTTACTGTTACTCACGTGTTACAAAAACACTTTAAAGTTCTATAAATTGTTATCCTTTTTATTTATCTTCTTTGTTTAAATTAATCAGCTTGAATTGCAAATGAAAACAATTATAATTTTGGCTTTTCCTCTGTAGGGCTTTTCAATGTCCAAAAATAATTCTCACGTGTTTTTAAATTTGGTATCTCTGGGCAAACGACAATTTCATTGTTTTTTTGTGCTTTTTATAATGGCTATGGCAAGCTTTAATGTGTCGGCCTCACCTAATGAGCAAACAAAAATAAAACAAATTGCACAGCTTGCAGAGTATGTAGGTGTAGATTACGTGGCAGCTGTTGGAAATGGTGAAATACTAGACCCCGACGAATATCAAGAAATGACTGAGTTTTCGCACGTTATTATTGAGCAAGCTGGACAGCTATCAGGCCAAGCCAATGAGTTTGATACAGTAAAGGCACAAGCTAAAGCACTGCATACAGCGATTGCTAATAAAGCGAGTGTTGCCGATGTACGTGCAGCAAGCTCAGCGCTTCGTGAGTCGCTGCTTACCTTTATGCCACAACTATCGTTACCTACATCGCTGCTTCCGGTTGAGCAAACTAAAGCGCTTTTTGCTACTAACTGCTCAATGTGTCACGGCCCTAGTGGTCAAGGCGACGGTCCGCTTGCAAAAAATTTATCGCCAGAACCTACCAACTTTACCGATGAAGAACGCGCAACTAACCGCTCATTAATGGGGTTATTTGACGCTGTAAGTAACGGCATTGACGACACACCTATGGTTGCTTTTACCCAATTTAATGAACAACAACGATGGTCTTTAGCTTTTTATGTAGGTAGCTTGGCATTTAAGGATGTTCAAAAACCACAAAATGTAGAACAAAACATTACCGCTTCGCAGATTGTAAACCTAAACCCTGCACAATTATCGGCAGGTCAAAGTGAAGCACAAGCACATTACGTTAAATGGCTTCGTGGTAATCCAGAGCAATTATTTAGCGCTAACAAAAATCCGATAACAGTTACTCGCACGCAATTACTTGCAGCGCAAGCCGCGCATGCTAAAGGCAATTACTCACAAGCAAGTGATTTAGCAATTAGCGCATACTTAGATGGCTTTGAGCTTGTTGAAAACAACTTAAATGCCTACGACGAAACACTGCGTAAAAACATCGAAGTACAACTGATGAACCTGCGCCAAACATTCAAAAACGAAAAAGATACAGCCGTCGTTGCCGAAAAAGTAAGTGCCGCACTAACTCAACTCGCTAAAGCAGATAGCATGCTAAACGAAACTAAGCTAGCTGATGGCGCGCTACTCTCAGCAAGTTTAGTTATATTACTGCGAGAAGGCTTAGAAGCACTCTTAGTTATTATTGCCCTTATGACTGTGCTTATTAAAACTAAACGCAAAGATGCGCTAAAATATGTACATATTGGTTGGATAACAGCACTTATTGCTGGTGGTTTAACGTGGGCTGCTGCGCAAACATTAATAGAAATAAGTGGTGCGAGCCGCGAAGTAATGGAAGGTGCTGGCGCATTGTTTGCCGCTGTAATTTTACTGTATGTTGGCGTATGGATGCACAGTAAAACAAGTGCGCAACAATGGCAAAAATATATAAAAGACAATATAGATAAGCGCCTTGAGTCGGGTACATTATGGGGATTAGCGGGGCTTTCTTTTATTGCCGTATACCGAGAAGTATTCGAAACCGTGCTGTTTTATCAGTCATTATTAACGCAAAGCTCGCCTGCTCAATATTCATCTATTGCATCGGGTTTTGCGATAGCTATAGCAATACTGGCTATTATTACGTGGGTATTAATTAAATACTCAATTAAATTACCGGTGGCTAAGTTTTTTGCCATTACCACTTACCTACTATTTGTACTCTCGTTTGTGCTTATGGGCAAAGCCGTTATTGCATTACAAGAGGCCGATATAATAGGTATTGCCCCGCTACCAATGAGCTTGGAAATAGCATGGCTTGGTATTAAGTCAACATGGCAAGGTATTGTAGCTCAGGTATGTGTGTTCGCTATATTTAGCTTTTATATATTTAAAAGCAAAAACCAAGAGTAATGCCAATCTGCTTAAGAGTTTAAGCTAATTGGCATAAGCAAAATACATAGTAAAAAGGCCCGCAAGGGTAATGCCAGTCAGTTAAGCTGACTGGCATCTTTCTTTTTATGGGGATACTTAGATGGTTTTGGCTTAACCCATCGGGGATATCTTCTATCCTCTCGTCTAGCTGGAAGCTTAAATAAGACCAGTGTATTGAGTAAGTGCTGCCAGTGTATTGGAATGTTTCCTGGACTCATTATAGATACTGACGAGAAATACTGAATGACAGCCATCGAACTGCTAGAGAAACTAAGCTGGTTAGGCCATATCCCTGTAACTGTCGCCGCCATCGTCATTATTCTTCGTATTAAATTATAGGCGAGTAACACGCCCCATAGCTCCTGACGCACCATGTCTGGACGCTTGCTTCTTAAATGGTATGCGCTATCAAGCATGGTTTGTTTGATTTCTCTAAACCCAAGTTCTATCTCCCAACGATGACAATATAATTCAACAATTTCATTACCTGGATAACGCAATCTATCCGTCATCGAGGTTAATATACGGTAGCTTTTGCCCTTTATTGTTTTACTGATTAATCTCGCTTTAATCGTTTCAGGAACATCGGGAAAGTTTTTTTGTGCATGCTTTGTTGTTTTCAATTCAATGATATGGTCATTTTTACCCGCGCTGGAGATGATTTCATACTGTAAGTCGGGCCTTGCTGGTATCAACCAGTGCCTCATCTCCCCAGTTTGGTGCCAACGGTTTAACAGGCCTAAAGAATAATATCCTTTATCAAACATAGTCAGTGAATTATCTGGTGTACGTTCAATTAAACGCTCAGCTAATTTCATCTCGTTGGTTTTATAGTTATCAAACTCGCTACTGAGAAGTTGATGGCTGGTCAATTCCATATGACAGACCATGCGTATTTGAGGAAAGGCTGTATCACCGTATTGGTTGCTACCTGAAGAGAAGGCTTTACGATTATCAGGCGTGTCGGCTGTTCGCCACACAACACCGTCAACAGCTAATAGGTTCAAACCATTCCATGTTTCGAATGACTGTTGCTTATACATTGATTGAGCAGATTTATTGAAAACGTGTTTAACGGAATCATCACCTAACCTTTGTCTCGCCTGTACCATCGCACTTGGAGCAACGAGTTGGTTCTTGCCAGGTAACATGATATCTAGCTTATTAGCGATATTCCAAACTGATTCTTTTCGAAACAATGCCATGCCAATAACTGACCACAAAACGGCTTCAAGCGGTAATCTTCGCTTACGAACGGTTGCAATCCCTGCTTGTTGAAAACCTTGTTCAATGATTTCAGGGTCAAGAATTTCTGATAATTTTTCAAAGGTATGGTATCGGCTGCTTTCTTCAAGTGTTGCTTGCAGTGCTTGTTCTATATTCACAAAAAATCCGTAGTTAGTTTCCTAACTACGGATTTTGCATGATCGTTTGGATCGGTCAACCGGTCATTTTCTTAACTGATCGGCATTACCCGCAAGGGCCTTTTTAGTTAATTGCTTATGTATTTAGTAAAGCTGGTATTTTCAAGCCCATGTATCTAAATGGGGGTTTTCGTCATCGTCTACGTTAGACTTTTTTTTACTACTTTGATCATCAAGCATATTGAGCTTTTTCTTTTTCTGTAACTCACGCCTTTTTTTATTCTCTAGTTCAACTTTTTCAGTAGCCGATCCACTTTGCACACCCGCAATATGGAAAGCGCCTTTTGACTCAACTTCTAGCCTGGTGATTCTTCCTAAATAAGGGATCATGATATCCATACGTACTTCCTTATTTAACTGTTTGATTATCAAAATGCTAAATTTGAATGATAAACAAACAATTATTCGCTAAAATTGCGCTTATTATCTTAATATTATCGACAGTTATAACATATGCTTTAATTAAGCTAAAAAAAACTTGCCATAATATCGCTGTTTATGTTTTTATGAATGCGAAATTTATTTAAACAGATAACAACTGCACGTTAACAAAGCAACGGGCAGTTATATAGGATAAAAAATGCGCTTAAACCTGACAACAGTACATCATCACCACCATTCACCGGAATAACCTGTCAGGTCTTTCGCTGAGAGGTTATTCCTAAAAGGAACCTCTGGCGATTCAAATAACATTGATTCATTTTCGCCCTGAGGTTCCCCTCGGGGTTTTTAGTTTTTAAATTAAAGGAAAATGAATAATGAACAACAGTAATCGTCTACGTATCGCCATCCAAAAAGGCGGCCGCCTATCTAAAGATTGTCAAGATCTGTTAAAACAGTTAGGTGTTAAACTTAACCTTCGTGAACAACGCTTAATTGCACACTCAACTAATATGCCAATTGACGTACTACGTGTGCGCGATGACGATATTCCGGGTTTAGTAATGGACGGTGTATGTGACTTAGGTATTGTTGGCGAAAACGTACTAGTAGAAGTTCAAGCAGAACGTGAACGCCAAGGTGTTCCAAGCGAAGTAAACAAACTTTCAAAACTAGATTTTGGTTACTGTCGTCTTGCACTTGCATGGCCACAAGAGCTAGGCGCTCGCGATAAGAGCTGGTTTGAAGGCAAACGTATTGCAACTACCTACCCAGAAATTTTAACTCAGTGGTTAAAGCGCGAAGGCATTAACGCAAGTACAGTAATGCTTACTGGCTCTGTTGAAGTAGCACCACGTGCAGGTTTATCTGATGCAATTTGTGATTTGGTATCTACTGGCGCAACACTTGAAGCTAACGGCTTAATTCAAGGTGATACAATTTTAGAATCAAACGCATGTTTAATTCAAAATAAAGATCTGCAAGACGCTGACAAACTAGCACTAATCAATAAGCTTATGCCGCGCCTACGTGGTGTTAGACAAGCTAAAGAAAGCAAATACATCATGCTACACGCACCAAAAAATAAACTTGATGAAATTTGTGAAATTTTACCTGGTTCTGGTCAACCGACTCTACTTGCCCTTGCGGGTAATGAAGAATACGTAGCACTTCACATGGTAAGCAGCGAAACATTATTTTGGGAAACAATGGAGCAGTTAAAGGCCCTAGGCGCTAACTCTATTTTAGTTATGCCAATTGAAAAAATGATGGAGTAAGTACCATGCTTCGTTGGAATGAGGAATCTTCACAAGTACAAGCCGCGGCGCTAATGCGCCCTGCAGTTTCTGTAAGCGCAAAGGTTGAAGCAATATGCAAAACTATTTTAGCTAATGTAAAAGAGCAAGGCGATGAGGCCTTACTTAGCATGGCCAAAGAGTTTGATAATAGAGCTAACCCACGTTTGCGTGTACCGCTAGATGAAATTAACGCATCAGAGCAAGCACTAAGTGCAGAGCTTAAATACGCAATTGATACCGCTTATGCAAACGTTAAACGTTTTCACGAAGCGCAGTTGCCAAAAGATATTAAATTATCGACCCAACCAGGCGTTGTATGTGAACTGAAATATCAAGCCATCGAAGCAGTCGGTATTTATGTACCCGGTGGCAGTGCTCCACTGCCATCTTCGGTTATTATGCAAGGTGTATTAGCACAGTTAAGCGGCGCTAAAACCGTCGTACTTGCTACACCGGTACAAGGTGACAAAGCAATTAACCCTGCTATTTTATATGCAGCTAAGTTATGTGGCATTACTACTTTGATAGAAAGTGGTGGCGCAGGCGCAATTGCAGCAATGGCTTATGGCACCGAATCGGTTCCTAAAGTAAACAAAATTTTTGGCCCAGGTAATAGCTTCGTAACAATGGCTAAACAGCTCGTTGCGCAAACTATCCCAGGTATGGCAATTGATATGCCAGCAGGTCCTTCTGAAGTATTAGTTATTGCAGATGAACGTGCAAACCCAGAATTTATAGCCGCCGATTTACTCTCACAAGCAGAGCACGGCGCAGACTCGCAGGTTATTTTATTATGTAACAGCGAAAGTATTATAGAACAAACTCAGCAGGCACTTACACGCCAATTAGCTAATTTGAGCCGCAAAGAAACAGCCGAGCAAGCGCTCGCTAATTCTTCACTTATTTTGGTTGATTCAGTTGAGCAAGCATTTGATGTATCGGCGCAATATGGACCAGAGCACTTAATTTTACAACTAGGCGATGCAACACCTTACCTAGATAAAGTTAAAAATGCAGGCTCAGTATTTGTAGGTGACTACACACCAGAATCTGCAGGCGATTACGCATCGGGTACTAACCACGTGTTACCAACATATGGTTATAGTGCAACTTACTCGAGTTTAAACTTGCTTGATTTTTTCCGTACATACACAGTGCAAACAATTACTAAAAGTGGTTTAACGCAGCTTTCAAAAGCAATTTTACCACTTGCAGATGCAGAAGGCCTTGATGCCCACGCTAATGCGGTTTCAATTCGTTTAGAGGCAATTAAAAATGAGCAATGAGAGCGCACAAGCGTCTAGCTTATTACCTAAAAATATTGCAGCCCTTGCTGCATACAGCTCTGCAAAAAGTGAAAAGCTAACCGGTACTACGTGGCTAAATGCTAACGAAAGCCCGTATGCTAAAAATCTTGAACTGAGTATTGAGGATTTAAATCGCTATCCCGACCCACAACCGCAACTGGTTATTGACAGGTATGCAGCTTATACAGAGCTTGAAAGCGAAAATGTATTAATGACGCGCGGCGCAGATGAAGGCATTGAGCTTTTAGTGCGCACATACTGTGAGCCAGCTAAAGATAGTATTGCGCTATTTTTACCAACCTACGGTATGTACAAAGTAACGGCTGATACACACAACGTTGGTATTAACGCGCTTACCCAAGAGTTATTACTAAATGGCAGTGCTGACGAAATAGTCGCAGCTGTTGGCAGCTCAAAACTGGTGTTTATTTGTAACCCAAATAACCCAACGGGTAGCTTAACACCACTTGATAAAGTAAAAGCGATTGCAACAGCACTTATGGGTAAAGCACTGGTTATTGTTGATGAAGCCTATATAGAGTTTTGCCCAGAGCAAAGCGCCACAAAACTTATTAATGAGTTTAGTAATGTAGTGGTTCTGCGCACGCTTTCTAAAGCCTTTGCGCTAGCAGGGCTCAGAACGGGCTTTACGCTTGCACAAGCAGCAACACTAGCGCCAATTCGTAAAGTCATTGCGCCGTATCCGGTATCAGGTGTTGTAGCAAATATTGCAGCGCAAGCAATTGCACCCGATGCAATTACATCAATGCGCCGCCAAGTTACTATTTTAAATAGCTTAAAAGCTAAGTTGGTAGATTGGCTAAACGCCTCCCCTGCTGCATTAAAAATTCTCACTGGTGAAGGTAACTTTGTTACTTTAAAATTAGCCGACAAAAACTACTTTAAAATTGCACTTGAGCAAGGTTTGGTTATGCGCGCTTTTACACTATACGGTGAAGACGACTGGCTACGAATTTCAATTGGCAGCGAACAAGAACTTGAACAAGTAAAAATTTGGTTAGATGGCTTACAAACGCCGGCTACCGCAGCATCTTTAGCAGGAAACGAAGTATCATGAGTAACCCCTATTTATTTATAGACCGCGACGGCACTATTATTGAAGAGCCAATTACCGACAAACAGGTAGATAGCCTTGAAAAGCTAGCATTTTTACCTGGTGTTATTCCTGCGTTATTACAATTACAAGCCGCAGGTTACCGTTTAGTAATGGTGTCTAACCAAGATGGTTTAGGCACAGATAGCTTTCCTACTGCTGATTTTGACATAGCACAAGACAAAATGATGGACATAATGCAAAGCCAAGGCATTAGCTTTGAAGAAGTATTAATTTGCCCACACTTTGACGAGCAAAACTGTGATTGCCGTAAACCTAAAACGGGCTTACTTACCGAGCTTATGCGCTCTGGCAAAGTAGACTTAGCGCGCTCTTTTGTTATTGGCGATCGCCAGACCGATATTGGCCTTGCTCAAAACTTATGTTGTGAAGGTATTTTATACGACGGCGATTGGAGTGCGATAGTGACAAAATTGACTACCGCAAACCGCGAAGGTCGTGTTACACGCAACACTAAAGAAACCCAAATTGATGTAGCCATAAACTTAGATCAAACTAAAAATGGCAGCATAGACACCGGACTTGGCTTTTTTGATCACATGCTTGATCAAATTCGCACCCACGCAAACATTGGTTTAAACATTAAAGCCAAAGGCGATTTACACATAGACGAGCACCACCTTGTTGAAGACATTGGTATTGCTCTTGGTGTCGCACTTAAACAAGCGCTTGGCACTAAATCGCAAATTGCACGCTATGGTTTTGCGCTTCCTATGGACGAGTGTAAAGCTGAAGCACAAATTGATTTATCGGGCCGTGCATCATTTGTATTAAACGCTAACTTTAGCCGCGAAAAAGCAGGCGACTTAGACGTGCAAATGGTTGAGCACTTTTTCAAAAGTTTGAGTGATAACGCCGCAATTAGCCTTATTTTATCGGTAAGCGACGGTAACTGTCATCACCAAGTAGAAGGCTTATTTAAAGCGTTCTCACGTGCTCTTCGTATGGCAGTAGCACAAGACACGACCCAACAAACAGCCAGCTCTAAGGGATGTTTATGATTGCCATAATTAATACCGGTTGTGCCAATATAAATTCAGTGCGCTTTGCGTTTGAGCGCTTAGGGCAAACGCCAACAGTAATTACTTCACCAGAGCAATTAGCGGGTTTTGAGCGCGCTATATTGCCAGGTGTAGGTCACGCGTCGGTTGCTATGAAACGCCTAGTAGATAACGGCTGGCAACAAGCTATAAATGAATACCAGCGCCCGCTTATGGGTATTTGTTTAGGTATGCAGTTACTGTGTGAGAGCACCGAAGAAGGTAACGTACAGTGCCTAGGTAAAATACCAGGGCAAGTAAAAGTGCTTGATGTAGGCAATTTAACGTCGCCGCATATGGGTTGGAATAACTTAAGCGTTAACAAAGAGCATGCATTAACTAAAGGGCTGACGCTTGATGAGCAAGTGTATTTTGTTCACAGCTTTGCGCACACCGTAAACGACGCCACACTAGTGAGCGGCGAATATGGTCAAACCTTTTCAGCCATTGTTGCTAAAGACAACTACGCAGGCATGCAATTTCACCCAGAGCGCAGCGCAAAAGTTGGCGCACGTTTATTACAAAATTTTGTTGATTGGCAGTTGTAAGCTGCCCATTAACTAACAAAAAGAGATTATTTGTGATTATTCCAGCATTAGACGTATTACAAAATCAAATTGTGCGCTTGTACCAAGGTAAATACGACACAGCACAGTTTTACCCTTTCGAACTTGGCGCGCGTTTAAAAGAATACGCCGACAGCGGCGCGGGTAAACTACACCTTGTTGATTTAGAAGGTGCACGCGATCCAAGTAAAAAACAGTGGAAACATATTCAAGCTGCGACCAAAGCACTTAACGTACCGTATCAAGTGGGCGGCGGTATTCGCTCAGAGCAAGATGTAAGTGATTGGCTAAAAGCCGGTGCAAACCAAGTTGTTATTGGTTCAATGGCAGTAGAAAAACGCGAACAAGTAAAAGCCTGGATTGAGCAATTTGGCGCAGAGCATTTTGTAATTGCTCTTGATGTAAATAAAACAGCCACGGGCTGGGCACCAGCAACACACGGTTGGTTAAGTGAATCTGAATTTGGTTTACTTGAGCTGGTAGATTTTTATGTGAACTTAGGTGTTATTGATTTTTTATGCACGGATATCAGTAAAGATGGCACCATGACGGGCCCATCATTTGAGCTTTACGAAGACCTAACTCGCCACAACAGCACAATTAAAGTGCAAGCCTCAGGGGGCGTAAGCTCACTTGACGACATTAAAAAGCTTAAAGAGCTCGGTGTGGGCGGCGTTATTTTAGGTAAATCTCTGCTTGATGGCGCATTTAGCGTTGAGGAGGCACTGGCATGTTATCAAAACGCATAATCCCGTGTTTAGACGTTAAAGACGGCCAAGTAGTTAAAGGTGTTAAGTTTAAAGGCCATGAAATAGTTGGCGACATTTTAACAATGGCTAAAGCCTATAGCGAAGCTGGCGCCGATGAACTGGTTTTTTACGAAATCAGTGCAAGCGTTGAAAAACGCCTACTTGATGTAAACTGGGTAGAGAGCATTGCACGTAATATCGATATTCCATTTTGTGTAGCCGGCGGTATTAAATCAGTGGCTGATGCAGCGCGGGTACTTGAGCGCGGCGCAGACAAAATCAGCATTAACAGCCCTGCTATTGCGCGTCCTGAACTTATTAAAGAATTACACGATGAGTTTGGTAAGCAATGTGTTGTTGTAGGTATTGATAGCTTTTTTGATGAAATTACCGGCGAGTATTTAGTTTACCAATTAACCGGCGATCCTAATGCATCAAGCCGTACGCGCTATAAAACACAAGAATGGGTTAAACGCGTACAAGACCTAGGCGCAGGCGAAATTGTATTAAACTGTATGAACCAAGATGGCGTTCGTAACGGTTACGACAACGAGCAACTAAGTAAAATTCGCGAGCTGTGTGACATTCCTTTAATCGCCTCTGGCGGTGCGGGTAGTATGCAAGATTTTGTTGATGTATTTAAACAAAGCAAAGTAGATGGTGCATTAGCCGCCAGCGTTTTTCATAAAAATGTGATTAACATTAGCGAACTAAAACAATTTTTAATAGATAACCAAGTGGCAGCAAGATTATGCAAGTAACACAACAAAACCAAGCTCAGGTCGATTTCGCTAAAAGTGACATGATCCCTGCTATTATTCAAGATGCCCGCTCTGGTGTTATTTTAATGCAAGGCTTTATGAACAGCGAAGCACTCGCTGTTACGCTTGATACCAATAAGGTAACGTTTTACTCGCGTTCAAAATCGCGTTTATGGACTAAAGGCGAGTCATCAGAAAACTACTTAAACGTAGTATCTGTGCATACAGATTGTGACTACGATTCAATTTTAGTACTTGCCAACCCAGAAGGCCCAACATGCCACTTAGGCACACAAAGCTGTTTTGGTGATGAAGCAAAACCAAGTTTAAGCTTTTTAGCACAGTTAGAAGATGTGATTGTTGCGCGTAAAAACGACGACCCATCAAAAAGCTACACAGCGTCATTATTTGCAAAAGACTTAAGCCGTAGTTGTCAAAAAGTAGGTGAAGAAGGCGTAGAAGTTGCTCTTGCCGCTATGAAACACGATAACGATGAGCTGACAAACGAGTCTGCTGATTTAATTTATCACCTGACAGTATTACTACAACGCCAAGGCTTAGCCCTTGGAGATGTAGTTAAATGCTTGCAAGGTCGCCATAAATAGCATTAGTTGCAACTAACAAAGAGGCTCATATTTATATGGGCCTTTTTATTTTTACAGTAAATCACGTGTGATATAGTGCGTGGCTAAATTAATCGGTTACTGTGAACTATGAAAAACTATATTATTCCTTCTATTGTCGCGTTTATTTTAGCGGGCTGTACCAGCAAAACTAATCAGACTACAACTACAACAACCACTACTACTACAACGAATCAGTCTGTAAAAACCACAGTAACACCCGACGAATGCAGCACCATAAATAACCTTATAAGCAGTTATGAGTCTGGTTTTAATTCAATCAAAACAGATAAAGTAAATAACCAGTTTACTAATCAATGGCGTACTAGTGCTCATATGATTGGAGCAAACTGTACGGTTACTTTAAATAAGTCAGAGCAAGCAAGCTACCAATGCCAAACACCTGTTAAAACACAAACGCAAACAATAAAGTCTCATCAAAAACTGGCTAAGCAATTACGCCAATGCTTAACCAAAACAGGTTGGTTGGAAAGCCAAAAAGAAACAGCAAGTTCAATTTACAGCACCTTTGTACTTGATACTAAAACCCCAGTCATTACACTTGCTACTAATCAAGAAGGTAACGGGTTTTCTTCTCGCTTTGAAATTGCACCACCACTAGGACTTTAATATGCGCCAATTAAATCAAAACAAAAAACAATCTAAATTTAAAACTGATTGCCTAGGAATATGCGAAAGGCGCAGCGGTTACTGCACCGGTTGTGGGCGTACTAACGAAGAAATTTTTGATTGGATAATATTATCTGAAGATGAAAAAAAAGCGATTTTAGAAACACCACGAGCAGACGCTAACTCATAACAAATAAAGCCTTTAAATGTTAAAAGTAACAGTTAATTGATTAACTAAAAACTTTTTACTTGTTGTGGCTATTCATTTAGTTGCGCTAATACAGCTTTCGACTACTTGCTCAAATGAGCTATTAATATCTATATTTATAACATTGGGCTCATCTTCTTTTGGAACTTCTAGCGCTTCAAATTGGCTTTTGAGTAAATCAACAGGCATAAAATGTCCTTTTCTGTCCTGCATACGGCTTTTAACCAGCTCAAAATCACCAAAAAGATGTAAAAAGGTAATGCCTGTATTTCCATCACATATTTGTTCTCGGTATTTCTTTTTTAATGCTGAGCATACTATTACCGCGACTTCATTTTTCTTTTCAATGCTAAATGCAGCATCACGTATTCTTTCTAGCCAAGGCACACGATCAGCATCATTTAAAGGCTGCCCAGATGACATTTTTAATATATTAGCCTTGGGATGTAAGTCGTCTCCGTCGATAAATTTAGCGCCAATGCGCTTTGCTAATGCATCACCCACACTTGACTTTCCTGTGCTTGAAACCCCCATTACAATATAAATACGACCTACATTTGTGTTACTCATGTATTTCCCCTCGCCTTAATTTAATAATTAATTATTTTCAATGTATATATTATATTGAGTTACGGGTAACATGTTACCCGTAACAAATACGAAAGTGAAGTTAAACACACACTAAACATCATAATTCACACTGAATATAAGTAGGGAAAAATGTCAGATTTATCATTAATACTAACAGCGGTAGGCTCCATATTTTTATTGCTTTTTTTAGTAATGAAAGTACGACTACATGCTGTCGTCTCTTTGATCCTTGTTTCTATGATTGCAGGATTACTCTCAGGAATGAGCCCAGAAATAATTGCCGCTACAATTCAAAAAGGAATGGCCGGAACACTAGGCTTTGTAGCGGTGGTGGTCGCTTTAGGCGCCATGTTTGGCAAAGTAATGGAAGAAACCGGCGCGCTGGATCGCATTGCCCACACACTTTTACACCGTTTTGGAGAAAAAAACGCTAATTGGGCGCTTACCTTTACGGGCTTTATTTGTGCCCTCCCCCTCTTTTTTGATGTGGCCGTTGTACTTTTAATCGGTATTGTTTTTGCTGTGGTACGAAAAGGCGGTGGTAGCGTTGTTAAAATTGGTATTGGGCTACTTGCGGGAATAGCATCTTGTCAGGCGTTTCTTATTCCTGCGCCAGGGCCGATTTTGGTTGCCTCTCAATTAGGCGCTGACTATGGTTATATGATTTTATTTGGCCTTATTGCTGCCATACCGGCAATGATTATAGGAGGTCCAATTTGGGGCTCTATTATTTCTAAATCTATTCATGTAGAACTCCCACAGCACGAACAAATCGACGATAACCAAAGAGTTGGTAAAGGGACGCCTAGTTTTGGATTAGCATTAGGTTTAATTGCTCTGCCGTTAATTATGATTAGTTTAAATACTATTGGTAGCCGCTTTGTTGAAAAAGACTCTGATTTATATAATTGGTTAGCCTTTATAGGTCATCCATTTACAGCAATTTTAGTTGCCTGCCTAATGGCATTTTATTTGCTCGGCGCAAGGCGCGGTGTCCCGAATGCTAGAATCATGGAAATTTGTGGTAGTGCCTTACAACCTGCAGGAATTATTATTCTTGTCACTGGTGCCGGTGGGGTATTTAAACAAGTATTAGTTGATTCAGGAGTAGGTACTGCACTAGGTAATTACTTAGCTGGCTCAGGCTTACCGATTGTAATACTCGCTTTTGTATTATCAGCCGCTGTGCGTGTCATTCAAGGCTCTGCGACAGTAGCTATGCTTACAGCGTGTGGCTTAATTATTCCAATGCTTCAGCCTTTAGGCCTTGATGGAGCGCAGCTTGCCGCTGTCACTATCGCTATTGGTGGGGGCTCTATTGTGCTCTCCCATGTAAACGACTCAGGATTTTGGTTAGCGAGTCGCTATCTCGGTTTGAGCGAAATGCAAACTCTTAAAACGTGGACAGTAATGGAAACCATTATTGGTACTGTTGGCGCACTTATCGCTATGCTTATTTCTCTGTTTTTGTAAAATTACAGTATGTAGATTTATCATCACACATATAGAAATTACCTGAGCCTTTTGTTATTTAGGCTCAGGTAATTAGGCTCATATAATTAGAGTATTTAAACACTCTCACCTAGATGAACTATATAACCAGAATCAATTACTTGCTTATAATTAATGCTAGTATCTAAATCGGAATTAATCCGGCTCAACAACTCTCTTCCCGCAACATTACCTATCTGATAACGAGGGGTGATCACACTTGCTAATTGAGGCACCATTGCCTGGCCAATATCATGGCCATGAAAACCCACAACCCCCATTTGGCTAGGCACTAAAATGTTGTTTCGCTGGCATTCAAAAATAGCCCCAATCGCTAAATCATCATTAGTACAAAACAAACAGTCAGTATTTGGGTAGTCAGTACGCGCTTTTTGTAAAAGTTCAGCGCCTAAACTATAAGATGAAGCTTGATCAGTCATCACACTTTTAGGCGTAAAGCCTTTAGCTAACATAGCATCTGAATAACCTTGAAATTTTAGGCGTGTTCGTACATCGAGCCTTGCACCTATATAAACAATATTGCGATAGCCTTTATTTAAAAGTACTGTCGTCATATCAAAAGCGGCTTTAACGTTATCAAAACCAATCGCTTGCTGCATAGGAGAGTGATGAGTATCCATTATTTCAATCACAGGTACGCCTGACGTTTCAATCATTTTTAGCGTTCTGTCTGTGTGTGTAGTTTCTGATAAAATTAAACCATCAACGTGATACGACAATAGATACTCAACCCGTTTTTCTTCAATTTCAGGGTTGTAACCATAATGGGCTAACATTGTTTGATATCCTGCAGGCCCTGTCACATCTTCAATGCCTTTTATAACTTGAGCAAACACGTGATTCGTTAACGATGGGACTAGTACACCAATAGAGTAGCTTTTAGCATTAGAGAGTAAATCAGGGGCTTTATTTGCAATGTAACCTAGCGTATCAATAGTTGCACTAATTTTAGTGCGAGTAGACTCTGATACTTTTTCGGGATTACGTAAATAACGACTCACCGTCATTTTGGTTACACCAACCGCATCGGCAATATCTTGAAGAGAAGAACGTTTGTTTTTTTTCATCACACACAATTAAATAAAATGTTACTTGTAACATACCAACTATTGTGAAAAATCACTACTTTTAGCCCATTTTATTTAGGTTAAAGTAATAAATATTTAGCCTACCGCCTGTATTTAAACTGTAGCTAAATGAATGGCTAAAAAGGTTTAGAAAACCTAAACCTTTTTAACAAACAATACTGTATTTACAGTAAAGCTGAACAAGCATTTCTAATTAATGTAATTTTAAGCTTTATCGAGCGCTTGGCTTACATCGGCAATTATATCTACAATATTTTCAATACCGACCGACAAACGAATTAAATCGCGACTTACGCCCGCATTAGCAAGCTCTTCATCATTTAATTGGCGGTGTGTGGTTGACGCTGGATGACATGCAAGCGACTTGGCATCGCCAATATTAACTAAGCGTAAAATCATGTTTAGCGCATCAATAAAACGAGTACCCGCTTCTAGGCCACCAGCAATACCAAAACTTAAAATACCCGATGCTTTACCACTGGTAATTTTTTGACTCATTTCGTTATACGGGCTTGATTTAAGCCCTGCGTAATTAACCCAAAGCACTTTTGGATGATTTTCTAAATACTCAGCTAACTGCTGTGCATTTTCGCAGTGGCGATCCATTCTTAAACCTAAGGTTTCAAGGCCGATTAAAATGTCAGATGCGTTTTTAGGCGCAAGCGCTGCGCCAGTATTTCTAAGTGGCACTACTCTGCAGCGACCGATAAATGCAGCTTCAGCAAAAGCTTCGGTATAAACCACATTGTGATACGACGGATCGGGCTCGTTCATCATTGCAAAACGCGTAGCATTCGCTTTCCAATCAAATTTTCCTGAGTCGACAATCATGCCGCCAATGGCAGTACCGTGCCCGTTTATATACTTTGTCAGTGAGTGAACCACTATATCAGCGCCCAGCTCAAATGGGCGGCATAAATACGGCGTAGCCACGGTATTATCAACAATAAGCGGCACACCTTTGCTGTGTGCAATACGTGCTAAACGTTCAATATCAACAATATTACCTGCCGGATTACCAATAGATTCACAAAAAACAGCGCGGGTGTTGTCGTCAATTGCATTCTCGAACGCGGTAAAGTCATCGGCCTTAATCATGCGTGCTTCAATACCTTGCCTAGGTAGAGTATGTGCAAATAAGTTATACGTCCCACCATATACTTGGCTGGTGCTTACAATATTAGTACCGACTTCACACAAACATTGAATAGCATACGTAATAGCAGCCATCCCAGAGGCAACAGCCAGCCCACCAATGCCCCCTTCCATCGCGGCAATACGTTGTTCAAGTACGGCATTGGTTGGGTTCATTATGCGGGTGTAAATATTTCCAGGTACTTTTAAATCGAATAAATCAGCGCCATGCTGCGTGTTATCAAATGTATAAGAAGAAGTGTGATAAATAGGCACTGCTGCCGATTTGGTCGTAGCTTCAGATTCGTAACCGTGGTGCAGTGCTAATGACTCTAATTTCATAATTATTTCCTTCAATTAATTTACCACTAACCTAGCACTTCTTGGTTATAAAATGCACATGAAATATATTTAAGGACGTTGAGGTGGTTTGATTTAAGTTAAAGGCAGCTCAGAGTTTTTGGTGGCCGTTGATATTGGCTCAATATAGCTGGCAATAGCTTACACTATTTGCTATTAATGTAAGTTCATAAAATAAGGACGTTTTCGCGCTAAAAAAGGGAAAGAGTCCTATGATTAAATTGTTAGGCAACTAAAAAATCGGGGTATAAATGACTACGGAAATTGTCGAAGATAAACCAAGGCTGCTTAAGGCAGTTGAGTTTATTCTGGCTAAACCTGAAGATATTAAAAAAGAATCCATTCAGGTTTTGGAAAAGTACAAAAAAGCAAAACCAAATAAATCTGAAAGTGAGATTCAGAAACTAGCTTCTGAAAAGATCATATCCAATTACAGCTATTACGCTGCATTTGCAGGTGGCACTACTGCCCTTACAGGTGTTATCCCGGGAATTGGTACTGCTATCGCAATTGGGGGTGGCGCTAGTGCTGATGCTGTAGCTTGTATGAAATTTCAAATTGAAATGACGATGGCTATTGCTACAGTATATGGCCATGACATTTTAATTGAGGAAGAAAAGAGGCTTTGTTACATAATTGCTGGCTTAGGAGCAATGAGCGAGGCAGCTAAAGAAGGGGGTAAGACTGTGGGTTCTAAAGCCTTCGTGAAGTTAGTTCAGTAACACCTCAAAGGAGCGACACTTCAGGCAGTAAAAGAAATATTCAAAAAGCTTGGTATTACCTTTACTCGCAAAGCCCTAGAAAAGGCTATACCTTTTGGTATTGGTGTCGTTATAGGTTTCTCTGCCAACAAGGGTATCACATGGTATGTTGGCTCTAAAGCGAGAGACTTCTTTACAGCAGATGTCTAACAAGGCAAGTCAATCTGACAGCTTACTCTCCACTCGTGTTCGTGCGGGAAAAGCTTCGCACAAACACAAGTTCCGTTTCAGCTGCAGTTGCTTGCGGTGTTATGCTTTTCTCAAACCTTGGTGTAAGGAGTAAATTTAGGTGAGTGATATTTTTAACGATGTTTCCGATTTCGAATCACGACTTAATTTACCAAAAAACTTTTATCGAGATTTATTAAAAGAAGATGATTGGTCATTTATTATTAAGGTTAGTGCTTTATTCGAGGCTGCTACAACTCATTTACTAGCAGTTCGTTTCAGAGCACCTGAGATCGAAACTGAATTAGCCTTTTTAGAACAAGCTAATCCGCGCAACGGGAAAATTGTTCTTCTTGAAAAAATGGAAGTTCTTCATAAAGACCAAGCTATTTTTTTAACTAAGCTAGCTAATTTAAGAAATCAGTTAGCCCACAAAATTGAAAATGTAAATTTTAATTTTTCCGGCTACATTACCGACATGGATAAAAACCAAACGAGTGCTTTTGTTAAATGGGCTGGTCACGGAGTCGTTGAAACTGCGATTTATAAAGGAACTCATATAACTAGGCATGATTTTGTAACCAGTAATCCGAAGTTTTCTATATGGTTAACAGCCGCAGAAGTATTGGCTTGCATGAATTTAGATATTCAAGGTATTGAAGCGCGAATTAAAATAGAGGCATTTGGGTGGCTAAAAAGCATAACAAGATAATTGGACTCCCAACTTCTACACTTAAGTAGAAATTATTTTTCGGAGTTCAATTATGAATAAGTTAAGAATTGGTGTCGATTTAGCTCATAAATTAATACAAGTTTGTAGTTCTACAAATAATAAAGTGCACTCAAATAATGAGATGACACTGCAACAATTTAGTGAGTACTTGGTATCGCTTAGTCCTTCAACGATTATTTTTGAGGCCTGTGCGAGTGCTAATTATTGGCATCAATTTGCAACTTCACTTGGTCATAATTCCTTACTAATATCTGCGCGATTAGTTATGTCTGTTCGTCAAAGTCAAAAAACAGATAAAAATGATGCTTTAGCTGTTTTACAAGCATCGCTGTTACCAGATGTTCACTTTATTACTGCAAAATCAATTAATGAACAGCAAGCTCAATCAATGCTCAAATTGAGAGAGCACAGTGTTAAACAAAAAGTAGCGCTTAAAAATCAACTCACAGGTTTACTGCGTGAATTTAATATAAGCAGTGGTCGCTCAATAAGTCAGTTTGTAGGTACAATCCAAGATACATTGGAAGATGCCGAAAATGGTTTTTGTGATGCATTTAGAAAAATGCTTAAAGTATCATTGGATTTATATTTAACGTTAACTGAAGCAATCGCAACCTATGATTTAGCATTGGCTAAATGGGTTGATGAAACACCAAGCTGTAAAAAACTAATGCGCCTAGAAGGGGGTGGGATTTTAAATGCCATTCATCTTTTTATTAATTTGTCGTCGGGTGAATTAGCCAGGTTTAAAGCGGGCAAAGATGCCGCTGCTTGTATAGGTTTGACACCGACTCAGCACAGCTCTGGTGGTAAAGTAAGTTTAGGTAGAATAAGTCGGCGTCGAAATACAACATTACGTAGTTTACTGATTACAGGTGCAATGGCTGTCATCCAACAAGTTGTTAAGCGAGAGCCAAAAACAAGTAAAGAGCGCTGGCTTAAAGCGTTAATAGAACGACGAGGAAAAAAGTGTGCAGCAGTCGCATTAGCCAATAAAACGGTTAGAACCGCTTTTTCTTTAATCAATAATAAAACAGAATATAAAGCTGTTTTATTATAAAAAAATCAAACATCAGCTTTAGCTAAATTAACAACATGTTAGACGACACAGTATAGTAACAAGAGCGGAAAGCTCGTTAACAAGAAGAGTGCTCTAACACGCGAAATTATCTTGGAGTCGAGGTAGCGCCTCATTTAGAACTCGTACATAAGAAAGCGAATTTATTTAGTTAAAATAGTTGTTGATAAATGGGAGTCCACATAAGTGACTATGGTTACGAACGTCCGGAAATGGCACTCTACAGCCACTCGACAACATAAAATGTTGATAATAATTGGTAAGGTATTTTACTGTGTCGGATGGGCTTTGCTTATTCGACCTACACTGGCACTTACCAGTCATAAATAAGCAAATCAAACACCTTACCTATTTCACGATTGTCATTTCATCTAATAAGTTTTGTGCATTATCTACTTTATCCATTACCCACAGCATGTAGCGTGAATCAACATGGATTGAGCGATTAAGCTCAGGGTTGTAATCCCAGTCACCAATAATACTTTCGTAAACACCGTCGAACAGTAAGCCAACAAGCTCTGCTTTGCCGTTAAGTGTTGGCGAACCTGAGTTACCACCGGTAGTGTCTACATTTGATAAAAAGTTTACTGGTACTGTATTCATGCCGCCCGTGTAATCACCGTAAAGCTTGGCTTTAATTTGCTCTTGTAACTTTTTGGGTGCATTAAATGGGTCAACATCAGTGTTTTTAGCGAGTAATCCTTCAAGCGATGTAAACGGTGTTGCTACCAAGCCATCTTGAGGTGAGTAGCCGCCTACGGTGCCATAGGTTACTCGTAGTGTGCTGTTGGCATCGGCGTATACAGGTTTGTTTTGAGCTTTGTTAAACGCAATGATTGCGCTCATTAGCTCTGGGCGAGCTGCTTGTAATTTACCTGCAAGTGCTTTTGATTTATCTTCCTCTGCTTTCATTACTTTAAATATGGCTTTAGCGTACTGCACAAATGGGTCTTGGCTTTGATTTAGCTGGCTAAACGATTGCTCAAACAATGAACTACGAACAGTGGCATTATCAAGTCTTGACTGTTCATACATGCTATCAAGTAACGCGCTTTGGGTTGCTTTATCAAACCCATTTTGTACTTTAAATACGTCATCAACCTCGCTAAAACGCTCTTCTTTAGGAAGTGCTGCATACAGCTCTAAAAAGTGCAGTAAAATAGCTTTATCTACTTTGCTATCATAACGGCGCGTCATGCGCTCAAGCCCTGCTTTAATGCGAGGTAAGTCACGTTCTTGATAACCAGATTCACGTTCGCTATTTGGCTTCTGTTTTTCGTAAGCTAGGCGGTATAAACGTCGTGCTGTGCTGATCATTTGTGAGCGATGTACATAACCTAACATTCGGTCGCGTTCACTGTGCTCTTGTGATTGCGCAATTAGATCAGATAGCTCACCTAATACGCTTCCGTATTGCTCTTTACGCTCACTGTCGCTATTGATCCATTGTGTTAGGTCTTGCTCAAACTGTTTTTTGCGCTCAAGCATAGTGCCTTTTTTGAAGCTTTCGATCATCGAACCATAGTTTTTAATATAGTTGTTATAACCTGCAATGGTGCTTTCGTAAGCAATACGCGCTTTACTGCCGTCTTCTGAGTTTTCTTCAATAAGCGACACGTATTTTGAGTTATGAACACGTGCTTTAGGGTAGCTGTCGTTAAATACGTTATCTACCTCTGTTGCTATACGGTAGCGGTTAGTTCGCCCTGGGTAGCCTGTAACCATTACAAAGTCGCCTTCTTGCACGCCTTTGGCACTTACTTTTAGGTAAGAGTCAGGTACGTAAGGTACGTTGTCTTCGCTGTACTCAGCTGGTTTTCCATCTTTGCCTACATAAGCACGGTAAAAACCAAAGTCGCCTGTGTGGCGCGGCCACATCCAGTTATCTATATCGCCACCGTATTTACCTACGCCCATAGCTGGTGCGTAAGATAAACGTACGTCTTTAATTTCAAGTGACTTAATTAGGTAAAACTCTAAACCACCATGAAACGAGTACACATTACAACGGTAGCTTTCGTCGGCTTCACACTGGGCTACTAGCGCTTTTTCGTTTTTTACTATTGCGTCGTAGCGTGCTTTACCGCTTAGTTCTTTAATACCTTTACTAACTTTGTCAGTCACATTAGTAACTGTTTCTGTGACGTATACGCGTGAACCCGGCGCTGCTGGTAAGTCCTCAGCAGGGCTTTTAGCTAAAAAGCCATTTTCTAATATGTTGTTTTCAGGTGTTGAATTATATTGCACCGAGCCATAAACACAGTGATGGTTTGACACAACTAAACCCTTAGGCGATACAAACGATGCTGTACAGCCACCTAGGCTAATTACCGCATTCATTGGGAATTCGGTTAATTTAGAAATAGATTCAACATCAATTTCAAGCCCTTTGGCTTTTAAAATTGATTCTAACTCTGGAAGTTGGTGTGGTTGCCACATGCCTTCGTCGGCTATGGCGCTACTCGCAAGTGATAAGGAAAATGTGGCTGCTAATGTAGCTACAAGAGGTTTTAAACGCATTATAGAATCCTTTTTATTTGTTTCTATAACAGGTTACTCGTCAGTAGCTAATGAGGTCAATAGCCGTGCAATGATTTGTTACAATCGAGTGTTTAATCTTACTTTTTATCAAAATTCATCGAAAAATCAAGAAACTGTTTTGCTGGTATTGGTTTACTAAAGTAAAAACCTTGCATAAAATCACAGCCTAATTTGTTCAATAAAGTAAGCTGCTCTTTTGTTTCTACACCTTCGGCTACCACTGTCAGTCCTAAGCTGTGCGACATGGCAATAATTGCCTTTACGAGATTACGGTCTTCATTGTTTAGTACAATACCATCAATAAAACTTCTATCTATTTTGAGTACATTAAACGGATACTCCCTCAAATAACTTAATGACGAATAACCCGTACCAAAGTCATCCATTGATAAGTTAATGCCTAATGCTGTTATTTCAGTCAATATATCAACAACATTAGTGTGGCAACTCATCAATACTCCCTCAGTTATTTCAAGCTCTAAATTTTCGGGATTTACGTTTGCTTCACTTAGTGAGTTTTGAATAAAGCTGAGTAATCCCACGTCTCTAAATTGACGAGGTGATAAGTTAACGGCAATAGTGTATTGCTGTTTTCGTTTACAAGTACTTTGCCATGTGTTTAAAAAATCTAATGCTTGGCTAATTACAAACTTGCCAATGGGTACAATTAACCCTGTATTTTCGGCAATAGGTATAAACTCATCGGGTGTTACATTACCTAGCACAGGGTTATGCCAACGTAATAACGCTTCTGCACCAATGATGTGTTTATTTTTGGCGTCAAATTGGGGCTGGTAGTATAACTCAAATTCGTCACGCTCAAGGGCGCCACGCATCTGCTCTTCTATTACGAGTCGGCGCTGAATAATTACATTCATCTTTTTAGTAAAAAATGAATAAATATTACGACCATATGATTTTGCTTGATACATTGCAGTGTCAGCGTTTCTTAATAAATCAGCAACGGTTGTACCATTTTCTGGGTATATGGCTACACCAATACTTGCTGTTAGTATGTGTTCTCGGCCTTCAATTTTAAAAGGGGCCCTAAAATTGTTGAGCAGTTTTTCAGTGATTTTTAGCGCAGCATGATGATCAGTTATACCTCGTAATAATACAATAAACTCATCTCCACCTAGGCGCCCTACCGTGTCTTCTTTTCGTAGTGCATCTTGTAGCCTTTGCGCTGATTCAATTAAAAGTTTGTCTCCTGTTTCATGGCCTAAAGAATCATTTATTTTTTTAAAATCATCTAAATCTAAAAACAGTACCGCAGCTTTTTCGTTATTTCTTTTTGCTTCAATAAGTAATTGCGACAAACGATCTAGTGCTAAAAAACGATTTGGAAGCGAAGTTAAACTATCGTAATACGCTTGATGTCTAATTAGTTCATCTGATTTATGCTGTTCTGTAATATCTCGAATAATAACCATTAACTGGTTATGTTCTGTTATTTTATTTATTCTTGCTTCAAAATAAACGAGCCCATGGGGCAAGGTCAACTCGTAATTAAAGCTCATCATCTGCTCTTTTTCTAATACGAGGCTGATATAAGTTTCAAATTTTTTGGCTACATCGCGAGGGAGTACATCCCCCATTTTTTTACCAATAAACAGCTTTGGCTTGGTATAAAGGTCGGTCTCATTACTGGCATGATACTCAATAATAGTTCCATCATTTTCCATCAAGAAAAATAAGTCAGGAATTGCCCCAAAAATAGTTTTTAGCATATGCTCATTAAATGACGCCTCTGCTTGTGCCTTTTTAACCTCAGATAAATCAATATCAATACAGTACATTTGCTTTGTATTATATTGATTTGTAAACATAACATGGCTAGAAAAAACGGATACATCATTTCCATTCTTGTCTTGTAAAATAATTTCAGATGCTGGAATTTCTATGTCTTTTTCTACCCAGTCACTATGCGCATTAATAACTAACTCACACATTGGCTCTGGAATTATAAGGTCTTCTATTTTTTGTCCTATGGCTTCTTCTTTGGTATATCCATAAAGTCGCTCACTGCCTTCATTCCAATAAATAACACGACGCTCATTGTCATAACCTTGAACAGAAATAACATTTACCGCATCAAATAACTGATGCAAATAGTCGTTAATTACAAATTGATGGGTTAAGTTTGAAGTCGGGTTATCTAATTTCATTTTAAGGCTATATCCATAAATAATTTTATTTAATAATAGGAAAATACTAAATAATAATTAAATTTAATTTTAATATTAAATCTCCATGTACATTTTATACGTCATTATGCAAAACAAAAAAAGAGCCGAAGCTCTTTTTTAATAATCGTTAACTATATTCAAACGCTATAAAAACTGAATTTATTTTTTTGTCACATCATTTGGATGTTCCACGCCAATCCATGCTTTGAATAGTGCTTTTTGCTGTGGCGTTGCCTCTTTATCAGCAACTACTTTTTTAGGCTTATCGAAATCTTCTGATAATACTAATGTTAAGCTTTCAAGTGCATCGCGACGAAGATAGTCAACGGTTACTTTATCGCCTGCCTTAAACGTTTCTAGGCTAGTTTTTAAATCTTTACCTACGTGATGTTTGTTTATAGCGACAATTTTATCATCGGTAGTTAAACCCGCTTTCCACGCACTGCCACCACGGCGTACATAACTTAACGTCAGTAACTCGCCCGTATTTTTAGCGGTAGCGTCAATACTTGCAAGCGCTTTTGCTTTTTCAGGCCGCTCAAATTTTAAACCTACTTTAGTAAGTAAGTCGTCAAAGTTAATACTTGCAGGCGACTCAACATTTTCTTGCCACCAACTTGAATAATCACGTCCTGTTAAATCTTTTAAAATATTAAGTACATCTGTATCTGTAAATCCAGCTGGCATTTTATGATTGTTATAAAGTGCTTTGTGTACGTCGCGGTAGCTTATTTTACCTTGGCTTTTTTCTAGCAAGTCGATATCTAAGGCAAGTGAAAGTAACGAACCTTCTGAGTAAATATTAGTGCTGTAGTTACGTGCGTGATCGCCACCTTGATTAATCCATTTATCAAAGCTTGTTTCGCTTGCGCTTTGTACTTCACGGCCCGGTGTTTGCAAATGACGATTAATTGTTTTACTCATCACTTTAAAAAATTCATCCGTTGTTTGAATGCCTGAGCGCACTAATAAATGATCTTCAAAATAACTTGTTGAACCCTCTGCAATCCAAAGCAGTTTAGAGTAATTCATATTAGTGTAATCGTATGGCACTAAACCTTGAGGGCGATATGCTTTTACATTCCATGTATGAATAAATTCGTGTGCGGCTGTGCTAATAAAACCTAAGTAATCTTCGCGACTACCAAATCGGTCACGTGGACGTTGAATAATTGTTGAGTTTAGATGCTCTGTTGCACCACCAGCACCTGATGTTGCATGCACCATAAATACATAACGTTCATACGGGTAGTCATCCCAAATTACATTACCCGTGGCAACTAATTTTTTAAGATCTGTAAGCATTAGATCTACATCGTAGTTACCATCGCCCCAAACAACTAAGTCGTATTCACGCCCTTCTACTTCAAATGTGTGTAGTTGGTTAATACCCGTTTCGATTGGTGAATCAACAAGTACGTCGTAATCGGCAGCTTTAAATGAGTTTTTGCCTTTTAAATTGTCCATACCCGATACAGAACGCCACTTTTTAGGTACGTCTAAATTAACGGTTACAGGCTCTTGTCGAAACGAGTCACTGAACATAAAAAAGCCTGACGCATCTATAAATGCGTGGCTGTCGTCAATGTGGCGAGCACGTTTACCAAGCTCATTTGCATACACTTGGTAGTCAACATTAACTTCTGTAGGTTCATTAAGATGTACACGCCATGTACTGTGATCTATTTTTTTCCATTTTAGTTCTTTGCCATCTTCATCTTTGGCTTTGAAGTAGCGAATGCCATTTGCAAGGTTTAACATTTCGTAGCGACCCGTGCGCCACGCAGGAAGTTTTATATCAAGGTGTGCTTGCGCTGTTTTTGGAAATTCAACACTTACATCACCTAAATGATGCTGTGGCTGCGAAATTTCTAAAGAATAATTTACATCGGCAAATACAGGTGCAGAACATGCAGCTAAAATTGAAAGGGCTAATAACTTTTTCATAGAGACTCTTAGTGGAAACTTAATTGCTTACAAGACTAACAAGCCCCTATTTAAAAGTGAATTAAATACGATAAATGACCCTATATACGAGTTTATAAGTAGTAGCTTATTAAAATTTCTAAGTTTTTTACTAGATAACTACACATAATAAAAATTTGTTGTAAACTGAAGATAATGAAATTAATTTGATGGCGGTATGCTTAGGTGTCACAAAGATCTAACGCAACAGATAAAAAGCTAAAACAAGCAATTGATGCGCGTATGGCTGTTGAGAGTGCTCGTAAACATCAAGTAGATGTTCTATGTGACTTTACAGCTAAACTATCGTTGAGCTGTAAAGGACTAGATATCGAGTTAGATAATCGCCTCGCCAAATTTAGAAGTGCGCTTAATAAAGGCATGAGTTTTGAAAACCTTGCTCCCCTTATTAGTGAAACTTTAGTCCTACTTAAAAACCAAGAATCGATTCAACAAGCTCAGCAACGTAATTTATTCAACAGTGTGCAAAGTGCCGGTAAACAATTACAAAAAACCAAAGGTTTACCTGACGACACTCGCAGGACTCTAAGAAATTTACTCGATCACGAGATTAATAACGTTCATTCAACTCATGGTTACATTCCGCTACTTGATCAACTTATTAGCTTTTATCATGAAGCGTTGCTTACCAAACAAGACCCTCAAGTTGATCAGCAGCGCCCTGTAAAACAGACGCGTGCAAAAAAACTGCTTGAGCTCGCTAATGAACTTATACTTGAAGAAGAAGCTACGCTACAAATTAATAATATAAAAAATAATATTACAGAAAGTGACTCAATTGATGCATTACTTGATACAGCAATTAGTATTATTGATGTAGTGGTAAAAAATATAAGTAAAGAGCGTAAATCCGCGCAAAGCTTTTTAGTTTCATTAAATCAAACCCTCGAAGATCTTCATAACTCTATTATCTCAACTAGCAAGCACTCTGAGTCTATGGAAGTTGAGTTTGACTCACTTAATAAAAGCATTGAACTAAAAATAAAAAATCTTAATGAGCAAACGCAAAAAGCAACATCAATCTCATCTTTAAAAGAACTCGTAGATAACGAATTAAAATCAATAAGTGAAGATTTTATAGCAAAAGAAAAGTTAGAACGAAAAGACAGAGAAATGCTTAGCGCTAGTTTTAATGAAATAAATACTCGAATTGTTACTTTAGAAGATAAGTTAACAACGTATAAAAAACGCTTAAACGAACAGCGCTTTAAAAGCTTACTAGATGGACTTACAAAACTGCCTAACCGGGCTGCATTTGACGAACGTTACAATCACGAAATGCATTTGTTTAATGTGCAGCCATCAGATGTTACGCTTGCAGTTATTGATGTTGACCACTTTAAATCTATCAATGATAGATTTGGCCACACCGCAGGTGATATTACCTTACAAGTTATATCAAAAGCGTTGCAAAAATCGGTAAGAAAGTCTGATTTTATAGCGCGTTATGGCGGTGAAGAATTTGTACTATTAATGCCAGGTGTGTCGCTAGAAAACGCAACATTACCCCTGGATAAAGTAAGAAAGGTAATTAAAAATATACCTTTTAAATTTAGAGAAAAACAAATTGAGATCACTATTTCGGTAGGTGCAACTCAATTTAAGAAAGGCGATACCCTATTAAAGGCATTTGATAGAGCTGATGATGCACTTTACGAAGCCAAAAATTCAGGGCGAGATAGACTTTGTACCAGTAAATAATGTCATAGCTATTATAACTTTTATGACAAGTAGTTTTACGATTTAGCAGTAGGAGCACGTCTATGTTAATACAGTTAAACCCAACTGGGGTTTTAGATTTACTGTCGCAATTAGAAGTTGATTTATTAGAGCAATCGTCTGCTAGTGAGCGTTATAAGTTATTTAGAAACTGCGTACTTGCAGTGCTCAATGTAGGCAGCCATACCGACGACAGTAACGATATATACGACAAATACAAAGATTTTGATATTCGTTTAGTAAGCCGCGAACGAGGTATTAAAATTGAACTTGAAAACCCACCCGCAACCGCATTTGTTGATGGCGAAATAATTACCGGTATTCACGAACATATATTTTCTGTTATTCGTGATATTTTGTTTATTTGTCAAAAATACGAAAAAGATTTAAAAGAGCAAAAAGCCATAACCCATATGGTGTTCGATATGCTCAGAAATGCAGGTGCACTGCGTGTTAAAAGCGAGCCTAACATGGTTGTTTGCTGGGGCGGACATTCAATAAACGAGGTTGAATATAAGTACACAAAACAAGTAGGTTACGAACTTGGTTTACGTGGATTAAATATTTGTACCGGTTGTGGTCCTGGTGCCATGAAAGGCCCAATGAAAGGCGCAACTATTGGCCACGCAAAGCAACGTAACACCGATAATCGCTACTTAGGTTTAACAGAGCCAAGCATTATTGCTGCCGAGCCACCAAATCCTATTGTAAACGAACTCGTTATTTTACCTGATATTGAAAAACGCCTTGAAGCTTTTATTAGAACAGCTCACGCAATTATCATTTTTCCTGGTGGCGCAGGTACTGCTGAAGAGTTGTTATATTTATTAGGCATATTGTTGCACCCAGATAATACTAAGCAATGTTTACCTGTTATTTTAACAGGCCCCAAACAAAGCGAGGCGTACTTTAAAGAGCTATGCGAGTTCGTTGAAATGACACTTGGTAAGGAAGCGTTGGATAAGTTTGAAGTAATTATTGATAATCCTGAATTAGTCGGTCAAAAACTAAAGTCATCGATGGCTAATGTTCGTGATTACCGTAAAAGTGAAGGTGATGCTTATTACTTTAACTGGACATTAAAAATAGATAACGACTTTCAACAACCTTTTGCACCAACACATGAAAATATGGCAAGTTTAGATTTACACCTTGATCAGCCTAAACAGCTACTCGCGGCTAATTTGCGTAGAGCTTTCTCTGGTATTGTTGCTGGTAATGTAAAAGACGAAGGCGTTAGAGCCATTAAACAAAACGGTCCATACATTTTAAGTGGCGAACCTGCCCTTATGACAAATATGGATAAATTATTACAGGCATTTGTTCTTCAAGGTCGCATGAAGCTCCCTGGTAGTAAATATGTTCCATGTTACAAAATAAAAGCATGAGTTTTATAGTTTGAAACCCCATTTACTTCTTATAGATGCGCTTAATTTAATTAGGCGCATTTACGCCGTTGACGCGAATCAAAAACATCATAGCGACGAGCAAATGATACAAACGTGCTGTGCACGTGTAGCCCACGCCTGTAAAAAGCTTTTAGATACGAGTAATGCAACCCATGCTATTGCTGTGTTTGATGGCGACAAAAGCTGGCGTTATCATTTTTATAAAGACTACAAACACTCGCGCGCGCCAATACCCCAAGTATTAAAAGATGCTCTATTGCATTTTAAAGCCGCAATTGAAGAAACAGGTATTGTAGTATTTGAACCTATTAACGATGAAGCCGATGATATTATTGCAACGCTTGCGTTTAAAGCATCAAATAATCAAATAGCTAATACTGTTGTTTCTACCGATAAAGGTTTTTTACCTTATATAGGCCCTTATATTACAGTGTATGATTACTTTAAAAAACTCTATTTAGATGAGACAAGTATAAAAGAGCGTTTTGGTGTTGAGCAAAATAAACTCGTTGATTTTTGGGCATTAGCGGGCGATAAAACAAATGATATTCCGGGAGTTAAAGGAATAGGTACTAAATCTGCGCAGCAAATAGTTAATAACTATAACTCAATTGAACAAGCAGCCGAAGATGAGTCTCTAAGCCCGAGTATTAAAGCAAAGTTAGCCGCTAATATGGATATGTACGTAATTTCAAAGCACTTGGTTAGTTTACGCACCGATATAAATTTAGGTTTTAGTTTAAAGCAGTTAAGACTTAATTAGTCGCAAGTTAATAGCCTCTAAACATTACAAAACGTATACTGATATTAGTTACCGGAGTCAGAGTAAGCCATATTGAAAAAATTTATCCGATATTTAATTTTAGGTTTAGGGCTATATGCACTGATAGCTGCATTGGTGATTACCTTTTATAAAGACGATCCTCAAGCTATGATTTGGCAAGACCGAGAGGCTTTCAATAAACGTTACATCGAAAAACTATCACTTGAGCAGCCAACAACACTAAATAGTGTTCTTGATTACTTAGGCAGCCCCGATCTTACTTATGCCAAACGAGATGGTGAACAAGTATTTCAGATAGTTTTTTATCGTACACAACATAAAACATCTGACGGTATTACCACTATGGATGAATGTACTGGCCTATTATTTAAAAATGGGCAGCTGTTTTTATGGGGCCCGAGTGCATACAATAAATACCAAGAACAAAATTAGGTGAAGGTTTAATGGATGAAGCTGTTTCAACTACCTTAGAGCAGCTGCTTAATAATACGCAGCTGTTTTTAAGTTATTATAACAATAAACAAAAATGGACAGCTCTATATCCAATGGCAAGTAAGCTAGCTGAGCAATATAGAGTGCTCTACAGCAAACAGCCATTCGCATTACAATCGAGATTAACGCTTTATAATCCAAGTTATTCTTATGCAACAAATTTAGTTGTTAGTCAGAGCGTCATAACTGCTGCCCTGTGTAAATCTCAAAATTATAATAGTGCCTTAAGTGAGCTATACATAGCCGCTACACTCATTGAACATTTATGTGTTGGAGCGCAATTAAACAAGCTTTGCGAGCAAACACCTTTTCAAGATTCTGATAAAAAAATTTGGAAAATGCGTCATCAGTTAGCAGCAAAAGTAATGTTAGCTAGTGGCGATTCAGCAAAACCTGTTACGCAGTTACTAGCTAAATTAAATAAGTATAAACAAGCATTGGTAAGTGCTCCTAAAATAATGCTTTACGATGGGGGCATAACGCTGATTGCTCTAGCAAATATTATTAGCATGAACATTACGAGCAACACGGCTAATAAACATATTAGCTTATATAAAGCACTTACCGATTTGTACATTCGCACACCTAACTTGTTCGCACTGCAATTAATTAAATCACTAATAGCGCATTTAGGGCCATTATTACCGGGAAGCCGCGTTTTATACGCTGAGCAAACCATGATTTATTTAGCAACTGATGCACAACAACGGCATGTTTTAATTAGTACAGCAAATCCAAATAAATTAACCTGGTACAGAGTAAAAGCAACGCTTAACGATAATCCAAAACAATGGCATTGCACTGATAAAACCATTAGCTTTAAAGTATTTAACAGTGAACATGTAAAACCACAAAGTGAGCTTGAGGTTGATAAGGCACAATCTTTACTTGAGCTAATAAGTAATATTAAGTTACAGCACGAATACAGCTATAAAGGATTAAGCCTGCTGATGGCGCCTCACCCTCTCGTAATTGCTAATTTATGCGAGGCAGTAAAACCATATAATAAAGAACATCAGCCCGCAAAAGACTTAAAACATAGTTTATCTATGGTCGGTTATTATAATGCACCTGCAATAATTCAACGGGTTGTTTTTGAACAATTAGTTAATGTTACCCCACATCCATTGCAAGCCTACGTGACTAACAGATTAAATGGATTAGTAAAAATAATGGCTTTATTGGTTAGTAAAAATGACCATGACCAGTTTGAGCACATCACTTTACCTTTATACGCTTACGCCCATTTTTTATTAACGCAATGCAGTACACAGCTTTCTCGTAAAACGCTGATTGACGACACACCAAATAAAACATTGAGTGCCCCTATTTGCTCATTTTTTGGGGTAAGTTCAATTAACACCGAACAACTCACACAACAGCTTACTCATTTATTGAGTGACAACCCATGGACTGCAGCACTCTTAGAAGCAGAGCAAACACCTAAAAAGCACTTAACTGAGGCCCATAAACTTTGGATCTCACTTAAGATTGTTGCTCAAAATGTGTTTAAACCTGAACTTTCGCTAACTCCGTGGCAGCAGCAAACGTTAAATGAACAGCTAAAAATACTCAAGTGGCATAACCAAGCTGATTTTTATCAACAATTAGAATCTCTTGAGTTGTTTAATAGTATTTAGTTTATTAGAAGCTATTTTATGTCTTTATACCCATTATAACTTTCGTGTATACCCAGTATTTTTTGTATAAACTAGCAAAATGGGTGATAAATTGATATAAATGCGCCCTTAAATTTTCAAGCACGTTCACATAAATGTTCTAACAAGCGGTTACTCTCTCAGAGTAATAATTTATGTGCAAATCAAACTCTTTAAAGGAAAAGTCAATGGCCAAACAAACCATCACAGTGATCAAAGGCGACGGCATCGGTCCGAGCATTATCGACTCAGCACTTGAAATATTAAAAGCCGCAGGTTGCGACTTTGATTATGAATTTGTTGATGCTGGCCTAGCTGCACTTGAAAAAACAGGTGAGTTATTACCGCAAGAAACAGTTGATACAATTGCTAAAAACAAAATCACTCTTAAAGGCCCATTAACTACGCCTGTAGGTGAAGGTTTTACATCTATTAACGTAACACTTCGTAAGCAATTCGGTTTATACGCTAACGTACGTCCAGTTAAATCATTTGTTGGTACTAAAGCACGTTACGACGATATTGATATCATTACTATTCGTGAAAACACGCAAGGTATGTACTCAGGTGCTGGCCAAGTAGTAAGTGAAGACGGTAATGAAGCAGAAGCAAAATCGATAATTACGCGTGAAGGCGCAGAAAAAATCGTAACTTTTGCATACGAGCTAGCGGTACGCGAAGGTCGTAAAAAAGTAACTGCAGTTCATAAAGCTAACATTTTAAAATCAACATCTGGTTTGTTTTTAAAAGTAGCACGTGAAGTAGCTGAGCGTTACCCACAAATTGAATCAAATGAAATGATTGTTGATGCAACATGTATGAAGCTGGTAATGACACCTGAAGAGTTTGACGTAATTGTTACGACTAACTTATTTGGTGATATTTTATCTGACCTTTGTGCTGGTTTAGTTGGCGGTTTAGGTATGGCACCTGGTGCTAACATTGGTGAAGATGCAGCAATTTTTGAAGCTGTACATGGTAGTGCACCAGATATTGCTGGCAAAAACCTAGCTAACCCAACATCTGTAATTTTAGCATCTATTCAAATGCTTGAGCATTTAAATATGGGCGATACTGCAGAGCGTATTCGTAGTGCTGTTGCTGATGTAATTAAATCAGGCGACCGTACAACTCGCGATTTAGGTGGCAGCCACGGTACAACTGATTTCACTCAATCAGTAATTGACCGTTTATAATTAATATTTGTTATTGATTTAAAAAGCCCGCTAATTTAGCGGGCTTTTTTGTTTTTGCTAACTACGTTTACTACCTAGTGTATTTATGCAAGTTATACCAATTCGCTTAATTAAGTGATCTATTTTGAGGATGAAAAAACGTGTTGATAGCTAGGCAAAAAATTCGCTATTTAGTTGTTCTCGGCAATTGCTCCTGCATTGCTCTACCTTCTGCATCCATGCAGTCGTAAATGAGAATTTTTTAACACAGGTAGCGACACGTTTAGCCCCGCAAAATGGTTAAGTATTATTGCGGATTGGTATTAGTATTAAACCTAAATAAACTTAACAGTAGTAATCCTAATAAACCCGCCAGTGATCCGCCACTTGAACCCGAACTACTTTGTTGTTTTTGTACAGTAGCAGATAACTCTTGAGTAAAAGTATCATTGGTTTGAGTATCAGTAACATTCAACGTTACGTTATAAGTCCCGTCAGCTTGATAAGTATGCCTTGGGTTTTGTAAATTTGATAACGCACTGCCATCACCAAAATCCCAACTGTAAGTGTAACTATTAAAGCCGCCGGTTACTTGGGCATTAAATTGTGCGCTTAAATCACTAACTGTAGCGTTTGCGTTTATGCTAAGCGGAACATTAGCAGTTACATCAATCGCTTTAGTTTGCTCCGTGCCTTCGTTATCGGTCACTGTAAGCGTTACTTGGTAATCACCAGAGTACAAATAATTATACGTAAGTGATTGAGTCGCTAAAGTACTTCCATCTCCTAGCTGCCAATTATAAGTATACGGTGCGACTCCACCTGTAAGCGATGCCTCAGCTGTTAAAGTTCCTTGGTTTATTTCATATTCAATTTCACTTACAGTTAATGGTTCAACTAATGTAACTTGTGCTACAGCTACTTGCTGTGAAGTACCATTATCTGCCATAAACTCAACGTTATAAGTGCCATAGTCTTGGTATTCATGAGTAGGCGTTAACTCTGTGCTGAAGCTCCCGTCATCAAAACTCCACGTAAATTTGTCCGCTGGAGTAAGTGCAAAACCTTCTACACTAAAATTAACGGTTAAACCGTTTTTAGTAAAATTAATTCCCTTAGTAACATCGTAAGTAAGCTCTACTTCTATATCTTCACTGTCTGTTGACTGGCTTATAATACTAAACCCAAAACCAACCTGTGGAAGCACAACACCCGATGGTTTTTGCGCTGCAAAGCTATAATCGGTTTTATCAGTAAACCCGGTGATAGCTGATAAATCATCATCACCTAACCCTGCCCTTTGTTGATATAGGCTAAAAGCAGCATCACGTATTTGAATTGCTGAAGCAGCCGGAGTTTGCGTACTGCCCTTATTTATTGAACGCTGATCGGCATCTACCACTAATGCAAAACCACTGCCTGGATGCTCGGTAGTATTATTATCTGCTTGAGATTCATTGCTGTACCACAATAATAACCCCGGTGAGTACTGCTCTGCTTGCAAACTACTGTCAACGCCTGTGTATGAACGCAGTTGTAAATAGTAATGTGATGGCGATGCATATGTGTAACTACCAACTTTTTCAAAGCCATTAAACACAGTGTTAACTTGATCTTGTGCATTATTTTGCCAAATTAAAGTATCACTTTGCTCAATGCGCATATCATCAACAACAAAACCATAATAATGTGTGTTCGCATCTGTTATGTATTCAATTTTTAAATCAATTGTCTGTCCAGCATAAGCTGATAAATCAAACTTATGGGTCAAATAGCCGTTAGGTTGCTTAGCATCACTATTAAGAAATGAATCACCTGAGATATACGGACCAATATCACCGTAGTATGGATTAAGCGCTTGCGTATAATTACTCGCGATTGGCTCGCCATCTACTTTTACTTGAACTAAATCGTAATCGCGCTCAATACTGTAATAAGCAATAAAGCTTAAAGTAAGTGTCTCAGTTGTGTTTGGTAGCGCTATTGTATTAGCTAAGCTGTTGCTAATATTGTCGCCCGTATTTGAATAGTATTGAAAATCACCTTCTACTGGAGCCCTAAATTTTTCGAGCCTTGGTGGTAGTGATATTTTTATTTGATTTTGCTGTTGTGAAGTACTCGCAGTATTAATTAATGTTTGCTGTGAGTTAGCCTCTATCTCATCCATATCAAGCGTAAGCTGGTTAACCCAGTTACCCTGGTACCGCTTTTGTAAATATTCAAGCGCATAAGGGCTAAACATAACTGGCTCTGAGCCTCTTGGCGAACCAGCCCAACTTCCTGTCGACATAACTGACCAAGACGCGACAGGCTCACCTACCGTGTTAGATTGTAAGTCGTATTCATCTAATAATCCTAAATCATGCCCAAATTCATGCACAACCACACCAATCCCGGCATCAATAGGGTTAATGGTATAACCAAAGAGCTTAATGTTGCTGCCTGCAATCTCGCTCGGCCCGCTATTTTCATCAAATACATAGTAGCGGTGCGACCAAATAGCATCGGTGCTTAGGTAACCGCCACCCGCTTCTTCGCCAATACTTGAATGAAATACCATTACATGGTCAATAATGCCATTAGGTTCATTAAGGATACCGTCGCCATCAATATCATCTAAATCAGTTAAGTCATAATCCGCTAAATTAATATTAAACTTTGCAACTGCTTTCTCCACAGCCTCTTTAATTAAAGCGGGCGCATTTATATCCCGTGTACTGCCTTGGCGCTCACCATATATTTTTGCATTGCTATTAGCGGTTACCCAACCATATACCTGCCCGCTAAAGTTTAAGCTATTTCCCGAAGCCGCTTTATAATAATCAGCAGCCGTTTTTAAGCTTTGTCCATCAGGGCCTGTATAACCTTGAGTATTAAAAAGCATTTGCTGATAGTGCTCAGTTGAATAATCAGCGTAAAACATATCGGTGTCTTGCTCTACAAGTTGATTGTCGTCATGTTTAAGATCAGGAAAATCAATTAAAATAGCTAACACTTTCACATCATTAACGCTTTGATCTGGCACTAGCGACGTTGAAAAAGCGACCTGTTGTTTATTTGTATTTGAAAAAACGTTGGAAGAGGATTTAAATAGCCTAAAGCCATTTTTAATTGAGTGATTGGCAACGTCTTTGTTACTCATATATAACTTAAATGAACTATCTAACTCACTTGAAGATATTTGGTCTCTTTTTTTAAGCCAATATAAAATACGCTCTTCGTTAGTTATACCAACATCATGCGGACTTAAGTTATTAGCCGCCACCATAGGGCTTAATAGCGTAGTTAAAAGCGCAATTAACGTCACTTTTTTCACTGTGTTTTCCTCAAACATAATTATGTAGCAATCATACCTAATAATAGAAATTTAAACATGCGATAAAAACATATAGTTAACATATGCAATTAAAGCTAATGGTCTCTCACGCTCTTTTATATCTAAAATCGAACTTACAATCTAAAATGCATAATTTCTGCCAGTAAACTCAATTAAACATAGGTTTTCTGCAGGTTTAAATTAAAAAAAGCCACAAAACGAATTTAAAATGCAAAAAACAGCTTTCAAGGTTGACATAAAGGCTTAAAACCCTTAAAAATAAACCTATACAAAATCTTTAATTTAAAAGCAGTGTTTTGCTAAGTAGAGTAAAAACTATGAACACACACATTAATCTTTTAGTCGTACTCGTACTGGTCTTAGTTATAAGCCCAGCGGGGATGTATTAAAAGGTGATACTGCTTTTTAAAAACCCTCGCACTACGCGGGGGTTTTTTTATGCATAAAAAAGCGCACAGAGGAATGAGGATGAGCAAACAAGAATATAATGGTTCTGAACTAGTAGTTCAGGCATTAAAAGAGTTAAAGGTAAAATACATATTTGGCTATCCCGGTGGTTCGGTTTTAGACTTATATGATGCACTTTTTCAGCAAGATGACATTGAACATATATTAGTACGTCACGAACAAGCTGCAACACATATGGCTGACGGCTATGCCCGCGCTACTGGAGACGTTGGTGTTGTACTTGCAACCTCAGGCCCTGGCGCTACAAACTGTATTACAGGTATTGCAACGGCCTACATGGATTCAATTCCTATGGTTGTGTTATCAGGCCAAGTGCCTACAAATTTGATTGGCGACGACGCATTCCAAGAAACCGATATTGTGGGTTGTTCTCGCCCTGTAGTTAAACACAGTTTTAACTGTAGAAGTGCTAAAGACATCCCTACAATCTTAGCTAAAGCTTTTTATATTGCTAGCACTGGTCGCCCAGGTCCTGTCGTTGTTGAGCTTCCAAAAGATATGCTTAACCCTGCTATTAAGTTTGAATACGAATTTCCTAAAACCACCGAACTGAGAACGTACAGCCCTAATACTAAAGGGCACTCAAAACAAATTCGCAAAGCCGTAACAGCTATTTTAGAGGCCAAAAAACTGGTTATCTACTCTGGTGGTGGTATTGTTATTTCAAATACATCAGAGCAATTAACGCATTTAGTTGAATCATTAAATGCCCCCATTACAAATACACTAATGGGATTGGGTGGTATTTCAGGTGTGCATCCAAACTTTGTAGGTATGTTAGGCATGCACGGCACGCTTGAGGCAAACAAAGCAATGGCTAACGCCGATGTGATTTTAGCGCTTGGTGCCCGATTTGATGACAGGGTAACTAATAATGTTCAAAAGTTTTGCCCTAATGCCACAATTGTTCATGTGGATGTTGACCCAACTTCAATTTCTAAAACGATTAAAGCACACATACCAGTTGTAGGTTGTTTAGCAACCGTACTTGAACAACTACAAGCGGGTATTGATAAAAGCCCAATTAAAATAGATCGCAGCGCGCAAGAAGATTGGTGGCGACAAATTATCAGCTGGCGCGAACAAAAATGCTTAAGCTACAACACTGATGGCGACAAAATTAAGCCACAAGCTGTAATTGAAGCGGTGTATAAAGCCACTAATGGCGATGCTTACGTAAGTTCAGACGTTGGTCAGCATCAAATGTTTGCAGCGCAATATTATCCATTTAAGCATCCTCGTCAATGGATCAACTCAGGCGGCCTAGGCACCATGGGCTTTGGTTTACCTGCTGCAATGGGCGTAAAGCTGGCCTTTCCTGATAAAGAGTCTGTGTGTATTACGGGTGATGGCTCTATTCAAATGAATATTCAAGAACTATCAACCTGTTTACAGTACAACCTAGCGGTAAAGGTTGTATCACTTAATAACCGCTCTTTAGGTATGGTACGCCAATGGCAAGACATGGTTTACGGTGGACGTCATTCATCATCTTATATGGATTCACTACCTGATTTTGTTAAGTTAGTTGAAAGCTACGGCCATGTAGGTATACAAGTAAACACACTAGATGAGTTACAACCTGCTATCGATAAAGCAATGTCAATTAACGACCGATTAGTCTTTTTAGATATAAACGTTGATGAAAAAGAACATGTATACCCAATGCAAATTAAGTTAGGCAGCATTGATGAGATGTGGTTACGTAAAGGAGTAAAAGCATAATGCGTCGTATTTTATCTATTTTATTAGAAAACGAACCAGGTGCCCTATCACGTATTGTTGGGCTTTTTTCACAACGTGCATATAACATCGACAGCCTAACTGTGGGCACAACAGACGATCAATCATTGTCGCGTATTACCATTACCACTATGGGTGATGACAGAGTTGTAGAGCAAATTACAAAGCAGGTTAACAAACTAGTCGACGTGCTTAAAATTATCGATTTAACAGAAATGAGTCACATTGAACGTGAGCTATTGCTTGTTAAGGTATTTGCTCAAGACGAGACGACTCGTGCAGCGGTTACGCGAGTAGTTGATGTGTTCCAAGGTGCTATTTTAGATATGGGCCGACAAAGCTACAGTCTACAATTAGTGAGCAGTACAGACAAAATAGAGTCGTTTTTAGACACACTTCGTCATGAAACCGATATTATTGAAGTTGTACGTTCTGGCGCTGTTGGCATTGGTCGAGGCGATAAAGCCTTAAAAGCGTAAATTTATAATATAAAGGCATCAATTGATGTCTTTATTAAACATAAAAAAAAGAGCTAAATAGCTCTTTTTTTAATTTAATTCGTTAAACCTATTAAGGGTTTACTTGGTCTTTAAGACCTTTACCTGCTTTAAAGCTTGGGATAGTTGCCGCTGCGATTTGGATCTCAGCACCCGTTTGTGGGTTACGGCCAGTGCGAGCTGCACGTTCTTTTACTGAGAAAGTACCAAAACCAACTAATGCTACTGAATCACCTTCTTTTAAAGAAGAAGTTACAGCACCTGTAAACGCGTCAAGAGCACGAGTAGCAGCGGCTTTAGAGATTTCTGCATCAGTAGCAATTTTTTCAACTAATTGAGCTTTATTCATTGTTAGATTCCTATTCGTTATTATTTTGCCTTCGCAAAACCTATCTTTATGCATTTTTAAAGAGTTAGCAACAGCAAATTGCATTTTTTGCTTAAATTCTTAAAAAATGAGTAAAATTTAAATAATTCTCTGTAAAATACAGCGTGTTGGGTTAACAAAGACTTAATTTGAGTACAATTTTGGCGCAAGTTAAGCAACTGGGTAAATAAGCTATATTTTTTCGATCACTAAGGTCACTTCCCCGACCTCGACTCCAAACTTAACAATAGATGTGCGGTTTATCAAGCGCGATTGTGTAACCAGGTACATCCAATCATCAAAATTCACTTTTAAAGTACTGCCATCGTATGGAAGCTCTACATCGTAATTCCAATGAAATACGCTGCCATCACTTCTACCTTTTGCTGTACCTATAACATCATCTGCCACACCCGTTAAACTATTGTCTTCATTTAACGTTATTTTCCAAATACGCTTTTGAGTTTCGCCATCGTCATAAACAAAGTCTTCTTCAATAACGCCCTGGTTACCTTCCCAGCTCGCATTCATATCTACGACAAGCTTGCGGGTCAATTCACCCTTAAAGTCTTGTACAACACCGTAGGCTTTCAAATTTCCACTAAAAAATGTTTTAAAGTCAAAGTTTGGCGATGTATTTTTATAATGCTCTACATTTGGTGCCGAACAGCTTATCAGCAACAAAGCAGATAAGCTTACAAGAGCTGTTTTAAACGCGTTAAATACATTCATATTAATTCCCTAATAGTTGCTTTCGTAGTTTCGGCTCAGACGTTTTTTCATCCAGCCAAATGGCTAAAAAATCACTCGAAAATTGAGGTTCATTTATTTCGCCAATTTTTTCATCATTATGATAAAAAGTACTCATACCCTGCTCATTTGTGACTAACGTTAGCGAATCACCTTGTCTAATATCAGGCCAAATAGACAATAATTTACTGTCGTATTTGTCTGCTAGCTCTTTTTTTCCAATATGCTCCCACTGCTCATTTGTTGCTTTTACGATTTCTTTAGCTTCAAAGTCACGTAAATAGGTAAGTTTAAATTTAATAGGATGCGTTCCTGCGCTGTAATTACCTGAAGGGGTAAATAAAACCGCGTCATATACATCCCAAAATAAATACTCCATTCGTGCTTCGCCTACTTTATTAAATTGTGTGTCAGCTAAAACAATTGAAGTTGTAAGCAAATAAAAAGTAACTGCCTTTAGTAAAAATTTCAAAATAAGCTCCCTCGAGTCAATGGGTAATGTTACGAAATGGGAATTGTGGGCGATCAGCGATTGATGAATAACTTGATTTTTTGGTTTATAAAAAGAATAACAGTAAACACTGTAGACCAAAGCGCACCGTAAACGAGCCAAAACTGCCATAAAGGTAAGCCTAAGCTTATTACTTCAAAGCGCGCCCCAGCCCAATAACTTGCTGGCGCAAAAGCCATGCATACTAAAAAGGCCTGCCAAAGCTTTAATTTACTCAAAAAAACCATAGAAGTATTTAAAGAAAGTAATAACGCAGCCCATAAAAAGACGAGCCATAGAGGGAAGGGATAAACTTTAAATTCTAACAAGCCTGACTTTACTGCTATGAATTCTAACAATAGTGCTAAAGGTAGGGCTTTAATTAGAAGTAAGGTGTCTTGTTTTTTTTGTTTTGACAACCAAAACATTAAAACAATAATCAATCCGCTAAAAAGTAGCGAATCAGCTTCAAGCAGCAATGATAAAAACCACACTGCTTGAAATAAAACAAAATTAGTAACCGAGCGCAATATCATCGTTATCGCTAACAAAACGTGGTTTACGCGCCATTAAATGCACCGTACTTGTTGCTCTAGCTCTAAACGCGCCTTCGCAGTAAGCAAAATAAAACAACCATAAACGATAAAAACGTTCATCAAATTTTGAGCGGTCCAAATCAGGCCAGCTTTTTATAAAACGGCTTCGCCAGTCTGCTAATGTTCTTGCGTAGTGAGCACCAATATCATTAACAGTATGAATTACCATGTCGGTATTATTTTTAATCTGCTCACTCATCTCATTAAGTGATGGCAAACACCCGCCTGGAAAAATATACTGCTGGATAAAGTCAGAGTTTTTTAAGTAGTGCTTATAACGCTGATCGCCAATAGTTATAGCTTGTATGAGCATTGCACCGTCGTCTTTTAACAATTCACCACATTGGGTAAAAAAGCTAGGTAAGTACTCATGGCCCACCGCTTCTATCATTTCGATAGAAACAAGCTTGTCGTATTTTCCTTTCAATTGCCTGTAATCAAGCTTAAGTAATGTAATTTTACTTTCAAGACCAAGCTCTGAAATTTTATTAGCGACATAATCATGTTGCTCATCAGATATGGTTGTTGTTGTTACATGGCAATCGTAATGTGTGGCTGCATATATAGCAAAAGCCCCCCACCCCGTACCAATTTCGATTACTGAATCATTTTTTTGAAGCTCAACTTGCTCACAAATGCGTTTAAGCTTGTATTGTTGAGCCTCTTCAAGTGTCGCTTCTTTTGTAGGATATACAGCGCTTGAGTAAAGCATTTCTTTACTCAAAAATGATTCGTACAAATCATTACCTAAGTCGTAATGAGCAACGATGTTTTTCTTAGAACCCGATTCAGAATTTTTGTTTTTTATGTGATTAAACCGGTGCGCGATATTACTAAAAAATGCGAATTTCTTCTCAAACTCATCAAGTTGCTTCTCATTTATAGCAAATATCTCAATGAAAGAGGTTAAGTTGTCACAAGACCAATGCCCCAAAATATAGGCTTCACCAGCGCCAACGCTCCCAGATAATGCAAATGCCTTATACATAGCTTTATCGTTTACTATAATCGTTGCTTTTAGCACTGAAGATGGGTCACCAAAAACTGTACGCTCGTTTGCATCTACTAAAACAACTTGGCCTGTTTCAATTGACGAAAAGGCTTTAGTCACTAATTTTTTATATATGTTAGTTAACCAGTTTGTGCTTTGTTCGCAATTTAAGCTCGACACTTTATCCATTGAAATACCTATTAATTGTCCTGACTATCTATGTGCTTTATGGCTTGCCTGAGTGACCTAAAAAAGGAACTCGTTTTATAAACAACTTTAACGCTTGATAATAAATACCTTTGAAAATAGACCATGTCATGGCCGGAAAACGTTTAAATAACTTATTAACTTCTTCTTTAGTAAGCTCTTTACGTTTTAAGCGAAGTGTAGCATCAAATAATAGCTCTTCATTTCGCTTATTTTCAATGTGTATCAATGTTTTATCAAGCGATTGCTTAACATGCCAATGATAGTTCATATCTAGATTCATAAAAGGTGATACGGAAAAAACCTTTTTAAAGTTCACTTTTTTTTCTAAAGGTACTAAATAATAATGACGTTCGTTCCATGGTGTATTACTTACTTCAGCAATCATGTATTTAAAACGGTTGTCGTTATGACCAAAAAAGTAAAAATTAACAGGACTAAAATACACACCAAAACAACGAAGTTGCCCAAGCATGTAAATATGAGAAAAGGTTTCAGTAATACCTAAATTGGCAAGTTGTTCATGTGCACGCTCAATAAGAGGACGTTTAGCAAGCTGTGAGGTGCCTGTAAGATAATCAGCTTCATTAAACTTTAACGCCTTTAAGCCTGACGTACCTATGTGTTTATGCACACCATTTAGTTGTTGAGGATTATTTAAATCTACCCACATCATATATAAAGGGTAACTAAAGCGATGTTCTTTAACAGCAAAACGGCGATGTTTAACATCGCCTAAATACACTGCACTAGTCAAATTCGACCCCAAGTTGCTTGGCTACATCTACACCACTGTGTACGCCATCTTCATGAAAACCATTGTACCAATAAGCACCGCAAAAATAACTATTGTTGTGTCCATCAATACTGTGTTTAAGTTTTTGAGCCGCAATTGACTCTTGGTTAAATACAGGGTGGTGATAAGTAAACTCGCGCAAAATTTTACTTTGGCTTATTCCTTCAAGATGGTTAAGCGTTACACAAAACTGTGTATCTGATTGTATACCTTGCAAAATATTCATTTGGTAAGTAACAACAGCGGCTTTATCCGTGTTGTTGTTAAGTAGGTAGTTCCAGCTTGCCCATGCCGCTTTTCTATCTGGTAAAAGGTTTGTATCGGTGTGCAGCACCACTGAGTTCTCAGTGTAAGCTATTGCACCCAATACTGACTTTTCTTGCTCAGTAGCATCACCCAGTAGTGCAAGCGCCTGATCTGAATGACAAGCAAATATTACTTTATCAAATTTACTTTGCTCACCATTGGCAAACTCTATTGTTACTTCATCATTTTGACGCGTAACTGATTTAATATTTGTATTGAGGTTAATTTTGTCGGCAAAACCTCTGATCAGCGGCTTAATATACTGACGAGAGCCCCCTGGTACTACATACCACTGTGGTCTATTGGTTACATCTAAAAGCCCATGATTAAAGAAAAACTTAACAAAAAACTCAACGCCTACGTTTTCCATTTCTTTAATACTGGTAGACCAAATAGCCGCGCCCATAGGAAGAATATAATGGTATTTAAAAAAGTCATTAAACTGGTTATCGTTAAGCAATTGCCCTAATGATTGATCAGACTGGTAATCACCTTTTTCATGCATTGCTTTGCACAGTTTGTTAAACCTAACAATGTCGTACAGTAATCGCCAAAACTTAGGTCTAAAAATATTACGACGCTGTGCAAATAAGCTTGTAAACGTATGTCCATTGTATTCAAAACCAGTGGCTTCGTTGTGCACACTAAAGCTCATCTGGGTTGTTTGTTTATCAATACCAATGCGCGAAAGTAGCTTTTCAAAATATGGGTAAGTTCGGTCATTAAATACAATAAAGCCTGTATCTATTGCGTATTTGATGCCACACACATCAACATCAACCGTTGCTGTGTGGCCACCTATGTAATCATTTTTTTCAAATACGGTTACATCGTAATGTTTGTGAAGCAAATGCCCACATGTTAAACCAGATACACCAGTTCCTATTATTGCTATTTTTTTCAACGGGCTAATCCTTTTGCGATTTTAAGCCAAATCGGCAGTGGTAAAATGCGTAAAGCTTTTAATATAAGTGTAAAACGATAAGGGAAATGAACGTCTTTGCGGCGTTTTTGAATACCCTTAATCATGTAGTCTGCGGCTTTTTCAGCAGTAACGGCCATAGGCATCGGGAAATCATTTTTATTAGTAAGCGGCGTTTTTACAAAGCCAGGGTGAACTAAAGTCACATCAACATCATTTAAATCAACCGCTAAGCTTTTTGCCAAGTAACTTACACCCGCTTTTGATGCGCCATAAGCTTCTGAACGAGGTAGCGCAAGGTAAGTAACACTTGAGCTGACCAAAACAAGTTGGCCACCTGGATTTATTTTAGGAAGTAACGCCTCAAGGCAATACCCCATAGAAAGTAAGTTAACGTTTATTACACGCTCAAACAACGCGCTATCAAAGTTGCGCGCATCATCTATATATTCACAATTACCTGCGTTTAAAATAACACGGTCAAAATGAGGAAAACCAATAGTAGACTCTTTTATATCTTGCAGGTTAGTTGCATCAAATTTACATGCTTGGATATTGTCGTATTTAGCAAGCTCGGCGAGCTTATCACTATTACGGCCGCAAGCTATAACAGTGTCTCCTAGCTGTGCATATTTAATTGCTAGCTGCTCGCCAATACCTGATGTAGCACCCGTTATAAGTGTGATCATACTTAACCTGCCCTTTTATCAATTAGCTTTATAACGCTACCAAGTAAAGGAATGTGTTTGTATAACAACTCGCCTACATTAAAGTAGTCTCTGTGCTTAATAATTTTGCCATCTTTAAAAATAAGCTTGCTATGACCGTCTACCGAGATAGTTTTACCTGATGAAAGCTTTGGATGTGCATAATGCATAGTCCAATAAATAAAAGCATTGTTACCGCTATTAAACGAATCACTAATATCAAACTGGCAATGCTTAACATTGCTGTATAAGTTAGCAAAGTACCTGCGCAATTCTACAATGCCGTTAATTTCATGCATCGGGTCTATAAACTGTATGTTGTCACAGTAAATATCACTCAATAAATCAAGATTAGTACTATCAAGCTGTTGGTATATTTCAACAAATTTATCTACTGGTAACTGGTTATCCATATCACACCTTAAATGCAGCAAGTGCACGTTCTCGTGCCGCTTTATGATCAACTATTGCTGGCCAGTAACATTCCTTATCTTTGCCTGTTGCGGCTAAATAAGTGTGTGGAAAATGAATGTGTTTATCTGGCACGTTTTCAAGCTCTGGCAAATACTTACGGATAAACTTGCCCGTTGGATCAAAGCGCTCGCTTTGTCTGATAGGATTAAAAACTCTAAAATAAGGCTGAGCATCACAGCCCGTACTTGCAGCCCACTGCCAACCACCATTATTTGAGGCTAAATCGCCATCAATTAAGTGCTGCATAAAAAAGCGTTCACCTTCACGCCAGTCTATTAATAAATGTTTAGTTAAAAAGCTTGCAACAACCATTCGTAAACGATTATGCATCCAACCGGTTTGCTTAAGTTGTAGCATTGCTGCATCCACTAATGGGTAACCTGTACGCCCTTCGCACCATGCTTTAAAATCGCTTTCGCTTTTACGCCACACTACAGCATTATACTTTTCGTTGAAGTTATCGCCGCGCGAAAGGTTCGGAAATTCAGCAATTAAATGCCTGTAAAATTCGCGCCAAACAAGCTCGTTAATCCACGTAAACGTTTTACTTTTTGATGTAGTTAAAATATCAGGATAACGCTGCTGAATATTAATAAGCAATTGCTTTGTGCTTACAATACCTAGGGCTAAATACGGGCTTAAACCCGATGTGCCTTTTACACTGGGAATATCACGCTGGTCGTCGTAACTTGTAAGTTTGTCGCATATAAAATTATCAACTACGGTAGAGAGTGTTTCGTCGTCAACCGGCCACTTATCTGAGCACCCATCACTTTTTAGTAAATCACTCTCGTCAAACTCAATAGGGTCAGAAGTTAAAGGCCATTGTGGCAAACTAAAGTGTGTATCTTGATACTGCTTTAACCATGCACGTTTAAAAGGAGTAAACACTTTATACATTTCATTACTTTGATTTTTGACCGTTCCAACAGGTGCAATTAAATCACCTTCGTACAAAGTAAAAGTAATAGAAAGCTCATCGCATTCGTGCAAAATTGCTTTATCGCGGTTTACTTCATTAAGCTCATACTCTGTATTAGCAATTACGTGTTTTACATCGTTTGCTTTACAAAAGTTAATAAGCTCGCGCGTACAATCACAAAAGCTAGGCGCTTCAATAATATGTAAAGTAATACCGTAATCAGCAAGTTGTGATTGAAGATAAGTAACTCGGCGCTTGAGTAAGTCAATCTGAATAGGCGCAGCTTGGTGTTGTTGCCACTGCTTTTCAGACACAAAAAAAATGGCGTGTTTAGCGCCATTATTTAGCGCTTGAATTAACGCTTCATTAGAAAAAAGGCGCAAATCGCGCCTAAACCAAAATAATGTATCCATTAAATACCAAATCGTAGTTTTAAATCGTGAGGGTAAGGGTTAAAAAACACTTGTTTTTCAAGGTACTCATTCGGATGAACCTTCAAATGATGTTTTAACAAGGTAAGTGGTACATACAATGGCACCAATCCTTCGCGGTATTCGTCTATCGCATCACGAAGTTCTTGTTTTTCAACCTTCGATAAATCATTTTTAAAGTAACCTTGTAAATGCATTAGGGTATTGCAATTATTTCTTCGAGAAGCTGGCTTTTTCAGACCCGTCATCAAACCTAAAATATATTCATCCGCAACTGCATTTATATCGTCACCTACGAACGTTCCAAGCAGATTACCCAAATCTCGATAAGCTTGGTAATTATGAGCCATTAACAAGTACTTATACTGAGAATGAAATTGAGTAAGCTTGTGAACAGTTAGTGGTTCTTGCACTAACTTTTGCCAATTTTTAAATACGTAAATTCTCATTACAAAGTTTTCACGTAAATGCATGTCGTTTAAGCGACCGTTTTCTTCACATGGCAATAATGGGTTGTGCTTCATTATTTGCTCAGCAAAAAAACCAACGCCTTCAGAGGTATTACCCGTGCCTGCTTCGTTGTATATTTTAATGCGCTCCATGCCGCAGCTTGGACTTTTTGCGCAAAATACAAACCCGCTCAACTCTTTAGCTTGTTCTGTTGCAACTTTTTTACCATACTCGGTAAGTTGTTGACCTACATCTCCAGTGCCATCTGGGCGACATACTTTAATAGTATCGCCAACTTTAACTTGGCGAATAGTTGGACGAGGTATTGGTAAACCTACCGCTACCTCCGGACAAAACCGTGTATATTCAACGTGTTTACCTAACTCATCCATACAGAAGTTTGACTTTTTATGACCTGTGTCAAATCTAACTTTTTCGCCTGCTAAGCAGGCGCTTATACCTATTTTTATTATATCTGTGTGCATAAATTCTCTTAGTAAATCAAATTACCTATTGGATTTAGTAACTTGCTGAAGCCCTTATTAAAATGTAGCGCACTACTGACAACTGTAAAGCACAAACAACCATCTTTTGTTAAAGGAGTATGTTGGTGGCTACCATCTTGCCATATAAAGTCACCTGGTACATATTTTCCTTCTTCATCACTAAACTCGCCATCTAGGAGTAAAGTAACTTCAAAGCCAGTGTGCGTGTGTTCTGGTATTTCACCACCAGCATCAATATGTAACAAGCTAGAGCGTAATGGGCCATCATCAAGTGCAATACGCGATCTAGCAAGCTTACCCACTTGGGTAAATTTACTGTGAGAAATACGCGTTAGCGCACGTGGAAGCTGATAGTTATGCTCATTAACTTTAATAGAAACAGGCTCTACTTCATAAACTTCGTCGATAGAATCATCAGACGTGATCATATCAAGCACATTCAATTCAAATTCTTCAAGTAACTCAGGTTGCTCAGCTTGAGGTTTCTCATATTGCGCTGGCTCTTCGCTAAATAATGCGTTTGCGTTGCTTGCCTCAATTTTAGCTACTTTAGCTTGGCACACAGGGCACATATCTACATGTATAGAAACGGCTAAACTCAATGATGTAGCAAGTGATGCATCGCAATACTGTGTCAGTAAAGTTTCACTCGGGTGATGTTTAATCATGCTGATCTCCCATTTCATTACGTAATTTTTGCAAGGCCAAACGTAATCGTGATTTTACCGTGCCTACTGGAATATTAAGTTGATGTGCAAGTTGCTCTTGCGACATGTCTTGAAAATAAACGCCTCTTACCACTTCGCGTTGAGCAATAGGTAATTTGTCTAAATAACGTTTAATTTGTTTATCTTCTAAATGATCACTGTATTCATGATGTGTATCTTGTGATTCATTTAATAACGGCCAAATATCTTCGCTTATGTTTTCTTCTTTATTGCTTTTCATTTTACGAAGCATATCGAATGAAGCGTTACGCATAACGGTATAAACCCACGTAGTAGCCGCACCTTTATCACTGTGATACAAATGTGCTTTACGCCAAACAGATGTTAACGTCTCTTGCACAAGCTCCATTGCTTGAGCTTCAACACCAAATTGCTTAATTCCAAAGCGTTTAATTTTTGGCGCAAAGTATTCAAATAAATAGGAAAATGCTTTTTTATCGCGTGACTGTGCAACATCTATAAGCGCTTGCATGAGTTCTTTACTCGGCGTTTCTGGCATGGCAGTGTACTTACCTGTATTAGGTTCACAACGTGGTGATTGTTGTTGACTTACCATAATAATTTATCCCGTTATTGCTTTTGTATTAAGTAATACGGGCAATAATTAATTTAGGATCATAAAATTTAGGCAAATTCGTTATTAATCACAGTATGGAGGAAATTCAGTAAGTTATCAAAGTTCGTTTCAAACGCAAGTTGCTGTTTTTTCTCAATAGAAATAGGTAGGAGCTCAAGCCAACGAGCTGCAATCCAAGGCAGTTTGTCAAAGTGAGTTTTTTTGTACAGTAAATTAAGTTCCGGATTACTTTTAAACACGTTTAAAAGCGCATCATGCAATAAGTCATGTTCGCCAACTGAGTTGTTAGAATCCTTATACCAATATGGCGTATTACAAGAAGACACCAAACCATGCCGCAGTTCGTCCTCGTCTTGATAAACATCATTTATTTGAACGCTTTGAGAAGCATATACATCGATTAATAATACATCGTTGTCGTCTTGGTCAAAATCAATAATATCAACAAGGCAACCTTGCGCGCTTATATTAAATGGCGTGTCGTGCTCAAATGTACAAAGCACAAACCCTGTATTGTTTTTTAATGCGGTTTTAACCATATTTAAATAGCGAGGCTCAAATATGCGTAATCGCGTATAGCCTTCAGGTAACATAAAAATGGGTAATGGAAAAATCGCACGTTTCATAAAGTCTACTTCTTTCAAACACTCTGCCTTTATTTACGTGCGCTTTTGCTAAGTCGATCAGCTTTGTATGAATCGAATTAATTACCAGCTATATAATTGGCTAAAGATTAAACCAACCTCCCATAGCTTTAAACACTTGAACCGAGTAATAAGCGCTAATCATACTGACTACGGGTGCTAACATTAATGCAAATAATCCAAGTTCACTGCTCATCGTTTTAATCCTTTAAATAATTTATTTTGCGTTTTTAATACTAGTGTCAGTATTTTTAGGCGTTGTGCTATGTGTTAAAACGGGCTCATCTAATAAACCCTCTAAAACAGTTTTAGCATCAAAATAAAGCGTTTCCTTTAGTGATTTTTCAAGCTCGATTGTGGTTTGCTTTACGTAGCTTGCTACACTTTGAGTTAATATATCAGTTACATCTAGGTCCACTTCTGTTGCGTGTACTTGCGCAGAACCTAATACTAATAAACTTGCCATAGCGATTTTAATTGAATGTTTCATAATGGTATTCCTTGTTTGTGTATTGTTTAGACGTAGTTACATACTCAAGGGTTGTGCCAACATAAAAATAAATCGTAAGTAACTGTTATTAAACAGCTTTACATGCAATGCTTCAATTTAAAAAATTCATACCTTGTTAATTTAACCATTTAATTTAATTTTTTGACTACTTTTTAGTTAATAAATAAAAGGGTTTAAATGTATTAATACCGTCACACTAAATACATTTAGCGTTTATAAAAACGTCATATCTACCCGCTAAAGTGCACACCACTATAAATAATTCAAAAAGTGCAGTATGACCCTTTCATCACGTCGAAATTTTTTAAAAACCTCAGCAGCAAGTATATTTACCGTCGCAGTATCGAGTGCCATTACAGGTTGTGCTCAAACATTAACAAACAAACCTCTATCGGCTATTGAATTTAAACACGGTGTAGCCAGTGGCGATCCGCTCAGTAATGCTTTAATAATTTGGACACGTGCAACCACTTTTCAATCAAATTTTGAAGTTACTGTTGCTTGGGAACTGGCAAGTGACTCTCAATTTAAAAACATTATTCGCAGCGGACGCGAACAAACAGATAAAAGCCGAGACTTTACAATAAAAATAGATGTGCAAGAACTTGCTCCAAACACAGAGTACTTTTATCGATTTGTGGGTTTAAATACACAAAGCCCAATTGGCCGTGCTAAAACACTACCAATAAACAATGTTGAACAAATAAAAATGGCTGTTGTGTCGTGCTCAAACTACCCTGCTGGGTACTTTAATGCCTACACCGATGCCGCTAAACAAAAAGATTTAGATGTAGTACTGCATTTGGGTGATTACATTTACGAATACCCAATGGGCGGATACGCTACCGAAAATGCTGAAAAAATTGGCCGCCAATTAGCAGCTGATAACAGCGGTGAAATTATTACCCTAAGCGACTACCGCAAACGTTATGCAATTTACAGAACAGACCAAGGCCTTCAAGCTCTTCACGCTGCAGCGCCTTTTATCGCAATATGGGATGATCACGAAGTTACCAACGATACCTATAAAAGTGGTGCTGAAAATCATACCCCTGATGAAGGTGACTTTTTTAAGCGCCGTGCAGCAGCTATTCAAGCCTATTACGAATGGCTGCCAATTAGGCCGCCAATGGGCGAACAAAGCCCGCAAATATACCGCACCTTTGATTTTGGTAATTTAATAAGCTTGCACATGCTAGATACTCGCGTAATAGCACGCGATAAACAACTCGCTTACAGCGACTATAAAAACCTAGAGACCAAACAAATGGATGTTGCTCGCTTTGCCAGTGATTTAAATAATCCAAAAAGGCAGTTACTAGGTAACACACAACTAAACTGGCTCACCAGTGCAATAACTAAATCAAATGCAAAATGGCAAGTATTGGGCCAGCAAGTATTGATGACTAAAATGTGGCTACCTACCGAGATATTCTCGCAATCCGATCGCACTAAAATACCTCAGGTGTTAAAAGAGCTTGTTACCATTAAAAAAGCCGTGTTAGAAAATAAAGCGGTAACACCCGCACAACTTGCACGTGTAAATACTTTAATGCCTTATAATTTAGATGCGTGGGATGGTTACCCCAGCGAGCGCGAAGCATTATACAAAAGCGTTGCTGCATTAGATAAAAAGTTAGTCGTGGTTGCAGGTGATACGCACAATGCGTGGCATGGCACATTAAAAAATGCAAAAGGCGAAAGCGTAGGAGTAGAATTTGCAACGCCTGGTGTTACATCCCCGGGGATGGAGCATTATTTAGCGCTTAATACAGTACAAGCAAAGCAAATGGCTGACTCGCTTTCATTGTTAATAAACGACTTAAACTATTGTGACTTATCACACCGTGGATATATGTTACTGACTATTACTAAAGAGCAAATCACAACCGATTGGCGCTATATAGATAACATAAACTCCCCTAGCTACAACATCACTGATCAACACCAAAGTGTTTATAAAGGCTAATACTTTTAAAAAGAAGGTAAATGTATTATTTACCTTCTTCACATATTTTATTTAACGTGCTTAACTACAGCTATAGATAAGCGTCCACGAAGCATCACTTCCGGGAATGCTGTTTGTATACCAATTTGCGCTGTATGCATTACCTTGATATTGCATTTTATCGTCGGTGTTATTGTGAGTAAACGGACCACCTGAGTAATCTTTTTTTACCCAATTAGGATATGCATTAATACCATTACAATCTGTTGAACTTACAACACTGCATCCGTTTGTATTAACACTTGTACCAGCGGGTGTATCTGGGCACTGATCAATATCATCATTCACTCCATCGTTATCCGCATCGCTTTGTGGTTCAACTACTTCAACAACGCAACCTACATTATTAACAGTTTCACCTGCAGGTGTATTAGGGCATTGATCAATATTATCGCTAATACCATCGGCATCGCTGTCAGTTACCTCACAACCAATACTATCAACCGTTGTACCAGCGGGTGTATCTGGGCACTGGTCAAGGCTGTCACTTATACCATCACCATCAGAGTCTAAAGCAACCGTACTACCACCCCAACCTTGAATGATCTCTTTAACTTTAGAGCCTGAAGCGGTTAATGAATTCCAACTACCGCCTGGAGTAAATAACGATGCACCTTCGTTTTTATCGTTTAAAGCCCAGTTAGCGTGGCTAATATTGTTTGTTTTAAAAAATGCCATCCATGCATCAGTTTCATTAATATTAACACCACCATTGCCATCAGCATTAACTGTTCCCCACTCTGTAGCAAATAGTGCAATGCCGTTATCGAGTGCTGTTTGTGCTTTATTTCGATACGATTGACCATGCGTGCCAGCATAAAAATGCAGAGTGTAAGCAATATTGGCGCGATCTATCGGGTTTTGTGATGCCACATCAACATCTTGCGACCACGTAGGCGTACCAACCACAATTAAGTTATCAGGATCGATTGCTCTAATTTTATCAATAACTGTTTCTGCGTAAGGCTTAATATCGTTAGCCCATGAAATTTGTAACGGCTCGTTATAAATTTCATAAATAACATTGTCGTACTGCCCATATTTGGTAGCTACGTCTTCAAAAAAGCGAACTGCAGTTGCCTGATCGGTATGTGCTTCATGGCTATGAAAATCAATAATAACGTACATATCTTCGCTAATAGCTGCGTTTACAACAGTATCAAGACGGCTCATATTGCCCTCCCAATCAAAGTTCAAACTACCACCAGTACTCGTACCATGACCAATAGCTGCACGAATTAATGTTGCATTAAATTCAGTTTTTGCCTTTGCTACTGTTTGTGCTGTATAAAATTTTTCAGCGCCCCACCCCGTGTTACTCCAAAATAGGCTAGGTCCTGCAAAGCTTGTGTTTTCTCCACCCGCAAGAATTTGATTCCCACTCACCGTTAACTTCTCAACAGCGGCATTGACCATAGTTGAGCATCCTAATAATAAAGCTAACGATAAGCTCGCCATTTTAAAATCCTTTCTTTTGTGATTATTTGAACTGTTATTCATCGTATTTCCTTAAATTGAAATTATCAGTCGTCATCGTTTGACGTAATAAATTGACACCAAACCAATACTTAATAGTTAAAAAAAGTTAATTTGGCGAGCATAAAGCACCATTTATTTATTAACATTAAATGAATAAAAAGGTACAAGGAGAAGGATTTTAATTAACTAAATATCAACAAGTGAGCGATTTAACGAGGTTTGAGGATTTTACTGGGTATATACAGGAATTTACACGATGTTTACATGGTGCAGGCGAAAATCTCGGTTACAAAAAATATGTATAAAAATGGAAAAAGCGGTAATAATAATTATTACCGCCATCAATAATAGCTAAATATCAGGGATAAATATGCGGGAAGAAAATTAATAAGCCAACCAAACCGAGTTCTGATTAACTGGCTTATTTTTTAGTGGGCAGCGCTTTTCTGCCCAAGCGGTATGCATCCATCATGCTCAGCACCCAAATTATAATCATTAAAGGTACGTACTTATATTCAGCGAGCTGAGCGCAGGCGTTAGATGGTTGTTGCGCGGCTTTTAAAATGGCCGTAACCGACATGGGGATTTTTCCGTTTACAATTTCATTTGCAGTACACTGTGCAATCGCAAATATATCTTGAAAGGTTAAAATTAAAAGAACAGAGAATACACCCGCAAAAATAGCACCTATAAGGTGTTTTTTTAAAGAAAAATGCCCCGCTCCAGGATAAACAATGGCGGTAAGTAAAGCAGCTTTTAGATCTTGTTTCATTTTTACCTAATATAAATTCACTTTAACGTGATCACATAAAAAAGCCACTTTGCAGTGGCTCAATTAAAATATCAAGTAGTTAAATGTATTATTGTCCGCCAAACCCGAGAGTTAACTCAATACCAACAAAACGAGGTGCCCCTGCAACAAATGTTGGATTGCCAAATCCCCCTCCAGTATTACCTGCATCAACTAAGTACTCTTTATCTAATAAATTACTGGCAAATACACTAACGGCCCAATCATCACCACTCGCAATTCCTAAGCGCGCACTGACTAATCCAAGGCCAGGTTGGCTAATATCTAAGCCTGATATTGGCGCATTTGCTGGCTCAAAATACACTTCAGAGCGGTAGCTATATATTAAAGAGCTCGTTAAATTAAGTGAGTTCGACAATTCTGTTGAATAAAACAGCCCCGTACTAAACGTCCACTCTGGTTGTAATCTAAATTTATTGCCTGCGAGGTTACCGTTATTGCTGTCATCATCTATTTCAGCATCAAGGTAAGCCGCATTGGCAAATACCTCAAACTCATTATTAATTAACGCCCTTACTTCAGCCTCTGCGCCAACATTAGTGGCAGAGCCCGCATCAGCAGAAAACGCAACGCCTTCATCATCCTGTAACGTAACCTGAAAGTTAGAGTAATCTTGATAAAATACAGCGACAGAGTAATCTAAACGCCCGTCAAGCGCTTTGCCTTTAATACCGGTTTCGTAGTTCCAAATAATTTCCGCTGGGACTTCTGATATAGAAGCTTCGACACTCCCTTGTTCGTCGTTAGCCGAACTTACTTCAAGTACTTCCGAACGACGCCCTTTTGAAATAGTCGCATACATATTTGTAGTAGGGTTTATTATATAAAGCGCATTAAAACGTGGCAGCCAATCATCATAATCAGCATCACCATAAAATGTTTCACCATTTGTATCAACCGTAAACAATGGCGCTTGTGTTAAAACACTATTGGGTGCAGCAGAGCTATAACCACTGCGCTTTTCTTCTTTTATATAACGAAGACCCGCTGTTAACTCCAGTGCCTCAGTTGCAGCATAAGTTACATCAGCAAACGCTGAATACGCTTTGTTTTCACCATAGTTTGTAAACTCTAGTGAATATGGCAACTCGCTTATTGCACCACCTGTTAATGCTGGCGTTAAAATATTAACGCTACCATCATTATTAATACAAGGAACACCTGAACCCAATACGCCCAAGCAATTTAAAAATATAGACTCCTCTGTACTAAATGGAACACGCTGGCTACCATCTTCTTCAAAGTAACTCACACCAAAAATACTAGTAAACTTATTCTGTGTATAAACAGCGCGTAATTCTTGGCTAAATTGATCGCCCTCAGCAGCTTCTGCAAATTCTAAAAACCATGCCTGCGTACCATCAGCATCAAACACTTCTAAAGAGTCAAAATTACGCCCTGCAGTAATTGAAGTGATTGTTAAATCGTTACTTACATCCCAATTTACAGTCAAATTTAAATCGTTAACTGTGCGCTCTACACCTAAGTCTTTTTTTCCAAACACAGACTCTGCATACGGACTACCTGGCATTTCAACAAAGCTATATGGGCTTGTATCACCACCGGTTGGTGCATAAAGCCCATTTTTAAAAGATGTACCCGAGTCATCATTTTTTTCATACGTATACACCAAATCAATCGTTACATCGTCATTAGGTGTAATACGTAAAGACGGACGATAAGAAAAACGCTCAATACCATGCATATCATCTTGCTTAAACCCAGCCGGATTTTGGGAGTTACTATCTCCTGCAATATTTTTTATAAACCCATCACGTTCACGATAAGTAAAAGCAACACGGCCTTGCATTAAATCATTACCACCCGTTACAAAACCACTAACACCTTTGGCCGAGTAATTACCAACGGATGCTTTTAATTGAGCCGAAAAATCTTTTTCTGGTTTACGTGTTGCTACACTAATAGCACCTACAGAAGCTGCTGTTCCAAACAGTGTTGCTTGTGGTCCCTTAACAACTTCAATCCCTTCTACATCAAAAAGCTCAAAGTATGAACCACGAGAGCGTGATACATCTGCTCCGTTATAATAAATAGACACACGAGGTGATGATTGAGACGACCCACTATCAGACGTAATACCACGAATTACAAAGCCTGGGTTGTTAGGGCTTTGCTCTTGAATAACAAGCCCTGGTGTTATTTCAGATAAAGTGTCGAGTTCGCCAATCCCTAAGCTCTCTAAAAAGTCGCCATCGTAGGCACTTATTGTTACAGGCACATCTTGTATTGATTGCGCACGCTTTTGAGCAACAACCACTATTTCATCAAGTTCTTTATTTATGGTTTGATCTGCAAAACTATTTGTTGATGTAACGCAAATCATCGCAACAGACAATTTAGTAAGTTTAAGAAAAGGCCGTGTTGTTAATTTATTTTTCATGTTTTTCACTGTTCGTCCGGTTAATTGTTTTTAGGAATTACCAGTAATCTAACGAACTATTACGACTTTTTTACGTCTTATTAATTACGCATTGGTTAAATTGATGTTTCAACTTTATGAAAAATAATAAATTATTGTATTCATATAAAAATTATAATATTGAAAAACTCAGCGTACACTTGTACACTAAAATTCATTCAAATAGTGGTAGGATCTGTCATGTCGTTAGAAGCGCCCTATTCTAAAAAAGAAGAACAACTAAACGTAATTAGCCATGCACTTGGTATTGTATTTGCTGCATTTGTTATGTGGGATTTATTTAGCCAAGCCACCAGCACTAAAGCGTATATTAGTACTGCAATTTATGGCAGTAGCCTATTTGTGCTGTTTTTGTCATCCACTTTGTACCACGCCAGTATTCAACCACGCTTAAGAGCTTTTTATAAAAAGTGCGATCACTGCGCCATATACTTATTAATTGCCGGCACCTACACTCCCTTTTTATTAATCTCATTAACCGGTGCTTGGTCATGGGCAACACTTACATTTATTTGGACTGTGGCACTGGCGGGCGTTGCGTACAAAGTATTTGTAAAAAACGGCAATAAAAAAATATCACTCGCCACCTACTTGCTCATGGGTTGGTTTGCACTGGCTATTGTATATCCGCTTTATTCAAGTGTTGATGTAAAAGCACTTTACTGGCTACTTGCCGGCGGCATTTTTTATAGTTTAGGTACACTATTTTACAGCGCTAAAAGCACCCAATTTAGCCACGCAATTTGGCACTTATTTGTTATTGCTGGGTGTGTTTGTCATTATATTTCAATTAGTAATTATGTTTATTGAGCTGGTATAGCCATTTAAAATGGTCAGGTTTGAGCGAGAAGCAGTCAGTCACTAGCTATGGATTAAGCTCAAGTTTATCTTAAAATTTTGCAAATTTAAGAGCACAATACTGATGGTCAAGTCACATCACTGGAGAGCCTTATACAAAATTAAGCTTTATTAAAGACGACTTTATTGTTTGATTAATAATAAGTGCAATTAGCTAGCAGCAGTATTATACATTTCTGATTTTTTTAGTAGTATGTTAGTAGTCGATGGAGTTTTAAAAACTAAAATGGTACCAACCATTTTTAAAGGGATGTTACATGGAATTCATTTTAATAATTGCAGTTGTTATATTGATAATTTGGTTAATTACCAGTTCTCGCTCAAATTCAAATAAAGCAAAGCCTCGAGTATTAGATAATCCAAGCTCGGACATAAAAGGCACTTATAGTACGCCAGCCTCTAAGCCTTCTGTATCAGCTCTATCCAATGGTGCAATCAGCCCTATAAAATCTATTAAAATTGATAAAGCATCAGTAAGTATTGAATTACACGAACAAACTAATGAATTAGCAACCTCAAAGGAGACAACTCCAAAACCTCGCATCACTGTTGTTAATACATCTACCCCAACTATAGAAAGTGCTGATAGTTCGAGAAATTCTGAAGACGATTTAGCCACATTTAATATTTTTGAGAGTAATGTATCTGAAGACACCTATATCAATAAGGGTAAACAAGCTCAATGGTTAAGCAAGGGTCAAGAAGTTACTATTCACAGTCGAAAGTTAAAGGGGTTTCTGTACGTAGGTGGGGTGATGGAATCATTGGTTGGTTATCGCTCTGAACCAGCATTAATTTGTGCAGACTTACCAGTAATATCACCACGGACTAATTCAAACGAATTCCCAACTGATGAATCTTTAGGCTACTGGCCAAGCTACGGTTTATTATCTAAAGAGTCTAGAGGTGCCTACCTTGATTGGTTAGCAACCGATAGAAGTGCGGCTAATACTCCAATAGGCTTTGTGTTTTTGTACTTTTACGGATTTGAAAGATTTGTTGTTGAGAATGGTCAAGATAATAAAGTTGGAGAGGAACAATTTGAAGATATTTTTGATGAAGTACTTCGTTTACATAAAGTGTTTGCTTCAAATCGCTCTTTTGCTGGTTATTCAGCAAATCTCTTAGAGTTTATGTATTTAGTTAAACCTAAATTACTTAAAGGTAAAAAACATGCATTACCGAAGACGCGTCATTCACTACTTTTTAAATTACGCCTTTCAGAGCAAATCGTTGCCACAGAAAAAGTGGATGATGAGTTGGCACTTGAATGGATCAAAAATACAGACCAATACAATTTAAAAACCGCAGCTAGGCGTTGCGATGTAGAGTTTGATGCACTTTTTAAACTTTACTACAATCAAAAATTCTCTGAGGGAATGCAAGTTAAACCAAATAAAACCAAGTTAAACGCTGAGTACTTTGCCGCCAGCGGTGGTATTCCTAGCGTTAAAATTTTACTCGATAGTTTACCAGACCCGAGTATATTAAAAGCCCCTATTAAAAAACTAATACCTATTGCTGATAAAGCCGCTGAAGAGCTCGCTAGTTATAGCCGTTACTTAGGTAAAGCAGGCACTAATAGAGATGACTTAGCTGCACTGATGTTACTTCCACGCGCTATTACTAATAGCCAACCATCACCATTAATTGAAAAGTTTAAAAAGTGGGCTAAGACTATCATTGTAGAAAATGATGGGGTAACAAACGTTTCTGAATTTTGGTTGCAAACAGACTTACCAGCACCAAAAGCGATAAATAAAAAGGAAAGTGAACTCATTTATAACCTAGCGAGCTTTGCTGATATAGGTATTGCGCCTGACTCGCGTTACCACCATGCAAAACCTAAATTAGATGGCAAACTTGTCTTATTTACTCCAGGGCATGGGGAAGAGTTTGTCCCTAGTCATGTATTTAACCAAGTGGGTGTCGCACTGCGTTTAGGTGCTATGGTGGCAAACATAGATGGGGTTGTAGATGAGTCAGAAAGTTTTGAGCTAGAAAAGCTAATTGCTCATGATGAGAAATTAACGGATACAGAAAAGCGATCTTTAAAGGCTTATCTTACATGGCGATTAGTTACCCCATCGGATAATGCGGGTTTAAAAAATAGACTTAATAATTTAGGTGAAACAGAAATAGAATTTGTGAAGCGGTTTATTCTGTCTATTGCGCTCGCTGATGGCAACGTCGATAACAAAGAAGTAAAACAAATCGAGAAACTCTACACGAATTTAGGGTTGAATAAAGAGTCTGTCACGAGTGATATTCATCAGCTTACTACAAGTAGTCATCGGCTTGTGCCAAAAAGTCAAAATTCATCAGAATTTAGCTTAGATGAAACAATCTTAGCCCTTCATGAAAGCCAAACAACAGAAGCTAAAAATATGCTGGAAAAGATATTTACCTCAGATGAAGATGAAAGCGATTATATTGAAGTCTCAGAGCTGACAAACGAAGTTGATGGATTAGATCAGGCTCATAGCCAGTTGTTTGAAAAGCTATGTGCTAAAGCGCAATGGGGTCGCGAAGAGGTAGCTCAAATGTGTAGTGAGCTAAAATTAATGGTCGATGGTGCTATAGAAACCATTAATGACTGGTCATTTGATTTAGTGGATGCACCAGTAATTGATTATGACGGTGATATATACATTGATGAAGAAATAGTCGAAGAGATAAGGGAGTTATAACAATGGCAGCAAAAAAAATTAGATCAAAAGAGCGCGATGCAATTATACAGTCTCTTAAATCGGGTGTTACCCCAAAAGTCGGCATACAGCATATACAAGTAGGTCGTGGTAATGAGCTTAAAGCACTCATTAAAGATATCGACAGAGTGACAGAGGGTGGCTCTGCTTTTCGGTTAATTATTGGCGAATACGGCTCAGGTAAAACATTCTTTTTAAGTGTTGTAAGAGCGATAGCATTAGAGCGCAAGTTAGTTACTGTTAATGCAGATCTATCTCCTGACCGTCGTATTCATGCATCATCTGGACAAGCCAGAAACTTGTATTCTGAGTTAATGAGAAACATGTCTACTCGTAATAAGCCTGATGGTAATGCATTGACCAGTGTGGTTGAAAAGTTTATTACCGAGGCACGAAAAGAAGCAGATAATACAAGCAAAGAAATAACCACAGTGATCCACGAAAGGCTCGCGTCTCTCTCTGAGCTTGTAGGTGGTTACGACTTTGCAAAAGTTATAGAAGCATACTGGACTGGCCATGAAACAGATAACGAGCAACTTAAAAACAACGCTGTAAAATGGTTAAGAGCAGAATATGCAACAAAAACAGATGCTCGCAAAGATCTTGGTATAAGAAGTATTATCTCAGATGCGTCGTTTTATGACTCTCTAAAGCTTATGAGTTTATTTGTAAGGCAAGCTGGCTACGAAGGGTTATTAGTTAACCTCGATGAAATGGTAAATTTATACAAACTCAATAGCACCCAAGCACGATTATCAAATTACGAGCAAATTCTAAGAATACTCAACGACTGCTTACAAGGATCGGCTGAGTACTTAGGGTTTTTACTCGGTGGTACACCCGAGTTTTTACTTGATCCAAGAAAAGGGTTATATAGCTATGAAGCGCTGCAATCTCGCCTAGCTGGCAACACATTTGCAAAACAAGCCGGTGTTATTGATTACTCATCCCCTGCATTACACTTGGCAAGTTTAACGCCAGAAGAGTTATTTATACTACTTAAAAACCTGAGACATGTTTTCGCATCAGGTGATGAATCGCTATATTTAGTTCCTGACGAGTCCCTTAAAGCATTTCTAGTCCATTGTAGCCAAACAATTGGAGACGCTTACTTCAGAACGCCAAGAAATACGATTAAGGCGTTTTTGGATATGCTTGCTGTGATTGATCAAAACCCAAGTATTTCTTGGGACAGCTTAATTAAAAATGTTGATATTGCAGAGGAGAAGCCTTCCGATGTAGAGTTAGAAATTGAATCTGAGGACGATGAGCTAGCTGATTTTAAATTATGATTGATGCACACGAAAGGCTTGATTTTCGAATTCAGCAGTGGATTTTTAAACAAGGCTGGGATCGACTCAGAGAGATACAATGTTTAGCAATTGACCCTATCCTCTCAGGAAAGACTGATGTGCTTATTAGTGCCTCTACTGCCGCAGGAAAAACAGAAGCATTTTTTTTACCTGCAATAAGTAGTATCGCAGATCAAGTAAGCGGTGTAGGCATTTTATATATCAGCCCGCTAAAGGCGTTAATAAACGATCAAGATCGAAGGCTAGAAAGCTTGTCAGACTTGTTAGACATACAAGTTACACCTTGGCATGGTGATAGCCCTCAAGGTCGAAAAAATAAGCTGAAACGAAATCCATCTGGCATCATGTTAATAACGCCAGAGTCCCTAGAGTCATTATTAATAAGAGACAGTGGCTGGGTAAAATCTGCTTTTCAGAATTTAAAGCATATAGTTATAGACGAATTTCACGCATTTATTGGTACTGAGCGTGGCCATCACTTGTTGAGCTTACTGCACCGCTTAGAGCATCTGCTTGGCCGTGTAAACGCACCAATACCCAGAACCGCTTTAAGTGCCACTTTAGGTGACTTAGAAAGTGTCCCTGCGTCTTTAAGACCCAATAAATCGCTGTCTTGTAAAATAATAAAGCAAACGCAGTCTTCATCAACGTTAAAAATGCAAGTGAAGGGATACATTGAAAGCGCTGTAGTAATAGATGAGGCGGTTACTGCGGAGCAAAGCGTATGTAACGATTTATATGGCCTTTGCCGTGGTGGGAACCACTTAGTGTTTGCAAACAGCAGAAGTCGCACCGAAAGCATTGCGACCACTCTTGCTGAGATGTGTGAGAGTAACACTGTGCCTAACGAGTTTTTTCCACATCACGGCTCGTTAGCCAAAGAAATGCGAGAAACACTTGAAGCTCGGCTTCAGCAAGAGCAAATGCCCACTACAGCAGTGTGTACTATGACTTTGGAGTTAGGCATTGATATAGGCAAGGTTGACTCTGTCGTGCAAGTTACTGCGCCGCATTCTATTGCAAGTTTACGGCAGCGCATGGGTCGTTCAGGTAGGCGTGGTGGCGCTAGTATTTTGCGAATGCTGATAACTGAGGCTGACCTTACAGAAAAATCGAGTATTGTAGATAAACTTCGGCTTGAATTGGTTCAATCGCTAGCGATGATACGTTTATTGGTTGCAAGTAAATGGTACGAACCAGCAGACACTTCGCTCTATCACTTTTCAACATTACTTCATCAAGTTTTAGCTCTCATCGCGCAATGGGGAGGTATAAGAGCAGATCAAATCTACGTATTACTTTGTGAAGACGGTCCATTCCAACAAGTTACTGTTACACATTTTAAAGATTTGCTATCTCACATGGGTAAGGTAGATCTTATTACCCAGTTAGGAAGTGGTGAACTAGTTTTAGGTTTTATGGGTGAAAAAATAACAAATCATTATACGTTTTATGCCGTGTTTAAAACCTCTGAAGAATTTAGAATTGTAACGGGTAGTAAAACACTAGGGTCATTACCCGTAGATAGCCTTATTTTAGAGGGCCAACATATTGTATTTGCCGGTAAACGTTGGGTGGTTGAGCTAGTTGATACAGATAAAAAAGTAATTTCAGTAAAGCATGCAAAAGGAGGAAAACCACCTAAATTTGGTGGTTCAGGAATGGTTGTACATGATGTAGTGAGACAAGAAATGCTTAAAATTCTGGAAGAAGGTGACTACAGAATTCAAGTTGGTGAACAAAGAATTGAATTTGCAGATGCCGTTGCTCAAGCACTTTTCAAAGAAGGTGCTGACTTTTTTAAAACTGCAAAACTTGAAAGTACGCATTTCTTACAGTATGGCAATACAGCCGTTGTTTTGCCCTGGGCCGGCGATAAAGTTGTAAATACACTCGTTGCAGTACTTATACACAAAGGGTTTGGAGCAGGTGCATTTGCAGGAATTATAGAAGTTGAGAATACCTTAATTGATGATGTTATCGGGGCTCTTAAAAGCTTTCGAGATGATCAAACCATATCAGCAATTGATTTAGCTGATGCTATTGCAGAAAAAGCCATAGATAAGTTTGATGAATATTTACCTCAAGAAATTCTTGCAAAAGGGTATGCCGCTAGAGCATTTGATGTAGAGAAGGCCCGAGTATTAGTCAAAGAATTGCTCATGGCAAGATTTAAACATGCCAAAGAGGTTAAATTATGACTTCATACATTATATTCATCAAGGATCATCAATGTCCGCAAATGGCACTCTCCAGCCACTCGACAACATAAAATATTGATAATAATTGGCAAGGTATTTTACTGTGTCGGATGGCGTGGCTTCGCCACTTATCCGACCTACGTCAAAAGGTTGGTTGGTTAAGCAGAAGGCGCCACCCAACAAAGTTTTAGATTCACGCCTTGAAAGTCAGCTATGGCACTTACCTGCCAATAATAGTCATATCACTCCCACCGGCACTCGCGCATATTCACTTTGTCGTTTTTAAACAGTACGCCTTCTGATAATAACTTTTCGCGTTGTTCTTGGTATTTTTCGCTACCTGCAGGGAATGATATTTTACCTTGGCTATTCACTACCCTGTGCCAAGGTATAACCGAGTCGTTTGGCATCATTTTTAATAAGCGCCCGACCAACCGTGAATTTTGCGGGTAGCCCGCAAGAGCTGCAACTTGCCCGTAACTTGCTACTTTGCCTATTGGTATGCCTGCGATAACAGTATAAATAAGTGTTTCTTTATCAATATCAGCGTTCATTTAAATACGCCTCACTAAGTACTTTAAATTGCTCCCAAATAGTGCGCGCTACAGGGCCGTGGTGCATTGCATGCTGCCTAAAGGCTCTAATTTGCGCGCTAAATTTATGCTCTCGGTCAGTTATGTGTATTTCTTGAAGTAAGCCTGCTTTTATTTCAGGAGCGCAGTGCTCTAGGCTCATCATTGCCCAACCTGCACCTGAGAGTAAAAACGATTTTAAGGTCGATACATCATCAATTTTCATCATGGCGGAGCCTTTTGAATACGATAGTCTGTCGCTGTCGATACTCAAGTCACTTTCAAACATGGCTAAACACGGATACGTTTGCAGTTCGCTATAGGTTAGCTTTTGAGGAAGTACGCCTTTAGCGCTGACAATGCCAATATCGAGCCTGCCTATAGGTACGCTTTCTAAATCGCCTGTCGCATGAAATAAATCAAACCACGGACCAATGCCTAATTCGGCTTGCCCACTATTTACTTGCTCTAACGAAATAAAGCGCTTCCCGCTTGTTAAGCTAAATTCGGTGCTGGTAAACAATCTAAAAGTATTACTTATGATCTCGTTGTAACTCTGCGTATGGCAAAGTTGTTCGTAACAAATTCTAAATTGGGGTTCATTACCGAGTGCCAATTCTTTAGCAAGCTGCGCTAGCTCGTCGTTGGCATACAGAAGTTGCTGCGCCTCGCGGTGGAAAATTCGCCCTTTTTCAGTAAGCTGTAATCGGTACTTACTTCTGTCTAGCAACTCAAACCCTATTTTTTCTTCTAAATTTTTAATAGCAAGTGTAAGCGCTGGCTGGGTTTTATGTAGCTTTAGTGCTGCCCCGCTTAAGCTTGCGCTTTGCACTATGGCATCTAAAATTATTAATTGATTCAGCTTCATATAGCACTCTGCAACATTATAAGTAAAACTTATTGAGTTTCTAAGATTTAATGATTTTTATTTTATATGTTTGCAGCGTATGCTGCACTTAATTATTTTGCCATCATTGCAACGGAGAAGACATGAAACTCTTTCGTCTATGTTTTTTAACTACGACTTTATTAAGCTTAATAGCCTGTTCTGAGCCAGAACAACAAGTTAAAGAAGAGCCCATTCGCCCTGTTAAATTATTCAACATAGGTCATGATTCTCAAACTAACATTCGCAGCTTTCCTGCTGAGGTTGTTGCAAACCAAGGCTCTTACTTGGCGTTTAGAGTAAATGGTGAGCTTGTTGAGTTTCCGGTTTTAGCAGGTGAAGAAGTTAAAAAAGGTCAGCTACTGGCAAAGCTCGACCCAGAAGACTTTCAATTACAATACGATGATAGAAAAGCCCGCTTTGAGCTTGCTAAGTCGCAACTTGGTCGTATTGAGCAATTACTTGAAAAAAGAATCGCAAGCCAATCTGAATACGATGAAGCATTAGCCAATATGCAGGTGGCAGAGTCTGCCTTTAAAATTGCCGAAACAAACCTAGAATACAGTGAATTACGCGCACCATTTGCAGGCACTGTGGCTAAAGTATTTGTTAAAAACTTTGAAAATATTCAAGCCAAGCAAAACATTTTACGCTTAGAAACACGCGACTTAATGGATGTAGAAATCCAAGTTCCTGAAAAAATAATAGCGCGCATTAAAAAAGGTACCGATTACCACCCTACCGTTGTGTTTGATGGCTTTGCAAAAAAAGAATACACCCTTGATTTAAAAGAGTGGGATACACAGGCTGATCCAACCACCCTGACCTACCAAGTTGTTTTTTCGCTGCCAGTACCTGATGACTTTAATTTACTTGCCGGTATGACTGGGCGTGTATTTATTGATTTATCTAAAGTTACTAGCTCGCAAGTAGCGTATACAATTTTACCTGTTGAGTCGGTTTTTTCAGAAGCAAAAGAAAGCGTGTCTGATAACGCGTATGTGTGGTTATACAACCCAGAAACAGGTGTTGTTAATAAGCAGGCTGTAAAAGTAGGGCAAGTTCACCGTGATGGTATTGAAGTACTTAGCGGCATAAAAGAAGGCCAAATGGTTGTATCTGCCGGTGTACATTCATTAGATGAAGGCATGAAAGTACGTCCATGGAATAAAGAGCGAGGCTTATAATTATGAGCTTTGCGCAACTCTCCATAGAGAAAAAAGTAATTAGTTGGATGTTTGCGCTGCTGCTGTTAATTGGCGGTAGTGTGTCGTATTTTGACCTAGGCCAACTAGAAGACCCTGAGTTTACTCTTAAAACTGCCATGGTTATTACCATGTACCCGGGTGCATCGCCGCAGCAAGTCGAGGAGGAAGTCACTTTCCCTATTGAAAATGCGATTCAGCAACTCCCTTATGTTGATTATGTGACCTCTATTTCATCAAATGGTAAATCTCAAATTTCGGTGGAAATGAAAAGCACTCATCGAAAAGAGCAGCTGCGCCAAATTTGGGATGAAATGCGTCGTAAAATTAATGACCTTTCTCCTTCGCTGCCAAGCGGCGTTTACCCAAGCACTATTTTAGATGACTTTGGCGATGTATACGGCGTTTTATATTCGGTTACTGGCGACGGCTACTCATATGACGAGCTTAAAGACTACGTAGACTTTTTAAAGCGCGAGCTAGTCTTGGTTAAAGGTGTAAGTAAAGTAACTATTGCTGGTGAGCAACAACCACAAGTTATGGTTGAAGTATCTACACGTAAATTGGCTCAACTAGGTATAGCCTCAAGCCATATTTTTGGCTTGCTGCAATCGCAAAATACGGTGTCTAATGCGGGCAAAATACGTGTTGGCGATGAGTCTATTCGCTTTCACCCAACCGGGGAATTTAAAGATGTAAGTGAGCTTGAAACTCTGCTTATTTCAAAACCTGGTGCAAGTGAGCTTATTTATTTAGGCGATGTAGCAAAAGTATTTAGAGAATACGCCGAAGTACCTACTAATGTTATTCGTTACAACTCAGAGCAAGCACTGTTAATTGGTGTGTCGTTTATGAACGGGGTTAACGTAGTTGATGTAGGTAAACGTATTGACGAACACTTAGCAGAGCTTGAATACCAGCGCCCACACGGCATACATGTTGAATCGGTATATAACCAACCTAAAGAAGTAGAAAAATCGGTAGATGGCTTTATTGTAAGCCTTGTAGAGGCTATTGCCATTGTAATTGTGGTACTGCTTATATTTATGGGTTTAAAAAGCGGTATTTTAATTGGCGGTATTTTATTACTGACCGTTTTAGGCACTTTTATATTTATGAAGTTGTTTGCCATAGACCTGCAACGTATTTCTCTGGGAGCACTTATTATTGCCCTAGGTATGCTGGTAGATAACGCCATAGTAGTAACCGAAGGCATATTAATAAATTTAAAACGTGGCCAAACTAAGTTAAAAGCGGCAGTTAATATTGTTGAGCAAACTAAATGGCCACTACTAGGCGCGACAGTTATTGGTATTACTGCATTTGCTCCCATTGGATTAAGCTCTGATGCCACGGGTGAATTTGCTGGCAGCTTATTTTGGGTGTTATTTATATCGCTTTTATTAAGCTGGATCACCGCCATCACCCTTACGCCATTTTTTGCAAACTTAATGTTTAAACAAGATGAGTTTAAAAAAGGTAAAAATGCTGAGGGCGAAGAGGAAGACGACGACCCGTACAAAGGCTTTATTTTTACAGGCTATAAAGCACTTTTAGATGTATCTATGCATTATCGTAAAACAACTCTTGTTCTTATGGTTGTATTACTTTGCTCTGCAGTAATTGGCTTTGGTGCGGTTAAGCAGTCGTTTTTCCCTGCGTCTAACACGCCAATGTTTTATGTAGATTACTGGCAGCAGCAAGGCTCAGATATACGTGCAACCCTTGATGGCATTAAAAAGCTAGAAAACTACTTACAAAATGAAGAGCTCGTTGAGGAAATAACAAGTACAACAGGCCAAGGTGCGCCGCGCTTTATGCTTACTTATGCTCCTCAAAAATCGTACTCTTCTTATGGGCAGCTTATTATTAGAGTAAAAAACCGCGAGGCGGTTGCAATAGTAATGCAAAAGGTGCGTGAATACTCACAAAGTACGCCACTTTCAGCCGAGCTTAAAATTAAGCCGATGGAAATTGGCCCATCTACCGATGCTAAAATTGAAGCACGCTTTACAGGCCCAGACCCAGTAGTTCTTAGAAAACTTGCAGCTAAAGCAGAAGACGTTATAGCAAAGGATGAAGGGGCTTATAATATTCGTGATGACTGGCGTGCGCGTACTAAAATGATTCGCCCGCAGTTTAACGAACAAAAAGCGCGCCGTTTAGGTATTAGTAAATCTGACCTTGATGATGTGCTGCTTACTAGCCTCTCTGGTAAACAAGTAGGCGTATACAGAGATGGTACGCAACTGTTACCTATTATTGCCCGCTCTCCTGCTAATGAACGTTTAAATGTAGAAAGCGTTCACGATTTACAAATTTATAGCCCAGTACTTGGTGTGTTTGTGCCAGTAACGCAAGTGGTTGACGAATTTGTGGTTGAATGGGAAGACAGCCTAATTATGCGCCGCGACCGTAAACGTACAATAACGGTAATGGCCGATCAAAACGTTTTAGGTGACGAAACCGCTGCTAAATTATTTGCCCGCATACGAGGGCCTGTAGAAGCAATAGAGCTACCGCGTGGTTATAAATTAGAATGGGGCGGCGAATATGAATCGTCATCTGATGCGCAATCGGCTATTTTTGGCTCATTGCCATTAGGCTATTTAGCTATGTTTGCGGTAACCGTACTGTTATTCAACTCACTTAAACAACCTTTAGTTATTTGGGCTACAGTGCCACTTGCCATTATTGGTGTAAGTGCGGGTATGTTGATAATGAATGCGCCGTTTAGCTTTATGGCATTGCTTGGCTTATTAAGCTTAAGCGGCATGTTAATCAAAAACGGCATTGTGTTGGTCGATCAAATTAACCTTGAGCTTCGCGATGGTAAATCGCCTTATCAAGCTGTGTTTGAGTCTGGTGTTAGCCGTGTGCGCCCTGTAGCAATGGCAGCAATAACCACTATTTTAGGTATGATCCCACTGTTATTTGACGTGTTCTTCCAGTCAATGGCGGTAACTATAATGTTTGGTTTAGGCTTTGCCACCATACTAACGCTAATTGTGGTACCGGTACTTTACACGGTTATATTTAGAATTGATTACGAACCGCGTAAGTAGTTAAGCATATAATCGGTTAACATTAAAAAATGCCACTGGCTCAAGGTCAGTGGCATTTTTATTTAATACCGATGAAAAAAGAAAGGCTACATATTTAGTTGTTAAGAAACTAACCGCAACACTTCTTATATTTTTTGCCGCTACCACATACACAAGGTGCGTTGCGCTCTGGTAATTTATCAAATACTTGTGGTTTTGACTTGCTAAGCGCAAAGTCTAGTTCGCGAATATCTTCTGGTACTTCAGCTTTAACTTCAATTGAAGCAAACAGCGAATGCTCTTCTAGTATTGCTTCTATTTCTGATTGTCGTGCAACTGAGTTTACAATTAACGTGAGCGGGTGTGACTCTGTGCCTGGCTTTGCAGTACGTTTTGGTGCAAATCCATTACTGTTATTTTTACCCATTATATCGGGCTTACCCATAAAGAAAAATTTTGACATGTTACTTCTATAACCTTTCTACATTATTAAGACGGCGCATCTTAACAGCTTACCCTTCATATAACTAAGTGTACTTGATAATGCACAATATAAATCAGGCTTTAGCGTATATACGCCTAATATAGCGACATAATGAGGCCATTTAATGGATTTAGGCAAAATTTAAATTCGAAATATAGTAAAATTATCATGACTCAACTTAGTGCCATTTTAGTATCTAACTCAATATTATGGAAAAGCCTTGGAAAATTTTAAAACCGCGATACTAATAGCGGGCAGCGTTTTTATACTTTTTGGTTATTTACGCTTTATAACTGACGAGAATGGTAACGTGAACTTAAACAACTACCGTTTTACAGGAGGCATACTACTGGTTATTTCCGGTATGTTCGATGGCACACGCGACCTTGTTAATCGCCTGCGCTCTAAAAACTCGTTATCGGCGATTGCAGTTTATTTAGGTATACTCTTATTTTATATTGGCTTTAGCATTTAATAGCGAAACATTAAGCGCTAATTTGGGCTTTATACAAGCAACATTTTATAAGTGAATACCCTTTGACCTTTAAGCAACTCTTCAACAGCGCCTTATTACTCTTAGTAACAGCACCTCCGCTGGTTTTACTTGCATGGGATGAACAAGCCGACCCCGCATTTATTCCCAACGGTATATATAACACCTTAACATTTACGTTATTTCCAATAACGGCGATAGTGTTGTCGATTGTTTTATTAAGGCACCTATATAATAAATACAATAATAACTTTGAATTTAAACATACAGTTAAAAATTATATTGCTGAGCATGGGAAGTTCCGCAGCGCATTTATACCACTGTTTTTGCCTATTTTAATTTACTTATGGTTATGGACGTCAGTTTGTATTTCTGTGAAATTATGGGCCAATAAACACAGCAATAATATATGGCAGCAAGAGCATCAATTACTTGAAGTAGGTAGTTGCCCAACTGATTATGAGTACAGTTGTGCAACGCTAACTGTGCTTAGTTTACAGAACTACAGAAAATACACTTTTAGATGGTATTTAGATAAGAATAAATTGGTGACTTTGCAAAATAACAATATAAATTTAGTGGGCGTTACAAGCCCATTTGGTAATATAGTACAAGAAATACAGTGGTAGTAGAATACCACTTAGCTGCAGATTATTTTTTTAAGCTAAGGGTACGCCCCGAGCTAGGTTTTGACTGTGACGACTTGTTCTCTTTAATGCTTTTCGGCTTACCAACATACGTGGTAGAACGCTTTTGATAAGGTGCTTTACTGCGCTCATTTTTGCGCTCGCCATTAGCATTACTGCGTTCAGAGTTGCGACTTGAATTTCGCTCTCCACTTTGCTCGCCTTTATTAAAACGGCGAGGATTTTCACCCTGAAAATCACGCTTTTTAGGAACCGACGGCATATTATTTTCTGATTGTTTATTAGCATCAAGCGAATGTTCTTGAGTTTTACCTGAGTCAGAAATCGAGTCGTTTATTTGCGCCATTTCAGTATCTGACAAATGACGCCACTGCCCTACCTTTAAACCTTTTAGTGTTACGTTCATTATACGAGTGCGCTTTAACGTCACCACTTCGTAACCTAAATATTCACACATACGGCGTATTTGGCGGTTTAAACCTTGTGTAAGTACTATTTTAAATTCTTTAGGGGCAGTTTGTGTCACTTTACACTTTTTAGTCACGGTATCTAAAATAGGCACGCCATTGGCCATTTTTGTAACAAACTGACGATTAAGCGGTTTATCAACCGTAACAACATATTCTTTTTCGTGGTTATTACCCGCACGCAAAATTTTATTAACGATGTCGCCTTCGTTAGTTAAAAATATAAGCCCTTCAGAAGGTCTATCTAAACGCCCTATTGGAAATATACGCGTAGGATAATTTACCGCGCGAATAATATTACTTTGAATTTTACTTTCGGTAGTACACGTAATACCAACTGGTTTATTGTAAGCGATATAAACGCGCTTTGGTGTGGCTTTAAGTGGCTTGCCATCAACCAATACAACATCGGTAGCAGCAACTTTTACGCCCATTTCAGGCGAGTAGCCATTAACGCTGACACGACCTTGCTCAATATATTTATCGGCTTCGCGGCGTGAACAAAATCCTGTTTCACTAATAAATTTATTTAAACGTTTTAATTCGGTCATGGCACTTATAGCGTAGTAATTTTTAAGGCGAGTAGTGTAAACCACCCACACTATTTTTTCGCCCCTAATTTAGAATTTATAGGTGTTTAAGCATTAATTTTTGCTTTAGTTAATTTACGCCATACAAATTCAAGCGGGCCTTGGTTAAAATAGCGGCTGTATATAAAGGTAAATATGAGCTGCAGTGCAACTAATGCCGTTGCAACTAACCAGTAATCAATACGATCAAAATTGAGCACCCAGTGCGTAAATAGCACTTTATATAACAATAATTGTATGAGTGTTTGGCTAATATATAAAGTAAATGCTAAGCGCCCCGCTTGTTGAATAAGCGTGCCAACATGTGCGCTGTTATTGCAAAATTTAACAATTAAATGAATATACAGCGTAGCCATACCTAGCGCCGCAAAAATATTTACAAATTCTTGCACCCCATATCCTAAGCTGCCATTAAGCTGTGATGCATAAAGCCTGATCCCACAAAAAACAAGGGTCATTGCACCGCAAACTATTAATTGCTGAGTCGTTAAGCCTTTACTAAAAACATCTTGTTTATATAAATAAATGCCAATGAGCATAAGGCCCACGCACATCCACATTGTCATTATTGGCACCATAACAAGCATTAACGTGTTCATAGCAAGGTTACTAATAAAGTAATCAATATAGTGTGGGTTATATAATTCAATAAACTGTGCTGTATCGCGGTAAATTATTTCATCGGGTACGCTAGATATAACAAGTAAGGTAACTACACCCGACAACAAGGTAAATGCAAACCCTCTTTTTAAAAGTACGTTGCTATCACTTTCTAAATATTTAATAACAAACCAGCCAGATACACCGTAAACAAATAAAATATCACCAGCCCAAAGTAAAAAACCATGCGCTAAACCAAAGAGGATTAACCAATAGAGCCTGCTTTTTATCTGCACTTCAGACTTGTAACGTTGCCACTGAATATAAAGCCCAGCACCAAAAAGCAAACTAAACAGCGTTCTAAAACGCCCGTCTACAAACACGCTGCTAAGGGTGTGAATAATTGAGTCGCTAACAGGAGGATTAGTTAAGTAGGAATACCCATATTCAAAAATGCCGAAGGCGTAACCATTCATGTAAACTAGGCCAAGCACGGCAACGCCGCGAATAAAGTCCATATTATAATTGCGCATTAAAGCTATTATCCGTTAAATATTATTCTTATAACTGTCAGCCCAATCGACTGACTGCTGGTAAAGTGGAGGTAGTATAGCACTGTCAATATTTAGCAAAAGTACAGCTTGTTCAAGTGCCCACCAGCTTCCTGTTTCATATGCTTTAACAACGTTTAAAATATAATAAAGTGTGTTTTTGTCCCCTAATAATGCCGTTTTTATTTCATCAGGGAAAGGTAGCTTTTCAACAAGCAAGCTCATTGGTTGATCAAGGATTGCATCCAGTAACGAGAATAATCCTATTAAAAATGCTTCGCCTGACTGACTCTTATTAACCTTCTTTGCCACCAGCTCACAAAAGCGAGCGCGTACAATACACACTTGCATTAGCTCTGCAGGTTTTTTACCCGCTGTATGAGCAGTAACAATAAGGCTCACAAACTTTTTCAGGCGTTCGTGTCCTAAATACACAAGCGCTTGCTTTAATGACGATATTTGGCTTTGTATAGGAAACACACCGCTGTTTATTAATCTTAGTAACTTATATGCGAGTGCAGCATCTAGCTCAAACAGGCTTGCGATGGTTTTAATGTCAGGGCTTTGCTTCATTATTTCTGCGTAAATAGCGACGACTAAACCATAATTATAATCAATGTCGTTTTGCTTGATCATGGTAGGCTTTGCAAAAAAATAGCCTTGAAAATAATCAAAACCCATATCAAAGGCAAGCTCATAGTCTTCTTGTGTTTCTATTTTTTCGGCTAGTATTTTTATTTGTTTATGCGCTTGTAACTTAGTAACTATGGGCTGTATTTCGCTAAGAGGTGTAATTGCAATATCAAATTTAATGAGCTTCACAAGCTTTAAAAAACGATCCCATTGTGGTTTATATACAAAATCATCGAGCGCGAGTTTGTAGTTACTATGAAATAAACCTCGGCATAGCTCATAGTTATCGTCGGTAGGTTCTATGGTTTCGAGCAGCTCAATCACAACGTCTTGGCATGGTAAGAAAGCACATAAATCGAGTTTTAGTGATTCTGGTCCTATATTAATAAGCGCTTTTTTGCCTGATGTAATATGGCGTGTACCTAAATTTAATTGATTTTCCATAATAAGCCTTGCTGTTGCTTGACCTTCTGCAATATCTGGAAAATAATTTTTTGGACTATCACGAAAAAGTAGCTCATAGGCTACTACTTTTTTACTTCGATTGAATATTGCTTGCCTTGCAACAAATACAGACACATTACCTACTTCTTAGCTTTTATATAATACTAAGTAATTAAACCCTAAGCAGGTAGATTTGTCACTAAACTTTAAAGTACACAAACGTTTTACCGGTATAAGGTTGTTATATAATCAGTTGCCACTTGTGGCCACGAAAAACGCATTTGCTCTGCGCTGTGCTTAATTTTATGCCATCTTTTAGGATTTTGCTTTTTAATTAAGAGAGTTTCGTCTAAACAGCTAATTAAATTACGCGTTTGCGTTGCCAACGTGTCTCCATTAAAGCTAAAACCATTTTCGTGGTGTTTAACAGTATCTTTTAATCCGCCAACACTGTGTACTAAACACGGTTGCCCCGCTCGCATTGCTAGCATTTGGCTAATACCACACGGTTCAAACGAGCTTGGCATTAAAAATAAGTCACCTAATTGATACATTAAATCGCCAACACCTTGCCCATATCCCTTCAAAAATAAAAGATTGGAATTACGCGCCATTGCTTTGGTAAATATGCTTTCGAGCTCTTTGTCACCCGAGCCGAGAATAATAAGTCTGCCGTTATGTTCATTAATTAATTGGCACACTTTATCAATAGCTAAAACCCCATTAACCTGCTGGCACAATAACAACACTTTTTGTTCGGTAAGTCGGCCAACGCTTGTGACTAATGGACCATTATTAACCGTTGCTTTAAATTGCTGTAATCGTTGGTGGGCAATATAGTAGCCACTTTGTAACTGCTCGCTATTTGCCATCCAACCAAACAAAGTACTCTCAGCTTGGCTATAAAAATCGGCGAGAGTTGCTCCTTCAAGTGCATTGATTGGATATTCGCAGCCATTTAAAATACCAACAAGCTTGCCTTGGCCTGCTGCATTTTGCAGATCTTGCTCAAGCCCTTCGCCACCAAAAAAACCATGTTCGTAATTACTAGGTTCGAGAACCTCTTGGCTATAAGTTGGCGATACAACATGTATTTTATCGCATAGATTTATTGCACTGCGCATAGGATTAAAACAATGAGGGTAACGCGGGTCGCATAATTGCTGGCCATTATAACTAAGTGATGGAAACCACGCCTCTAAGCTTGAATCATCATGTTTGAAAGGTCTTATACCTTGCAGTGCAATATTATGCACTGTGAAGGCAATAGGTAAGGTATTAAGTGAGCTATAACGTGGCTCAAACTTAAGTAAAACTGCAACGCAGGCACTGTGCCAATCATGTAAATGCAGCGCTGCAGGGCGCTTTAATACACCTTGTAATAACGCTTCGCAGACGGCTGCGTTAAATAGAGCAAATTTAGTCGCATCAGTTGCAAAAGGCCTCCCCGGTGCATCATTACAATATACACTGCCTGATTCACTAAATAACGGGTGGCTAATAACAATTTGGCTTACATTATTTTCGGCTTGTTGTACTTTAAAAATGGTTAATACATGGGGTTGAGCATTAAATGCAACAGTTACTTCACCTACATAAATACGCTCAAGCGGCTCAAACCCGTAATCAGGAATAACAACATCAACCGTTATACCTTGCTTTGCGAGAGCCTTAGGTGCATCGCGTACTACATCTGCCACACCGCCTACTTTTGCGCCTGGTAACGCGTCATTTTCTGCTGCAACCATTAATACATGCATTAATTTATTATTTCCTTTAAACCTGTGTGAGCTTGCTCACAAATGAGCAAGCTATGTTGTCGTGCTTATCTAACTTGTTGTTACGCTAGCTTTTTATTTTCTCGCGCTTGGCGTTCTAACTTTTTTGCAAGCTCAGTGAGCATATCACGTGTAACAAGAACGATACCTTTTTTAGATACCCTAAAGCCGTTTTCTTCATCTGTTTTTTTGTCAAAACCGATTTCAAGACCTGCAGGTATTTCACAGCTTCTATCTATTATTGCGCGTTTAATTTTACAACCTCGGTTTATAACAGCACCGGGTAAAATAACCGACTGCTCAATGGTACAAAATGAGCGAACGTGAACGTTAGAAAACAACAGGGATTTTCTAACCGCAGAGCCCGAAATAATACACCCACCCGAGACTGTTGAGTCTAAAGCCATACCACGTCTATCCTCGTCATCAAAAATAAACTTAGCAGGTGGTAGTTGCTCTTGATAAGTCCATATTGGCCACGTTGGATCGTATAAATCAAGTTGTGGTTCTGGCATTACCAATTCCATATTAGCTTCCCAGAACGAATCAAGCGTACCTACATCGCGCCAATAAGGTTGCCCTTCTTGGTTTGGATCTCTAAATGGGAAAGCAAACACATTATGCTCTTCTATAATCGCTGGAATAATATCATGACCAAAATCGCGTCCAGAGCCTTCATTTTCAGAATCTTTTTTAAGTTGCTCAAACAAAAATTCAGTATTAAAGATGTAGTTCCCCATTGATGCTAAACATGTACCTGGCTTGCCGGGTACGGAGCTCGGCATTGCTGGTTTTTCATCAAAACGACACACTCTATTTTCTTCATCAACGGTCATTACACCAAACGTGTCTGCGGCTTCCTCTACTGGGACTTCAATACAACACACTGTCATATCTGCGCCTTTTTGCACATGTTCAGCCAATAAAGCACCATAGTCCATACGGTACACATGATCTCCAGACAAAATCATCACATATTTAGGAAGCTCGTGACGAATAATATCTATGTTTTGAAAAACAGCATCTGCGGTTCCACAATACCAATCATCACCTTGACGCTGAGATGCAGGTAGTATTTCAACCGACTCTCCTAGCTCTTTTTTAAAGTGCCCCCATGCGCGGTTTACATGGCGTATTAATGAATGTGATTTATATTGTGTAGCAATACCAACACGTCTCACACCCGAGTTAATGCAGTTTGATAGTGGAAAATCGATAATTCGATGTTTACCACCAAAGTAAACTGCTGGCTTTGCTCGCCAATCGGTTAACTCATGCAGGCGAGAACCGCGACCGCCTGCCAGTATTAACGCGTAAGTTTCTCTGGTTAGGCTACTTATGTAGCGATTTGCATAATTAGGCATAATACTCTCTCCATTTAGTCTAGGCTGTTAGTGGCATGGCTTTTAGTTGTCGTTAAGTCTGTTTCACTAATATTGAGGGGTTCTAAATGCCAAATATCTTCACTGTATTGGCTTATGGTTCTGTCACTTGAAAACATACCACTGGCTGCTGTATTTAAAATACTCATTTGTGTCCAGTAGGTCTGATCTGCGTAAGCTTTATCAACTTCTTTTTGAGCTGCTACATAACTTTCAAAATCGTGAGCAACAAGCCATGGATCGTGCGGGCTCTTAATTGCATTTGTTATGTCGTCAAATAAGCATGGCTCAAATAAATTAAAATGCCCGCTCTCGAGTAATTGCATCACATTCTTTAAATCGCTATTTTGCGATATTAAATGCTCTGGATTATAACGTGATTTAATATCGTCAATTTCGTGCGCTTGTGCGCCAAACAAAAAGAAGTTATCAGCGCCAACAGCATCTCTAATTTCAATGTTTGCGCCATCCAGCGTGCCTATTGTCAATGCACCATTCATCATAAATTTCATGTTGCCAGTACCAGACGCTTCTTTGCCTGCGGTAGATACTTGCTCTGAGAGATCGGTTGCAGGACAAATAACTTCCATTGCGGTTACGTTGTAATTAGGCAAAAATGCGACGCGTAAATATGGCGCAGCTTTAGGGTCTTTATTTATAACCTCTGCCACGTTATTAATAAGCTTAATAATTTTTTTAGCCATGTAATAACCTGGCGCTGCTTTACCACCTAATAGAACACAACGAGGAACAAGTCCTTGGGTATCCCCACGGCGAATACGGTCATATAAATGAATCACATGAAGTATGTTTAATAGCTGACGTTTGTATTCGTGGATACGTTTTACTTGTACGTCAAACATCATTGATACATCAAAATCGATATCGCAGCGCGCCTTAACTAAATCAACTAAACGCTGTTTGTTTTCACGTTTAGCATTTTGCCACTGCTCATGAAATGCCTTGTCGTCATAAAAACGACGTAGGTCACTAATTTTTGAGAAGTTTTTAACCCAATCATGGCCAATTTTTTCACCAATTAATTCACTTAATACTGGATTACAATGCGCAAGCCATCGACGAGGCGTTACACCATTTGTTTTGTTATTAAACTTATCTGGCCACAGTGCATAAAATTCTTTAAATAATCCCGCTTTTAGCAGTTCAGTATGAAGTGCTGCTACGCCATTTACAGAGTAACTACCTACAATAGCTAAATAAGCCATACGAATTTGCGGCTCATCACCCTCTTCAATCAGTGACAATGCACGTTGCTTTTCAACATCTCCCGGCCACTGCTGTGCCACTTGTGCTAAAAAGCGTGCATTTATCTCGTAAACTATGTCTAAAATGCGTGGCAATAATTTTGAAAACAACGAAACAGACCATTTTTCAAGCGCTTCAGGAAGTAGCGTATGATTTGTATAGGCCATTGTTTTAGTTGTGATTTGCCAAGCATCGTTCCAATCTAATTCGTAATCATCAATTAAAATACGCATTAGCTCTGCAACAGCAATACTTGGATGCGTGTCGTTTAACTGAAAAACATGAAAATCAGCAAAGTCACTAAAGCTCTCGCCATGTTGGGAAACCCATTGGTCTACTACGTCTTGAATACTCGCCGATGATAAAAAGTATTGTTGGCGTAACCTAAGCTCCTTACCATTTTCGCTGCTGTCATTTGGATACAGCACCATAGTGATCTGTTCGGCTAGATTTTTTTGTGCGACGGCTTCTGAATAACTGCCCGCATTAAATTCGGTTAAATTAAATTCATCTGTTGCCTCTGATTTCCACAGACGTAGTGTATTTACGATATTGTTTTTATAACCAGGGACAGGTACATCGTACGGTACAGCTAATACATCTTGTGAGCCCATCCATTGACGGTGCTCTCTGCCAAATTTATCTGTGTAACTTTGCACATAGCCACCAAACTTCACACGTTTTGCATGCTCTGGTGCGCTTAGCTCCCATGGATGTCCTTCACGTAGCCAGTTATCTGGTTGCTCAATTTGGTTACCATCTTTAATCGATTGATTAAACATGCCGTATTCGTATCGTAGGCCATAGCCAATAACAGGCAACGCTAAACTAGCACAGCTATCTAAAAAGCAAGCTGCAAGGCGCCCTAGCCCGCCATTTCCTAAGCCAGCGTCGTGCTCGGCGTCTTCAATTGTTTCTATTGTTGTGCAGTACTCTTGTAGTGCTGAGCTTACTTGTTCATCTAAATCTAGATTTAAAACAGCATTACCTAGCGCACGCCCCATCAAAAACTCAAGAGAAAGGTAAGCCGTTTTGCGGCGTTTCTCTTGCTTAATTTGTTGATTCGTTTCTCTGCAGCGGGCCACAAGTCTGTCGCGAATAGTAAGCGCTAATGCGTGATACAAATAATGCTGCGATTCACCCACCTTATCTCGGCCGAGGGTATAATAAAAATGCCGTGTTAAGTCATCTTTAAGCGTACTTTCATCAATAACGGGACCTTCTTGCCAGCCCTTTACTACACACACTTGATCACTTTGTTTAACCATGACTAACATCCTCTAAATTGGCACTAAAAACCCAACTACTTTGTGCTGAAATTTCAACCATCGCATCTTCATTACTGCTCACAGATGCATTATGTACACTTGATAGAATCATTTGCCACGGCGCATTAATTGGCGATGGGGGCATTTGACAAAAAATTGTTTTTTCACTGGCATTAAATACAATCAGCAATGCATGATTGTTTTGCTTATCAAGTAAGCTGTACATTAAAAACTGCCTGGTATCTTCATGCCAGTGAGCATCAGTCATGGTTTTACCTTGTTCGGTAAACCACTTAACGGTAAAACGCTCGTCTATATCATCTAAAAATACACTGTGTTTAAACGCACTGTGCGCACGTCTAATTTTTAATGCATCATCAATAAATCGTGTTAGCGAATGATTAAGTTGAGAATCTTTCCAGGCAAGCCAACTAGTGCGATTATTTTGGCAATAAGCATTGTTATTCCCCCCTTGCGAGTGCGCCATTTCGCTGCCAGCGGCAATCATGGGAACACCTTTTGAGAGAATTAAAGTAAGTAAAAAGTTCTTTTGTTGCTGCAAGCGCAGTGCGTTTATTTTAGAGTCGCTGGTAAAACCTTCTACCCCACAGTTAAACGAATGATTTGCACTGTGCCCATCTCGATTTTGCTCGCCGTTAGCTTCGTTATGTTTATGCTCATAACTCACTAAATCAGCAAGGGTAAAACCATCATGACTCGTTATAAAATTGATACTATTGAGCGGCCCACGTTGGCTGTGCTCAAAAATATCAAACGATCCATGCAAACGTTTTGCAACGCTTGCAATAATGCCTGTTTCACTTTGCCAAAAACGTCTAATTACATCGCGGTATTGATCGTTCCATTCTCGCCATGGCGGCGGAAATGCACCAAGCTGATAACCACCTGGGCCTATATCCCAAGGCTCACTTATTAACTTAACTTTGTTAAGCACAGGGTCTTGGGCAACTACTTGTAAAAAAGTATGTGCGGAGCTAAAGCCTGCTTTTGAGCGGCCTAAAATGGTCGCTAAATCAAACCTAAAACCATCAACTCCCATTACTTCAACCCAATAACGAAGGCTATCAAGTACAAGTTGCAGTGTTTTAGGGTGGTCAATATTTATGGTATTACCACAGCCGGTATCGTTTATATATACGTCAGGCTGGCCATCTACTGTGCGGTAATAGGCTAAGTTATCAAAGCCTCTAAGCGATAGTATAGGGCCATCCGCCCCTGCTTCAGCTGTATGGTTGTAAACAACATCTAGTATGACTTCTATGTCTGCAGCATGGAACTCTTGCACCATTTGCTTAAACTCGTTTATATCGTCGTTTACCAAATAGTCTTTATGGGGCGTAAAAAAGTTAAGCGTGTTGTAACCCCAGTAGTTTTGCAAACCTTTCCCTGTTAAAAATTGCTCACTAATAAAAGAATGAACAGGCAAAAGTTCAACGGCTGTAACACCAAAGCTTTGTAAGTGTTCAATAAAGCTTGGGTGGCTTAACCCTAAAAACTTTCCTTGTAGAGGTTTAGGTATTTTAGGATGACGACACGTTGTACCTTTCACATGGCACTCATAAATAACCGTGTTTGACCAACGGTGGTTAGGCTTTTTATGCGTATACAACGTAGGAGCCGCTACTTTTGATTTAGGTATATCAATCGCATTATTTACAGTGCTTTTAGTACCGATTGGCATTTGCCCGTAGTGGCGTTCACTCCAAGTAAACTCGCCAAACAAGTCTTTTGCATATGGGTCTATCAGCAGCTTATTTTCGTTAAACAGTTGACCATTTTTAGGGTTATATTCACCCTCAACTCTAAAACCATAAAGCGCACCGGCGTTTAATGGCGAAATATGAATACTCCAAATACCCCCTTCGTTGATGTTCATCGCCATTTTTAGTATTTCTGAATGGCCACTTTTATCAAACAGGCATACATAAGCTTGGCTTGCCCCAGGCGCATAAAGCGCGAAGTTGACCCCATTATCAATAACACTAGAGCCAAGTGGTTCTACATTACCGGGTGCTACATCAAATCGGTTACTCATCATCAACCTTTTGTAAATAAATAGTAGTTAAGCCACCAATGGCAATTGAAATACTGTGTTTAAAACCATGATTTGATTCGTTTATTGCCTGAACTATCTGCGATGAATCTTTAGTTACCTCAACGCCAGAGCCAAAAAACTGAGTATCATCTGTATTTAAAATGACCTTGTAACGCCCTTTACTCGGTACGCCAATAACGTAGTTTTCATAGGACGCGGGGGTAAAATTAGCAATAACAACCACAAAGTTTTTTGCGTTTTTAGCATAGCGAACAAAGCTCAAAATGCTCTGCTGATTGTTATTGTTATCTATCCAGGTAAAACCAGCCGCGCTCGAATCTAGCTCATACAACGCAGGTTGGTTTTTATAAACCGTATTTAGTGTTTTTACCGTTTGCTTTATACCATTATGGCTTTGGTGCTCAAGTAAATGCCAATCGATAGAATGATCGTGCCCCCACTCTTTTCGCTGTGCAATTTCACCGCCCATAAATAAGAGTTTTTTACCCGGGTGTGCCCACATAAATGCGTAATAAGCGCGTAAATTTGCAAATTTTTGCCAATCATCGCCTGGCATTTTTTCAATTAACGATCCTTTACCGTGTACTACTTCATCGTGGCTTAATGGCAATATATAGTTTTCGCTAAACGCGTATACCATCGAAAAAGTCATTTCGTGATGATGATGCTGACGATAAAGTGGGTCGTGCTGCATGTAATGCAAACTATCGTTCATCCAACCCATGTTCCACTTATAACCAAAGCCTAAACCGTTGTGCTCAACACTTTGGGTGACACCCGGCCATGCTGTTGACTCCTCAGCCACCATCATAATGCCTGGGTTGTTTTTATAGCTGCGCATATTGACTTGTTTTAGGCACTCAATTGCACCTAAGTTTTCACGTCCGCCGTAACAATTAGCAACCCACTCGCCTTCTTTTCGGCTGTAATCTAAATACAACATAGAAGCTACGGCATCTACACGCAGGCCATCTAAACCAAATTGATGTAGCCAATACATAGCATTTGATATTAAAAAGCTTTTAACTTCAGGACGGTCGTAGTTATAAATGTAGGTATTCCAATCAGGATGAAACCCTTGGCGCTTATCAGCATGCTCATATAAATGGGTGCCATCAAATCGATGTAAGCCATGCGGATCGCTGGGAAAATGCCCTGGTACCCAATCAAGCAAAATACCTAAATTAGCTTTGTGGCACTGCTCTACAAAGTATTTAAAGCTGTTGTAGTCGCCAAAGCGGCTGGTAGGTGCAAATAATCCAACAGGCTGATACCCCCACGAACCATCAAACGGGTATTCACTTATTGGCATAAGTTGCAGGTGAGTAAAATTCATTTCAAGAGCGTAGCTAACGAGTTTGTCGGCAAGCTCTGTGTAACTTAAATAACGGTTGTTTTCGGCGCGTTGCCATGAGCCTAAGTGCACTTCGTAAATACTAATTGGTGCATCAATATGGTTACGCTTTTGTCTGTTTTGAAGTGCCTGCTCGCCAAGCTTTATAGGTTCTGGTTTATACTGCAGTACACTTGCAGTGCCAGGTGCTTGTTGCATTTTAAATGCATAGGGGTCGGCTTTTTCGAGCACCTCTCCACTTTGCGCGGTAATTGCAAATTTGTAGCACATGTCAGCTTTAAGGCCTGGTACAAATAACTCCCATACACCACTTGCAGGATGAAAGCGCATAAAGTGGCGATTCGCTTGCCAAAAGTTAAACTCACCAATAATAGAGACACTTGCCGCATTAGGCGCCCATACACAAAAACGCACACCGTCTACGTTTTGTTGAGTACTAAAATGTGCACCAAAATGCGAGTAAGCATGTTCAAGGCTGCCTTCGTTAAATAAATACATTGCCTCTGCATCAAGTGTGCTTTCAAAGCTGTATTCATCATAAAAGGTAACGCTGCTATCTGTGTACTGAGCAATGCATTCATATGGCGCAGTGGGCAAAGCATCAACTTTGGCTATAAATAAGTCACTTTGCTGGTAGCGCTGCGCCTTAATAGTTTTATTATTTAATGTAACACTTACGCTTATTGCACAAGGTAGATAAAAACGAACTTCAACCTCAGCATCCGTTTTATGTGCCCCTAAGAAGCTAAATGGGTCTTTAAATCGCCCTGTATTTAATGCGTGTACTTGTGCATCGTAACTATTTTCATTAGTTGTACTGCTCATTTAACCTTTCCTTATTGAATCGATAGCAGCTAAAAGTGAGGCATTTTTGGTAAAAATTTCTTCACTGGTATGCGTTAATACACGTCGCCAATTAGGATATTCTTTATCTGTTCCGGGGATATTGACCGGATACTTCTGCTCATCTAAGTCATCTATTTGTATTGCAAATAAACGCGATTGAGAGCCTGCTAAACACAATGCAAGTGCGCTATAAACAGTCACTGCTTCACTATGTAATAAAAGCTCAGTTGTATTGCCATGGTGATTAATAAAACGTAGTAACCTTTGTTGCTCTTCTATTCGCTGTTGCTTTAGTTGCTCGTATTCATTGCAAGCTATAAGCTTATATTGTTGCTTAATATCTAAATCATCATGTTGCCACCAGCCTGTAAATGGAGGGACATCGTGATTGGCTATCATTAACAAACAATGTGTTGCTAGCTCATCTACCGATAAAAACTCTCCACTGTGTTGTTTCTCAAAATAAAATAAGCTGTTGGAAAAAATACCGCTAGATGCCAAAGCTTCCCTAACCTCTGGCGGTACGATGCCTAAATCTTCACCAATAACAATACTCTGATTAATATGCGATTCAATTTTTAAAATGGCAAGTAAATGCTCAAACGGATAATAAACATAACAGCCGTCTTGTTCGCCATTGCTTTCAAAGCACCACCATAGGCGCCTAATAGCCATTACGTGGTCAATTCGAAGCCCACCTACGTTTTGCATGTTTGCGCGAATGAGCGAGCGATAAAATTGGTAGTGATTATTACTAAGGCTTTGGGGATTGAGGGATGGGAGGCCCCAATTTTGACCTGCTTCAGCCCATGGATCGGGTGGAGCGCCTACACTTGCACCTTGGCTAAACAACGATTGTTGATTTTTAAATTCAGCCCCATCGCCAGCACAACCAACAGCTAAGTCGTTTATTAAGCCAATAGCCATGCCTCTCTCTGCGCAACTTTTTTGACACAGTGCCAGTTGCATATGCGCTTGCCATTGCAGGTAATAAGCAAATGTTAGGTTATCTGATTCGAGGGTATTTAACGTAGTAGAATGAGTATTACAAAAATCAGTAAACGCTTGGCGACGCTCATCATTTGCCGTTAATTCAAACTGATTATAAAGCGCTTCAAATAACGTATACTTTATACGACTTACATTTTCATAATCTATAAACTGATCATTACTTTTAATAAGTGCAGCGACATCATCTTGCTGCATAATGGCGTCAAGGTTTTCGTTATTTATTGCGTCTTCGCTTAGTACGATGGAAATATAAAGAGGATTTAATAAAGCGCGACTATTAGGGCTATAAGGACTGGCTCGCTCTGGCATATCAGCGAATAGCAAATGCAGTGGATTAAGTAATATGTAATCCATGTTTTGGGAGCTGCATAGTTTTGTAAGCGCTAATAAATCGTCAAAGTCGCCAATACCCAAATTCGCTCTATTTTTTAATGTGTAAAGCTGAATAGATAATCCCGTGCGCTTTGTGTCTTCCACTTGATAGACTTGCTCAGGCACGCACCAAATTTGTGTAATAGCGTGTTGCTCACCTACCTGAACATTAGCGTCATGATAGCCAATTGGCATATTATCAATGGGTAGTGCCAGCTCAATATAGCGAACGCCATGCAAGTAATATTCACCAGTGACGGCCAAGTTATAAAGATTATCAAATGCTATGTGCATTCCAAGTGAAGGGACATCAATATTAGCGGCTAAATATTGCTGACGTTCATCTATACGAAGCTTTAACAAACATGTACTTTGCTCAACTAAACTCACACTAGGTACTAAATCCAGCCAAAGCGATGCATCTAAATCATAAGTTAGTTGAGCTATTCCTGCTTCATTATTTGTATCAACACCACAACATTGCAAAGCACGTTTACGCGTTTCTTCGCTAAAAAACACCTGTTCACCTGTATACTTAGTGAATTCAAAGCCAATACCATGCAGGTAAAACAACTGCGAAAGAGCATCCATTGAATCGCCTTAATTAGTGCGTTGAGTATTTACTATGCTGTTTTCTGTGCCAAAAGTATTGCCGATATAACCGTCAGCTTGATGGTCGTTATCCCAAATGTCTCCATTAATCAGATAACGAAAGTGAAATTGTTGATCGATAGGTAAGCGTTGCTTAAATTTAAACACACCTTGTTTTTTATAAAGCTTCATTGGCACTGGTTGCCAATCATTAAATTCACCTAATAAGCAAACTTCTTCTGCCTCTGGATGAGAAAATTCAAAAGTAACTTCAGCTTCATCTTTTGTTTTAAAAAAACGTTTATTCAACATAGCAGGCTCCAACTAAACCAAAAAGGGTACTTAATCTTTGCCACAGGCCATACAACTAAACAAAAAGGCGATGTGGTAACCATCTAAAAATCATTAAACGTGTTATTAGTTAAACAAAACTTTATTTACGCTTTATTACAGTGCAAATAATATTTCAATTACACCAAAAAGGTGCATTAACCTTATATACAATACGCTTTAAATGATACTTAACATACAGAGCAATATTCAAACCAACAAACTATTAAAAACCTCATTAGTTCAATATATAAATATTTATAGCTGCAAATATCCGAAGAAAATTTAAAATCCTAAATTACTTTTTTTATATTACTTCATCATGGATAATACACATCATTCTAATACTCTGAAATATCATTAATTTCATGTTGAAAAAAACCATTTTAATAACTACCACCATCATTTTTTTAGTTGTAGCTGCATTTATTGGTACCTCAATTTATACCCTATACAGTAAAAAAGAAATCTCAGTTGATCCTAAATTAAAAGAAATATCAGGAATAGAATTTGATAAACAGCAACGTTTATGGGCTATTAACGACGGAGGCAATGAACCAAAGCTATATAGACTCAATAAAGACGGTTCTATTGCTAAAGAAATTTTAGTTGAAAACGCTAAAAACATTGATTGGGAAGACATGACCCAAAACAAATTTGGGCACTTCTTTTTAGGCGATTTTGGTAATAACAAAAACGATCGTAGATGGCTCACTATTTATAAAATAGAAAACCCGATAGATATAAAAACAGATACGACTCAAGCAGAAATAATTAAGTTTACCTACCCCGAAATGGATGGCACTCCTATAAAGCCTAATAACCGTAATTTTGATTTAGAGGCATTTGTAGCTCTAGGACGTCACTTATATTTATTTACTAAAAACCGCACAGAACCATTTGATGGTATTACTAAGGTTTATAAAGTGGGCGATCATGCCGCTAATTTTAAAGCAGAGTTAATAGACTCATTTAAAACATGTACCACTTTAGAAAAGCTATGCTGGATAACATCGGCTGCTTTAAGCCCTGATCGTAAAAAGCTGATATTACTTGATTCAACCAGTATTTGGTTATTCGAAAATTTTGAGGGTGATAAGTTTTTTTCTGGCGATGTATCAAAAATTGACTTAGGAATAGTGACTCAAAAAGAAGCTATCACTTTTTTTGATGACAATACTATTGTATTTACAGATGAAGAGTTTAAAGGTATTGGCGGTAATGCTTATTTTATAAAGCTTGATGAAGCCAAAAAAGAAATTATAAGAAAAAAGCCGACCTCAGAAAAAATACATCCATAATATAATGTTAGCTAAGCTAAAGTTCTAAAGCTTAGCTAACTTATGAAAGGTATCGAGTTAGTTACTCTTTTCGTTTGACGAATGGAGTGCTTTTTCTACATCAACACCTAAAATCAACACTCCAATATGACTATTATTATCATCTAAAACAGGAAAACTTAGCTGTACTTGAAAATGATGTGTTGATGCATCATATGTAACCTAAAGTATCCCCAGAATTAGCCTTTACATATCAATGAACTAACAGTATTAAAAAATGTGGGTAGTGAGGGAACATTCATGGTGTTTTGTGATCTTATGAATCGCTTAAAAACAACAGAACTAAACACCATGAATGCGTCTACTATTTTGCACAATATGCTCCGCGCTGTCACCCCTAACTCTATTCATAAAGCCAGATTTAATACTCTAGTCGCTGCCGTTAAATCTCTTTTGCACTGTCAGCAATGCACCTTGACGTCTATCGGCCGCAATTTGGATTCAAAAACAACTGAAAAACATGATATTAAACGTATTGACCGACTACTCAGTAACAATGAGCTTTTGCGTGAATCGATATCGGTTTATGTTCGCTTAAGCCGTTTTGTGGTCACTGAAAAGCATCCCGTCATTTTGGTCGATTGGAGCCATGCTGATACACAAACCAAATACTGTATTCTGCGTGCCAGCATTGTCAGTGAAGGTCGCTCTTTAACCCTGTATCAGGAAAGTGCATTCAGCTTTCAATATCATTGCCCAAAAGTGCAAAAACGGTTTTTAAAGATGCTCAAACTGATCTTGCCGAGTGATTGCCGCCCCGTGATTGTGACGGATGCGGGCTTTAAAGTCCCCTGGCTCAAAGCCGTGCGGAACAATGGCTGGCATTATATTAGTCGGGTTCGTGGTACGGCACATTTGAAAACGCAGGACAGCGATGAGTTTATTCCATGCCAGTCACTATTCAAGAACAATCAGCGTAAGAGCCAGTATCTTGGCGCGACCGAGCTGACCAAAAGTGCAAAATATCAAACTCATGCAGTGTAGGTTGGCAAGGGACATAAGTTATTAAAAAGAGATAAAAAACGCGGTTATAAGGAGCCTTGGCTACTCGTTTCTTCTCTTCCAAAAAGACACCACTTTCTCGAAAAGGTGCTCAAGCTATATGGAATGAGAATGCAGATAGAGGCAGGGTTTCGAGACCAAAAAAGTGTTAGGTTCGGCTTAGGCTCAGATCTGCACAGAACGAACAAACTCTATCGATTAGACATACTTTTACTGCTCGCAACATTGGCTCATTGGTTCTCAATGATGCTGGGTGCTGTGATAGACAAAGCAGGAAAGACAGGGGCTTTTCAAGCTAACTCAAGCAAAAACAGGCGAGTAGTGTCATGGGCATTTGTTGGGTTGCGATACTTCAAAAAACAGTCCATTAAGCTGCGGCGGCGAGATTACTTGGAAGGGCTAGCCTATTTCGTACAGGTGGTAGTGCAACTCGATTGGAAAAATATGGATGTGAGTGATGTGATTGAAATTTAATAATTATTTTTGGGGATCCCTTAGCTCTAGCGCTTAAATTTAGTTTCTAAAATAACAGAAGATGTTGTGCGCTCCACCCCATCAAGATTTCCTATATCGTCCAACAAATGACTAAGCTGTTCTAAATTTTGAGCCTGTACCACAGCAATTAAATCAAACTCACCACTTATGGCATATAGCTGTGAAATAGCATCAATTTGCTTAAGCTCAATGTTTGTTTTAGTTGTTAATTTTTGTCTTACTTTTATAGACACATGAGCTGATACCATTTTACTAAGGTAGTCGTCACCGTAATCAACGCTGTAACCTTTAATCACACCGGTTTCTTCTAATTTGAGCATTCGGCTCTGTACTGTTGAACGAGACAAGTCAAGCATTCGTGCAAGATCAGAAATACTCGCTCTTGCATTTGTTTTTAGTACAGAAAGTAGCTTTTCATCTTGTGGAGTTATCATAATGGTAATTTTCTTCGTTATTTTGACTTTTATTTTAATCATTTTTCACAAAATAGCACTGCAATTTTCACTGCCAACCTTCGATAATGGCACCTAACAGAAATAATAACGTGTTTGCTGAAGAATAAAGGCTATATTCTTCTTTGAGTTAGCAACTAATCTTTTATCTAAGCCCATTAAATTTAGGTGTAAAAATGCAAGTAACAAGAGACTTATTTAACGACGTAATGGTACCAAACTATAACCCATCAGCAATTATCCCAGTTCGTGGTGAAGGTTCACGCGTTTGGGATCAAAATAACAATGAGTTCATTGATTTTGCCGGTGGTATTGCCGTTAACTGTTTGGGTCACTGTCATCCTGCATTAGTTAAAGCATTAAAAGAGCAAGGCGAAAAAATTTGGCATTTATCAAATGTTATGACCAATGAGCCAGCACTTCGTTTAGCTCAAAAAATGGTTGAAGCAACATTTGCTGATAAAGTTTACTTTGCAAACTCAGGCGCAGAAGCAAACGAAGCCGCGCTTAAATTAGCTCGTCGTTATGCATTGGACGTATATAGCGCTGAAAAAACGCAAATTATTGCATTTAATAAAGGTTTCCATGGTCGCACATTCTTTACAGTAACTGTGGGCGGGCAAGCGGCTTATTCAGATGGCTTTGGTCCAAAACCAGCTGACATAGTACATTGTGATTTTAACGATATAGCGGCATTTGAAGCGCTGATCAGCGATAAAACATGTGCTGTTATGATGGAACCATTACAAGGTGAAGGCGGTATTATTTCACCAACAGATGAATTTGCTAAAAAAGTACGTGAACTTTGTACTAAACATAATGCGTTACTTATTTTTGATGAAGTACAAACAGGTGTTGGTCGCACAGGCGATTTATACGCTTATGAAGGTTTAGGGGTTGTTCCTGACATTTTAACAACGGCAAAAGCATTGGGTGGTGGTTTTCCTATTGGCGCTATGATCACTCGTACACCTATTGCTGAGCATTTAAAAATTGGTACTCACGGTTCTACTTATGGCGGAAACGCACTTGCTTGTGCTGTGGCCGAAGCGGCATTTGATACAGTAAATACACCAGACGTACTAAACGGTGTTAAAAAGCGCGAGCAATTATTCCGTGACGGATTAAACGCAATTAACGAAAAATACAACGTATTTAGCGAAGTACGTGGTAAAGGCTTATTAATTGGCGCAGTACTAAATGACAAATTTGAAGGCCGCGCACGCGACTTTTTAGTAGCCAGTGCTAATAATGGTTTGATGAATCTTGTAGCGGGTATGAATGTAATTCGTTTTACACCGTCTTTAATTATTCCGTTTGAAGATATTAAAGAAGGCTTAGCGCGCTTTGAAAAAGCCGTTAGCGACGTAGTAAACGGTTAATATAGTTTAAATTAGCACGCCTACTGGCGTGCTATTGGAGCAAGCAATAAATGCAAGTATTACGTCCTATTACTGCCAATGATTTTGACGCGCTTAAACAAATAGCGATTGAATCCGGTCATGGGTTTACCTCTTTACCTGTGGACGATACACAGCTTAAAGAAAAAATTGATCGTGCTGAAAAAAGCTTTGCCAAAAACATTAACCAGCCACTTGATGAAAGCTATTTATTTGTTTTAGAAGACAGTGAAACAGGTGACGTTATTGGCACAACCGCTATAGAAGCCGCGGTAGGTTTATCGGTGCCTTTATATCATTATCATTTGGGTAAAACAGTACACCACTCGCCTACTTTAAATGTATATAACACCGTTGATATTTTAAGCATGTGTAACGACTACACTGGTTGCTCAGAAATATGTACATTATTTTTGCGCGAAAATAGCCGTAAAGGCCTAACGGGTCGATTTTTATCTCGTTCACGCTTTTTGTTTATGGCTCAGCACAGCGAGCGTTTTGCCGATACTGTTATCGCAGAAATGCGCGGTGTTAGCGACGAAGACGGTCATTCTCCTTTTTGGCAATGGCTGCAAGAGCATTTTTTTAGTATCGAATTTCCAGAAGCGGATCACTTAGTTGGCTTAGGCGATAAGGTATTTATTAGCGAGTTAATGCCTAAATACCCTATTTATGTGAACTTGCTTAGCAAAAAGGCCCAAGCAGTTATTGGGCATGTGCATGAAAAAACAAAACCTGCGCTAAAATTATTAGAAAAAGAAGGTTTTGAGCACAGAGGCTACGTTGACTTATTTGATGCAGGCCCAACAGTTGAAGCAAAGCTTGGTAATATTCGCAGCATTCGCGACTCTCAAGTTTGCCCTATTACTATTGGTGAGCTTGATCACATATCACAAAATAGCTCTGATACGCTGGCTGTATGTAATCAAGGCGTAAGTGGCTTTAGAGCAACATTTACCAAAGACGCACATTACAATCATGCAAAACATACCCTCGTCATTAGCCAAGATGTAGCTAAGGCGCTTAATTTAAGCCAAGGAGATGCAGCGCGATTTTTCCGCCTGTAAATAATTTATGAATACACACCTAATTAATAATCAGTGGCATGTGGGACTTGGTCCAGCATTTGAGTCAATCAATCCAAGTAATGGCGATGTAGTATGGCAAGGTAATGGCGCAAACGCTGTTCAAGTAGGTTCTGCTATAAAAGCAGCCAGAGCTGCGCAATTACAATGGGCAGACAAACCGCTTGAAGAGCGTATCGCCATTTTAGAAAACTTCGCAGCACAATTAAAAGAACACAGCGAAGAATTTGCTACTATTATTGCACGCGAAACGGGTAAGCCATTATGGGAAACCCGCACCGAAGTGGGCGCAATGACAGGCAAAGTAGCTATATCTGTAAAAGCGTACCATGAGCGTACTGGTACAACCGAAAACCCAATGCCCGGTGCTAAAGCATTTATTAGACACAAACCGCATGGCGTTGTGGCTATTTTTGGCCCGTATAACTTTCCGGGGCATTTACCAAACGGGCATATTGTTCCTGCAATTTTAGCCGGTAATACTGTTGTATTTAAGCCATCAGAATTGACGCCGCACGTTGCAGAATTTACCCTCTCACTTTGGTTAAAAGCAGGTTTGCCAGCGGGTGTTATCAACCTTGTGCAAGGTGAAATTGAAACAGGTAAAGCACTTGCATCTCATAAAGATATAGATGGCTTGTTTTTTACCGGTAGTTCAAACACAGGTCACTTATTACATAAACAGTTTGCAGGACACCCTGGCAAAATTTTAGCACTTGAAATGGGCGGCAATAATCCTCTTATTGTAAAAGATGTGAGCGATATAAGCGCCGCTGTACACGATATTATTCAATCAGGCTTTATTACCTCAGGTCAACGTTGTACGTGTGCACGTCGCTTATTTATTGAAAAGTCGCTCAATGGCGATGCTATTTTAGAAAAGCTAATAAGCGCAACTAAAAAAATAGTTGTAGACGACAGCTTTGCTACAGAGCAGCCTTTTATGGGTGCAATGATAAGCGAAAAAGCAGCACTGGGTATGGTTGCTGCGCAAAGTGAATTAGTGTCAAAAGGCGCGCAAATCCTTGTTGAACTTAAGCAATTAAAACCAGCCACAGGTTTTGTAAGCCCGGGCATTATTGATGTAACAAGCATTACCGACATGCCAGATGAAGAGCATTTTGGACCGCTAATTAAAGTGTATCGTTACACCGACTTTGACAGCGCAATCATTGAAGCTAACAACACAAGCTTTGGTTTATCTGCAGGTTTACTTAGCGACAGTGAAGATGACTACACTCACTTTTTAAAGCGCATTCGTGCCGGTATTGTTAACTGGAACCGCCCTATTACAGGTGCCTCTAGTGCAGCTCCATTTGGCGGCATTGGCGCCAGTGGAAATCACAGAGCAAGTGCATATTACGCCGCCGATTATTGCGCATACCCTGTAGCATCTGTGGAGTCAGATAAAGTGAGCTTACCGCAAACCCTAGCGCCGGGCTTAGTAATTGAATAAGCAATAAAACCAAATTTTAGATTTAAGGACTTAACATGCATACTGATGTAAATACATTATTTGAGAACCTTTGGGAAAACTATTTAAACGTAACTCCATCGGCAGATAAAATTCATGACCTTTTAGGTTCAACGCAAAAAGATGACATCATTAACGATCATATTGCGCTGCGTACATTTAATATAGAAAAAGTGAGTCTTGAAAAGCTCGCCGCTCACTTTTTAGCAATTGGTTACAAAGAATGTGGTGAGTACCACTTTGAAGCTAAAAAACTTTACGCAAAACACTATGAGCATAGCGATCCTAATCAGCCAAAAGTATTTATCTCTGAACTATTAGTAGAAAAATGCTCGCCAGAGTTACAAGCCATCGTGACAGATATGGTAAGTCAAATTGACGAAAGTGCAGTTACAGCAGACAACTTTTTATATTCAGGCACGCATTGGCAAGTAAGCACCGATACTTACAAACAACTGCTAGCTGAAAGCGAATATGCAGCGTGGATGTCGGCGTGGGGTTACCGTGCCAATCACTTTACCGTAAATATTAATATGCTTGCTAAGTTTGATAACATTCATGATGTTAACCAAGCCCTAAAAGACGCCGGCTTTTCGCTTAATACGTCAGGCGGCGAAGTTAAAGGCTCACCAGAGGTGTTACTAGAGCAATCGTCAACACTTGCTGATGAATACTCTGTTACCTTTAGTGACGGTGATATGAGCATTCCTAGCTGCTTTTATGAGTTTGCTATTCGTTACCCTAAAGCAGACGGCGAGCTTTATACTGGTTTTGTTGCAGCCTCAGCTGACAAAATATTTGAAAGCACTAACGCGCGATAATTACATTTAAAGTACTTTAATTTAAAAGCCCGTTACGGGCTTTTTTTATGTTGGTAAGTTATATTGATTGATTATAAAAATAACGGTTTATAATCGTTTTCTAACTTTTCAAACGACAAGTCACCAATAAAACGTCCGAAGCTCAACCAAGTTGCCAAACCGCGTAAGTCTTTAAAGTGTGGTGGCACAAATTGTGGGCTCTCTATTACGCCTAAATCATGAAGCTGCGATATTAATCTAAAATCATCTATCGATATTTTACCTACCAGTAATAAAGGAAGTCTATCTATTCGACCAAGCTGTATTGCAACGCGTATTAAGTTATAAACCAGTACAAAGCCTTTAATGTAGGCAATATCTTTTGTAAAAGGCAAGCCTGTTGGCGTACTGCCTCTAAATACACGCTGCGCAAGTGTGTAGCTGTCATCTTTTGATAAACCTTGCGCTACGTAATCACGGTAAATGTCTACAAACTCAGCGCCATCTATTACCTTTGTAACGGCTTGAATACGATTCACTAATTTAGATAAACGCCTTGGGGTTGATTTTAAAGTAATAATTTCGGTTAGTACCGCTAAACCTTCTTGGGTAATAGTGGAGCTTGGCGTACCTTTACTCAAACACGTTAAATAAGGCTGAGCTAAACCATTTTGAGTGGTACCTACGTGTATCCACCCTTCGTGAACTTCTAAAATATCAAGTTCACGCTGAGAAAACTTAACATCTTGATTAAGCTTTATATTATTAGCACCTGCGGCTGCATCACTAACAATACCATCGCTAAGCATTACCTCTACATTTATACCTGCCATACTAGCGGTTACTTGCTCAGACAAAATACGCACTGCATCAACAGCATCAATATTTTTAGGGTCGTCAGGCAGTATGTCGGCTATAAGTAAATTTTGCAGCGGTTTATCTAGCATATTAGCTAGCTCAGAAAGTGAGGGCTCACCGGCATGAAATAAATCTTTAGGGTGACCAAATAACTCCACCGATAAGTCATGAAACTCTGGTGTGCCACGATACTCAAGCATACTTAATACTGTTTTATACTCTGTGCACATTTTTCCCATGTATTGAGCTATGGGATTTAACTGCCCCAATTGGTTAATAATGTTACGGTGCAAAGTAGAAAACGCTTGGCGTAACTCGCTAGGTACAAAACCAAGATCGCGCTGTTGATAGTATGCACGATCGATCAGTGGATTTTTTTGACATTTTTGTCTAAAAAACTCCTCTTTAGTTTGTTTATCCCAATTAATAGCATCGAGTATCCTAATAGGCGTTTGCAATGCAATTAATTGATCCGATAACTCACGAGTTTTTAGTAGTAACGCCTTGTCTATCATGGTGTAAGCTCAACAATAAATGAATTTTGAGCATAATTTAAAAAGGCCAAATTACAAAGCAATATCACATTTTTTTAGCTATTGTTTTTAAGATGATCGACCCTCATATCTATATCGTATTAGCTTTTTAATAAAAGGTATAAAACATGAAAAACGAAATCGACAATAAACAGATTTTAGCCGTATATGAACGCATAATTCAAAAAGGTGAAATGACTGATGAAGGCAAACATTATCAGGGAGTTACTGCATATTCAGACGTAGACGGTTACACCGTATATCTACAAGGTAGCGGTGTAGAACTGCGCTTTGGTTTTCATAATACTTACCACCTTGACTACGAACATGAAAAGCATAAAGACGACTTTTTGAAAAAATTATATAACATTGCAAACGAGAGCTAATGCACCCACGAAAACTAAGACACCGCCCGACCAGTAAGCTCAATACTACTTTTATTAATCAAGTAGTAGAAGAGCTTAAAGCTAATCCAAGTAAAGTCTCTATTATTCAAGACAACCTAGAACAATACCGTTCTCAAACTCATTTAAAGCGTGGTTTTTTACTGGCTATAGAGCGCTTTGATTGGGTTTTTGAAGCAAGCAAAGATATTGATTTCATTTGCCAGCAAATTTTAGCTGATGACTACATTGGCAATAGACTAAGACGTTACCCCCTACTTTTTAAAGGCGTTATTAATAATGCCTGACCTTTCAATACCAAGCGCTTTAAAACGATAAAACCACAAAGTTTACTCTCCATATAAATTTATTAGAGCACTAAGCAATTGCAGGTTTAGTGCACTTTTGTATCAAAATAATACTATTAGTACTCTAACTATTATTGTTCTAATGGTTTTTTGACATTTTATTCATTTATTGCTGTAAACAAATCATTACTATTATTAAATTTAAAATTCAAATTCTCAAGCCACTGTTTTAAATGAAATTAAACAAATAAAAACCACATCTTCTTTGTCCTATTAACTGCTCTTTTATTAATGATTAATCTACATTTTGGCATCTAGGTATTTACTTCAGCCTTGAATTGTTAGAGCTATTACCTTAAGCTTATGTTTATTGAACGTTCAATTAATAAAAATTATGCCTAAAGTCGGAATGGAACCTGTCAGACGTCAGCAGCTAATTGACGCAACTATAGAGTCAGTTGCTACTAAGGGACTACAAGGCACAACAATAAACAGCATTAGTAAAAATGCAGGTTTATCGTCAGGCATCATTAGTCATTATTTTAATGGTAAGCAGGGGTTAATTGAAGCCACGGTTAGGTACTTACTAACAAGCTTAAAGCAAGGCTTAATAAGTAAAGTAAATCATCAAACCACTGCCATTGAGCGCTTAATGTTTATTATCGAAGCCAACTTTGCGCTTGTACAACAGCGTAATGATACAACCCGAACGTGGTTAAGTTTTTGGGCGCAATCGATGCATGATGAAGAATTACACAGACTACAAAACGTAAACAGTAAACGCTTGCAAAGTAATTTAGCATTTTCTTTTAAGCAATTAATGCCTATTGAGCAAGCAAATCAAGCTGCAGAACTTAGCGCCGCAATGATCGATGGCCTATGGTTAAGAGCAGTACTGAGTAAATCAGACAATAATCAGTTTAAACACAGTGAAAAGTTAGCAAAAAGCTATGTACTTTCACTTATCAAGCAATATGGAGCCTAGCGTGACTACACCTGTCTATCAAAATTTTATTAACGGCCATTTTCTTGCAAACCAGAGCGGCAAAACATTTGATGTAACAAACCCAGCAACGGGTGAGGTTATTTACGCAGTAGAAATTGCCGACGAATTTATTCAAAACGCAGCCATTGCCAGTGCAAAGCAAGGTTTTGCACAGTGGTCAGCAATGACACCTATTGAACGTAGTCGTATTTTATTAAAAGCAGTGGCTATTTTACGCGAGCGCAATGATGAGCTGGCACTTGTAGAAGTACTCGACACCGGTAAACCAATGCAAGAAGCAAATTGTGTTGATATTGAAACCGGCGCTGATGTAATTGAATACTTTGCAGGCCTTGCGCCAGCACAAGTAGGCCAACAACAAATGGTTGGTGATGACTTTTACTACACACGTAAAGAGCCATTAGGTATTTGTGCGGGTATTGGTGCATGGAACTACCCACTACAAATTGCATGTTGGAAGTCGGGCCCTGCCCTTGCAGCTGGTAATGCATTTATATTTAAACCATCTGAAGAAACACCACTTGGCGCAATTAAACTTGCAGAAGTATTTGTTGAAGCTGGCGTACCTGCAGGTGTGTTTAATGTTGTTCAAGGCGCGGGCGATGTAGGCCAGTGGCTAACGCAGCATAGCGATATTGATAAAGTATCGTTTACGGGTGAAGTAGGCACAGGTAAAAAAGTAGTAGCGAGTGCTGCCGGTACGTTAAAAGATGTCACGATGGAACTTGGTGGTAAATCTCCACTATTAGTATTTGATGATGCTAACATAGAGCAAGCGGTTAGCGCTGCTATGTTAGGTAACTTTTATACGCAAGGCGAAATTTGTACTAACTGTACACGTATTTACGTTCATAAAAATGTATATCAGCAGTTTATTGATGAGCTTAAAGCGCGCACTGAGAAAAACATTATTGCTGGCGACCCACAAGATTTAAATACAAACTTTGGCGCACTTATCTCTAAAAAGCACCAAGAACTAGTGATGAGCTACGTTAATAAAGGCATCGAAGAAGGTGCAACGCTATTAACTGGTGGTACAACACTTTCACCTGAATCTGCACCTAATGGCTATTTTGTAGCACCGACTGTGTTCATTGATTGCAACGACGATATGACAATCGTTAAAGAAGAAATATTTGGCCCTGTAATGAGCGTGCTTGTTTTTGACGACGAAGACGATGTTATTGCACGCGCTAACGCAACCCACCTAGGCTTGGCCGCAGGCGTATTTACTAGCGATATTAAACGTGCGCACCGCGTTATTCATAAGTTACAAGCTGGTATTTGTTGGATTAATGCATACGGTAACTCACCTGCTGAAATGCCAGTTGGCGGTTATAAACAATCGGGCATTGGCCGTGAAAATGGTATACAAACTCTTGATCAATACACGCAAACTAAGTCTATTTATGTTGGTATGGCCGACATAGAAAGCCCATTTTAAGGCGCCTTACTATGAGTAATCATTACGACTATATTATTGTTGGCGCGGGTTCGGCGGGCTGTGTTTTAGCAAACCGCTTATCTGAAGATTCAAGTAACCGCGTGTTACTGCTTGAAACTGGCGGTAGTGATAAAAGTATTTTTATAAAAATGCCAACCGCGTTATCTATTCCTATGAATAGTGACAAATACGCATGGCAGTTTCATACGCAGCCTGAGCCTCATTTAGATAACCGTGAAATGCATTGTCCTCGAGGCAAAGTATTAGGCGGCTCGTCATCTATCAACGGCATGGTATACGTACGTGGCCACGCAAAAGATTTTGACGAATGGCAGCAACACGGTGCAAACGGCTGGGATTACCAATCGTGTTTACCGTATTTTCAAAAAGCAGAAAGCTTTTATCTTGGTGAAAATACTTACCGTGGTGGCAAAGGCCCGCTTGGCGTTAATAACGGCAACGAAATGAAAAACCCGCTTTACCGCACCTTTATCAAAGCAGGTGTACAAGCCGGTTACGCGTCTACAGATGATTATAATGCATCGCAGCAAGAGGGTTTTGGCCCAATGCACATGACCGTAAAAGACGGCGTGCGCAGCTCTGCTTCGCGTGAGTATTTAGACCCTGTTAAATCGCGTAGTAATTTAACGATTATTACAGGTGCACTAGCACAGCGCGTGATTTTAGATGGTAAAAAAGCCACAGGCATTGAATACAAAGTAAATGGCGACGTTAAAACTGCACATGCTGCAAAAGACGTTATATTAAGTGCAGGCCCTATCGGCTCTCCACATATTTTACAACTCTCTGGTATTGGTGATACTCAAGCGCTTGAAAAAGCAGGCGTTGAAGTACAGCATCATCTACCAGGTGTAGGTCAAAACTTACAAGATCATCTTGAGTTTTACTTTCAATACAAGTGTAAGCAACCTATCACGCTTAACGGCAAACTAGGCATTGTTTCAAAAGGGTTGATTGGTGCGCGCTGGTTATTAACGCGTTCGGGTTTAGGTGCAACGAATCATTTTGAATCGTGTGCGTTTATTCGCTCAAAACCAGGTGTTGAATGGCCAGATATTCAATATCACTTTTTACCAGCGGCTATGCGTTACGATGGTAGAAGTGCATTTGCAGGTCATGGTTTTCAGGTACATGTGGGTCATAACAAACCAAAAAGTCGCGGTAGTGTCACTATTGCTTCTGCGAACCCTGAGCAACCACCAACCATTTTATTTAATTACCTTGAACACCAAGACGATATTGAAGGCTTTAGAGCGTGCGTTCGCTTAACACGCGACATAATCGAACAAAGTGCCTTTGATGAATACCGCGATGAAGAAATTCAACCAGGTAAACATATTCAAACAGATGAAGAAATAGATGCCTTTGTACGCCAAGCCGTAGAAAGTGCCTACCACCCTTCTTGCTCATGCAAAATGGGTGAAGATGATATGGCCGTTGTTAATTCAAATACGCAAGTACATGGTATTGAAGGACTACGTGTTGTTGACTCATCTATATTCCCAACAGTTCCTAACGGAAACTTGAATGCGCCTACTATTATGGTTGCCGAAAAAGCAGCTGACATAATTTTAGGTAAAGAACCATTACAGAAATCGGATGTGAATGTTGCCATAACAACAAACTGGCAAGAAACACAACGTAGTACGGAGATCTAACTTTAGCCACATGCTTAGGTTTAGTCTCGTCGGGCTAAACCAATGCGTGCCTTGCAGTGGCACACGATGTAAATAGGTTACGTTGTGTTAATGCGAGAATAAAACAATAAAATACGGAGTGCTTATGAATTATTTTTATTCATTACTGGAGGGTAACAATGACTATTTGGCTTAATGCAGGCATCATTTTTACCTTACTTGCTATTATCACTATTTTAATTAAATGGGGTAATGTTCGCGTAGTAGGTGTAACACCAGTTCGAACCTTTACCTTTATAGCAATACTATTTACTTCAGGCCTTGATGTTGGCCTTATTATGTTTCCTTTAACTGAGTTTGCAGGTTATGCAGACATAAAAGCAAGCCCAGAATACGCGTTTGCAAATCCACTGGCTATTGAGTTTGGCTACTGGGGATTTTTGATCTGGGGATTTTACTTTCTTACGTGCTTTTATTTCTGTGTAATAGAACCTAAAGTGAAATTTTTCGAAATTCCTTGGGTTAAATTTATCAATAACGTTGTAATTATTGGTACATGTGCATTTACCGCTTATTTGCTGCTTACAAACCTACCGTGGTATTTACCCGAACTAGGTGATGGAACAAGTATAGTTTCTGAATTTTACTTAATTGTGTTTGCTGCTATCTGTTTTGCTGTGTACTCAAGTACTGATATTAAATATGTACGTATTTTAAGTATTTCTACTACGTGGTTATTCTTAGCTTTAATCGCCTTTATGTGGACTGGCGCATTTGTGATAGGTGATAGTCAAATGTCAGCATTTACAGATAACTTAGGTTCTATTGGTACTTACTTTGCAAACATTAATGAATTTGTTTTACCGCTTAATGATTACCATGAGTTTTACTTATTCTGGTGGTTTGCTTGGAGCATAATGATTGGTCAATTTACATCACGCTTTGTTGGTGGACTTAAAACATACCAAGTATTAGGTGCAATGTTGATTTTCCCTTCTATTCCTATTGCGATTTGGTTTAGCGTACTTTATCACTACCATGAAGCGGGCATCCCAACTCAAGGTATTAAAAACTTCGCTATGGTATTTGTAGGTATTGTATTTGTAATTAACTCACTTGATTCGTTAGTGCGTTTATATACAGATAACCTAAACTTTACCGTAAAGCGTTTTGGCAAAATGAAATACATAATCGGAAATGTTGTTGCTCTATCATTACTTACACTATTGTTTAAATTAGAATTTTTACAAATTCAGTGGGTAGGCGCATTAGTTATCGGCTTGTTCTTTATCTGTGCAGCATTTATTGGTTACAGTAAATTTAAAACAGTAACGAATATAGATAGCTCACCAAAAGCAAACGCAATTGACTACACAAAAATAGACACAGTACACTAGGGATTAATAATGAATAACAAACTAAAACAACTTGTAGTAGCACTACCATTTGCACTTTTATCAACAACAGCAGCAGCTAATTGGTCAACAACAATCACTGCAGCGTCTGACTACACTTTTAATGGTGTAACACAGACCGATAGCGACCCTGCAATTCAAGGCAGCTTAGATTATGCCTTTGATAGTGGTGTTTACGCTGGTGTTTGGGCTTCAAACGTAGATTTTGGTGACGACACTGATTTTGAGCTTGATGCTTACTTAGGTAAATATGTACAACTTGATGAGCAATTTAGCGTTGATTATGGTATCGCTTATTACACTTATCAAGGTAATAACAGTGACGGTAACTACGCTGAAGCTTACACTAAGTTTGGTTATGCAAGTGAATACGGCCAAACTGAGCTTAACTTTTGGTATAGCTGGGATTACTTTGGAACAGGTGCGGGTCATGTAATTTCAATGGTTGCTCACACTTATGAACTAGCTCCAAATCACGCACTACGTGCAAGTTTTGATATTTCAAACTCACTTGATGGTGAAAAGTGGGCTTGGGATACAAACCAGAAAAAATCGTACAAGCACTACCGCCTAGCTTATCAAACAAGCTACGAAGGTTTTGGTATTGAAGTGGCTGCTGAAAACACTAGCTTAGATTACGATTATGCTGATGAGCGTATTGTACTTGCTGTTTCACGCACATTTGATCTTTAATACATTTACTGATTAAACAAAAAATGCCACTCTATTTAGAGTGGCATTTTTATTTGTAAAATAACTAACTAACTAACTAACTAACAATATCCCACGCACTTGTACCCGATGCAGAAAGATTGCTGGTGTTATTACGTAATACTTTATTGCCTACATTAACTGATGACTCAGGACGGCTCACTAAATAACCCTGAACTGAACTCACACCCATTTTTTTAACAAGCTCAAACTGCCCTATTTCTTCAACGCCTTCAGCTACAATTTTAAGGCCCAGCTTTTGCCCAAGCTCACTAATTGTATTTAATATATCGTTATATTTTTGGCTTTTATTGGCTTGAGCTATAAACGAGCGATCAATTTTAATAACATCAATTGGTAAATCCGCTAATGTACTCAACGAGCTAAAACCTGTACCAAAGTCATCAATTGCAATAGTGATGCCTTCTTCTCTTAATCTACTTAGCTCTTTGATTATTCTAGGACTGGCTTGAATAAATGTTGATTCGGTAATTTCTAGCATTAAAGACGTCGCCGGTAAGCCGGTTTTTTTTAGCTTCTTCATTATCCAATCATAAATATCACGGTGCTTTAACTGAATGCCCGAAACGTTAACAGATATTTTTACTTTGCGCATACCTGCATTATGCCATGCAGCCATTTGCCGACACGATTCAAGCATAATCCAATCGCCAAGCTCTAAAATTAAATTCGACTCTTCTGCTATTGGAATAAATTCTGAAGGTGGGATCATACCCTCAACAGGGTGGTCCCAGCGTGTAAGCGCTTCAAAATAATCAATCATACAATCTTCAACATCTACAATTGGTTGAAAAAATAAGTAAAAATCTTTACACGCGAGCGCTAAACGCAATTCTTCGAGTAAATAATGGTAGCGGCGCATTTTGTTACCCATTTCTGGCGAGTAAACTTTAAATATTCCTTTACCATCACTCTTAGCTCTGTACATAGCAACATCAGCTAATTGTAAAAGTGCTTGTGGGGTTGACGCGCTTTCTGGGTAAGCTGCAATACCAATACTGGCACTAATTTTTACTATTTTATTGCCAAGCACAAAGTCTTTTTCAAGCTCACTTAGCACGTGTTTTGCAATTTCAACAACTCTGTCGCTATCATCAAGTAATTCTATAAATATGGAGAATTCATCTCCACCTAATCTTGATAAGTTTTGCTCTAATTGATTAGCGCTATTAATATTACTTAACTTATGGTGACGTAAAACATTTGCAAGTCGACTGGCCACTTGAACTAATATTTCATCACCAAAACTGTGGCCAAACGAATCATTTACTTGTTTAAAGCCATCCAAGTCGATAAATAGAAGCGCACACTTGAGATCTTCCTGATTAGCATGATTTATTTGTCTGTCTATGTGTTCAATATATGCATGGCGGTCAATTAACAGCGTCAGTTTGTCTTGACAAATACTTGTTTGAGTTTGTTTTACATAATTAACTACGTGTGAATTTAAGCTATTTATAGATTGGCTTAAGCTGCTTACACCTAATGGGTTCTCTGCCGGTTTAACTTGTAAATTAAATGCAGTAAGTAAGCTATTGGCTTGGTGATTGAGCTCCGCTATTTGATTTTTATAATGACGTTTTCTACGTTCTCTACGTAAGTAAATACCTGAGCCAAATATCAATATACATAAAAATAAAAAGTTCATGGGTGATGAGAGCGTCATCATGATTAACTTATTAGAATCAGCGGCTACAAATTGGGTATCAGTGGTTTTGATAAGTAAAAAATCAGCTGTTGGCTGCTCAATTATATAATGGCCATTTAAAATGGGATTATACCAAGGAGCCATATCAAGGGAGGTATTCGTGATCTCGAAACTTCGTATATCAATATTGGTGTGAAATAGATTTATACGGTTAATCTGATTGGTTAACTCTATATTTATACAGAAACAAAATAGAATTATGATTAGGAAAATAAAACCGAGCGGCTTAAGTTTACTCATAAAAAAAATCCATCTATTTTACTTCTCCTATCAAACCTATTGCCAAAAGCGGATTATATCGCTTGCATTTAGTACTACGCAAGCATTGATATAATCCTAAGCCATTAGAATAACAAAAAATTGTAACGATAATGGATTAACTAACTATATCTACATATAGTATAGGTGGGATTAATAAAAATAAACAAAAACGTTTTAATTGTTTAAAATTTAATACATACCGTCAATAAGCTCTATAATTTTTTCTTCCGCATTTATAAATTTATCCAACCCACCACCCGTGCGATAAGATGCTTGTGCTATTTTTTCATTTGTTTCAACATCTTTTACCCATATATTTGCGTATGCCATATATAGTGCTAAATCCCAACGCCAATTTGCTACATAGTAAGCCACGGCATTACAACCAGTAGTATCTGAATCAGATAATTCAGTCTGATAGTCTTGGTGTTTCAATACGTAATTAGCTGAAATAACTCGAGTTTCTACCTCATGCTTTGCAAAACCTTTTTTCATCGCATCAATAACACCCTCTTTAACAGCCTTATGTTCAGCAATACACACTGTTTTAGGTTTGTTTGTTTCAAAGCGAGTAATGTCTTGCTTGGCCGCACAACCCGCCAAGGTAGCAACCATTGCTGCTGCAACTGTTATTTTTAAAGTTTTCATATTTATTCCTTTTTTTTTAATATTTAAAGCTGCCATGCATAGCTAACTTTTGTAAATAAGGTACGTTGATCCCGCTCAATATTTTTAAGTGAATCATCTTGGTAACCTCTATCTGAGTAACCCAAATAAAACAGTGTTTGCGCATTAATTTTATATGAGTAAACAAGCTGACTACCATAGTCTTTGTTAATTTGGCTAACTTGATAAAAGTAGGCATTTTCGTCTCTATCAATATCTTCAAATTGTAAAATAAGCTTAAGAATTGAACGCATACTAAATTTATAATGAAGCCTAAAATCAACTAAGTTAGCTGTAAATACACGCTCCCCTTGTGGGTTATCTAATTGGCTGTAGTTATGTTTTACATCGAGCTGCCAATGGTCGTTAATGTCCCACACCATTTGGGTTTGGGTGTCAAACGCATCGCCTAATTGCTCATTTGCATAATCAATGCGGCTAGCGTATTCAACATATAATGATAACTTTAAATCTTTAGTGGGTTTAAAGCCCGTATAAATAAAACCAATATTTTGATTATAAAAATTGTCATTATAATTTTCATAACGGTGTACTAAACCAATTTCAAAAATAGATTGTTTTTGGCCTTTAAAACTCAAAAAGCCTTCGTATTCTTCTTCAAGTAAATCGCCATTTTGCGCCCACGTTTTATCCCAGTCAGCTTCGTATGACCATGAGGTAAGTAAATCAGACTCATCTCTGTACCATGTTTGTCCGCCACCAAAGCCTACTTTTTCATAATCGACTTTAGCTTGATAACCTAAATCAGTGCGGTAGTCCTGCCCAATATTTTCATAAGATGCAAATAATTTGTAATCACGTTTATCGCGGGTAAATTCTAGAGCATAAGCTTCATCTGATTGAGTTTCGGATAGATTATAATTTTGAATTAAAAATTCAGAGTTACGAGTATCAGCAGATGATACTTGATACAAAAGAGTATCCGATTGATTAAACCAGTAGCTACCATCCACTGATAATACAGTGTTGTGATAGTCATCACTCTCTCTGTGCGTGCTTGAAATACCAATAGTACCTTGCTGACCTAAGTCATATTGATAACGCCCTGCGGCTGCATTCGTTTTTTCGTTTAAGCTTGCAAAGCCAGAGCCCTGATTCGTTGGCAGTAAAATATTACTATTGTCGTCATCAGCTAGCATTAGCGCATAACTATGATCGCCCGTTTTACCCGTCAGCTTTGCACCTAAAGTAGGCTCTGCAATTGTACGTGTATATAAAAGCTCAAATAAGCTACTTTTAAAGTAAGAAGCACCATCTAAAAAGAAAGGACGTTTTTCAGCGTAATAAATTGAGAAGGTTGTATTTACATCAAGCTCTAAAGAGTCAGTTTCTACTTGCGAAAAATCAGGATTAATTGTCGCGTTTAAAACAGCATCTTTTGTTAAACCCCAGCGTAAATCTAAACCCACTTCAGTATCTATATCACCCTTATCCCAATCACCTGGCAACGCAGATTTATTATCGTTACGCAGTGTGGTTAATGTAGGTGTTAATTGGATATTTTTACTTGATTCAATATCGCTAAAACCCACTAACTTATCAAACTGGCAAAGGCTGCATTTCACATTTCTATCAAACCCCATATTTGATAGCTGATATAGCACATCACGTTGGTAGTTTCTCATTACAGAAAAACCCCACGTTAGCTCATTTTTATTTTCAGGAAAACGCAGTGCTTTAAAAGGAATACGCATTTCAACAACATAACCTTTGTCGTTAATTTGTCCTGCGCTATCCCAAATAGCATTCCATGAGGTATCAGAACTCCACCCATCGGTGTCGGTCATTCGTATATCGCCTTGCGCGCCCAGCGGGTTCACATGGAATTCATAACCACTGCGTTCATCATTAAATGTATCAATAACAAGAATAACTACGTCGTCTTCCCATAGCGTATCGCGGTCACGAAGTGATGCACGAATTTGCTCAGGGTTAGGATCCTCAGCAATAAAACCAACATATAAGTTAGTGCCATCTTCGTAAATAAAGGCATCAGTTTTTACAGGAGGAGTGCCTTTTTCGTTAGGCTCATCTTGGTAGAGTAAAGATACACGTGTTGCATTTTGCCAGTGCGCCTCATCCATAACACCATCAACGGTGATATTTGAATCAATACGGGATAAGGATACTTGCTGTTTTTTAGCCGCTACATCAAGGCTTGAAAGTAATAAAGCAAAACTTAAAAATAGGAAGGTAAACTTTTTTATTATAGTTATAAAGTACTGCATAAACATCCATTTAGACTGTAATTACTCATAAGGAGCAACTTAAGCTGAGGATTGTAATTTATCCAGGTACATTTGTTAATACTTTGAAATGAAAAATTAACTATTTAATGATAAAGGAGTAACTAATTGTTATACATTACGTTTCGAGTAGTTTAAGCTTATCGTCTATGCCATTCCATACATCAGCGTCCTCTGGAGCAGGTTTAACCTCTGTAATGCGCGGCCAGACCAGTGCAAGTTCAGCATTTAATTCAGTAAACTCTTTTTGAGACTCTGGTAGTTCATCTTCTTGGTATATCGCATCAGCTGAACACTCAGGGACACATAAACCACAATCGATACAATCAATCGGGCTAATTGCTAAAAAATTAGGGCCTTCAAAAAATGCATCTGCTGGGCACACTGATACGCAATCGGTGTACTTACATTTTATACAATTTTCGGTGACAACAAACGCCATACTATTTTAATACCTAAGATTTTGAACAACAGTTGTGGATCATACCCATCCACTCCAAAAATACAATAAATAAGTGCCATATCAGGCTATTTTAACGTAAAATGCGCGCCTAATGTTTGCACACTCGTTGTGCCCTGCATCCCCTTATTGTGAGCGGTAATAATACCCCGCTATGACACCTAAAAGAGATATAAATGATACGTTTAACCGAAATAAAGCTGCCACTTGATCATGACGAAGATGCAATTGGTCAAGCAATTGTAAATAAACTCAAAATCCAACCTGAACAATTGCACAGTTTTAATGTGTTTAAACGTGGTTATGATGCACGTAAAAAATCAGCTATTTTACTTATTTATACACTCGATATAGAAGTTGATAACGAAGCCGAGCTACTCGCAGCATTTGAAAAAGACCAACATGTAAAAGTAGCACCAGACACAAGTTATAAATTTGTAGCCCAAGCTAACAATAATATCAAAGAGCGCCCTGTCGTGATTGGTTTTGGTCCTTGTGGTTTATTTGCGGGCTTATTACTTGCTCAAATGGGCTTTAAACCCATTATATTAGAGCGCGGTAAAGAAGTACGTGAACGTACAAAAGACACGTTTGGCTTTTGGCGTAAACGCACACTTAATACAGAATCAAATGTACAATTTGGTGAAGGTGGCGCAGGTACATTCTCAGACGGTAAGTTATACAGCCAAGTAAAAGATCCAAAGCATTATGGCCGAAAAGTCATTACTGAATTTGTAGAAGCAGGCGCACCCGATGAAATTTTATACGTAAGTAAGCCACACATTGGTACGTTTAAACTTGTCACCATGATTGAAAAAATGCGCGCTCGTATAATAGAACTTGGCGGCGAAATTCGCTTTAGCACACGTGTTGACGATATTCATTTAGACGACGGGCAAGTAACAGGTTTAACGCTTTCAAATGGCGAGCAACTAAACACTCGACATGTTGTATTAGCCGTTGGCCATAGCGCACGTGACACGTTTGATATGATCCACAAAAAAGGGATTTATGTTGAAGCAAAGCCATTCTCAGTCGGTTTTAGAATCGAACATAAACAATCAATGATCGATGAATGTCGTTTTGGCACAAATGCAGGAAACCCAATTTTAGGCTCTGCCGATTATAAACTTGTTCATCACTGTGACAATGGCCGTACAGTTTACAGCTTTTGTATGTGCCCAGGTGGCACAGTAGTCGCTGCAACCTCTGAAGAAGGTCGCGTTGTTACCAATGGTATGAGCCAATATTCACGAAGTGAGCGCAACGCTAACAGCGCTATTGTGGTAGGTATATCACCAGAGCAAGACTTCCCTGGTAATCCACTTGCTGGAATAGACTTACAACGCAAACTTGAAGAGCAAGCGTATGAGCTTGGTGGTAGCAACTACGATGCACCAGCACAGTTAATTGGAGATTTCTTAAAAGGTAAATCATCTGCAGACTTAGGTGAAGTACAACCCTCTTACACACCTGGTATTAAGTTAACTGATTTGAGTAAAGTGTTACCACAATTTGCAATTGATGCTCTTCGCGAAGCGATACCTGCGTTTAATAAACAAATTCGTGGTTTTTCAACTAACGACGGCTTATTAACCGGTGTTGAAACGCGTACTTCGTCGCCTATTAGTATTAAGCGCGATAAAACATTCCAAAGTATTAACACCAAAGGGCTTTACCCTGCAGGTGAAGGTGCAGGTTACGCTGGCGGTATTTTATCAGCGGGTATTGATGGAATTAAAGCAGCTGAAGCAGTCGCACTGTCTATGTTAGAAAACGCTTAAACCTCTTTTTTAAGCTGTTTATCGAAAAGCCTCACTTTGTGAGGTTTTTTTGTGCTAAATATATAGAAAATAATAACACCTCAAGCACCTCAACAATGATCAAAACATTTACCTTTTCGTTGCTTAGTGTATTAGCAATTTTTAACGCTAAAGCACAAGAGCTAAAAACCATCGATGAAATCCACAGTGCATATAAAAATAATTCTATTAATGCACAGCAACTCACCCAAAATTATATAGACCGAATTAATAAACTTAACCCACAATACAATGCAGTTATTAGTTTAGAGCCTACAGCTATTGCTCAAGCTAAAACGTTAGATGAACTTGCCGCCAAAGGCACTTGGGCAGGTCCATTACACGGAATACCTGTACTTCTTAAAGATAATATAGAAACGAAGGGCACACTTCCCACAACGGCTGGCTCTTTAGCACTTAAAAATAACGTTACTGATAATGATGCTTTTGTTGTTAAACAACTACGTAATGCGGGCGCTATAATTTTAGGCAAAGCTAATTTAAGTGAATGGGCAAATTTTCGTTCATCCTATTCATCGTCAGGCTGGAGTGCCGTAGGCGGAGAAACACATAATGCGCACGATGTAACACGTAATCCATGTGGTTCTAGTGCAGGCTCTGCTGTGGCAGTCGCACTTAACTTTGCGCCCATAGCATTAGGGACTGAAACAGACGGTTCAATTACGTGCCCTGCCTCAGTAAATGGAGTTTATGCAATAAAACCGAGTATGGGCCAAGTATCACGCTCAGGCGTTATACCTCTTTCAAGTAGCCAAGATTCAGTAGGGCCGATGGCGCATTCACTTAAAGATGCACTGCTGGTTTTATCAGTTTTGCAAGGTGAGGACTCCCTTGATGCAACAACTACAGGGTTTGAATTAAAAGAAGGTAATCTAAAATCAAAATCGTCACTTATTATCGGTGCGCTACCTAGCGATAAATTTACAATTGAAACGCAGCGCCTTTATGCCAAGCAGTTACAAGCATTAAAACAGGCTGGGCACACTGTTATTAATGTAGATATTACTGATAACTTAGATACGCTATTTGTTGATGAATACTATATTTTACTTTACGACTTTAAAGCCGAAATTAATCACTACCTCGCAAGCACTCCCGCACAAGTAGCTGTTAAAAGCCTAAAAGCACTTATTAATTTTAATATTCAAAATAAAAATACAGAAATGCCCCACTTTGAGCAAGATATACTAGTTCAATCGCAGGCTATTGATTTAACAAACAAACAAAAATACCAAGAGACTAAAGAACGCTATCGCACTTTAGCAACGACAGCCATTGTTAATGTATATAAAAACAACAAGCTTGATATTGTTATAGCGCCTACAGTATCACCCGCCTGGAAAACAGACTTAGTTAATGGTGATAATTTTAATGGCAGTAGTAGTTCGTTATCTGCTATTGCAGGCACAACGCACATAACTCTGCCTGTCGGAAAAGTAAGTGGTTTACCGGTTGGTTTGTCCATAATAGCAAATAAAGAGGGCGAGCAAGCGGCTTATTTATACGCAAATATTATTGATGAGGTGTTATCACCAGGCACAAAAAAACCTGAGTAAACTCAGGTTTTTTAAACTAAACGGCGTTAACTATGACTTTTTAAGTGACAGTTTTTCGCCTTTTAAGCTTTTACGAACGCTTGAAATACGTGAGCGATTTACTGCTCTCGCTTCACCGGTTGCTTGTCCTGATAACTTGTTAGAACGTGTACGGCGTAAATGCGCTGGTTTTTTACCAATTTTATCAATTAGTACTTCACGGTTACTCACTTCGTAACCTTCTAAATATACACGTTTGATTTTTTGACCGATTAACGTTTCAATTTCAAACAAAGTGTTTTCTTCTTCGCGGCTAACAAATGAGATTGCTTGACCTTGGCGACCAGCACGACCTGTACGGCCAATACGGTGAACGTAATCTTCTGCAAGCCATGGTAAATCAATATTAATTACACGAGGTAAACCATCAATATCAATACCGCGAGCAGCCACTTCTGTAGCTACTAATACACGTACTTTGCCTTCTTTAAATTCACGTAAAGCACGACGACGGTTACCTTGAGATTTGTCACCGTGGCAAACGCCTGCCGGAATACCATCAAGGTTAAGCTCTTTAACAAGCTCGTCAGCTGTTTCTTTCATGTTTACGAAGACAAGCACTTGTTGCCAGTTTTTCTTACCAATCAATTCAGAAAGTAGTTCTTGCTTACGACGTTCTTCAACAGGGTAAACAACATGCTCAACAGTACTTGCTGTACTGTTAGTTTGATCAACACGCACTATTTCAGCTTGTTTTAATACTTTAGATGCAAATTGTTTAATTGCTGCAGGGAAAGTAGCTGAGAAAAGTAAAATCTGGCGCTCTTCTGCACAGCTTTTAATCACGTTTTGCATATCTTCAATAAAGCCCATATCAAGCATACGGTCGGCTTCATCAAGAACAAGGTGCTTAACACTTGCAAGGCTTAAGTTACCTAAACGAATATGATCAAATAAACGACCTGGTGTTGCAACAACAATATCCACACCTTCTTTTAAAGCGTTTGCTTGGCCGGCGGTACTAACACCACCGAATAAACTAACGACTTTAAGTGATGTATGCTTTGCAAAATCTCTAAAATTATTTGCAATTTGCTCTGCAAGTTCACGCGTTGGAGCAAGTACTAACGCATGAGGTGCATTCGTTGTGCTGAGTTCAGACTCAACCAATTTTTGGATGATAGGTAAAGCAAACGCGGCAGTTTTGCCGGTACCAGTTTGTGCACTGGCTAAAACGTCTTTACCTTTACGAACAGCAGGGATTGCTGCGCGCTGAATGGGCGTAAGAGTGTGATAGTTAAGTTCGTCCAACGCCTGGATGATTTCAGGAGCGAAACTAAAAGATTTAAAATTCATGCTGTATAACCTACGGCCACATTATCAAGGGTCGCAAATTATACAGCAAAAACGAGTCAACAGTTAGTCATAACTTATCTTTTAACGTGTTTAATCTACTTTATAGCGTTTAAATATTAAAGAGGTGTTAATACCACCAAACGCAAAGTTATTACTCATCACATAATCGGTATTAATCTCACGTCCTTGATGCCTTATGTAATCAAGCTGAGCACATTCGTCATCAACGTTATCTAGATTAATTGTTGGTGCAAACCAATTATCAGCCATCATATTAATGCTTGCCCATGCCTCTATTGCCCCACAAGCACCTAATGTATGCCCCAAATAACTTTTTAACGAGCTAATAGGTTTACTACCCAATGCTTTAAACGTTGCGTGAGACTCGGCAATATCACCTTTATCTGTTGATGTACCATGAGCATTAACGTAACCAATTTTTTCTGGTTCTAAATTGGCATCTTGTAGTGCCATTTCTATCGCTAGTTGCATTGTTTTTGATGTTGGTTGAGTAACGTGCTGTCCATCAGAATTACAACCAAAACCAACCACCTCAGCTAATATTGTTGCTCCGCGCGCTTTTGCATGTTCGTATTCTTCTAAAATAAGTGTACCCGCGCCTTCGCCTATCACTAAGCCATCACGATTTACATCAAAGGGACGAGGTGTTTGTTTTGGTGTGTCATTTTTTGTAGATGTTGCATAAAGCGTATCAAATACTGCAGCCTCTGTGATGCATAATTCCTCCGCTCCACCAGCCACCATTATTTTTTGTCGGCCAAACTTAATCGCTTCATAGGCGAAGCCTATTCCCTGAGATCCCGATGTACAAGCAGAGCTTGTTGTTATAACACGCCCTTTTAAACCAAAAAACACACCAACATTTACAGGGGCAGTATGCGCCATCATTTTAATATAACTCGTGGCTGTTACACCTGACATCGACCCCGTTTCCATCATATTTGCAAAGGCGAGTAGTGGCTCAGTAGAGCCCGTAGATGAGCCATACGCTATGCCCGTAGAGCCATCTGTTAGACTGTCGTGCTCTAGTAGTTTGGCTTGTTCAAGTGCGCATTCAGTAGCACGAGTTGACATAAGTGATACTCGCCCCATTGAACGGATTTGTTTTCGTTTGTAATGACTTGGTCGCTCAAAGTGTTTAACTGGCGCGGCTAAACGGGTATTGAGTTCGTTAGCTATATCCCACTCTGGCATAGTAACAACCGCATTTTCGCCTTTAATTAAGGCTTGTTTGAATTCAGACCAATCATCGCCCAATGCAGTGACCACCGACATCCCTGTTACAACAACGCGTTTAATCAAACCATACCACCATTAACCGAAATCACTTGGCGTGTTATGTAAGCTGCATCATCAGACATTAAAAAAGCAACTGTTCCCGCAACTTCTTTAACGCTCCCCATGCGTTTAAGGGGGATCATTTTCATCATTTCATCAATAGGTAATTCATCAGTCATCGCGGTTTCTATTAAACCAGGTGCCACACAATTAACTGTGATTTTGCGTTTTGCCAATTCTAATGCAAGTGCTTTAGTAGCTCCAATAATACCAGCTTTTGCTGCACTATAATTTACTTGCCCTCGGTTACCTGCAATACCTGATACCGATGAAATTGTAATTATTCGCCCACCTTTACGGCTTTGTACCATAGGCATTACAGTTGGGTGTACTACATTATAAAACCCATCAAGGCCTGTACGTATTACACAATCCCAGTCTTCCCCTTGCATAGCAGGAAATGCCATATCGTTAGTAATACCTGCATTACACACCACGCCATAATAAGCGCCATGCTTAGCTATATCTTCTATTATTTGTGCTTTGGCTTGCTCTCTGTCGCATACATCAAATTGTAATAAACTGGTAGCTCTACCTAATGCATTAATCTCATCGCATGTTACTTGAGCTTGCTCAACACCGGCTCTGCAATGCACAGCAATATCAAACCCTTGCTCAGCAAGTTTTAACGCAATAGCTTTACCAATACCACGGCTTGAACCTGTAACTAAAATTCTTTTTGTCATTGATTTTCTCTTATAAATTCCAACGGATTTTCAGGCTGAAATACATTAATTTTTGCTTGGCAAAGTAGAGTTTCACACGCGAGTATTTGACATTCAAATACACTTAAACCTGACTCTTCTTGATATAGTTTTTTCACTTCAATAGTCAGCTTACTGCCGTTTTTAAAACACGGTTGATAAGTTTGATATTTTCGCGTGCCAATTAAAAAACCAATTTTTACAGGTTTATTTTCATCATTCGCTAACGCACCAGCGTAAGCGGCAATAGACTGCGCCATGTACTCAACACCAATATAGCTAGGTACGCCATTAATTGCAGGACTAAAAAAAGGGCTTTGCTCAGTTATAGTAACGCCGCATTGAGCTTCATCTTCGCTGTGTGTTAAAAGGCTATCTATTAAAATCATAGGCGCATCATGCGGGACTACTAGCTCTATAGGGTAATTAGTCAACGTTAACTCCCAATATTAAGCTGGCATTATTACCGCCAAACGCAAAAGAATTAGATAAGCAATATTTAAGAGCGGGCTTAAACGCTTGTTTTATTATTTTTATATCAGCCAAATCACTGCCTTCTTTAATCACGTTATACGGCAGCATATGTTGACCGCTGTCTTTTAATAATAACCAACATATACCGGCTTCAATGGCGCCTGCAGCACCAAGAGTATGCCCTGTTAAATGCTTACTTGAGCTAAGCGGGGTATTGTTGCCAAACACGCGATTAATTGCAAGTGCTTCCATTTCGTCATTTTTTACAGTAGCCGTACCGTGAGCGTTAATATAATCAATATCACCACAGGATAACTTTGCACTTTTTAGTGCTTTTTCCATTGAGGCTTGGGCGCCCATCCCATTAGGATCGGGGGCTGACATATGATGCGCATCTGAGCTTTCGCCACTGCCTAGTAACATAACGCCGTTATTTGTTATTGGCGTATTTTTAGTCATTACAAATAAAGCGGCCCCTTCACCAATATTAATGCCGTCTCTGGTGCTAGAAAAAGGCTGGCATAAACCCGAGCTTAAAGAAGCGAGCGAATCAAAGCCATTAATTGTTAATTGGCACAAACTATCTGCACCACCACAAATTACCACATCGGCTAAATCAGCATTTAGCAAAGCTCGAGCGCTAATTAACGCTTTAGCGCTCGACGTGCATGCAGTAGAAATACTGTAACAAGGGCCTAGCGCCCCTATTTTATGTGCAATGTAATGAGCGGGTGTTGCTAGCTCTTGATCACTGTAACTAAAGTCACCGGGCCAGAGTTTTGTACTTTCATAGCTTTTACGCGCTCTTTCGCCATCATGAATACCTGATGTACTAGTACCCATTACAATTGCTATACGCGACTTATCAATATGCGAAAGTTTATCTAAGGTGTGCTTAATCTGCTCTAAAGCTAAATCAATAAATGTATTGATACGTTTATTATTTGATAAATCAATAGACTGAACTTGCCCGACATACAGCGGTGTTTTCTCAGCACTTAAATTTTTATTTAAAGTTAATAAAGGAGTTGCAGGGTTATATTTATTTAAGCTTGTTATGGTTGCATCTTGGCCTATGCCCATCGCACTCACAATGCCTAAATCATTCAGCCAATATGTCACTGTTCTACCTTTTTAAATGTTATTTGATACTGATGTAAAATATTGTTCAACGTTGTCGACTCATCACTATAGTCAATGGTGATAAATGTACCATCATCGTTAAATACCTCCCGATTAGAGCCAACCTGCTCTATTAAAGCACCCTCTAACTGCTTTTGTAAAAATGCTACTGGCCAATGTACTAATGCAATATCCGCCAAAATATAATGAGGGTCTATCCCTTCTACCGCCAGCATATTTCGTGTTTTTACTGGGCCATTTAAAGGTTTTTCAAGCTCCATAATCGGAAAGCCTTGCACTGTCATTAACAATAACTTAATTGCACCTTTGTCATTTATAGCTAATTGGGCAAATACAGTGTGTGTGTTTTGCTGATTCGTAATATACAAAACTTGCTGCCAAGACTTATTAAACATTTGTGCTGGTACACTATTAATATTTAATTGAATATTAGGTGATAGATACACTTTATTTTTAGATGCTGTAAAACTCGTACATGCGCTCAATACAGCAAATATAAATACACTACACACCGCATACTTAATTAATTTTGACATAACTGAGCCAACACATTTAAAAGGCGTTCACTTTGTGCAACAAATGGGTTATTCGTATCCCATGCGTAACCCGCTAAAATAGCACTGATCATTTCTCGTACTTGGGTATTTTGTTCAGAGTAAAATATCACATCCTGAAAACGCGTATCGTACCACCCTGTTACAAATGTTCTAAAACAATCGACTCCAGCTTGTAATGGCTGTGCGTAGTGAGCGTCAAAATCGACGACTTCGTTTTTTAAATAGCGATCAACAAGTGGGGCAATTAAATTTGCAGATTTGAGTGCGATTGTTACACCTGATGAAAATACCGGGTCTAAAAACTCCCCCGCATTACCCAATAAAGCAAAGTGCTTACCATATAACTTACTCACATTTGCCGAGTAGCCTTTTATATTTTTTGCTGGAGTTAATAACTCACGCTGTGCTAACAGTGTTTTTAAATAAGGGTCTTGCTCTATAAATTGATTTAGTAAATCGCTAGATTCATCATCATTAAAACGCTCTGACTGCGCCACAACCCCAATACTCGCAGTACCATCACTAAAGGGAATAAGCCAATACCACACGTCTGAATATTGAGGGTGTACGGTAATCAAAATTTTATTTCGATCGAAGCTTGTATCACTAATATTGTCTTTAAAGTGACTAAAATAAGCGCTTCGAACAGGAAAGTTAGAAGGAAGCTCTAAATCTAACAATTTTGGTAATACACGCCCAAAGCCACTTGCGTCCAATACAAATCGGGCATTAACGCGGTAAGCTTGCTGCTGCTCATTGTGTACCACTAATGATGAACCATTTGGCTCATCACAGTAGTCAACCACCGTGTGCTTATATCTGATTTCTACGCCTTGTCCTTGTGCTTTGTCTGCTAATAATTTGTCAAAGTCGGCTCTTTTCACTTGATACGTAGTGCCTGGGCCTTTAGTAAATTTTTCAGTGAAGTTTATAGTTGTATTTTGCCCTGCCCGATGAAAAGCAGCGCCATCTTTAAACTGAAAACCTAAAGCCGCTGCATTGTTATGTAGTGTATCGATTAAGCCCGCGTCTTCTAAGTACGCCATACATTGCGGCAGTAAGCTTTCACCAATTGAAAAACGTGGAAACGCCTGCTGTTCAAGTACCAGTACCCGCCATCCCTTTTGAACTAAAAGACTACTAGCCAATGCACCAGAAGGCCCAGCGCCAATAACAACAACATCGTACTGCTCAAGGTTATTCAAATTATTGTTCCTTTTGAGGCTTTAAAACACTCAGCGGTGATAAAAAGTAAATAGCTAAAATCCCTACCATTACACTCAGCCCAAAGCTAAAAATAGCGGGTGTATCAGAAGCACTCAACATGCCAAATACCCACATTGATGACGCAGCCGATAAGCTAATCGCTAACACATTTTTGGGCTCTAACTTATTTATTTGATAAAAAACGAGGTAATCAATTGCTAAGGCAATAACAAGTAACGCACCGAGTAAATTAAATAACGACAAGCTACCTTGAATCGCATTACATACCCAAAGCATGCTCAACACCACAACAGATAGAATGGTCACCTGCAGCAGCGCTATCTTAATCGAAAATCGCCAACTAAAAAGCAGCCAACTAATAAAACCCGCAAGCACTAGGCTTAATAGTAAATATTCACGGTAATCACTTAATAAAGTACTAATTTGTTTAGGTTTATTATAAAGGTAAATTCCATTATTTTTTTCAACCTCATTAATTAGTTGATCAGATGAAATACCCGAAATAGACATCCACGTTATCGATTGTTCTGGCTCAACAATCATTTGAGAAAGCAGTAATGGTTTAAATGTACTCGTGACAAGTGTTTCATAAGTTAATAATGGTGCTTTTTTACTTGTTAATGCTTGCCCAGTAACGCGCTCTGTAATATCCAAAGTCCCTTTGTTTTTAGCCTGTTCAAACAAAGCTTGGTTATCCCTCTGCTTTTGTAAACTAGGCAACCAATGACTAATGCTATTATGTTTAAAATTAGGGTTTAGTTGGGTTAAGCGTTTTAAAAATTCTTCTTGCTTTTGTAAAAGCGCTTCTTCGCTATCTGCAAACATAAAAACAATTTCGCTATCCCATTGTCCAAGTAATAACAAATGCTTTTTTTCGTTTAGCATTAAATGCTCGGAGCTTGCATTTAATAGCTTTACATCATCATTAAAGCTAATAGGTTTTATTAAAAATAACGCACTTATAAGGGCTGATAACGTAATGAGTATTGGCTTTTTTAAACTATTGCAGTATAAAAAAACCTTAATGAGCTTTTGACTCATCAATAGACTCGAAGGCGATAACGTGAGTGTAGATTGCCACAATGGCAAAACTAAAACTGTAAATAGCCAAGCACTCACTAAACCCGCAATAACAAACACGCCAACTTGAGATAATAACGTTAGTGGCGCACCTAGTAAGCAGCAATAACCCAGCGTAGTCGTAATAAGAGACAGTAAAAGCGCAGATTGAGTCCCTTTGCTGTAGCCTTTTTCATGCTCTTTTTTGGCTAAGTCAGTCATACCATGAAATGCATAATCAATGGCAATACCAATCAAGGTGACTGCAAAAACAAGCGTTAATAAATGAATAGTATTAAACAGCAACACCATAGCGATAGCGCCACCAATAAGTGCGCTCAGTACGGTAAAGCTTGCTAATAAAATACTGTTTAAACGCCTAAATACCCAAAATACCATCGCAATAAGGGCTAATAAGCTAATGCCACCAAACAAGCTCATCTCGTATTTAGCTTGTTTAGCATTTTCAGCCGTATGAAATAGCACACCAGAGTAAGTAATGCTTAAATCAGGGTAGGTTTCATTAAGTAAATTGATCTGTTTAATTATCGAGCCTGCTAAATCAATTGATTTATTAACCCCTAAATTTTCAGGCGCTAAGTTTGCCAAAATGACACGGTATTCAACGCCTTTTAAACGTCGAGTTAAACGACCTTGTTCAAGCGTAAACAATTGGCTTTGTTTTAAGTTATCTTCTATAAATGCCGCTAAGCTCAAACTTGTATCTTTGCTTAAGGTAGCACTTACAAATGGGTTGCCTAACTGATTTAATTGCTCAAGGTAATAATGTTCAAACGTTGTTTTTTTGCTTAATGTTTGCTTATAAGTATCACTTAATAACGCATGTTTGAAAGGTGAGAATGTTTGCGCTAAATCGTTAACGGACGGAAAGTTAAATGTGCTTTTAATTGCATTATCGTCGAGCCATTTTTGGAAATCATCAAATGCTTTATTTTTATTATTTCCTGCAAACGAGAACATAATACGGTTAGCATTTTGCTGAAAAAAAACATCTTCCGCATGTGCAATTTGGGAGTGGGACTTTGGTAATAAGCTAAACATATCGGCGCTAAACGTTGGTTTAGACAGCCAAAAAGCTGCAGCAAAAAGTAAAATTAAACTGCTAAACCACCCTACAATAACGGTAATTCGTTTTGTCACCGCACTATTCCCTTAATTAACCACTGCATTATTTAAAAACATAATTTTATTTGGAATAAGTAAACTCAATTTTTGTGTTATTTCTTGAGTGCTCATTTAGTGTAATACTGCTCACTTGCTTAGCAGTTTCACATAAAATAAAATCACTAAATAATTGCTTTAGCATAGCTTCTTTTGGTATTAACTGTGTGCAACTGTCTTGCATTTTAGCAATGTCAAAACGTGTTTCCAGCGCACTCATATTTACGCTAAGTAAGTCACTCAGTAATCCTACAAATTGCTCGCTACCGGGTTGTGGTATTAACTCACCATTGGCATTTTGTGCAAGCACTTTGCCGTTTTCTATTATGAGCATATTCTCAACAGGCATTTTCACTTGCCAAATTAGTTTTTCGTCAATTAACGAAAAAACACCTGACGAAATAAAAGGCTTAGCAAATCCATTAAATTGCTTATATTGCTTAAACTCACCTTTAATAGCTGCTGCATTTACTACAGAGCAAAACAGCAAAAAGCTAATGGCTATGCTCAATGTAAAACATTTTAAAAAATTCATTTAATCGCCTATAAAATAAAAATTTATTTCAAAACCGCTTTTAACTTATTAAATAAAATTGCGGGTGATTCAAATTGCATTTCTTTGGAGCTAACCTCAACCGCAACTTGCGTGGTTGAGGCTTTAGTAAGGCGCTTATTAGTTAGCGAGTCAGTGATTACGTAATCAATCCGTAGTCTATTCTCGTATTCTTTTAAATAAGCCGCTACTTTAATTTTTTGAGTAAATACTGCTGAGGCAACATACTTTATTTGCATATCAACGATTGGCCACGCGTAGCCCGATTCATGCATTTGCGGGTAATCATAATCAAATAACCGCAGTAACTCGCAGCGCGCTACTTCTAAATAACGTGGGTAATTACCATGCCATACAACATTCATCGGGTCGCAGTCATGAAATGGAATTTCAATTTCTACCACATGCGTTAATAATGCACCTTTACTATTCATACAACGCCCAACGTTTAGTTTGAATATACCCTATTGTTTGCCTTAGCACGGCTTCCATTGATCTATCCTCAGTGAGGTTTTCAAAGTAATTTGTTATATCGGTATACATGTTTTGCATATCTTGCGTTAAAGTCGAAAACTCAAGATCGCCTTGCTTAATACGTAATCTAACACCTTGAATACTGGCTAATAACGTACTTGCTAACACTTGTTCTGTTAGCTGTAAAATACGTAAGCAATCGCGTGATGCAATAGTTCCCATACTCACTTTATCTTGATTATGACACTCCGTAGAGCGAGAAAAAACGCTGGCCGGCATGGTTAGCTTTAATGCCTCTGCAGTGTAAGCACTACAGCCAATTTGAACCGCTTTAAAACCATGATTAATATAACGGCGCTCTGGTGCACTATCAGACAAGTTTGAAGGTAGGCCATTGTTGTACTTAGTATCAACCAAAGAAGCGATTTGTCTGTCTGCTAAATCAGCAAGGTTTGCAACGGCTGTTTTCATGCTATCCATTGCCATTGCAATGTGGCCTCCGTAAAAATGCCCACCGTGTAATACATGCTCACCTTGACCGTCAATAATCGGGTTATCGTTTGCTGAGTTAAGCTCATTTTCTATCATATGCCTAAAAAACGGCAGACTGTCTTGCAGCACACCAATAACATGGGGTGCACAACGGATTGAATACCTATCTTGAAGTCTGTCTGCATTACGAGGGTGATCGTGATGGTTTAAATCTTCTCTTATCCAACGTGCAATTTTTTGCTGCCCAGGATGTGGCTTAACTGAAAATAATATCTCATCAAAATGATGGCTATTTCCTTTAAGCGCTAAACTTGATAATGCAGTAATACGGCTCGCCAGTTTAGCTAAGTAATTAGCCCTATCAAACGCTAAACATGCTAATGCAGTCATTACCGCTGTGCCATTCATAACGGCAAGACCTTCTTTTGGCCTTAGAGTGAGTGGCTCTAAGCCAACTTCTTTCATAACTTCTGCACTGTTACGTACTTGGTCTTTGTAAAACACATCACGCTCGCCTACCATCGCACCTGCAACGTAAGATAACGGTGTTAAATCGCCACTGGCACCTACTGACCCTTCTTGTGGGATCACAGGCACTATATCGTTATTTAAGTAATCTTTAAGTAGGTGCAGCATTTCCCAGCTAATACCAGAGTAGCCCTGTGAAAGTGATGTTAAGCGGGTCGCTAAAATTGCACGCCCTTGCACTTTATTAAATACATCCCCGAGTCCACAGCCGTGAAAGCGAGTTAAATGCAGAGGTAATTCATCAACTAAATCAAGGGGTACAGCCACCGTTACAGAATCACCGTAACCAGTAGTAACGCCGTAAATTACGCCATCTTCTTTTAAAAGTGTGTCTAAGAAATGCAAAGCGCTATTAATTTTAACGCTAAAAGTCTCACAGCTATTTAATTGCACTTGTGTTTCATTAAAGGCAACTCGAACAATATCTTCAATTGATAATCGCTGATTGCCAAAAAGCTGTATATTTTGTTCAGTCACACTTGTTCTCCATTGATTGATCGCGCACTACCTGCTGATCACTTTTCCAAAAATCGTAAAAATTAAACCACTGATAAGGATATAAAGCTGCGTAATAACTCAAACGCTGTGCATAGTCAGTAATAATAAGTGTTAGCGCCTGCTGTCGCTCTCGTCGAGGCATTTTTAATGATTGGCTGTAATGTTCAAATATCACTTGATACTTTTTGCTTTTTTTATCTTTTAAACAAAACAAAAAGTAAACAGGGCAATCAAGCAGTGCGGCTAATATAAAAGGCCCCTGTGAAAATGGGGCATTTTTGCCTAAAAAAGGTACCTGTACCGACCGAGAAGCCGTTGTTGTGCTTGTTCTGTCACCAACAATAACGATTATTTCTCCCTGCTCTACTTTTTCTTTTAGTAAAATAGCTAAGTCAGGCCCCATATCAGTCACTTGTATTAAATTAACCGACACATCTGGGTTAATCTTTTTAAGCATTTTATTAAATTCAACAGCGTGATGGGTAAACACCAGTACATTTATTTTTTTACTGCTGCGGTGCTGGCTAAGTGCCCTGCACACCTCTAAATTACCCAAGTGGGAACCTATAAAAATAGCCCCTTGGTTTTGCTCATCTAGCTCAGCAAATAAATGCTCATTCGTGTATTTAATATCACGTTGGGTTATTCGCCCAAGCCAAGCATCAATTTTATCTAATGCGCTATCTGCAAAACTGCAAAAGTGCGTTAATTGCATTTTAAACGTAACAGGTTGTTTGCAGCCTTGGTAAACATTAACCTGCGCTAAAAACGCTTTAGATGCTACACGCGCTACTTTTCCTGTTAAAAAAAGATAAAAAACCACAGGAAACAAAACAATCCACAGCCCTTTTCTACCCAGTAATTTATGAGCAAATAACAGTATTTGAATACCTAAGAAATTACCGCGCTCTTGCATTTTAGACCAGTGTTTAGCGGCCATAACGCCTCTTTAATTTATGCCAAATTAACACAGGAGAGCGAATCAACATTCCAAAAAACAAGCGAGTGTGTAACCAAGAAATACGCACGTTATCGTGTAAAGGCTGAAAATGAGAAAGCCCATTTTCGGGGTAAATTACTTGGCTAGGTAAAAATACAAAAGGCACATTGCGCCAATATAAACGCACTAAAATTTCGGGGTCAAAATCCATGCGTTTTCCAAGCGATACCTCATCAATTAGCTTTGTACTTTGCTCAAGCGGATATACTCTAAAGCCACACATCGAATCTACAATTGTAAAACTTAACGTTTCAATCCATACCCAAACATGCGTTAAATAACGTGCTAAATAACGGTGTTTAGGCACTGAATCGTCATATATTGGGCAACAGCTTATAAGCGCTTTAGGCTGAGCGTTTGAAAGCGCTATTAGTTTTTTAATATCAGATAAGTCATGCTGACCATCAGCATCAACCTGTATCGCATGCGAAAAACCTAGCTTATATGCTTGCTTTAAGCCTGTTTGTACCGCGCCGCCTTTACCTTGATTATCGTCGTGGGTAACTACACTCAACTGCGTGTATTTTGCATCAAGCTTACTGAACACACTTTTAGCTTCGGCGTTGCTTGCGTCATCAACCATAATAATAGGAAGATTAAATGACGATAATTGGCTCAGTACATCATCAATAACCGTAATGTGATTATAATTTGGGATAACAATACAAAAGTTATTCATTTATTAGGCTTTCAAAAACAACACGACCAGATGCATGCTGTCCTTTATTTGAATTATACGAAAAGGTATATTTATTCTCTGCTTTTTGCTCAAGCAATAATTCGATTGTTATACCTGGGGTAATCACTACCTGAAATTTTAATACTTCAACATTTTTAACAGGTTGCTGAACATTATAATATTTACAAATTGCAGCCACAGCCCAGTCTAATTGCACAACACCTGCGAGTATTGGGCCATCCGTAAAATGTCCTTTGAAATAATCTAAATCATGAGGAACTAGTAAGCTTAATTTATACTTTTGCTCTGCTTTTTCACAAGACAGTAAATCAGGCTGTGTTTTAGTCAACTTTTGCAAAAAGACTCTCCAATGCTTTTAAATTTAACTTTGCCTGTGAGTTGTATGGTAATTGCTCTACAAAACGCCACTTTTTAGGGATACAAATTCGCTCAAAGCGCGCTAATGCATGCGCTTTTAATAAATCATTTGTAGCTAACTTACCGTCACCATTAAAAAACATCTGCCCTTTATGCGTAAGCACAACAATAGCGCCTACAATTAATCGCTCACCAGGCAAGGCGATTACTTTAGCTTCACTTACCCACTCACTAGTACACAAATGTTGTTCTAGCTCATCTAAACTTAATCGTTTTTCTTCTAATTTTATAATTCGATCGAATCGGCCTAATAATCTAAATTGACCATTTTTAAGTACTTCGCCTCTATCATCTAAAGGGTAATTCTTGTCGCGAACGAGCGGTGAGTTTAAAATTAAACGCTGATCGTCCAAAGCCCGTACTTTAATACCCGAAAATGGCTGCCAAAGGCTAACCTTTTCAAGTGAAGTAACTTGTCGATATGCAATACCACCTGTTTCGGTACTACCAAAAACTTGTGTAACTGGTTTATTTAATTGCGTAAACAACGATACAGCATCTTCGTTTAATAGCGGTCCGCCTGATGAAAAAATCCATTGTAAATGAGACTTATCATCCACTAAAACATTATCAATACATAACCGTTTTAACTGCGCTGGGCTTGAAACAAACACTACTTTTTTAAATAACTTGAGCTTTGTAGCTATATGTTCTGGGTAATGCAATAGTTCTGTATTTACAACCTTTTCTGCGCGTAATGGCCACAATAATCTAAACAATAAGCCGTATATATGCTGATGCGAAACACTCGCTATAAAAATAGGATTATCAATCAGTGCGTAGCTATTAATTAATGTACTTAATTCTTTATTTATTACCTGCCACGTTTTTACAATTGGCTTTGCTTTACCCGACGAGCCCGACGTGTAAAAAACAATTGTACCTTCTTCAGGCCATTTAATTATTTCAAGAGATACGAAATGAGGTTGATTGTCTAACGTACCTACATCTAAAAAATCAGCCTCTACATCGGCTACTAATTCAGATTCACCAATAAAAAAAGGCGTTTGTTTAAGTAAGGAGTTTAACGTTGCAGGTTGCCCATTCGACGGCAAAATCACTGCGTTACCGTGTAATGCTAAAGCAAATAGGTACACGGCAAATTCATAGGTGTCTGTGGTGTATAAAACAACCGATGATTTAGTATTTAACGTTGATAGCTTTGCTAAAACTTGGTTTATATCACTAACAAACTGATACTCTAAAATATTATTGTCGTTATGATTAAAACATGCTCTTAACGCATTACTTTGAAAAGAATTAAACACCGGCATTCCTTTTTACTTTTTGTCTGACTAGCCACTCTATCGCAAACAATGCGCCCATGCCTAAGTAAGCAATAAAACCATTATAAAAAGCCCAAGTTTCTAGGCTACTGAAAATACTGGTGTACAGGGCAATACCACCGTTTAATACAAAAAACACACACCACACTAGCGTTACTTTTTTTGTATAAATTACACCGCTTTCATCAAGTGAGGGCTCAGTAATTCGCGCAAAGGTTTCAATAATAGAAGGCCCTTTATACAAAGAATACGCAAACACAACTAACATAACTAAATTAATGATTACGGGATACAAACGCAGCCCTAAGTCGCTATCCATTACCTTGGAAATCAAAATAGTAATGGCTGCTAAAAATGTAGCGGGCTTTAACCACGGCATTTTATCAAACAAGGTTCTGCTTAACCAAAGTCTAAGCCCGAGTAAAAATAGCAGTAATACTGTAATAATCTGACTATTAAAACGCGTAAGGCCTACGTACACAATAATAGGGTAGCAAGCCAAGCAAATCATAATTAACGTTGTTAAAACTGCTTTTAACATAGTATTAGTTAACTAACTTTTCTATTTCGGTGACTATGTCTTGCACTGTGCGCACAAGCTTAAAGGCATCAGGCTCAATTTTTTTACCTGTGATTTCTCTTAATTTTACAACTAAGTCAACTGCATCAATACTGTCTAAATCAAGATCTTGGTACAGGTTAGCCTCTAAGCTAATATCTTCTGGGTCTATTTCAAATTCGTTTTCTAAAATGCCGTGTAATACATCATAAATTTCAGCAGCGGTTTTCATCTTTCTTCCTACTTTTATATATTAAGAACGTGCTTGTTCAATAAATTTTGCTAAAGAATTAACTGAGGCAAAGTGCGCTTTAGTTTGCTCAGAGTTTGCATCAATTTTCACATCAAATTGCTTCTTTATCGCAAGGCCAAGTTCTAATGCATCTATGCTATCTAGCCCTAGGCCATCTACAAATAAAGCGTCATCATCTTGAATATCAGCAGTGGTCATGTCTTCAAGGTCAAGGCTTGAGATAATCAGTTGTTTTATTTGTTCTTTTAATTCGCTCATATATTTTTTAGCTCTTGTGTAAAATAATGTTGTAAATCTTTAGTCAATTGGCGTGATTGCATCGCAGGCATATCGCTGTGGTACGCTGCACAATTAAACTGCTGGCTCGCAAGCCCCATTGTAAAATGCGCCTGATATGGCGCGACCTTATACCAAGGTGCGCCTTTGGTTAAAGTGTTTGGCTTCATTTTAATTAAAAAAGTAGTAATGGGCGCATGACACCTAATTGCAATATTTGCAGCGCCTCGTTTAAACTTTAATGCTTTGTTAGGCTCTGTCCGTGTCCCTTCTGGAAATACAATTAAGTTATTACCCTTTTGCAAACTGCGCTCACACTCTCGTAATAGCTCCTGTGGGTTCTCATTACTTATGTAGCCGGTGCTTTTAATAACGCCACGCATAAAAGGGTTTTTAAATAAATGTGCTTTTACTACGCAATCTGCATTTTTTACTACCGAAATTAAAACAACAACATCAATTAAAGAAGGATGGTTTGCTAATATCAATTGCCCTTTTAAGCCTGCAATTTTTGCTTTATCGTTGACATGAAATCGAATAACGCCCGTTACATGCATTAAACTAACAAACCATTTGAAGCTGTAATGTACTGTTTTTCGAGCCTTAAGCTTTTGTTTAACTGAGTCACTTTGGAATAGGCGCTGAGCAGGAAAAACAATAAAGGCTAATACTAAACCACCAATTCCAAAAACTGAAAAGCAAAATGCAGTCGCAATAATCCGCCAAATCAATCCACATAGTCTTTGTGCATTTTTAAGCATGGTACGTAAGCTGCCAATCGTGCTCAAGCGTGTTATGAACAATTAATGTATTGCTTCGCTCATACAAAGCTTTAGCGCATTGGATACTCATTGGTAAGTCGCTTTTTTCCATGCCCGTATTAAATACTTTATTTAAACTAAAATGAGGTTCGCCTTTTTGCGGCGCTCTTATTATTAAGCCAATAGAGTGTGCTATTTGCTGTTCATCGGCATACTGAGCGTAAATATCGGGGAGAGTCTCATCGGTATGAACTATTAACATGTGTGGCTGATCGTTATCAGCAAGTCTTACAAAGCCATCTACGAGTGCATAAATAAAGCTTTCGGCTCCTGCAGCAATAGCATTTGTAGCACTTGTATTACCCTGTATTATCCCGAAAAGCCCCGATGCGGCATTATGCACACTTAACCCAAAACCAGTGGGCGACAATGGCTGATCATTTACTACATCAACAAGTAAGTTAGCCGTTTTGTGAAAATCGCCGTGGCGAGAAGAAAAGACACTCGGTAAGTTAACATAGTTACCTTGTGTGCTTACTTGATGAGCACTAAAGAGTGCCATTTTAATAAAGGAAGTCATTCGGCGTCGCTGCATAGCAGGCACCCAACTAAGATTTAATACGGAGGAATCAAACCAATTACTCTCTTTTATTTGTCGCTGTTCGGGCTTTATCCATATAGCGAGTTCTTCAACAACAAATTCCACAGCTCTGCATATTTTATAAGATATAAGGGAGGGAATTTTACCGATTTTAGCAATAGAAGTAAATAATCATTAATAAAAAGCACTGAACTAACACCCTGTTCAGCGCTTGCTCATATTGCTAAGAAAGTAGAGCTATATCGTCCTGCTTTATGCACTTAGCTTTACCGCCAACAACATCGTTGTTATTTAACTCATTAATTAAAACTTCGCCTTGAGCTTGTTGTTCATCACTAAGCGGTAAATACGGTAATCTAAATACTGGATTTACTGCACCTGTCATCATCATCGCAGTGTTAATAGCAATAGGGTTTGGCTCACAGAACAACCAGCTCATTAATGGTTGTAATGACGTATTTAACTCATCATTTTTAGTATCCATTAATTGGCGAAATAACCCAGGAATAAGGTTAGAAGTAACCGAAATAACACCGTGAGCTTTGTGTACATGACGAGCGTCGTGTGATTCATCGTCGTTACCAGACCAACACGCAATGCCTTGCTGCTCATACTGTGCAATACGCTCATTGCCGCCACATTCTTTAATACCAATTAGGTTCGAGTGCTGTGCTAATGGTTCAATAATATCAGGTGTTAGGTCTTGGCCTGTGCGACCGGCTACGTTGTAAATAAAGGCAGGTCCAATATCAAGTACGCGTTTAAAGTGCTCTTTAACACCCGCGATTGACGTACGTCCGTAATATGGGTTAATTTGCAGTGCTGCATCCATACCGCTGGCAAAGCCATATTTAGTTGCTTTAATCGCTTCACGGGTGTTGTTACTACCGGTATTACCAACAATAACCAGTTTGTCACCATACTTGTTTGCACTGTGCGCTATAAGCATTAAATGCTCTTCCCAGTTCATTAACTGGCCTTCGCCTGTTGTGCCACCAACTACAATGCCATCAACGCCCGCTGCAATTTGTATTTCAACGAGTTCATCGTACTTTGCGAGATCAATTTCACCGTTTGCTAAGTATGGCGTTTTAATAGCTGTAATAAGGCTTGCTTGTTTAATTTGGTTTAGGGTGCGCATAAAAATTCATTATTTATAAAACTTGCGCTATTTGTAACATACTTGCCGGTATTTTTGGAGGTATAAGCGCACATTTAATTATAAAATCGCTTGTGTTATTGAGTTTGGTAATACAAAATGAACAACTGTATATATAAACAGTATTTTATTTTAACGATACCAGAGGCTTTATGCGTTTATCTGACTACTTAGCAACTCATTTTTATAACACCGATGAACTGTGCCAAGCATTAAACATAGATGCAGATACACTTTTAGCTTGGCAAGAGCGAAGTGTGTTCCCCAAACCAAGTTACTGTATTAAAAGTCAACTTAGCTGCAGCTCATATTCGGGTTTGTATGAATGCGAAGAATATGACGACTATTATCCGCGCGGCTGCGTTAATTGGGGGCAAGGTCTTTTAAAACAAAAAATAGAATCATCAAGCCATGCTTTTAATTATTTTGCGCAGCAATATACTGCAAGCCTAACTAAACTCGCTCAGCAAGGATTTATGTTTAGCGAAGAGCTATTTGGCTGTGAAATAGACGAGCACTTACAGCAAGTTTGGCAACAGTTTTTATGCAGTAAATATGGCGTACTTACTCAAAATGGATTAATAGACGAAATAGTCTCGGTAGACATTGGCAGGCTATTAGTTGACGACATTACAGAACTGCGCAGTAAAGCGAGTTTAAACCAAGAAGAAAGAGCGCTACTACACCCCGCCATGAAGCTTTTAAACAAAGCGTTAGGGCATGGCGCCGATCATGAAAAACAACATACATTACGCACCCGCTATATAGATGCACTTATTTTAAAATACGATTTATCTATTAAATAGTTTTGCATTAGTTTAATTATTTTAGGATTATTTGACGAAAAACAAGATCTGTTAACTTAATTGTTACGCAAAATATAATTTAAAGGCACTGAGTCAATGACAATCAAAACACAAATAAGTGTAATTTCTGCTGTAATCACTATCCTATCTTTTAATACACTAGCTAAAGCTAACCACGAAATAGTAAATGACGACATAATAAAAATACAGCGTGCAGCGCTTGCTAAAAACACCGCTAATAAAGGTTTTGGGCCACAATCTCCACGCAATATTGATAATTATAAAGGCGAAAACACGGCAGTTTTCTCTCATGCCCCAACTTCATCAAATATGAACTTATGCAATATACACTTTCATAAAAATGCTGAACATGCCGGTGGCGAATTTAGCAAATATGCAGGAAATGGTAATGGAAAAGGTTTTCAAAGTGGCTACTTATATTCAGGCTCTTTAACTAAAGGTGAAAGTAAACCAGCAAAAATTGAAATTTGTCCAAGCGATCACGGCGTGCTATTAGTTGGCGATACCATTGAGGTGCATAACGTTCATACGTCAGCAATTGTAAAACCTGGCCCTACCTTGGGGAGTTGTTTAAGTGATTCGATTAAAAATCCGCAACTACGTGTTGAAGCTCAAGTATATGTATTAGTAAACGATGCTAACGCACTTGATTTTGCTCAAATAAGCGCCGTGTCATCTGTTAATGGTTACTATCAAGCTATTGCTACACCTACAAATACGGGTAAACCGGTTGTTTATAGCGGTTCAACTACTGGCCCGAGTTACAACGAAGCAGGCTCTCCTTTTCAAGTAACATGGTCAGTTAAACCAAAAGTGGCAAAGGTTGATATAAACAGTGTTGGTAAATGGTGTGAAAGTAACGCCTTTAATGAAGATCATGCCCACGGCGTACGAAATCTCGTAATAAATCCCGCACTACTCTCTAAAATCAAATAATTAAAATTTAGCCAAATAAAAACAACCCGCTAATTAGTGGGTTGTTTGTGAGCGTCTAGCGAACTACACCTATGTTTTAAAATTCCAGGGTAACAAGCTGTCGATATCGGGCTCAGGCTGGCACAGTTCATCAAGGCAAGCACAGATGTAATTAAATGGGATTAGACCATTTATCTTGGCGGTTTCCACAATGCTGTAAAGGGTGGCACTAGCATGGGCACCGTTAGCCGTTTGGCTAAATAACCAATTCTTTCGGCCTATCACAAACGGTTTTACCGCGCGTTCTGCTCTATTATTATCGATACTAAGTCGGCCATCATCAACATAGCGTATGAGCTTGTGCCATTGATTTGCCAGGTAATTAGCTGCCTCTATCAGTTTGCTGTTCCCCACTAAATTTGGCTGATCCTGCTCAAGCCATATTTTTAGCTTGCTAAGAATAGGCAGGCTAACCTCTTGTCTTGCCGTATATTTGTCATCCACACTTTTATCTTTGATGCGTGACTCAACGCCGTACAGTTTTTGGATAAGGCTCAATACCACATCCGCTTTGCCGGTTTTGTTTTTACCTTGTAGCTTTTTCGCGTCGATAAATTTACGACGAGCATGCGCCCAGCAGCCAATTAAGGTTGCCTCTGTTCTGGCATAGGCTTGATAGCCATCCACGTGCAAGTACCCTTGATATCCATCAAGATAATTGACCACGCAGGCGGCCGCGCGACTATTGTGGAAGTCGTAAAGTACGATATTAGGGATGGGATTATTCGGGTCTGGTGAATCTCGACCCGAGCAATACACCCACATGTAACTGTTTACTTTGTCCGATTTCACCACCTTTAATGGCGTTTCATCGGCAAACAGCGTGGGTTGCCTTAACAACTCGGCTTTAAGCCGTTCAACTAATGGCGCGAAGAGTGTGGCTGATTTGTCTATCCAGCTGCTCATGGTCTGTCGACTGAGTTCAATACCGTATTGCTTAAACATCGCTTCCTGGCGATACAGCGGTAACCCGTATTGGTATTTACTGGTGATAAGCTGACTGAGCAAACTGCTGGTTGCAATGCCTTTGTTGATGGGCATGGCAGGCATTGAGGCTTGTTTAATCTGTGTCTGAGTTAAGGATTTATCACAGTGACGGCAGGCGTATTTAGGCCTAATATGCTCAATCACTTTGATTTTAGCGGGTATGAACTCAAGCTTTTCTGACTTATCTTCACCCATTTTATGTAGCTCACCGCCACAGCAATCACAGGTTTTGTCGATGATGTCGTGAATAACCTGCTCACGAGGTAAGTCTTTTGGCAGTGGCTTACGCACCGGCTTTTTACGGGTATAGCTAATGGATTGTTGCTCTGCCTCAACTTCCTCAACAATTTCTTCCACTTCATTGAATAACTCGCCTTGCCCGGCAAAGCCTTCAGCACTTTTGCCGAATTGTTTTTGTTGGGCCAAGCTCCAGCGCTCTTCCAATGCCGCAATCTGGGCATCCTTCTGCGCTAACAGTTTTTCAAGTTCAGCAATGCGCTGTTTAAGGGCGAGTTCATTTTTCATGACGCCTATTTTAAGGCATCATCAAAGGCTTTGCAGTGCTAACTGAACTCACTTTGATGATCATCAATCGATCGCAAATATTAAAGCATTTGCTTACCTGCGACATCAATTTTACTGTGTCCAATCACATCATAACCCGATAATAACCAGTGTAATTGCTGCTCGCTTAAGGTCATGGTGGGTGACATGAGTTTGGGCCATTTGAACTTATGCTTATCTAATCGCTTATACCACAGTGCAAAACCGGTGTTATCCCAGTAAAGCAGTTTGAGTTTGTCACGGCCTTTATTACAAAACACAAATAGCGCACCACTGAGCACGGGTAGTTCAAGCTCTGCTTCCACCAACGCCGCCAGACCATTAATTGATTTTCGAAAATCAACGGCATCGGCACATAAATAGACGGTGGGTACATCAACGAACATCCTCATACCGTTAGCCCTTTAATAATGGCAACGATATCGGCCGTCGCTAAATCGATAGGAAACGTGAGTTGGCCGGTTAGCGTATCAAACTGCAGCGTATTTTGACGAGTTTGCGCGCAGACTTCAGTAGTTTGTTTTACCTGGACAAAACGTGATGATGTAAGGCACTGCGTGTGCACTGGCAAGGTGGAATTAGGCTGGTCTTTTGCCAGTAAAGCACGTTGTTTATAATAAGTCGTAATAGCGACATTATGGTGTTGGCAGAATTCAATATTAGTACCACTAAACGTACTGCGTTTCAGCAAAAGCTGCTGCCACTGTGCGCTTGTTCTGTAAGTTTTCATCACCTGCTCCGAATTTATCATTGAGCAGGTATTTTTAGATAATCAGAACATCGATGCTAGGTGTGGTTCGCTAGACGCTTACGGTTGTTTTATTATGACCGTTAAAATGAGTATTACGCTTAATGGGATAAAAATGTCACATTAAATGTATTTAAATCTTCATATGTAATACATGTTTGCTCATTAGTATTAAGCTCAACCACGCCACAGTAAGAACCTGTTATAAACACTTGCCCTGCTTTTAAGTTAATTCCCTTTGCTGATAAGTAATTAACCGCCCAATAAAGTGGAAGCTGCGCAAGTTCTGCAGGGTGCACACCTACCAAGTTTAACTCCAGCTCAGTTTGCTTAACGTTGATATTTACAGTACTTGCGTTATACGCTTTGGCTTTATCTATTTGCGGGCCTAAATACACGCCTTGATTAGATAGGCCATCGGCCAGCTTTTCAATGTGAGTGCTTGGAGTGTCTTCATCAAACCTTTTTTGAATAAGCTCAAGTGCTAAATGGGCGCTGGCAAATGCAGTATCTACGTCTTTATTTGTATAGGTTTTATTACTTGGTAAATCGCTTTGCAAAATAAATGCAATTTCTGGTTCAATAAGCGCTTTATTGTTTGTTATATACAGTGGGCAATTTTCAGCTTGTTTTATAGGTGCATGTAAAAGAGGCGCTAATATAATTGAGCCATTATCTAAAGGCAGCATACACTTCCAGCCATATACCGTTTGATCATTTAAGTAAATCATCAACTTTTGTACTTCTATTGCATCGTCAGTCGAGTCTAGTATTGTAGTGGCATAGTTAATTTGGCCACCCATTAAGAAAGAAATGTTATGCTAATAAGCATACAAATTTGGGTGAAAAAAATGACGAAATTAAAACGGGCAACGTATTCTACTGCAATCAAATTAGAAACAGCTCAGCTTGTAATTGATCAAGGCTATACGCAAGAAGATGCAGCTAAAGCTATGGGGGTTGGTAAATCAACTGTAAGTAAGTGGGTAACTCAATTAAAGCAAGAACGGAATGGCCAGTCCCCATTGGCTTCACCAATGACGCCTGAACAAATTGAAATCCGCGAACTTAAAAAGCAAATCCAACGCATTGAATTAGAAAAGGATATATTAAAAAAGGCTACCGGTCTCTTGATGTCCGACTCCCTGAGCAATTCTCGTTAATTGAGAAATTAAATCAACGAGAGCGTTACCCAATCAGCGTGTTGTGTAGCGTATTCAATGTGCATCGCAGCAGCTATAAATATTGGGCCATACGGGATACAACATCGACACCAGAGCAAGTAAGGTTAGAAGCGGAAGTTAAAGTTATACATGCAATGAGTGGCGGTTCGGCTGGGGCACGGACAATCGCAGCAATTGCAACGAATAACGGTTTTGAATTAAGCCGTTATCGCGCCGCTAAGCTGATGGTTAAACTAAAACTAGAGAGCTGCCAAGTACCACAACATCAATATAAACGCGGTGGTAATGAGCACCTTGAAATCCCGAATTTTCTAGATAGGCAGTTTGATGTTGTTGAGCCGGATACGGTGTGGTGCGGTGATGTGACGTATAGTGTGCCCGGAGTTCAGCACTAGCAAGGAATGCTTTAATGAACCACGAGTCTATCTGAAATACATGAGCAATACGGTAGGAGCCAAATTGTTTATGGCACTATCTGGTTGTGCAGATAGTTGAGTCTGAGCGGCAGTGACTTATCGTATGCTGATAAGGTGATGGAACTCGCTGACAACGGGGAGTGAGGCGAATTCGTTACGCCAAGATGCTCTTCTAGACTAAGTATTGGACGGATGAAGTACATGAACCGATTAACCCGCATCTATGGGCTGAAACGTCGCCATTGCCTACACGAATTAACAGGCAATATGATGCTGCAATAATACTAAATGTATGAGTATTATTGCCGACTTGATAAATCACACGTAGGTATTTATCAATGGATAAACGCTAAATCACAATTCAGCGTTTAAGTATTATCACCTTACAGCACGATAAGGTTAAAGACTGCGATCGGCATCCACCCCAATATGTTCGAGTTCAGATAGGTAAACCGGGGAAGGTTTGTTTGAATGCTAAGGGAGCACGACCCCGATGACAAACAAGCTGGCGGAGCGTTCGTAGTAGTCTGAGATGGGGAAAGCCCATTACATGGCGAAGGGGCGCAGTTTAATTGATTTGCGCAAGCAAATTACCTGACCTTAATGAGGTGAAGACCTGTGATAATCAGCGAACTGCAACGTAAATTAGCAACATGGACAGCAACAGATAAAGCGCGTCGCGTTAATCGATTACTGCGCCTTATCAGTCACCCACAATGGCTTTGCCAAGCGGCTGAAGTAACGCTTTCTTCAAAAGGTGCCAAAACACCTGGCGTTGATGGAATAACTAAAATTCACTTACAGGATAAGCTGACTGATTACTTAGATGGGATCAGAAATGATTTACTCTCGGGTAATTATCAACCAATGCCTGCCAGACGAATTTATATTCCTAAAGCGAATGGAAAGCAACGCCCTTTAGGCATACCCACCTTAAGAGACAGAATAGTGCAACGTGCCATGCTCATGGCAATGGAGCCGATATGGGAAAATGATTTTCATTCACTATCCTATGGTTTTAGACCTGAACGCAGTGTCCATCACGCCATTAGAACTGTTAAGTTACAAATGACAGGCTCAAGTGAACCACGTGGGCGCTGGGTAATTGAAGGGGATTTATCAAGTTATTTTGATACAGTCCACCATCAATTACTGATGACATGTGTGCGTAAGCGTATCAATTGTCGACGATTTAATGAATTGCTCTGGCGGTTCATCAAAGCAGGACATATTGAACGTAATCTATTCTGTGCAACAAGCGAAGGCGTACCACAAGGTGGTGTCATTTCTCCATTATTGTCAAATATCATGCTCAACGAATTTGATCAGTATTTGGATAAATGCTACTTGAGCAAGAAAGCACGTAAAGATCGCTGGTACTGGAATCGTACAATCCAAGATAAGCGTACCATTGCACTAGAGGAAAATAGACAATGGAAACCTGGGGTTGCTTATTGTCGTTATGCCGATGACTTTCTTGTGATTGTCAAAGGTAACAAACAACAAGCAGAAGCCATTCGTGATCAGTGTCGAAATTTTCTTGAAGGTAAACTTAAACTCACACTTAACATGGAGAAAACCCATATTACGCATGTGAATGATGGATTTATCTTCCTTGGTCATAGGATCATAAGGAAACGTGGTCCTAAAGGGAATATGCGTGTGGTGTCTGGTATTCCACATGGTAAGGCTAAAGCATTTTCTCATTCCTTGAGCCAAGCTTTATCCAGTGATCACAGTTGTAGCAAGATAGACAAAGTTGAACAACTCAGCCGCAAGCTTAAAGGCTGGGCGCAATTTTATCGTCATACTGATTATACCGCTAAAGTTTACAGTAAAATTGATCGTATAGTTTTCTGGAAATTAGCAAAATGGCTAGCGCGGAAATATCGTTGCTCCGTTAAGTCATTAATGATGAAGTGGATAAAACGACCGACGCCAAATCAGGCCAAGACTTGGGTATTATTTGGTAAAAGCAATCGAGGTAATTTATGTAGCGCTTCACTATATCGACTGGTGAGCAGTCCTAAGTTGCCCTTCCGTTGGCGATTACCTGAATCAAACCCTTATCTTAGAGATGAAATGAGAAATACTGTCACATCTCGCTACAGCGATGTTGTAATGGCTGTAAGCCACAATTAAGCGGAGAGCTGTATGCGCTGAAAGGTGCACGTACGGTTCGGAGAGGAGAGGCAGAAAAATAGTTCGACTACGTTCTGCCTCTTACTCTACTTTGGATAGGTAATCGCTGGGCTTATTTAGCGGTCGTTGTTGATTTATTTGCACGCAAAGTCGTTGGTTGGGCAATGTCATTGTCGCCAGATACTAACTTAACGCTAAAAGCGCTTGAACTCGCGTATGAAAGCAGAGGAAAACCGACAGGACTGATGTTTCACTCAGACCAAGGAAGCCACTATACAAGCTTGAAGTATCGCCAACGTTTATGGCGCTATAAAATCACACAAAGCATGAGTCGGCGCGGAAATTGTTGGGATAATGCGCCAATGGAACGATTTTTTAGAAGCTTTAAAACGGAGTGGATGCCAAAAGTTGGATATGAAAACTTTGAAGAAGCTAAATATAGTGTGAGTGATTATATCAACGGATATTACAACAATGTTAGACCACATCATTATAATGCAGGTTTAGCACCAAATGAATCTGAGGTTAGATACCAAGATTCTAAAACTGTGGCCAAAATTAGTTGACCACTACATACTAACTCTTTAGGAAAGTTTGAACGTGCTGGATTTTCTTCTCTTTGTGCTAATAAGTGAGTAGCAATTAGTTTTAGCTGTATTGAGTTGTTCACATAAATCTCTTTAAAATACGTTACTGGTTAAGCAGTAAATAGGAAGGATTACATTATTAATGTATTAGCTTAAGCATTAGAACATCATGTTAAATGCCTATAATTAAAATTGTATTTAAAACAAAGCGTGGTAATTATTTAAGTATCAATAGATTTAAGCGAACGTAAAAACAGCCCTAAGCCACCAAACGCTAAAATTATAATAACAATCAAATCAAACGACGTCATAGTTCGCATACTAAATCGCACACTCGATATAACGCCAAATATGAGTGCGGTTAACGAACCTAGAGATAGCACCCAGCCTAAAATATTTTTAGAATTGTAAAAAATCAGACCCACACCAAAAATAAATGGGATCATAACCATGCCGCCTGTAACGCCAAAGCCACCTAAAGCATTAACACTATAAATGCGAGAACTTAGTCCAAAATTAGAGGTCACCGAAATTGCGTTTAGCAGCATATAAAAGCCACCGCACATCATAATCAAACCAATAAAAAAATGCCCAATACCACCAGAGCTTCCACCCGCACCTTTCATTATTAATTATTCCTTTTATATTTTTAACTTAATCGTTTTAAATGGTAATTACTCGACTATTCACATTGACCGCAATCAACATAATCAATCAGTGCACACGCGAAAGCACTTATCGCGTAATTACATGCCAAATAACATAAAACCAAGATAAAAAACCATGCAAAATTGCCCATAACACAGACTCGTTAGCACTCCATGAAATAGCAATTGCTAGAGCTGTACCAAAAGAGACTCCATATTTTACTATCTCATTTCTTGAGTTTTTCATTAATTATATTCCTAATTTTAACTTGTTAGCTGCTTGATTTGCTTACTAAAACTGAAAGCTCTTTACCATCAATATTGATACTTGCTTCTTTGCCTAGTTCAACAACTAAAGAGGGAGCCATGTGTTTTCCACCTAGCTTCAGGTCAGTTGCTAAACTAACAGTAGAATCATCAATTGGCGCTACTGTAAGAGCAAAGCTATACGAATTATCAACTGAAACTGATGCCTCTTCATTTGAATTTACAACTAAAGTAGGCGAGCCAATTAGGTTTTTATTATCATAAAATTTGGCATTCACTACAAAACTACCATTAGCTTGTGCAAATGAGACAAAGCCTAGCAACGCTACTAGTCCGATTAATTTTTTCATTATTATCTCCATATAAATTGATACAGCTAAAGGCTATTAAAGCTTTATTAGCTGTGATTTTTCAGCTAGCAATTTACCAACTAATGATTAAAAAACTTATGTTTTAGCTCTGATAAAATGACTAACACTCCAAAATAGGTGGCTAAAATGTGAGTCTAAGTGCGACGGAGTAAAATGCTAAGAGCTTTACTTTTAGTCCTTGTAGATTATGTATGGATAATTTACCAACTTAGTGATTCTTTACTCGCTTTAAGATTTTCTTGATACATCATAAAAATATTTGTATAGCTACACATATCAAGACCACTACTACAATAATCTTTAATTACACGATCCATTATTTCTCTATTATTTACTTGAGATGCATTTTTAAAGGCTTTTAAGTTTTCACTTTCCATCATTCTCAGCATCATTGGTTGGCACATATCTAACCCACTGTCACAATAATCATATTTAACACGATTTTTGATAATCTCAATAACTCTATTTTGCTGAGCTTTAGAATTATCAAAGTCCATCGGATGTATAAAATCAGCCAAGAGATTAAAAGAAATGAACAAAAAAAATAAAGATAATAACTTTGTCACCGTAATCTCCATATTATAAAAATAACCTAACGCTACATTAATAATGACTAGCATTTAGGTTGTAATGCGGCGTAAAGAAAGAGCTTATAAAATATTTTCATTTAAATGCATTATTAGTAATGCTATTTCATTTTTATAACAAAATCCAAAAAACGTCCCAGTTCAGTTTCCTCCATAAAACCATCCTTATCTTGGTACCAATGAAATTCACTATTATTAAAAATCCAGCCTATTTCATCTGCAAGTTGCACTTTATAAGGTTCTAAATTGACATCAAAGACAGATTTAATTTGGGTGCAAATTGAAGATTCATGATCAATCTGCATTAGAAAAGCTTTTATATCCACATCTAAGAGCAAATCAAGATTCTGTAGAGCTAAAAATAATAACTTTCTTGGAATCGCTGACTCAAAATCGAAGTCGAAAAGAAAAGTATTTTTCTCTTCGACTGTATTATGTTTTATGAGCCTTTCAAAACTTCCCTTTTCATTTCCATCTTTGTCACCTTGCATATAGCAGGTGTAACCATCCTCTACATACTTATCTAGACGCATCTGAATCCGCCTAGGATGTGCGTTACCATTTCCACCATAAACTTCAGTACGAAGATCTGTAAACCAGCTATTGTGTGATTCTCGCAATTTATCTATAAAAGCTTTTTCTGACTGTCCCTCAACCAAGAGTATTGGCTTACGACTATATAGGTTTGGTATATAAGATAAATCTTGTGCCGCATATGTCAGCTTTTCTCTCAAGTGAACTATATTGCCGAGAAAAGCTTTACCATATGTACCTAAATTTTTAAGCCACTCATCATCTATAGTCCAACCGATTTGCTGCTCTGATATCATGGTGTATTCTGAAAGATAAAATGTAGCTGATAACAACCTCTCTTGGACATGATTTTCGGCTTCGAGATACTCATCAAATGTAAGTGCTACGAAATTTTTTATAAACTCAGATTTAACACCACATTGTATTTCTAATTTCTTCCACTCCCATTTATGATGAGGTATGGCAAATTTACAAGTATTTCCCCTTGGGCAATGGTGACATTCCACGTAGCTAACCCAGTATTCGATTAAGTGTTCACTAAGAGATTGCTCATTAAAGTCTCCATCGATAACTCCATTTTTATCACCGTATATATCCCTAAAAGGTACAGATTCGAAATGTACAATTGCCATGAATTACCTTGCGTTACTAACAGATTATTCAAAACCATTTTGTTTTTTATAACAAACCAAAATGACTTATATTACATGTTTCTATATTTACACCAGAGAACTTTAATGTAAACAATAAATTAAATAAGCTATTTATTAGAGTCTGTTTTGCACGTAAAAATAGTGCAGAGTAATTTTACGTGCTACTTAGGGTATAACTGAGCTAATCAGTTGATTTAAATAACGTCGAGATTTAATTGATATTTTGGAGAAAGTTAGGATTAAAGCGATTGGGGACTTAATAAAAAGGTGATGTAAGTTAACAGCACCTATTTGAGTATTTACTTTATTACATGTAATTTAGCTAAGTATTTTAATACATACCATAATAAGCACTATAAAAATAATTTAACCAATTGATTTATATACATCGATACTACTATTGGTTAAAAGCCCAGTAACTTGCATACCAAACGCTTTAAAGTGTGGCTCGTTTTTATGCGCTTCAAAGTGTTCGTCAGACGCCCACTGTTCGCTAACAACGTAATCGGTATGTTCATCATCACTTTTTACCGATAGTTCATAACGTAAGCACCCTACTTCTTGGCGCGATGACTTTTGTAAGTTTTCAAGTGCTGTAAGCATCACATCTGCATCAATATTTTTGCACGACAGTGCAGCTATAACCGTTAACATGTGTATTCCTTTTTAAAAGTTAAGGTGTAGATAATCTACACCTTAAAATATTTAGTTTAACTTTGCGTTTGAGGTAAGTTTACTAATCCCACTGCGGCGCAAAGTCTGGTGTTGCTTGGCGGTCGCCACAATCTAGGCCATCAATGCGGGCTATGTCTTCATCATCTAATTTAACGTGGTCGTTAAAGTTATCTTCTAAATTTTTGCGCTTAGTTGATGATGGAATTGTCGTCATACCGCTGGCGTTAACCCATGCTAAAACAACTTGTGCTGGACTTGCATCGTGCTTTTTAGCAATGTCGATAATGGTTTGATCTTTAAGTACTTTGCCTACTACAAATGGCATGTACGCCGTTACGTGTATATCGTGCTGAGCACAAAACGCACGCAATCTAGTATTAGTTAAATATGGGTGAACCTCAACCTGATTGGTAAATATTTCACGCGAGTCGAGTGTTTGCATTGCTTCATTTAAGTTTGCAATGGTGAAGTTTGATACACCAATGTGCTTAGTCAAACCAAGCTGCTTCGCTTTTAGTAATTCAGTGAGGTATTCACTCATTGGCTCGTCGTTAGCAGGCGATGGCCAATGAATTAGCAGTAAGTCGACCGAATCAACCTGTAGCTTTTCAAGTGACTTTTTAACGCTTGGGATAAAGTCGCTTTTATTTAATTTGTTATTCCACACTTTGGTAGTTAAGAATATTTCACTGCGCGGAATATTACTATCTTTTATGGCTTGGCCTACTTGCTCTTCGTTGCCATAAATTTGTGCAGTATCAATATGGCGAAACCCAACTTCGAGCGCCATTTTTACTGAGTTATAGGCAGTGTCGCCCTCCAAACGGAATGTTCCCATACCTAGTTCTGGCATTTCTATTACACGTTTTGTCATGGTTTATCCTTATAAAATAATCGGTTTTGAAATACAAACTTCACTAGGGCGTGTTGTTCTTTGTGGATTGAAATTTGTTCAATCTAGGGGCGATTTAATCGCGGCGCGAGGTTTGTAACCTAGTGGGCTCGGTAACTGCTCCTGCGTTACCCTACTGGCTTACATCCATGTAAGAATAAGTAAAAACCGAGCAAAGCTTCCGCGTCCTGCTCACGCCCCTTACCTACATCCATGTAGGCAACAAAGAGTTAATCGCTCCTAGAAAGAACCCAACGGGCAGTGTATGTTTGGTTTTTATGCTGCGTTATCGCCTATTTATGGGGAACAACCACACTACATAGGCTCTGCCTTGCCTAAAAACCAAACTTACTACTGCAAATTCAACAACCAAAGAGCAACACGCCCTATAGTTTTACGAAATACACCTTTTACTTCTTATTAAGACTGTCACTTAAAATTCTATGACCTCATAACAGGTATGAGGTCATTAATTTTAGTTTCAAGGTTAACAGAAGATACTTTATGCTTGCTGAATTTCACGTTTATCAAGCATACCGCTGTAGCGTGTAACACCAAGTGCTAAAACAGAGATAACGGCGCCTATCCATGCTGTATCTTGCAGGGTCATGTTCTCTACTACGCTACCGCCAATAATTGAGCCAAGTGCAATACCAATATTAAATGCGGCTATGTTCAAACCTGATGCAACATCTACCGCATTTGGCGTGTGCTTTTGTGCTTGCTTTACTACATAAAGTTGCAAGCCTGGCACATTACCAAAAGCAAATGCGCCCCAGACTAAAATAGTAAGTACAGCAGCAATTTTTGATTCCATCGTAAAGGTAAATATCAGTAAAATAATACTCAAAGCGCTGAATATAATGCTCAGGGCACTAATTGGGCCGCGTTTGTCGGCCAACTTTCCACCCCAAATATTACCTATCGCTACCGATACGCCGTAAACAAGCATTATTAAGGCAATAGCCGAAGGCGCAAAACCTGTTTGTTGCTCTAAAATAGGTGCTAAATAAGTAAACGCTGTAAACGTGCCGCCGTAGCCCAGTATCGTCATTAAATATACGAGTAATAAACGCGGTTTTACGATTACTTGTAGTTGTTCTTTAAACGTGGCTGGTATTGATTGTTTTAAGTTTTTTGGCACTAAAATAGAGCTGCCGATTAATGCAATTAAACCTAATACCGACACAACTAAAAACGTTGCACGCCAACCAAAGTGTTGTCCAATCCATGTACCTAGTGGCACACCAGTTACGAGTGCTACAGTAAGCCCGGTAAACATAATGGCTATTGCACTGGCTTCTTTGTCTTTGCTTACTAGGCTAGTGGCAATCATCGATCCGATTGAAAAAAACACACCGTGGGCAAGCCCCGTTAAAATGCGCGCAAGTATTAATGTTTCGTAACTTGGCGCTTGCCATGCAAGTAAGTTACCTAAAACAAATAAGCCCATTAAGCTTATTAGTACCACTTTACGATTCCAGCGACCCGTTAAAGCCGTTAGCACCGGCGCACCGATGGCAACGCCAACCGCATATAAACTTACAAGCAAACCTGCTGAAGGTAGGCTTACGCCTAAGTCGTTTGCAATGGTGGGTACTAATCCCACTATTACAAACTCAGTTGTTCCTATTGCAAATGCGCTTAAGGTAAGCGCCCACAAAGCCAATGGCATAGTTATATCCTCATTAATATTTGAAGAATGTAGTTTGGCTAAAATATCGTTTGCAAAAAATAGCATTAGTGACAAAATACTTTTGTTAATAATGCAAAGATGGTGTTGGTATATTTATGGCTGTTCATTCAAAAACTGAAGATTTAGAAACGTTTATAACGGTAGTAGATTGCGGAAGCTTTTCGGGGGCGGCTAATTTGCTCGATCAACAGGTGGCTAAAGTGTCGCGAGCTGTATCACGCCTTGAAAATACACTGCAATGCACTTTGCTAAACAGAACAACACGCCGATTAGAGCTTACCGAAGAAGGCCATACTTTTATAAAATATGCGCGCGAAGGGTTAAATACGCTTTATACCGGTGAAGAAGCCATAAAGCTTTTAAAACAAGCGCCAAGTGGCAAGCTGCGAATAGATGCGGCAAGCCCTTTTGTATTGCACCAACTTACGCCTTTAATTGGCGAATTTGCCAAGCAATACCCCCACATAACGCTTGATATAACCTCACACGACAGCATTATTGATTTACTTGAACATAAAACCGATTTAGCCATACGTATTGGTGATTTAAAAGACTCAAATTTACATGTTCGTAAACTTGGCAGCAGCCAGTTACGTATTGTAGCCAGCCCAGAATATATAAAAAACAACGCAGCAATTACACAAATAGATGACTTACAAAATCACAAGATAATTGGTTTTAGTGACTTCCCTAAATTAAACAATTGGCCGTTAGTAAAGCCCGCTTTATTTACGTTTTCGCTTAGCGCAAGCAGCGGCGAAACAGTGCGCCAACTATGTATTGCAAACCAAGGTGTGGCGCTACTTTCTCACTTTATGATTGGCAATGACCTAAAAACAGGTAAATTAGTTGAAGTGTTACCCAGTGCAGTTAGCTCACCTAATAACCGAGAGGTTGTACAAGCCGTGTATTATAAAAATAGTGCTGTATCGTCTCGCATTACAGCATTTTTAGATTTTATAAAACCTAGGCTTAGTTTATAAATTTTAGGCATTGATGTGCTTATCAAATATTCCACATTATTTTTTGACGCTTTTTAATAATCAAAAAGTATAAATAATAAAAGTAGTAATTAAAGGTATTAATCAAAATGGATTCTTTAACGCAGATAGTATTAGGCAGTGCTGTAGGTTATGCGGTATTAGGCAATAAAATAGGTCGAAAAGCCGTTTTATGGGGAGCAATTTTAGGCACACTCCCTGATTTAGATGTATTTTTGCCATATGGTGGCTCTGTAGAAGCATTTACTTATCACCGTAGCTTTAGTCATTCGTTATTAATACATTTATTAATTAGCCCTCTCATTGTATGGCTAATATTAAAAATACACGCGGGAATGCAAATTTATAAAGTACGCTGGTTTTGGCTAGTATTTTTAAGTTTATCTACACATGCCATATTAGACAGCCTAACGGTATACGGTACACAACTACTCTGGCCTTTTACTGAGTACCCCTTTGCGGTTTCTAGTGTGTTTATTATTGACCCCGCTTACACGCTTCCTTTATTAATTGGCGTAATATGTACGCTAATACCCAAAATACAAGCAGCAACGGCTTATCGTATAAATTCAGCGGCCTTAGTTTTAAGTAGTCTATATTTATTTTGTGCTTTAATTTTAAAAGTAAGTATTGATGACAAGGTGAAAACAGCACTCAACAACAGGCAAATACCAGTAAATGCGTATATTAGTACGCCTGCACCGATAACCACTTTGCTGTGGCGTATTGTTGTGATGTCTGACGGACAATACTACGAAGGTTATGCATCAGTATTTGACGCGCCCAGCGATGTTACATTAACGCCTTATCAAACAACGCCTTCATTGTTAAATAATATTAGCGATGAATGGGCTATAAAACGCTTGCAGTGGTTTACTAAAGGGTTTTATTCGGTGCGCCAACAGCAAAGCAGTATTGTACTTTCTGATTTACGTATGGGCATGGAATGCAACTATGTGTTTAATTTTGTAGTGGGTCAAAAAAATGATTCAGAGGTGAGCATTGGTAACTTTGAAAAAATAAGTCAAAGACCAAACTTAAACAATCTTCATAAAATATGGGACAGGATTTGGCAACCAAATGTGTCTTTAGCATCACCCGCTGCAAAAAATGACTGCAATAGCCAATAACTACCTATTATAAGATTCGTACTAGCATGAGGAAGTTAAGTGAAGTTCAAGCAGCAATTAAACTAAATAGATCACTAAAGTGTATTAGTTCAGACAAGATCTGACACATCAACTTGAAAAAGTGAGAGTTACCCGTTTTGATAAAAGGTGTCGAATCTTTAAATCAAAACATATAAGAGGTAACTCTCATGCTACATACTAACAATCCAATTATTAAACACAAAGCGGGTTTACTTAATCTTGCAGAAGAACTTGGCAACGTATCAAGAGCCTGCAAAGTGATGGGCGTATCCCGTGATACATTTTATCGATATCAAGAACTCGTCGAAGACGGTGGACTTGATGCGTTAATTGATAAAAGTCGTAGAGCGCCAAACTTAAAAAATAGAGTTGATGAAGCAACTGAACAAGCCGTCATTAAATACGCTGTCGATTATCCAGCTCATGGCCAACACAGAACGAGTAATGAACTCAGAAAACAAGGCGTATTCGTTTCTGGCAGCGGTGTTCGTTCAATATGGCTACGTCATGACCTAGAGAACTTCAAAAAGCGTCTCAAGGCACTAGAAAATAAAGTTGCTAACGAAGGTATCATTCTCACCGACGCTCAAGTAGCTGCGCTTGAAAAGAAAAAACATGATGACGAAGCGTGTGGTGAAATTGAAACGGCTCACCCAGGTTATCTAGGCTCTCAAGATACATTTTACGTGGGTAATCTCAAAGGCGTTGGGCGTATCTACCAACAAACCTTCGTTGATACATACAGCAAAGTAGCGTTCGCTAAGCTCTACACCACGAAAACGCCAATTACTGCGGCTGACATACTCAACGACAAAGTACTGCCGTACTTCGAACAGTACGAGCTTCCCATGCTACGTATTCTAACCGATAGAGGCACTGAATATTGTGGCAAAGTCGAACATCATGATTACCAGTTATATCTGGCTATTAATGATATCGATCATACAAAAACCAAAGCTATGTCACCGCAAACAAATGGTATCTGCGAACGCTTCCACAAAACGATACTCAATGAATTCTATCAAGTTACATTCCGTAAAAAGCTATATAGCTCATTAGCGGAATTGCAAAAGGATCTGGACGAATGGATGATTTATTACAATAATGACCGAACTCATCAAGGAAAAATATGCTGTGGCAGAACGCCATTAGAAACTTTATTAGATGGAAAATTGATCTGGGCTGAGAAAAATTTAGCTCAAATCTAGACTGACAGTCACCGATTAAAAAACGGGTAACTGTCAGATCAAGTCTGAGCTAGTACAACTAAAGTTGTTAACACCAAGCGACTTTGTCGTATCTTAATTACCAAGCAATTCTGTCGTAATTGCTAATTACCAAGGGAAACTGTCGGTCTCTTTTTTACATGTTTGTTAGTGTTCTTGTTTTTGAATACTAGAAGGCATGTTGAGGATGATTGTGATGGATTCTAAAGCTCAACTAACCGTTGATATAATTGCCAAAGTGGTTGAAGGCAGAATAACAATTGCCAATGCTGCTAAGTTACTCAGTAAGTCTAGACGTTCAATAGAACGCTATGTGAAGAGATATCAGAAAGTCGGTATTCAGTTTGTTGTGCATGGTAACAGTGGCAAAGCCCCACCCAACAAAACGCCGGTATCAATAAAAAAAGCGGTTCAAAAATTGATTCAGGAAAAATATTACGATTTGAATCTGTTGCACTTGGCTGAACAATTAGCTACGAATGAGAACATTGTTATTAAGCGTGAAACCCTTCGCGGTTGGGCACATGATATTCATCACGTTAAACGAGCCAAACGAAGACGTAGCAATGTTCGAAAACGCAGAGAGCGTATGGCAGCGCCGGGCTTAATGATGCAGATGGATGGTAGTCCCCATCGTTGGTTTGGCGATAAGAAGCATTGTTTGATTGCGATGATTGATGATGCCACCAGTGAAGTACATGCAGAGTTCTTCCCATCTGAAACCACCGCTGGTTGTATGAAAGTCATGCGAGATTGCATCGAAACTAAGGGCGTGTTTAAAACGCTGTACGTGGATAGAGCGGGTATCTTCGGCGGCCCTAAGCGTTGCAACTTCTCACAAATGCAGCGTGCATGTGAAGAATTGGGTATTGAGATTATCTTCGCCAATTCGCCTCAAGGTAAAGGCCGTGTTGAACGTGCCTTTGATACATTTCAAGACCGTCTTGTACCTGAGCTAAGGCTTAACAATATTAAAGATATAGCCAGTGCTAATGCATACCTGAAACATGTATTCATCCCACAATTCTGGCAGTCTAGAATTCAAGTGAAATCAAAGCAAGCGCCTGAATTTACACCATTATCGAAACACACCAACCTTGATGATATCTGCGTCATTAAAGACCATCGTAAGATCCGCAATGACCACACCTTCAGCTACGGTAACAAGTTCTATTTGATTGATTCACCGCTAAAACATTCCATAGCTAATCAGAAAATTGAGATCCGAAACACCAGCAAGAAAGGCTTCACCGCACACTTCGCAGGGCGGCAACTCAAGGTATCTGAAGTAAATGAGCCAAGTAAGCTTGAATCAGAAGACTTAGCAGTACAAAAGAAACTAGAGGTGTTGGCATTAATCGAAAAGCTTGGAAGTATCAGTGCAGCTTCACGACAAAGTGGCGTCTCACGAGACACTATTCACCGACACTTAAGACTGGTTAAGCAAGGCGGTCCTGATGCCTTAAAACGCCAAGAAACTCCCGATATAAGACATAAAAACTGTGTAGATAAAGCCATCGAAGATGCAGTCGTAAAATTCTCCGTTGAGCATCCCCACCTTGGTCAACAGAAAGTGGCCATCAAGCTGACTGAAGCCCTCGGTATTGATATTAGCGCAGGCGGTGTGCGTAGCATGTGGTTAAGAAACAATTTGAATACCACTGCACTGAGAGTTGCAAGGTCGCAAGCGTTGTAAGAATAGGCATAAATCATAGCCAGTTTAACAACTGGCTGATATGCTATTTACGACAAAGTCGCTCGGTAATTAGACCGACACAATCCCTTGGTAATCACACTAGTACAACTAAAGTGATTGCTGCTTTTTTTGCTGATACATTGCAACATCAGCATCTTGAATCATATCCTCAACCGATTTACCTGTATCGTATTTAAAGTGTGTTACCCCTACACTGTAATCGATTTTATAAGGCCTATTTAAGGTATTATTGGCATGCGCAATTGCATCCGCAAACCTTTGTAAAACAAACTCAGCTTTTGTTTCATCTAAATCACTTAGCATTACTACAAACTCATCTCCGCCAAGTCTGCCTATTACTTCACAATCACAAAATGAACTAAGCATAATTTGCGCAAATTTATTCAATACAAAATCGCCTTCGTGGTGTCCATAAACATCATTAATTTGTTTAAACTTATTAAGATCAAACAAGATAAACGACATTGATACTTTGTTTCGCCTACATATATTTAGCGTATGCTCAGCAAGGCTCAAAAAGCCACGCCGGTTAGAGATTCTTGTTAACTCGTCAATTGTGGCTAGTTGAATTGATTGAATCTCTTGCTCAACCAACGTGCCTAAATCTTTTAGTAATTTTTTTTCTTCATCATTAAGGTGTCTAGGTTTATTATCGGCAAGGCATAAAGTGCCTATAATAACCCCTTGCCTTAATTTTAAAGGAAAGCCAGCATAAAAGCGTACTTTAGGATCGCCTGTAACAAAAGGGTTATCAAAAAACCTTTTATCTTGGACTGTATCTGGGATTATTAAGAGCTCGTCTTGATTTATGGTATGGCCACAAAATGAGGTTTCGCGAGGAAGCTCAGGCGCATCAAGCCCCTGCCTAGATTTAAACCATTGGCGGTCTTCGTCAATTAAAGTAACCAATGAAATAGAAACATTAAACATACGCTTGGCAATACGAGTAACACGATCAAAGCGCTCTTCATGCGACGTATCTAGAATTTTTAATGTTTTTAACGCATGTAATCGCTCTGCTTCGTTACTTGGGATCTCAGGTTTAATCATTAAAGCTCAATTAATTTTAAGTGTTTTATGAATTACGAAATGGGAGCGAATATTTTCGAGTATATAACCCATAAACTTATTTAAATTATAAACAGTCTGTCTATTAAAACTAGGACATTACCTTAAAATAGCAATAAATACTTATGAATATCAGTAAGTCGTACCTAAATAAAGATAAGATTAAATCCGCAAAAAATTATGATGAAAACAGGTGGGAGTAGTGGTTGATACAACATTACTACTTTCTAGTTAAAAAGTAGTAGTGGCTATTTAGTTTTATTTAAATAACCACTGGATTTGGCATACTTACAAAAATAAACACTTTAATTTTGGTGCTCATATTGTCCACGGTAAACTTCAAATACTTTTAAAACAGTATGTTGCTCTTTAGTTAGGTTATCAAACCAAGTATCAAACAGCTCATCATCTTCTTGCTCACTAAGTGCCATATACCTTGCTAGTAACTCTACAATATCATTGTGGTTGCAGGTTAACGGATTTACTTGTTGCGCCAAGGTACTGTGGTCGCGCTCTCTTAGGGTTTCCATCACCCCTTGGTCAATTTGTTCTTGTTCTTGTGTTGCGTCACTCATACATAACCTCTGTAATAACTTTATAACCGTATTTGTTAACGTTTTAACTCTTAAATATAGTTATAACAGCCTAAACGCCAATAGCCAGCATTTTTAATTCAAGTGCTTATTTTTTGATTTGTTTGCACAAATAGCCAGCAATTACGCCCCTTTTGGGGAGCATTTAAATAATTTGCAATGAGAGAATAAATACGTTAAATTAAAATGATACATTATCACATATCACTTATTGAGGCGTATTATGAAACCAAATATTCATCCTGATTACCAAGTGGTTGCTTTTCACGATACTGCTGCCGATTCTTACTTTATTATTGGCTCAACCATTAAAACAAGCCGCACAGTAGAAATAGACGGTAATACTTATCCATATGTACCTATTGACGTATCAAGTGACTCACATCCATTTTATACAGGCAAGCAAAAAACTGTTGCTACAGATGGCCGTGTTGCGCAGTTTAACCGTCGTTTTAAAAATTTATCGACTGTTAAAAAGGAAAAGATATGAAAGTATTAAGTTCTCTAAAAAGTGCGAAGCAACGCCCGGGGTGTCAAATTGTAAAACGCAAAGGTCGTGTATTTGTAATTTGTAAAAACAACCCACGCTTTAAAGCAGTACAAGGAATGAAAAAGAAATAAGTTAAGCCGTGGGGCACTATACATAATTAGGTAGCTTATAGTTACTCCGTTCCATTAATTAATGTATTTACCTATCTCATTAATACATGGAATATGCTTCTGTTGATTACGAATATTTGAGCGGAAACAATTAATGTTTGTAACAAGACTTTCGGATCAACAGGAGTAATTTGTTTCAATACGCATACTCAGGGATTGTCGTAATGCCGACTATCTATAAGACCTGCGAGAAACACTATTAGCCTCTATCTATTCTTTCACTTTACCTCTAGGAGGCCCAAAATGGAAGCCTTTAACGTCTCAGATTTTGCTGCCCTTATCGGGATCGATTGGGCCGACCGTAAACACGATATTTGTGAAATAAATCGCGACACAAATACACAACTTTTAAGTGTGATTTCCTCTGAACCTAAGTCAATCAATGCATGGGCGCTTGAGTTAAAACAACGCTACAACGGCAGACCTGTTGCTGTCGCGTGTGAGCTAAAAAAAGGCCCACTTATATATGCACTCAGTAAATTTAAGCACATTGTATTATTTGTGATTAACCCATCAAGTGTTGCTAAATACCGTGCAGCATTTACGCACAGCGGGGCTAAAGATGATCCTACTGATGCGATTATTCAAGTTGAAATTTTACAACTTCATATGGATAAATTAACGGTTATTAGACCTGACTCAGAAGACGTTAGGTGTCTTGCGCAGCTTGTCGAATATCGCCGTAAATTAGTACAAGATCGTGTTAATTTAACCAATAAAATAGCTACAACGCTAAAAAATTATTATCCCCACGTGATTGATTGGTTTAAAGAAAAAGACACTCAAATATTCTGTGACTTTTTACTGCGTTGGCCCTCTCTTACTCACGCTAAAAAAGCGAGAAAACAAACACTACTCGACTTCTTTAATCAACATAATTCCCGCTACCCACTCGTTAATGAAAAGCGGATAAAAGAAATAAAGGATGCTGAAATTCTCACCGATGATATGGCGGTGATCACGCCAAACTTATTGCTTATTGAATGCCTCGTTCCGCAACTTAAACAGCTGATGTTGGCAATAACACGATTTGATGACGAAATTAAAACACTTTATAAGCAACATGCAGATCGCGCTATTTTTGATAGTTTACCAGGTGCAGGCCCACAATTAGCACCTCGACTATTAGCCGCTATGGGGTCAAATCGTGAGCGCTATAAGTGCGCCGCTGACATACAAAAATACGCAGGCATTGCTCCAGTAACCGAACGCAGTGGCAAGAAAGAATGGATACACTGGCGGTACTCATGCACTAAGTTTTTAAGGCAAACGTTTGTGGAATGGGCTGGATTATCTGTGCGTTATTCATTTTGGGCTAAAGCATATTATCGGCAGCAAGAAGCCAAAGGAAAACCTCATAATACCATCATCAGATCATTGGCATTTAAGTGGATACGAATCCTATTTAGGTGCTGGAAAACACATACGCCCTACGATGAATCAACTTACTTAACCGCATTGAAAAGTAAGGGATCACCGCTGTTAAAATTTGCGGTGGAAAGTGAGCTTTAGCGCTTGCTGTCCACCTCAGGGCGTGTTGTTATATTTTCAATCCACTGAAATTGTTAAGGTTACTGAAATCCCGCAACTCTCACCATAGCCAAAATTTAAATAATAAATCTCATTTTCACTCGATTTAGCTGTAAACCAAACCTTGGTATCACCTTCATCTTCAAAAGACTTTAAAGTAGCAAAGAAACTTGGATTTTCTAAGCTACCTTTAAAAATAGCCACATTATCAAATTCTTTACTTTTGATTTCTTTTGGTATCGTAACAATGATGCTGTATGAGCCTTGGTCTAGATTTTTATTCACCTCAAAAAGGTTTGAGTATTCTAAATTCCAATCGCTCATTTGTTTTTCTGAAATCATACAAGTTGTTGCATGAGAGAAAAAACAAAAGAAATACAGTATAAAAGCTAAACGCATACTCGAAACTTTCCTGAAAATATAACGCTTCATTAAGAGGCAAAAAACAGTTGGTTAAAATAAGCGACGCAGGAGCAAAAACCAACTGTTTTTTGTCCTACTTGAATGACTTGTTATATTTTCAATCCACTGAAATTGTTAAGGTTACTGAAATCCCGCAACTCTCACCATAGCCAAAATTTAAATAATAAATCTCATTTTCACTCGATTTAGCTGTAAACCAAACCTTGGTATCACCTTCATCTTCAAAAGACTTTAAAGTAGCAAAGAAACTTGGATTTTCTAAGCTACCTTTAAAAATAGCCACATTATCAAATTCTTTACTTTTGATTTCTTTTGGTATCGTAACAATGATGCTGTATGAGCCTTGGTCTAGATTTTTATTCACCTCAAAAAGGTTTGAGTATTCTAAATTCCAATCGCTCATTTGTTTTTCTGAAATCATACAAGTTGTTGCATGAGAGAAAAAACAAAAGAAATACAGTATAAAAGCTAAACGCATACTCGAAACTTTCCTGAAAATATAACAATTTAATAGTGCGCTCATCGCGCATATTTCTGCCAACGATACGCTCATGTATTTTATAAATCATTTTTACCAAATAACTTAACACATTGCTATATATAATTTTTATTAGCATTCAAACTCTCAATAAAAGAGAAAATGCGCTCGCCGCTCATTTTCTTGAATATGTGTGCATCACAACTATACTGTATATAAAAACAGCGCCATTATTGGTAATAGTATGAAAACACGTTCCCCATTTTTAAATTATATAGCCGATTATATGTTGGTACGTCAGTATTCATTACGCACCGTAGATACCTACCTAAGATGGATTGCATCTTATATCCATTTTCATAATAAACGACATCCCGCCTCAATGGGGGACAATGAAGTCGAACGCTACTTAGAACATTTAGTGTTAAAGCAAAACGTTGCACCACGTACGCAAGCCACCGCACTCAATTCATTGTCATTTTTATACAAGCACATAATAAAAAAAGAACTCTCATTAAATTTAAATTTTGCCCGTAGTAAAAAACAAGCAAAGCTCCCTGTAGTGATGACCCCAGAGGAAGTTAAAATGTTGATGGCTCATTTAAATAAGCGCTATTATTTAATTGCAGCCCTTATGTATGGAAGTGGCTTAAGAGTAATGGAAGCGGTGCAATTAAGAGTAAAAGATATTGATTTTGATTATAAATGCATTCAAGTATGGAATGGAAAAGGTAATAAACACCGCATTGTTACGCTGGCCACAGAGCTAATTCCTATGCTGAGAAATCAAATTTTGAACGTTGATGACTATTTAAAACTGGATTTAAATAATACGGAATATTCTGGCGTATGGATGCCATATGCTTTAACAAAAAAATATCCAAGTGCCGCAAAATCGCTTGCGTGGCAATATTTATTTCCTTCTCATATATTAAGTTCAGATCCTCAAAGTGGTGAAATAAGGCGACATCATTTTCATCACTCTTGTATTAGAAAAGAGATTAAAAAAGCCGTCCAAAAATCAGGGTTAACAAAAATAATAACACCTCATACATTGAGACACTCTTTTGCTACTCATCTACTGCAAAGTGGCGCCGATATAAGAACTGTTCAAGCTCAGCTTGGCCATTCTGATGTTAAAACTACACAAATTTATACCCATGTACTACAGCAAGGTGCTAACGGGGTTGTTAGCCCTTTTTCAAGATTATAAGCGTCTCTTTTTAATCCTCTACGCATACATATTCGCTTTAAGACCAATACCGCCATCTATTTCTACTTTTAAAAAACATAAAAAAGCCCCGCTTGTTTTTACACAAACGGGGCTCCACACTAATTTTTTAATCAACAATAAAAGCGCCGATACTGCGGGCGCTTTGCATCATTGAATTTAATTACTTTAACTTACTGATTAACTACGCTTTTAAGCGGGTTAATTGGCTGTGCGTTATCGTCTAGTATGTTCATATCAAAATCGAACTCATCTACACGAATCGCCTTTTCACGTTTGATGTTGTAATCAATTAACTGAACGTGCTCAGCTTGCGTGATTACATTTGCCGCTAATGCGTTATCAAGTGTAATGTTAAAACGTGCACCTGGCTTAATTACTTTAGCACGTAATGCTTTTTTAACTTTAGCCAGCTCGCCAAGTGATGCCATTTTAGCTTTGTAAGCTTGCTCATTAATATGATGGCCATCGCCCACTACTGGTTTAACTAAATGCGTGATTTGCGCTTTAAATGCGGTATCTAGCTGAGCTTGCTTAGCTAGTTCGCGGATTAAATCGTCGCTAATTTTTGGCATTTTAGTTGAGTAGTTCATTGTAATGAAACGGATAAACTTACGTGTACCGCTTGCAGGGAAGTTATCTAAAAACTTATGCAATGCTTCTTCAGCACTTTGTAGTGCAAAACGAGTCGCGTAATGGAAATACGGCGCTGCTTGCTCACGGTCACTACTTGATACTTTTTGCTCGTAGTATTTAATTGATGCCATAGCTGCATATAAGAAGCTCATTACATCGCCTAAACGTGCCGATAGCATTTCTGCTTGTTTTAACTTACCGCCAAGTACAAGTAACGAAAAGTCTGCGTACACTGCAAGTTTTGCAGATAGTTTATGTACTGCTTTTTCGTAGTCACGTACTTCTGGTAAATCAGAGTTTGCACTTGCTGTAAATGGTAAAACACCTAAGCGCAAAGCACGTAAGCTGTTTGCTGTGCTGTAGCCGATTGTTTTACGCAAAATGCCGTTAAATTCTTTATCTGCGCCTTTGTCTTCACTGTGAATTGACTCAACCATAGATTGTAAATATGGGTGACAACGCATAACACCTTGACCAAAGATCATTAGGTTACGTGTAAGAATGTTCGCGCCTTCTACCGTAATGGCAATCGGCTGTGCAACATAACCGCTTGCTAATGTATTTTGTGGACCATTTTGAATCGCTTTACCTGCTTGAATATCCATTGCTGAATCAAGTACGTCGCGACCAAGCTCTGTCATATGGTATTTAGCGATTGCGGTTACTACTGATGGTTTTAAACCCATGCCTAAGCCTTCAGTTGTAAGTACGCGCATTGCTTCTTGTAGGTATGTTTTACCTGCAATGTCGGCTAGTTTTTCTTGAATACCTTCAAACTGACCAATGGCTAAACCAAACTGTTCACGCACTGCTGCGTATTCAGATGCTGATTTAAATGCAACTTGTGCTGTACTAACACCTAGCGCAGGTAATGAAATACCACGGCCAGCACCTAAACAGCTAACCAGCATTTGCCAACCACGGCCGATGTTTTTCTGTCCACCAATAACAAAATCCATTGGTACAAATACTTTGTTACCACGTGTAGTACCGTTGTAAAAACGAATACCCATTGGGTCGTGGCGATTACCAAGCTCTACACCTGGGTGCTCTTTTGGAATAAGTGCACAGGTAATGCCTAGGTTTTCTTTACCACCTAGCAGACCATCAGGGTCAACTACTTTAAATGCTAAACCAAGTACGGTAGCAATAGGTGCAAGCGTAATGTAGCGCTTGTCCCAGGTAATTTCTAAACCAAGGACTTCTTCGCCGTTGTACATACCTTTAGTTACTTTACCAACATCAGGAATACCACCTGCATCAGAACCCGCTTCTGGGCTTGTTAATGCAAAACATGGAATGTCTGTACCATTTGCTAGGCGTGGTAAGTAATGTGCTTGTTGTTCTTGCGTACCAAAGTGAAGTAATAACTCACCTGGGCCTAACGAGTTAGGAACCATTACGGTTACCGCAACTGCTGAGCTTTTAGTCGCAATTGTGCCAACAATGGTAGAGTTTGCATAAGGGCTAAACTCTAAACCACCAAACGACTTAGGAATGATAAGCGAGAAAAAACGCTCTTTTTTCAAAAATTCTAAGATGTCATTTGGTAAATGAATGCCGTTTTGAATCACTGAATCGTCAATCATGCCCAATAACTCTTTTACTGGACCGTCTAAGAATGCTTGCTCGTCTGCGCTTAATGTAGCAGCAGGTACGTCGCGAAGTGCACTGAAATCAGGTTTACCTTGGTAGATAGAACCTTCAAGCCATACATCACCCGCGTCTAGCGCTTCTTGTTCTGTGATAGAAATACTTGGTAATACTTTTTTTAGTTTTGTACGTAAACTCATGATTGAACTCATCCGACCAGCTAAATAATACCTACATTACGTCATAAAAAATCGTTTAGATCAATTACTCTATTCAATTAATTAACAGTTTTTTCAATTTATTTTCTTTACCTGAACGTAAACTGTTGAAACACAAAGGCTTACAGTTGTACGCTGAAAAAAAGTATTTTGACTAAAATGATGAATAAAACAGCAAAAGCGCTAGGGTCTGTTGATCTTTGCGGATTAAAATTTGTTCAAACTAGGGGCTATTTAATCGCGGCGCGAGGTTTGTAACCTAGTGGGCTAAGTAAAAACCGAGCAACAAAGAGTAAATAGCCCCTAGGAAGAACCCCTTGGGCAGCGCCTGTTTGGCATTAATGCTACGTTATCGCCCATTTATGGGGAATAACCACACTACATAGGCTCTGCCTTGCCTAAATACCAAACAGACTGCTGCAAATTCAACCTTGAAAGATCAACAGACCCTAGCGCTGTATCTATTTTTTGATGGGCATAAAAAAACGCAGCACAAATAGGCTACGTTTTTATTCAATTTGTAGAGGCTACATTATCAGTTAATCTAACTAAAACTACCTAAATTTAAATCAAATTGTATAAGCGCTTCACTTAGCAACTTTAACAATTTGCTTGCCGGTAAAACCACCAGCAAGTTGTTTATTAAGCGCTTGCGATACTGACTCAGCACTAAAATCTACGGGCGTTATTTCTGGGTGTTTAATGTCGCCACTAACAGCTCCTTCAAGTAACAGGTTGCCCATAAAGCTCAAGCGTTGTTGTGCACATAAACTATTAGCAAGCCATGCACCACCAATCGATACAACGCTAATATTCGGCGCTCGGTGATACATTAAGTCTTGATCAAAACAAGGTAGCGGATTTAAGCAGGCAATACGTCCGCAAAAACGCATTAACTCAATATTACGCTGAGTACACTCACCACCTATCGTATCAATAACCGCATCAAAGCCTTGCGGGCCAAGTTCTCTGCGGATTTTTTCGCATAGCTTTTTATCGCTATAGTCAAAAACCACATCAGCGCCTAGCTGCTTAACCAATTTATGGTTACGCTTTGATGCAGTGGTAAATACATCTGCACCACGCTGTTTTGCATATTGAATAGCAAACTGCCCTACCGCTCCGGCTCCGCCTTCAATAAAAATAGTATCGCCTTCACTAATGCCTATTTTATCTAAGCTGATAAGTGCTGCCATACCGGCGCATGGAAGTGTTGCTGCAATGGCCGGATTTAAACCGCTTGGCACAACCGACACTGCAAAGTTAGGTACTTTGGTGTATTCGCTCAAAGCACCTTGCTCACCAATGTTGGCATGCCACATAACCCGCTCGCCAACATTTGGAAACACACCTTTATTAGCTTTAACCACAACACCTACAGCATCTAAGCCTAAAATGTGTGGATACTGCCATTTACAAAAGCCTGTTTTAGCAAATTGACCATCAACTGGATTTAAACCAACGTACTCTACTTTTACAAGCAGCTCGTTATCTGCACAGTCTGGAACAGGCAGCTCAGCATCCGCTAAGTTAATTGCTTCATTTGGTTCTGGCAGTACAATAGCGCGCATCGTTTGCGGGATAATGTATTCATGTAAATTTTCAGTATTTGGCATCAATATAACTCTACTTATTAGTGTCGTTTAACGCATAACTCCATTGGCCATTAAATGACTGGTAAGCATTTACTTTGGCAAGCAGTGAAGAAATTGTTGTTTCAACAGCATTTTCTTGCGCTATTAAAACATCCTGACGCGCATCTAACAACTCAAGGTAAGGAATTTGGCCTTCTTCATACATTGCTTGTGCTTGTAAAAATGCTTTATTAGCAAAGTCATAGCGTTCATCGGCAAAGCGTTTTTGCTGTGCTTGATTGACCAACAATTGCAGTGAAAGTTCACTTTCACTTAGTGCAGTTAATACCACTTGTTGATAATCGCTGTAAGCGGCTTCACTTAAAAACTGCTGCGCGTCGCGCTGTGCTAATAATGCTGGGTAGCTTAATAACGACCATTGTAACTGCGGTGCTACTTGCCACTGCTGATCGGTATTTTTTAAGCCTGTGCTGTCTATACTCACAACCCCTGCAAATGCAGATAAGCTAATATCTGGTAATAACGCTTTGCTAGCTGCAACACTTAAACTATTTGCTTGGCTAAAGTCAAACAGGGCACGGCTAATATCAGGACGTAAGGCAATGGCATTATTAGCGTTTTTTAGTGCAACGCTAAAGTCACGTTCAAGCACGCTTTGCTCGTTTTCAATAGCAATATTTTGCGCTAGCTTACCGCTTAGTACTGCAAGAGCAGATAAATCGCTGTATTTTGCATACTCAATGGCAGGCATTAGTGCTTGTTGCTGCCTAAGCTGCGCCATAGTACGGTTTAAATCAAGCTCGTTTGCAACACCTTCGTCAACACGGGCTTGAAGAACGTCAATACTTTGCTCAAGCGCTTCAATTTGAAGTGTAACAATGTGTTGCTTTTCAACATTGCCTTGATAACTTACAAAGCCTTTAACAACTGACGATACTACTTCAATTTGTAATAAGCGTACTTGCTCTGCTTGGCTCATGGCCGATGCATTTGCAGCATCAACCAACGCTGTTATGCGACCAAATAAATCTAGCTGCCAATCAAGTGCAACGTTTGCACTTGATTGACGGTCATAAACGCTTGGTGCATCGCTTCGAGCCGCGCCAACATTTACGCCACCTTGTGGTAGGTATTGGGCTTTTTGCTCTCCTAATCGTGCTAATGCACTTTTAAGTGTTAACTGGCTTGTTTGCAAATTATAGTTATTTGCAAGCGCACCAGTAACAAGCTCATTTAGTTGATCAGAATTAAGCTTTTTCCACCAGTTTGTTTCATCAGCAACGCTAACGTTACTAGCAATATTAGCTTTAGCAACAAATTCGTTAACAGCTTTTTGCTCGCTCATGGTGTCTATTTTACTCGCGCACCCGGCTAAAAACGCAGCGACTAATACCGCACTGACAGTTAGACTTGTTTTAAGTCTTTTTTGCATTAATTTAGTCATGAGTATTCTCCTGCGCTTTCTCTTTTTTGTTAGTCACTAACATATAAAATACCGGCGTGAATAATAGACCAAACACGGTTACACCTATCATGCCTGAGAATACGGCGTTACCCATTGCGTGTCGCATTTCGGCGCCCGCACCGGTGGCAAGTACTAACGGTACAACACCTGCTGTAAATGCAATTGACGTCATTAATATTGGGCGCAAGCGCATACGACATGCCTCAAGTATTGCCTCTAAGTGCGATAAGCCTGAGTCGTGTCTATCTTTTGCAAACTCAACCATCAATATCGCATTTTTAGAAGCCAACGCGACCAGAACTATGAGCGCTATTTGGGTGAATATGTTGTTGTCAGAGCCAACAAACCACACACCTAACAAGGCTGAAAAAATAGTCATTGGTACAATTAATATAATTGCCAGTGGTAAACGTAAGCTCTCGTACTGCGCTGCAAGTACCATAAATACAAGTAATACAACTAACGGGAATACATAAACCATGGTGTTACCAGCAAGTACTTGTTGGTACGTTACTTCAGTCCACTCATATTCAATACCTGTTGGTAGTGTGTCTGCGAGTACTTTTTCAATAGCAACTTGTGCTTGATCAGAACTATAACCTGGCGCTGGGCTACCATTTAGTTCTGCACTTGGGTATCCGTTGTAATGCATAACACGGTCAGGACCAATTGTTGGTGTTACTGTTAATACAGAGCCTAATGGCACCATATTACCTGAGCGATTACGTACTTTTAAATTAAGTATTTGATCAGGGTCTAAGCGGTAGTCAGCATCAGCCTGTGCATTTACTTGGTACGTACGGCCAAACATATTAAAGTCATTTACGTACACAGAGCCTAAGTAAATTTGCAGTGCATTAAATACTTCATCAAGTGGAATACCTTGAATAAGCGCTTGCTCACGGTCAATATCAATATCCATTTGTGGAACTTGGATACGGAAACTTGAGTACAGACCCATTAATGCAGGGTCTTGTTGCGCTTTACCAATAACGGCTTGCAGGCTATTAAATAGTGCTTCAAACCCTTTATTAGCTCTGTCTTCTATTTGCAGTTTAAAACCACCTGTAGTGCCCAAACCTTGAATTGGCGGCGGTGGAAATACCGCTACAAATGCCTCATCAATGGCAGCAAAACGTTTATTCAACTGCGCCGCTATCGCCATCGCTGATTGGCTTGGATCGGTACGTTTGTCAAAGCTTTCAAGTGGTGTAAATACAATGCCGCTGTTAGGGCTGTTTGTAAAACCGTTCACTGATAAGCCAGGAAAAGCAACAGTATGTGCAACACCTGGGACTTCTAATGCAATTTGCTGCATTTGAGCAAGTACGTCTTCAGTACGATCAAGGCTTGATGCGTCAGGTAACTGCGCAATAGCCACTAAATACTGTTTGTCTTGCTGTGGAATAAAGCCACCTGGTACGGTATCAAATAACTTAATTGTGCCGCCAACAAGTGCAATATAAGCCACCATTACAACAACGGTCATACGGATTAGTTTTTGTACCAGTTTTTCGTAACCTTTAGCACCACGATTAAATACGCGGTTAAACGGTTTAAACAACCAACGACCAAACAATTTATTAAGTAAACGCGTGAAGGCATCTGGTTTTGCATCGTGCGATTTTAATAACAATGCAGCAAGCGCAGGCGATAACGTTAATGAGTTAAACGCTGAGATAATCGTCGAAATTGTAATTGTAAGTGCAAATTGCTTATAAAATTGACCTGATAAACCGGTAATAAACGCAGTAGGAATAAATACAGCACTTAGTACTAGCGCAATGGCAATAATAGGGCCTGTTACTTCGCTCATTGCAACGCGGGTTGCTTCAAGTGGCGATAAGCCTTTTTCGATATTACGCTCTACGTTTTCAACAACTACAATCGCATCATCTACAACAATACCTATGGCCAAAACTAAACCAAACAACGACAAGGTATTAATTGAGACACCTAACCACTGCATTACGGCAAATGTACCAATAAGTGAAATAGGCACAGCAATTAGCGGAATAATTGATGCTCGCCACGTTTGTAAAAATACAATAACAACAATAACTACCAGTACAATTGCTTCAAGCAACGTGGCAATTACCGCGTCAATTGAGCCGCGAACGAATACCGTAGGGTCGTACACAATGTCGTATTCAACACCAGTAGGGAAATCTTTAGATAAGCGCGCCATTGTTTCGCGTACTTGATCAGAAAGCTCAATAGCGTTTGAACCTGGACGTTGGAATATTGGCATTGCAAGTGCTGGTTGATTATCAAGCTCTGCACGCAGTGCGTAAGTGTCTTGACCTAGATCAACACGGGCTATATCAGATAAACGCGTTAACTGACCTTCGTCGCCTACTTTAATAATAACTTGTTCAAATTCTTCAATACTGTTTAAACGACCTTTAACGTTTAACAATATTTGAAATTGACTGTCGTTTGAAATTGGTTGCGCACCTAAGCTACCTGCAGCAACTTGCTGGTTTTGCGAACGAAGTGCTGTTACTACATCTGTTGCTGTTAATTCGCGTGCAGCAAGTGCATCTGGGTTTAGCCATACTCGCATTGAGTATTTGCCAGCACCAAACATGCGAATATCACCTACGCCTGGTAAGCGCGCAATTTCATCTTTAATGTTTAAATCAGCATAGTTAGATAAGTAAGCTGTGTCGTGCGTTTTTTCAGGTGAATACAAATGCACTACCATGGTTAAATCGGGTGATGACTTTTCAGCCACAACACCTAAACGCTGTACTTCTTCTGGCAAACGCGGAAGTGCACTGTTTACACGGTTTTGTACTTGTACTTGAGCACGGTCTAAATCGGTACCTAACGCAAATGTTACCGTTAGTGTCATACGGCCATCACTGGTACCTTGCGAAAACATATATAACATGTTCTCAGTACCGTTAATTTCTTGCTCCAGCGGTGTTGCCACTGTTTGCGCAATAACGGTAGGGTTAGCACCTGGGTAGTTGGCGGTAACAACAACTGTTGGAGGAACTACTTCTGGGTATTCACTTACTGGTAATTGGAATAGTGATATGCCACCAGCAATTAAAATAACCAACGACAGCATAGCCGCAAATATTGGGCGCTGTATAAAGAAATGCGAAAATTTCATCAATAAACCTTATTGCTTAGCCACAAGTTGTGCGTTGTCATTTGACAATGTAAATGCCACACCGCTTGTATCAATTGTTACTGTTTGAGGAGAGATTGGCATACCAGGACCTACGCGAGCAGGACCATTTACAGCAATTACATCACCTTCGTTAAGGCCTGAAGTAACCGCACGTAATGCACCGTAACGTTCACCAATAGTAATTAGTTTGTATTCAAGTACGTTGTTTTCGCCAACGGTTAGTACAAAGCGATTTTTTAAGTCAGTACCAATTGCACGTTCTGGGATAATAATAGCGTCGCTAATAGAATTGGCTGCAAGCTTGATACGTGCAAACGAGCCTGCGCGTAATTGGTTGTTGTCTTCATTAAATACCGCACGTACACGTAATGTGCCCGTTGATGAATTAATTTGGTTATCAATAAAGTTAATGTAGCCTTTGTATGCAAAATCACTTTGACCGACTTTTTGCATTACAACAGTTTGGTGGCTCGCAGCAGTAACGTCATTAAAAGAGCTATTCCATGTGCGCTCATCAACATCAAAATAAGCGTACATAGCTTGGTTTGAAACAATCGATGTTAATACGCTTTGACCCGCAAGTACGTTATTACCTTTAGTAATATTTGCGCGAGAAATAATGCCATCAATTGGTGATACTACTGACGTAAACTCTAAATCAAGTTCTGCTGAGGTAAGTTGTGCTTGCAGTGCAGAAAGCTGTGCTTCGCGTTGGCGCAGTGTTGAAGTGCGCGCTTGTGCTTGCTCTGTAGAGATTGCCTTACGGTCTAATAAGCGTACCGCACGTTTGTCTTCACTTTTAGCTTGTTCAAGTGCGGCTTCTGCACTTTTAATTTGCGCTTTTAAGCTTGCAACAACCGCTGCAAATGGGCGAGCATCTAATTGAAATAAAACATCGCCTTGCTTAACCACGTCGCCTTCTTTAAATTCAATGCTATCGATGATTCCTGATACACGCGGCATTAAAGCAACTTCTTGTGGAGACTCTAAACGAGTTGTATATGTGTGCCAGCTCTGTACCGGCTTAACAAGCACCTGTGCTACATCAATTGGTTGAAGTTGCTGTGCAGGTGCTGATTGAGCTGTGCTCTCATCAGCACAACCCGCAAGTGTTAAAGATGCCGCAGTAAGTGCAGCAGCAATTAGATGTTTGTTCATGAAGACGCTCCATTGTTGATTAGCCTCGCATAATACGGATTAAACCCGTGTGTAAAAACCATAGATTTTTAAATTCATTAATGCCAAAATGGCATCAATAGATTAGTTAAGGTGTAATAATGGATACAACAAGTCGACTTTTAATGTTACTTGAAGTAGTTGAGCAAGGCTCTTTTGCTAAAGCTGCAGAAATACGCAACATAGATCGCTCTGTTATATCTAAACAAATTAGCCGTTTAGAGGATGAGTTAGGCGTTAGGTTACTTAACCGTACTACCCGTTCATTTTCGCTCACTGCGGCAGGCGCCGAAATGATCAAAAAAGCCGCAGAGCTTAGAGAGCTGCTCGGCGAAACCGTGCGCATGGCTGAAAACTACCATTTAGAGCCGCGCGGCGTTTTAAAAATTACTTCATCAACACTTATTGGTCGTCGTTATTTACAACCTGTACTTAATGATTTTCAAAAACGCTTTCCGCAAGTAGAAGTTGAACTGCGTTTAGACGATAGATTAGTAGACATAGTCTCTGAAGGATTTGATTTGGCTTTTCGTGTAGGAGAGCCTAAAGACTCGTCACTTATTGCACGTAAAATAGCGCGTAATCGATTATTAATTTTAGCTGCGCCACAGTTTATTGAAACTTATGGTATGCCAAAAACAATGGAAGAGTTAGCGAAATTACCAGCAGCAAGCTATGCCAGTAATTCTATTCGAGTAGAAGCAATTGATTATTACGATAGTAAAGGTGAGCGCTGCGAGCAAAAAATAAAAAGTGTGTTTCGTGCTAATGATGCCGAGTCATTGTTAATGAAAACATTGTCGGGTACAACTTACTTTGTCGCCCCTGCATTTATTATTGGTGATGAAGTAATACAAGGTAAGTTAGTGCCTTTATTGACCGATGTAAAACTGATGGAATTTAGCGCGATGTATGCCGTATATCCGCATCGAGATTTACCAGTAAGAACCCGATTATTTTTTGATGCTGTACGCGAGCATTTAGGAAAAGATAAACCGATTTGGGAAAACGGGATCCCTAACTTTGAACAAATGTACTAAGTAGCACGACTTACGCAACGACTGCCTGGTAATCATTTTCTTTTTTAAATTTACAATACACTTTATTGCGACCAAATTGCTTTGCTTTGTATAACTGTTTATCAGCTTGGTTTACAAAGCTTTCCAATGAATTGGTACTTTTAAATTTTGCGACACCAATACTGGTTGTAACATTGATTGCAAGGCCGTCAATGTCGAATGTGGTACTTTCAAAACGTGCCCTTATTTGTTCGGCGACTTTCAGCGCGGCCTCATCATTTTCAAAAGAGCTAAATAAAGCAAACTCCTCACCGCCGACTCTAAATACATACCCTCTAGCGAGTATAACTCTTAGTAAAGTTGCTACTTCAATAAGCACTTGGTCACCCACACCATGGCCATACTCATCATTTACTTGTTTAAAAAAATCTAAATCAAGTAAGAATAAATATAACTGTGATTTATCTTGTAGTTCTACTTCAAAGTAGTGGTTCATTGAAAGGCGATTGCCTGCCCCCGTTAGTGGGTCAAGTAACGCTAAATTTTTAAGTCGCCTTGAAAAGTGTGAACGACTCCCTTCAAAAACGTGAGAAATCGCCCAAATACTTAAATAAGCACAGAGTAGATTAAGGGATAAGTTAAAAGTCTCAAAAGGGGCAAGAGTAGACTGACTACCTAAAATAAACACTTGGATCACTAATAAATTTGCAGAGAAAATTACACCATATTGTTTACCCAATAGTAGGTAGTACAAAATAGGTAATGCAAACGACCATACATACACACCGTTACGAGGCGACGCCAAAGATGTACCCAAAATAACGATGAATGTGATAAGTGCGCACATTACAACGGATTGCCAAAACTGTAATGGGCGGCGTATAAGTGTAATGTAAGTAAATATACAATAAATGGAAAAACAGATTTCGATATAGCCAAGCAATGGAAAGTTATTTACGGTTAAATTAAATCCCGCAAATCCAACCGATAAAACACCAAAGCAAAGGCACATCCCTCTTAGAACGTCCTTTCTTAATGATTTAGTGCTATTAAGGGCTGCGATATCCATTCTAATCACTTAATAAAAATAAAAAGTAAGTTTAACGTGAAAATACAATTTAACAAGCTTTGTTGCTCTAAAACCATGTAAACACACCCTTTTATTGATATTTCAGGGACACGTTTGATGTTTTTGTTTACAAATTAGCTCTAAAAATTAACCACCTAACATAGATAAATTAGTGGTGATGCCCGTATTACCTTGATGCAAAAGATGAGTTGGCTTCTTAGTTTTAATATAACGAGATAACAATGCCATTAATTCACTATGCGAACTGTCGTTCATATATTCTCTTAGCGAAATACCCTCTTCAGAAAACAAACACAAGTGCAGATTCCCTTTTGCTGTAACCCTTAGTCGATTACAGGTACTACAAAAGTCGTTACTGTAAGGCATTATTAAACCAATTCTGCCTTGATAATCAGGATGAGCAAACTCTTGAGCAGGACCTGCTGATGCAGTACGCGCAACTTGCTGCCAACCCGTTTGTAATAACTGAGTTTTTAAAACGTGCCCAGAAACATGGTTAGCATCAAAAAAGGCTTTGTTGTCGTTTGTTTGCATCAATTCTATAAAGCGGATGGTAACGGGACGGTGTTTAACCCAATTTAAAAATGTGTCAAACTCTTTTGCGTTGTATTGCTTCATCAGCACGCTGTTTATTTTTACCGAATCAATACCCGTTTCAAGCGCAGTATCAATACCTTTCATTACTGAGGTAAATTTGTCATGCCCAGTAATGGTGTTAAACATGCGTGAATCTAAGCTATCAATGCTTACATTAATGGCGTTTAAGCCTGCATCTACCCAGTCATGAATATTCTTATGAAGAGAAAAACCATTGGTAGTCATTGCAATTTTTTTTATGCCCGCAACATCTTTTGCCGCGCGAACAACATCTATAAAGTCTTTTCTAAGGGTTGGCTCTCCGCCAGTGATCCTTACTTTTTCAATACCATGGTGTGCAAACGCTTTAAGCGTATTGCTAATTTCATCAATTGTGAGAAAGCCACGGTCGGAACCGCCCTGATAACCATCTGGTAAACAATAAACACACTTAAAATTACATACATCCGTAATAGACAAACGTAAGTAACTAAACTCTCGCCCTGTTGGGTCGATTAGCATAAATAAACCTTAACTAATATCAACACGTAATAACAACCGAATTCCAATTTGCAATAATACTTAATCGTTTAATTAAGCAAACTGTTATAAACAACGCTACCTATTGATACATAAATAATAATTACATAAATATATTTAATAACTTAAAGGGGCAGCATAAAGCATACCCCTTTAGTTATTTTTGTTTTACGCTTCTAAGCCTTTTTTAAGTTCGCTTGGCTTCATTGGTAGGTCACGTAAACGCACGCCTACAGCATTAAACACTGCATTACCAATAGCAGGAGCAACTCCTATCACGCCAGGCTCACCTAAACCAACTGGAAACTCATCGCTTTGTAAAAACTCGATGTCCATATCTGGCACATCTTGCATTCTTAGCGGTAAATAAGTATTAAAGTTAGTCGCAGATACTTGCCCATCTTTATACGTATTTGATTCATGCAATGCAAGGCTGCTGCCCCATAGTAACGACCCTTCAATTTGCGCCAGTGCGCCATCTGGGTGAACTATTAAGCCCGCATCTACAACAACATAAAGCTTTTTAAGCGTTATTTTACCACTATCACGGTTAACGTGAACATGCGCTGCGGTTGCAAGCCATGCTGGCATGGTACGTTCTTGCCCTGAGCTTACAGAAAAACCAATGCCTTCGTCTTTCGCTAATTTTACAGAAGCTACTTTGTCAGACACCGTTTTAAGCACATTACGTAAGCGCAGTGCTCCGCCAACGCTCTCAGGTGCTTTACCCGCTTGCTTGCCTTTACCATCTAACATTTCAATTCTAAATTGAACTGGATCTTTACCTTGCTTATGGGCAATTTCATCAATAAACGACTCAAGGCTCCAAGCAATCCAACCTGGCCCTACTGAGCGTAACCAACCTGGATTAAAGGTGCTTTGTGCAACTTCGTTATTAATAGCGCGAGCACGATGACTGCTCATGCTGTACCAATGATCAGCGCCTGATGCCGAAAATGCATCAAATTTACCTTTGCCATCAACACCCGGTGATAAAAACCCTGGTGCCATAGCTTTAGTAGGCCAACCAGCGGCAAATGCATGTTCCATTCCTGTGAAGGTACCATTTTTATCAAACGACGCCGTCATTTTTGCAGCAGATGCAGAGCGAGACTGATCAAATAAACTATCATCTGCCCGTGTAAATACCAGTTTTACTGGTTTACCTACTGCTTTTGCAGTTAGAGCCGCAGGTACAGTCCAATCACCAAATAATCGACGACCAAAACCACCACCTAAATAATAAGGACGAATAATTACTTTGTTTTGTTCTATATCGAGTGCTTTAGCAAGCGCTGGTAACGTAAGTGACTGCCATTGGTTACCTGTATGAATAATCCAATTTCCGTCTTTAAACTCTGCAACCGCGTTTAATGGCTCTAGCTGATAATGGCTCGCTGTCGCTGTGGTATACATTGATTCTAAGGACTCACTAGCGTCTGCTTGGGTTTTCTTTATATCGCCTTCATCAACAAACAAAGTACCCGAGTCGCGTTGCTCGCATAATCGCTTACCTTCTTTTTGAATATCAGCTTCAGATATATTTGCCGACTCACCCTTTTTGTAACTCACCTTTAAAGCATCTACTGCTTTAATGGCACTTGGGTAACTATCAGCTAATACAACAACCCAGCCTTGCACTGTGTTACTAGGGTCATTTAAAATTTCATAGCCTTTGTAACCTTTAATTGCTTTTGCTGCACTATCGTCAACGTTTGTTACTGTGCTGCCATAACGAGTTGGTGGAATAACTGGACGCGCGTACAGCATGCCTTCAACTTCTACATCTATCCCATATACTGCTGTACCATTTGTTTTGGCTGGTATATCAAGCGCTTTAAAGTCTTGTTTAAGCCCAGTTAAATGACGTTTATTAGCAGGTTTTAGTGGAAGGTTTGCAACTTCATCACTGGTAAATGTACGATTAAACTCGCCTTTTTTAACTATGTCAGCATAACTAACCGATTTTTCGCCTGCAATAATGTAGCCCTTTTCAGCACGACATTTGTCTGCAGGCACGCCGAGCATTTTAGCTCCGGCTTCTATTAATGCAATTCGACCCGCAGCGCCGGCTTGAGATAATGGCTTAAAGCTTTGAAATACAGACCATGAACCACCCGTTACCATAAAGCCCCATTTTTCATGAGTATCTACGTAGGTAATTGATACTTTATCCCAATCACATTCAAGTTCATCAGCCACAATACGCGCAAGAGCAGTACCGATATGTTGACCCATTTCAGCTTTAGCAATACTCACTTCTACGGCGCCGTCGGTGCTCATAGTCCACCAAATAGTGGGTGAAAAAGCCTGTTGCGCAATTGATTCTTTTGCACTGAGCGAACCCGAAAATAACGCAGGGGCAAACGCCATGACTAAGCCTGCGCTAGCAGTGCCAATCATAAACGAGCGACGATTTAAATTAACGGTTTCGCTATTTTTTTGAAATAATTTTTTCATTATCGGCTCCAGTTAAGCGTCTTGTGCATTTGGATCAAATATATTTACTACACTTTGTGACTCATCTGCAGCGCGTTGAATAGCAGTTTTAATACGTTTATAAGCCATACAGCGACAGTAGTTACCATTCATATGGCTTACTATTTCTTCATCTGAAGGACTTGGATTAGCTGCCAGTAATGTAGCAGCTTGCATTATTTGCCCCGACTGACAGTAACCGCACTGTGGTACTTGCTCTTCAACCCATGCTTTTTGAAGTGGATGTTCGTTATTAAGTCCTTCAATTGTGGTAATGTTTTTTCCTGCAATTGCGCCAATTGGTAAAACACATGAGCGAGTTGCTTGCCCATCTAAATGCACCGTACACGCACCACACATTGCAATACCGCAACCAAACTTCGTACCTTTTAATCCAATTTCATCGCGAATAACCCATAACAATGGTGTATCTTCACTTGCGTGTGATTCAACCACCTTGCCATTAATTGTAAACGTCACCATAGCTTGCCCCTTGATTAAGCTTTATAACCTGCGTTTAAATTGTTTAATTTAAACGCAGGTTATAACAGTTAAGATTGTTGTAACTACTAATCCATAACACATATAGTTACCGCATCAGCTACATTAACAGCTAAATACCATAACCACTGCACTAAAGCGTTAGCGCAGCTAAAACTTATTTTGCCCTATTACTACTTTATCACTCATTTTTAGCTATAAAATTACTTAGCTGCTTTTGAGTATCTATGTCTACACTCGCACTACTTAAACTAATTGTATTGACGACCTCACTGCTGGAGCGCAGTAATTGCTGCGCACCTCTATCTGAAGTTAAGCTTGCAAGCTGAGATAAATCAACCGCTGGGAATATAGCGGGTACACCTAAACGCTCGCCATAGTTTGCGCACCAGCGCGATGGGTTACGTTTAAAACCAGTAACTAGCTCACTTAAGTGCGCTACTTTTAGCTCAACCTGATCCGCAAGCATAAATAAAATCCCATCAAAGGACTTATTTTTAAACACAGTTTGAGAAGCTGTCGCGATTGAATGACCTAAACCTTGGCTCCATTGCTTGTTCTCAATCAGCTCTATGTTTTTATAGCCTGCCAGTACTTGCGCTACTTCTTTATGCCATGCCCCGGTAACTACATACACCGGCGTGTCATCAAGTGCTTGCAGTGTATTTACAGCATGCTCAATCATTGTTTTGCCAAAGCCAATATCAGCTGTTAATTTACAGCCGTTAAAGCGAGATGATTGCCCTGCGGCTAAAACAACTTTTGCAATTAGCACGGCTCTTGCCCCCAATGACTTAGTGATTGGGCATCTTTATCACACAGCACTGCATGTATTTCGCTGATCAGCGATAGTGCAATACTCTCTGGCGAGTCGCCGCCTAAATTTAAACCGACAGGCCCAAAAACAGGAGACTTAATTTGTGAAACATGCGTATTTGCGTGCTCTAAAACTTGTTTACGTCTGTGCTTAGGACCCAATAGCCCTATATATTTAAACGGAACATCTTTAAATTGAGCCAATGTACTGGCGTCAAGTTCAACGCTGTGAGCCATTAAAATAGCCGCATCAACTTTATGGGTTATGCAATATTCTTTTAACTCACTCGGTGTGATGCGCAAAATAGCATCTGCATTTTTAAAATATTGTCTTTTTGCATTAGCCGCGCGTGTATCCCATACAGTTACACTCCAACCAAGTTGTTTGGCAAATGTATAAACCGGAACTGCATCTGCGCCACCACCTACTATTAATAGGTGAGGCGGTGGATAAATAGAGGTTTGCAAGCACGTAGCGCCTTGTAATTCTACCAATTGCGCTTTGCGGTTCATTGATAAACCATGCAACTCATCATTTTGCGTAAATACACCACTACCGGCTGGCAAAATGGGGCTTACTTGTTGAAGATATCGCCCTGGTTTATTCTCATTAAGTGCTTTAGATACAAGCTCTAACTGTAAATAGTCATTAGCCTTATGAATAGGCTGCAGTAAAATATGTACTATACCTCCACAACCAATGCCAAGTTGAAATGTTAAATCGTCTTCATCGGTGGCATCATAACTAATGGTTTTACTGCTTAAAGTACTCATTACTTGTTTAGCATGGCGCTGTATGTCAGCTTCTAAACAGCCACCCGAAAGCATCCCTAAGCGCTCGCCTAGGCTCGAAATAAGCATCATAGCACCTAGCTTTCTGTAGCTAGAGCCTTCAATTTTGTACAAAGTAGCTAAAACCCATTCTTGGTTGTCCCTGTTGGGATACCAAGTGTTTAAGATACTTTTCAAATCTGTAACCATATATTGCCCTTTAAAAAGCATTTTTGCGTTTAAAAACAAATCAGCCTAAACAGCTAATTTAAAACTTAATAATTCACGCACAATTTAGTTTTCTATTATATCGTTTAAGGTCTCAATTAACTCATCAAATTGATCATTAACGCTTTGGCGTTGTTTATCATTTAAGGTTGAGTTTAATTCGTAGAGTAAATTTATATATAAATCTAAGTTTGCTTCATTGGTTTTCAATAGTGCGTCGCTCATATATAGTTCGCGCTCTTTAATAACTGTACTCAACTGATTTATAAATTCTTTTTTTGTAATTTCAGCATTTGTAAATACCTGTTTGGCCGCATTCAAACGGGTTTGCTTGTACTCTAACCACAGCGCTCCTGAGTCTTGATGTTGCTCATTAGTTGATTTAATCAGCGCTTTTTGTTGTTTATTAAGTTTGCCTATCCACTGCTCGTAGTATTCAAATTGCTCTTCCAAACGCTCACTTTTTCGCTCAAGCGGGGTTTGTTCGTTAAACTCTTCACGTTCGTCGTTAATTTTTATTTGAATATTGTTTAAAAGTTCTTCTCTTTGCTCACTTGATAAGGTTGCCCCAAGCTCAGCTATAGGCATGTGCGCGTATTCAAGTAGGTTCTGCCAATGTTGTTTTGCAAGCACAACCTGTGTTTTTAATTGTTTAGCCTCCAATGTTTGGTTAAACAATACTTTTATATTTTGTATGTCTTGTCTGTAGGCGGGTAACTGCGTACTTCTATGCCACGCTTGGGTCGTGTTAATAATCTGTTTGAGCTGCTTATTTTGTGTTTTATTTAAATCAATATAATCATCTACCCAAAATGACGAAAGCCAGCTCAAGTTGTTATAAGTGAATGAGGCTGAACAGCTACACAAAAATACCATGCTGATAGCAAAGCATGCATTTATCACTTTTTTAGCTTTAAGATTATTAAGCATCACTTTCCTTATTTTAAATTTTATAATCATGAAAATCTTATTTGATAATAATTATCATTTAAATATTGACTTGCGCACTAATCTAACTAATAATCATTATCAGAAACAAAGTGTACCGACCTCAGTGCCTATGGAAGGATATTCAGCAAGGATGCTGACACATTAAAAGAAGAACGTGCCGCTTCGTGGTATTACTTACTCGACCCAAGTAATAACACCAAATATCACATTTACTTGCTACATTGCTCATATTAGTGACGGTTAATATGACTCAAAAAAGCCCTAACGGGCTTTTTTTATATCTTTAAATTTTCTATAAAATCTGTATCTTACACTTCTTAAACTCATTTACTTACCTTGAAAGTCCACCGCGCTGTTATTTACATTTTATACGCACGATCTTATAAGGTACCGCCTTGCGTTTACACTAAAGCTGGCGTAAAACATAACAGTAGACACCCTTTTTTGCATCTATTTATAGTAACCGATTTAGTCTTTACATAAATGTATTGGGTATTAAACGTTTATAATGTGCAAATAGTGCAAAAATTTAATAAATTAGCATTTAACTATGGCCTGTTGACCTTTTAGGATTAAAATTTGTTCTATCTAGGCGCTATTTAATCGCCGCGCGAAGTTTGTAACTTAGTAAGCTCATTAAAAAACCGAGCAGCAAAGAGCAAACCGCCTCAAGCGCGAGCCTAAATAGCAGTGGATGTTTAATCTAAAAAATGTACTGGCCCTAAAATCTATCGAAACTATTACTAATTGGAGACATTAATATGTCACAGTTTAATTTAAAAGCACTCATTCTTGCTGGCGTTTTACTTGCCAGCCCTTTCGCTCATGCAACATTAGAAGATGGCATAAGAGCAGCTAACGAAGGTGAATTTGCAGTCGCCCTAAAAGAATTCCAATACCTAGCAGACAAAGGTTTTGCGCCAGGAATTTACGAACTAGCCAAATTATACGAAGGTGGATACGGTGTAACACGCGATTACCGCAAAGCAGCTGCGCTTTATCAACAAGGCGTTAAAAAGAACCACCCGGATTCAATGTTTGCGTTAGCTGTTTTATACGACGAAGGTAAAGGCGTAAAGCTTGATCATCAAATGGCAGTTACCTTATTTGAAAAAGCAGCTAAGAAGAATTTACCTGCAGCTCAATTTAATTTGGGCGTAATGTACGCTAATGGCGTGGGTGTTACACGAGACTATGAAGCGGCACGTAACTGGTACGAAAAAGCAGCTGCAAACAATTACTCTTTAGCGCAATTTAATTTAGCCCTCATGTATTTTGAAGGACTAGGTATGCCAAAAGATTTAGAAAAGTCATATATTTGGAATACTATCGCTGAGTACAACGGTAATATGCAAGCGAGTCATAGCCGTAAACTTGATGAGCGTAAAATGCTGCCTAAAGAAATTGAAGAAGCTAAAGAAAAAGCCGATGCCATTTATGCAAAAATACAAGTGGGTACCTATGCTGGCGAAGGTCGCTTATTTTAAAGTCTTATTTTAGAGTTTAAGACCGTAGCTTTAAACTAATCTAAAAAAGGCTGAATTACATAATGTAATTCAGCCTTTTTAATATATCTTGATTAGCAAGTTAACACTTATTCAACTTTACCAAATCAGCACCCTATTATTTTATGTAAAGCCACTTTAGAAGCTTAATAATAAGTTTGCTTTGTTTTAGTAGCATAACAATGCGAGGATTAAACGAGCCCGATACTAACGTATTTTTAGCATGGCTAAACGTTAAAAACCCTTCTATACCATGATAATGCCCCATTCCTGAATGCCCTACACCACCAAAGGGAGCATCATCAGCAGTTACTTGCACTAAGGTGTCGTTTATTGCCACAGTGCCACTGATTGTTTGCTTCATAATGTATTCTTGAGCGTGCTTATCTTGGCCTAAAATATAAAGCGCTAATGGGTGGTGATGAGCTTTAATATAGTCAATTGCGCTGTCGAGCTTTTCATAACTCATTATTGGTAGTATTGGACCAAATAACTCATCTTGCATAAGCTGCATTTCGTCAGTTACTTGAGTTACTAAATGCAGCCCCATACGGTGCTTTTCTTCGTCTTGCTGGTTTTGCTCAAGTGGCTTAATAATGTTTGCACCCAGTTCTTGGGCTTGCTCTAAGTAGGTTGCCAAACGTTTATAATGCGCATCGCTAATGATAGAAGTTAAGTTTTTACCTTCAACACCGTCTTTAAAATGCTTTTTATACAACTCGCATAATTGCTGAATAAGCTGATGCTCAAGCTCTTTGGGTACAAATACGTAGTCGGGTGCAACGCATATTTGCCCTGCGTTGGCCATTTTGCCAAACAGTAAGGCTTGTGCCGCTTTTTTAATATCGGCATTTTGCGTAATAATAACTGGCGATTTACCACCGAGCTCAAGCGTTACCGGCGTTAAGTTACGACTCGCTGACGCCATTACTAATTTACCTACGCTCGTAGAACCCGTAAATAATAAATGAGCAAATGGCAGTGATGAAAACTGTGCTGCAACATCACTCGCCCCTAGTATTATTTTACAATGAGCTTGCAGATCATCTTTAAAGATTTTTTCGATAACGGCGTTTGTATGAGGTGTGAATTCGCTTAATTTAAGCATCACTCTATTACCGGCAGCTATGGCGGTAAGCACAGGTACTAACGCTAACTGAATCGGGTAATTCCACGGTGCAATAATACCAACCACACCTTTGGGCTGATAATTAACACTTACTTTTGAAGGCCATAAGCTTAAACCCACAGAGCGATTACTTGGCTTTGCCCATTTTGGCAGTTTTTTAATAATGTGCGCGAGTGTTTGCACTGTAGGCAATATATCGCCAAGTAAAGTATCGAAAGCGGTTCTGTAACCAAAGTCTTTTGAAGCAGCATCTACTAGCTCTTGCTCAAGTTCAACAATACGTACACGGAGTTTTTTCAATAAAACGAGACGTTTATCAATTGGCAAGTAAGGCGTTTCGAGAAAGCTTTTTTGCAATTCATCAAACTGGGGAATTAAAGGCATTGCCTGTGATGTCTCAGTGCTCAAAATAGGTTACTCAATTTTTAAAGTTATTAACGACTATAACCTTGTTCTGTTTTTCGAGCAATAACACTAATTATCTAAAAAAGAGCTTTTTAAGTAATATATATAAGCATAAAGAGTAGCTTTGTTTAAAATTGTAAGTATAAACAAAACTACTCTGACATAGGTTGGTTGGAACTAATTTAGTACAGCTTTAAAAACCAAATACTTGGGCTGCAATCGTCATTGTAACCAGCGTAATTAATACAATAGCCACAATGTTTAGCACAAAGCCGGCTCTTATCATGTCGCGCATTTGAATTTGCCCTGAGCCAAACACAATAGCGTTTGGTGGTGTCGCTACCGGCATCATAAACGCACAACTACACGCTATAGCTGCAGGAATAACCCAAACCAATGGTGAGCCTGTTATAGACTCTGCAACGGGCCCTAACAAAGGAAGAAAGCCAGCTGCAGTTGCTGTATTGCTTGTGATCTCAGTTAAAAACGTAATTAATGCCACAACAACAAGTACACTCATAACAAGTGGAATAGTGCTAGCGCCTTCAATTAGGTGAGCAATAAATTCAGCAAGCCCTGATGACTTAATTTGAGATGCAAGTGTAAGCCCGCCACCAAATAATAATAAAACGCCCCACGGCACTTTAGCTGCGCTTTCCCAATCAAGGATACGCTCACCTTTGCCTTTATTCGCTGGCATTACAAACAACAGCAATGCCGCTGCAATTGCAATAGTAGTATCTGAAATATTAAGACCTGTTATGTCACCTAATAAAGGTCTAAATATCCAACACAGTGCTGCTAAAACAAACACAAATAACACGCCTTTTTCGGCGCGCTGCATTATACCTAGGCTTTTTAACTGCGTTGAAAACACCGCTTTTGTATCAATTTTTTGATCGTTTTTAATATTAGCATCTACTTTATACGCAAATTTAGTAAGCCAAACCCAGCTAATAATTAGCATACCTAAAGACAGAGGTACGCCTACAATCATCCATTGCGCAAAGCCAATTTCTATTTGGTAACTATCTGACAAGTAAGCAGCCATTAAAGCATTAGGCGGAGTACCGATTAAGGTAGCAATACCACCAATACTTGCACCATAAGCGATTGATAACAGTAAAGCCTTACCAAAACCTTCATTACTCGGGTCTGATTGCTTTACTAAATTGGTAATTGAAAGCGCAATAGGCAACATCATTACAGCTGTTGCGGTATTTGACATCCACATCGACAAAAATGCGGTTACCAGCATCATTGCTAAAATTTGCAAGCTTGGCCTTTTACCCGCATATAACATGGTGCTTAGCGCAATACGTTTATGTAACCCCCAACGCTCCATAGCAATAGAAATTAAAAAACCACCTAAAAATAAAAATATTAGCGGGTGCGCATACGGGGCAGCCACGCTTTTAATTGCTGCTATATCAGCAAGTGGTGATATTACCAAAGGGAGCAAAGCAGTGGCTGGAATTGGTACTACTTCGCTCACCCACCACGATGCCATCCAAAATGCTAAACCTGCGGTTTTAAATGCCGCTACAGACATACCCGTTGGTGGATCGAGTAAACATGTCATTAGCATTACTACAGGGCCTAGTATCAAAAAAAGCCATTGGAAATGTCTTTTCTTATCTGGTTTTTGCGTGAGTATATTATCTGTCATGGCAGGCCTCTAAAATTTGTATTTAAGACCAAGCGCAACACTGCTGTCGTCTTGTTCTTCTAAATTAAGGTCGGTGTATAAAAGGTAAGCAGTTGTTTGCTTATCAAATACATAGTCAAGGCCCGTAGTCCATTGTGTTGCCTCAGAAGTTTGACGAAGTAAAGAGTCATCTTTAGCAAACTGTAATTTAGGTACCCATTTATCAAGCGTATAGCTTGCACTTAACACATAACCGTTACCTGATTTTATACCATCTGTTGATTCAGAATGCTGATACAGTGCACCAAGCTGTAATTGTTCAAATTTATAGGCTGCTGCTATTCGGCTTGCATTAATATTATTGAGAGAATCAACATGGCTTAATGATAAGTAATATGAGGTGTTTTTTAAGCTACGATCACCATAAATAAAGGTTGCTGCAAATCCAGCTTCGTTATCTTTATTGTCGTCTTTTGGAGCATAAGTAAACGAAAATTGCGTATTATGCCAATAATTAGAAGTGTATGTTAGCGTATCACCAAGTCTATCTTGTCCTGCAATAACTTGGGCTATGTCACCTTGGGTTTCATTAAAGTTATCAACTTTGCCCTCAGAGTATTTAAAGCGAGTATCATTTCTTCCCACTACAAGCTCGCCAAATTGACCTTTTAAACCAAGATAAGTATTCCTTGCACTAAATGGCTCTTCGGTGTCATCTTGCTCAAAGCCTTTTACTTGCACTTCGTATTTAAAAACAACGTTTAAATATTCATTTAATTTGTGTTGCCCTTGAATACCTATACGCGAAAATGGCGCTTCAATCTGCGTGCCTTCTTCTGCGTAACGCATAATACCCGTATCTGTATTAGCAATTTGCACTTCGGCTTTACCATAAACATCATATTCAGTAGCACAAGCCGTGTACGAGTAAAAAGCTAAGCTACTTATTGAGGTGAGTAAAATAGTAGAGTGTGTAAACTTTATCATTATGTGTCCTAATTATTAGAATCTACTTGTTGTCAGACCTAATAAGGCAACTTTACTGCCAATGGTAAAATACTATTACATTTCAGAAGGTTAATGGATATTGCGTATAAAAAAGAGAATAAATGTGCGGTTTCCCACACACCACAAAAACGAAGTTGTCACATAAACCACACAATTTAGTCAATAAACATATCACGGTTTAAATTGTATTTACTCATTTTATCGTAAAGGGTTTTACGAGCGATTTGCAGTGTATCCATCGTATTTTTAATACTACCATGGTTACGCTCTAGGGCCTCTTCTATTAATGACTGCTCATAAAAAGCAACTTTTTCAGATAAGCTTAAATCGGGAGAAAGCTCACCTTTAGCCTGCGTTTTGCTAACACTAAAAGCAAGTTCTACTCCTAATAAAACCGCGCGCTCAGCTTGGTTTCTAAGCTCCCTTACATTACCAGGCCAGTCGTACGCTAAGAGTCGCTGTTGTATTTCGCTATTAAGAGGTGCTGGCGGCTTGTGATAGCGTGTTGCTGCAATAGAGCTAAAGTGCTTAAACAGTAATACTATATCTGCTTTTCGAGCTCTAAGTGGGGGTATATCTACTTTTACCAAACTTAGCCGATAATATAAATCTGCTCTAAATTCACCTTTTTCAACAAGTGAAAGTAAATCTACTTTAGTGGCAGCTACAATGCGTATATCTAATTCAATTGCTTTATTATCACCTACTGGAGTTACTTTTCGCTCCTCTAATACGCGTAATAATTTAACCTGCAACGACATTGGGGTACTTTCTATTTCATCTAAAAAAACTGTACCACCTTGTGCAAATTCAAACTTTCCCTTACGAGTGTGAGTTGCTCCGGTATAGGCACCACTTGCAGCACCAAATAACTCACTTTCTATCAACTGCTCAGGCACCGCGCCGCAATTTATAGCCACAAAATTACTTGCTGAGCGAATACTTTGATCGTGTAAGTAACGCGCTACAAGCTCTTTACCCGTGCCAGTTTCACCTTCAATCATTACATCAGCAGGGGTATCAATAACCGTATTGAGTAAATGCATCATATCTTGCATTTTAGGAGTATCACCCAGTATACGTACACCCGGCGCTGAGGTTTTTTGTACAGCAAGTTTTAGTGCACGATTTTGAATCACTAAGCTACGCTTGTCGCATGCTCTTGCTATGCAATCAAGCAATGTTTCGTTTACTGGTTTTTCAAATAAGTCATACGCGCCTAATTGCATTGCTTTAACAGCAATAGTTACATCGGCGTACCCTGTTAAAAATATAACCGGCAGTTCACTATCAAATGCCGTGACTTGCTCAAGTAAAGTAAGCCCATCCATTGAAGGCATATTTATGTCACTCAGTACAACGCCCATAAAACGTCGATTAAGCTTTGTTAGAGCAGTACTTGCATCATTAAAGCACTCAACTGTATAGCCTTCGAGAGTAAGTAATTGTTTTAATGAATCTCTGATCATCGCTTCATCATCAACTACAATGATGTGCTTACACGGTGAGTTTTCAATCATCTGTTTTATCCTGCGTGCTTGATAGACTGATTATAAACTCAGCCCCGCCTTGCAGTCGATTGTGCGCACTTAAAGAGCCATTAAACGAGTCAATGATTTGTTTTGAAATAGATAGTCCAAGGCCTAAGCCGTTACTTTCTTTAGTACTATAAAAAGGTTCGAAAATATTACCAAAAGCATGTTGCTCTATTCCAGGCCCTGTATCTAAAATTGAGAGTTTTACTCGGTTATCAAAGCACTCAACATTAAAACTTAATTTACGTATTATTGCGCCATTCATAGCTTGGCTCGCGTTAGTTATTAAGTTAACCAACACTTGCTCAAATTTAAGTGAATCAACCCACACTATTAACCCACTATCTAAATTAGGCTGCTCTACGTGTACGTTATCTTGCTTTAGTTGTGAGCTGGCAATCATCAAGGCGTTATTTAATAAACCAGCTAACGGATAAGGCCTTAATTGAGTTTGTGATGGTTTGCTAAAATGTTTTAGCTGCCCCACTATTTTGTGTACGCGACCTACAAGCCCCTCAATCACCGTTATGCTTTCGCCAAGTGCGGTGTAATTTTGCTTAGCGAGTAAACGTTTGGCGCTTGCTAGGTATGTATTCATAGCGCTAAGGGGCTGGTTTATTTCGTGATTAATACCTGCGCTTAACTGCCCAATTGTTGCAAGTTTTGCTGATTGAACTAATGCAACTTGCGTTTTCTCAAGCTCTTGTGTGCGCTCAATCACTTTTTGCTCAAGACTATGCCTAGAGTAAACGAGCTTTTTATAACCCGCAAAACGAGCAAGTAAGCTATAACCAACAATCATAACTAAAGCATAAATACTAAATGCCCAAAACAAGCGTATTAATTGAGCTGAATTTACTTTTGTAATATCAACAAGTACGTTCATATGTGCACTAAAGTAACGCAGTGGTTTTGTCGCACTCACATAAAGGTTTTTATTAATTTTGAAATGCGAAATACCCTGGCTCTTATATTGAAATTGCTTAATATATACAGGTTGATGATCTAAATAAGCGCGGCGTAACTTTATATTACGTCGCTTTGTTATATCAAACTCGCTGAAGCTATTTAAACGCCATGTTTGCATATCAGACATCGCAATTACATTATCACTAAGCTCTAAATAAAAATGGCTACCTTTAGATGTATTTAAAAGCTCTCTGTCGTTTTCAAATTTGCTTACATTCACTTTTAATACAACAACACCAACCGCTTTGTTGTCGTGATAAACAGCCTGCGAAAAATAAATACCACGCTCTTTTGAGCGCATACCTAGTGCAAAGTAGGCCACTTTTTCACCTGCAAATGCACGCTTAAAGTAAGGTCTAAAGGCAAAGTTACTGCCTAAAAATGTGTAATCGGCTTGCCAGTTACTACTTGCCGTAACTGCGCCCTGGGCATTAAGTACAAATATATCTGATGCACCACTGGCTTGTTGTATATCAGCTAAGTAGTTATTTATAGCGTTGTAATGGGCTTGGTCGCCGTTTGCAAATTCAATCATTAACTGATTATAAGTAAGTAGCTGGGGAATAGCCGAAAAACGAGCGAGTTCAGTATCAATGTAATTATTTAATTGAGTAACCTGACGCTGCGCTTGAGCTGTTGCTTTTTCAATATCGTGAGCGCGGCCTACCCAAAATGTAACAACCAAAATTAATACTAATAATATACATACTGTAATTATTTTTTTAGAAAACGTAAACATGGCCTACCCGAGAAATAGCCTAAAAATTTAAGGTCGCTAGTGTAACGACTTATATGAGGCAGGGATATAAACTTTTTGTTAACAAATGAATTTAATTATACTTGTTAATTAAATCTAGTCCTAAAAACAAAAAACACCGCAAACAGGTGTGCTTGCAGTGTTTAAGGTTTAGAACAAAATTAATACGTTATTAATTTGTAGCTAAAGCTGATCTGTTTTTTAGGTATTTGTATAAACCAATTAATGAAGCAGCTATCCAAAATATTTCTATCACAAAGCTCGCTAAATTAAAGTTATAGCAAAGGCTAATTAACAACAAAATCGCCCCTGTTAAATTCATCATATTATACGTTAGGCTAGATGGAGACGTTTTTCCTAGCTGCAGTAAGAAAAATGAACCAACTACTAAAAAAGTACCTGTCATACCTATGATGTCAAATAAGAGTGCTATCACGAAACTATCCTTTATCCATTTTTAAATAACCCAATAAACTGGCCCGATCCGTGGGGAGGGTATTTTTTCATTCATTGAAACAGCAAACCGAGCGATTCTATCAATATGGTAAATTCTAACAAGGCCATATGTCCGTATGAAGAAATTTTACTGTATCTGAATTATTTAAAAGTTACTTTGCCACCAATTATTTTATAGGCAGGCGCACCACGAATAATCGCTTCTCGGGCAAAAGGCCGACTACAGTTAGGACAAATACAGGGCTCTTGTGTAAAGTCTTGACTAATACGCTCTTTAAAACACTTAACTAATGCTCCTTTGCCTCCTTTTCGATACTTAAATAAGGAAGCTTTACAAGCAGAGCAAAAAATATCGACCGTTTTAGTTGGGCCTTTTTTATTAGGTTTTGCCATTAAGTCCTGCTGTACTAAATAAAAAATTATTCTTTATGATACCAGTTTATAGCAATTCGTTTAATTAAGTGATCTATTTGAGGATAGAAAAACGTGTTGATAGCAAGGCAAAAAATTCGCTATTTAATTGTTCTAAATGAGAATTTTTTTTCGCAGGGAGCGATACATTTAGCCTCGCAAAATGATTAGGTATTATTGCTCATTGGTATTAGGTAGATAAAGGTGACCACTGGGTTTTAGAATTTTTACGCGGTATGATTATTAAAGTGAGCTCATAATAATTTAATGATGATGAAAAATATAACCTAATCTTTGAAAAAGAAGCGGTTTAATTGAGATGATAGTACATTCATATTAAAAGGTTTGATTATAAACCCCGATACTTTAGCCGCAATAACTTGCTTAACTTTATCTGTACTATCCTCACAGGTAACCATCAACACAGGAATATCGGCCAGGGCTCTGTCTTTTCGAATGTTTGTGAGTAAATCAACACCATCCATTTTTGGCATATGAAGATCTGTAATAACCAAATCGAAATGTTGCTCACGTAATAAAGCCAAAGCTTGTAACCCATCTGTAGCTTCAACGATATTGCAATACTCCAACTTTCTTAGCATATTAATTAAAACATGACGCATGAGCGGCATATCATCAACAACTAATATTTTCATTAATACTGCTACCAAATCATGTAAATACGATTATATAAACCTACTCTACTCTCAGGTAAGAATCAAACCGGGCATTAATGGCAACTCAACCCTTACGGCCAAATACCTAAAATAAGCCCCATTAACGAAAACTGTAAAATACAGTAACTCCCGTTAATCAAAAATAGCTTTAAAGGGCGTTGCTCAAATATATAACTTAACCCTAGTGAACTACTGATCCAAAAAAAGCCGATCACAAAGCCTGTTCCTACACACTCAACTAAACTTGCGTCTTTACCTAAAAATAGAGACAACATTAAAGCCGCTATAAATACTAAAAAGAAGCTGCCGCCAAATATCAACTTGGGATTGGCTGATTGCAAATCAAGGTCAGTTAAGCCAATACTTTCTAGCCAAGCGTTTTTAAAGAGTGCTTTTGAGTACCATATGCCGCCAAGCATAAAAGAAGACAGTGCAGCCACCAGTATTGCAAAATAATCTACATCTAAAAGGTTCATACAAACAGCCGTATACAAAATGTGTAATACCGTTTGGTATTAAATATTAACGGTATAAAGATACTCTCAATGTAGTTACAAATAAGGTATTGAGCAAATTGCTTAACTTGAGTTAATTGCCTTTATGGAGAGTGATTTTAAAAATAAAGGCTATAAATCGCCAAATTTAGCGCTAGTTAACGCCGCTAAATTAGTTGGGGAGAGTGCGATTTCTAAACCTCGCTTTCCGGCGCTCACATAAATAGTATCAAAAAGTGAAGCACTACTATGAATAAACGTAGCTAAGCGTTTTTTTTGCCCAAGTGGACTTACTCCACCTAAAATATAACCAGTGCTAGCTTGAACTTTTTGCGGGGCAGCCATGGCTACTTTTTTGGCACCACATAATTTTGCTAACTGTTTTAAGTTAACTTGTTGCGACACAGGAGTAACAGCAACAATTAGCTGCCTTTCGTGTGTTTCAAGAACGAGGGTTTTATATACTTGGGCGCTATCTAAATTTAACTTTTCAACAGCTTCAAGCCCATATTGACTATTACCTGCATCGTGTTCGTAACTGAGTACTTCAAAGGGGATTTTTTGTTTTTTAAGTAATTCGATTGCTGGGGTCATACTATTTAATCGTGTTTTTTTTAACAGTAACAAAAATAAAATTTAAAGCAAAAAAAACGACGCTAAAAAGCGCCGTTTCATTATTAATAATTTAAATTTACTTAGTTAAATCATCAAAAAACTTTTTAACACCGTCAAAAAAGCCTTGCTCTTTAGGACGATTTTTCGAGCTATCTGTACCCATACTTTCATCTAACTCTTGCAGTAGTTCACGTTGACGCTCGTTAAGATTAACTGGCGTTTCGATTACTACCTTACAAATTAGATCGCCTTGGGCACCACTTCGAACAGACTTAACGCCTTTGCCACGCATACGGAACATTTTGCCCGTTTGCGTTTCAGAAGGTATTTTAAGTTTTGCACGACCATCAAGTGTAGGCACCTGAATTTCGCCACCAAGACCTGCTGTTGTAAAGCTAATTGGTACTTCACAGTATAAATTATTTGCTTCACGTACAAATATTTCATGTTCGCGAACAGATACTTGCACGTACAAGTCGCCAGATGGCGCGCCGTGCATTCCGGCTTCACCTTCACCAGTTAAGCGGATACGGTCTCCTGTATCAACGCCAGCTGGAATTTTAACTGAAAGCGTTTTAGTTTTTTCTACGCGGCCCTGACCATGACATTTGTTACAAGGGTCTGAAATAATCTGACCTTGTCCCTGACACGTTGGACACGTTTGCTGAACAGCAAAGAAACCTTGGCGCATTTGTACTTGGCCAGCACCATGACACGTAGTACATGTTTTAGGCTTTGAACCTGCTTTAGCACCACTGCCATCACACGGCTCACAACCCACCCATGTTGGCACTTTAATTTCAACTTCTTTACCACGAACAGCTTCTTCTAAGCTCAAGTCCATGTTGTAACGTAAGTCAGAACCACGTTGTTGACGAGATTGACGTCGACCACCGCCGCCACCAAAAATATCGCCAAATACGTCACCAAATACATCACCAAAATCGCCATGACCGCCACCAAAGCCGCCATGACCACCGCCACCGCCTTGCTCAAATGCCGCGTGACCATGTTGGTCATACATTTGGCGTTTTTGAGGATCGGTTAAAATCTCGTAAGCTTCTTTAACTTCTTTAAATTTAGTTTCAAGCTCTTTATCGCCTGCGGTACGATCTGGATGATATTTCATCGCTAAGCGTTTATACGCTTTTTTTATGTCTCGCTCACTCGCATCTTTGCTTACGCCGAGGGCTTCGTAATAATCGCGTTTTGACATATCTATCACACTACTCTTTTCTGTTTGCAGCGTGAGCTGCTGGATAAACCGATAAATCGCATCGATTTATCATTGAATTTTTAAACCTTAAATACATGCAAAAGGCGCGACAAGCTATTGCTCGCGCGCCTCAATTGTTCATCCTAACCTAAACACTCGATTGAGTTAAGTGTTTTTGGCTAGCGAGAAGCGTTAGCAACAATTACTTGTCGTCTTTCACTTCTTCGAACTCTGCATCAACAACATCGTCGTCTTGCTTAGCTGATTGCTGTTGCTCGCCTGCATCTGCTGAACCTTGCTGTGCTTTCGCTTGTGCAATTTCCATTAGTTTTTGAGACTTTTCAGCAAGAGCTTGAGTTTTAGCTTCAATCTCTTCTTTATTGTCGCTCTTAATAGCAGCTTCTAAATCTACAACAGCCGCTTCAATCGCTTCTTTGTCTTCGCTTGGTAATGCATCGCCAGCTTCTTCAATTTGCTTACGAGTACCGTGTACTAGAGCATCAGCTTGGTTACGAGCAGCTACAAGTTCTTCAAACTTTTTATCGTCTTCAGCATGTGCTTCTGCATCACGAACCATTTTTTCAACTTCTTCATCGCTTAAGCCTGAAGATGCTTGAATTGTGATTTTTTGCTCTTTACCTGTATCTTTATCTTTCGCAGATACATGTAAGATACCATCGGCATCAACATCGAATGTTACTTCGATTTGCGGTGTACCACGTTGTGCTGGGCGAATACCTTCTAGGTTAAATTGACCTAGAGATTTATTGTCGCTTGAACGTTTACGCTCACCTTGTAACACGTGAATTGTTACAGCAGATTGGTTATCTTCAGCTGTTGAGAATGTTTGCGATTTCTTAGTAGGAATCGTCGTGTTTTTCTCAATTAATGCAGTCATTACTGAGCCCATTGTCTCAATACCTAGAGATAATGGAGAAACATCTAGTAATAGTACATCTTTAACGTCACCAGCAAGTACACCACCTTGAATCGCTGCGCCTACTGCAACGGCTTCATCAGGGTTTACGTCTTTACGTGGTTCTTTACCGAAGAAATCAGCAACTGTTTTTTGTACTAAAGGCATACGTGTTTGGCCACCAACAAGAATAATATCGTTGATGTCGCTTACTGATAAATCAGCATCAGCAAGTGCACGTTTAAGTGGCTCTAGAGATTTAGTTACTAAATCTTCAACTAGTGATTCAAGCTTAGCACGTGTTAGTTTCACGTTCATGTGCTTAGGACCAGATGCATCAGCAGTTACATACGGAAGGTTTACTTCTGTTGATTGTGCAGATGACAGTTCAATTTTTGCTTTTTCAGCAGCTTCTTTAACACGTTGCATTGCAAGAGGATCAGTTTTTAAGTCTAAACCTTGATCTTTCTTGAATTCAGCTACTAAGTAGTTGATTACACGGTTATCGAAATCTTCACCACCTAAGTGAGTATCACCGTTTGTAGCAAGTACTTCAAAAGTGTGCTCGCCTTCAACTTCATCAATTTCAATGATTGATAAATCGAAAGTACCGCCACCTAAGTCATATACTGCAACGATGTTTTCGCCACGGTTTTTATCCATACCGTAAGCAAGTGCCGCAGCAGTTGGCTCATTGATAATACGTTTAACTTCAAGACCCGCAATACGACCAGCATCTTTCGTTGCTTGACGTTGTGAATCGTTAAAGTATGCAGGTACTGTGATTACAGCTTCAGTTACTTCTTCACCTAAGAAGTCCTCTGCCGTTTTCTTCATTTTTTTCAGTACTTCAGCAGAAATTTGTGGTGCAGCGCGTTTTTCGCCACCCGCTTCTACCCATGCATCGCCGTTATCAGCTTTGATGATTTTAAACGGCATGATGCCGATATCGCGTTGTACTTCTTCGTCTTCAAAACGACGACCAATTAAACGCTTGATTGCAAATAATGTGTTTGTCGGGTTAGTAACCGCTTGACGCTTAGCAGATTGACCTACTAATGTTTCGCCGTCTTGCGTGTAAGCAATAATAGACGGGGTTGTGCGATCGCCTTCCGCGTTTTCAATAACACGTGCTTTGCCACCATCAAGTACTGCAACACAAGAGTTTGTAGTACCTAAATCGATTCCAATAATTTTACCCATGAAACTTCTCCAACTTCAATATTCGTTAATACGTTCGATGACATAGTAAATAGGGATGCGCCAAACTTATTTCAACTGTAAAAATGAAAAAAATCCATTTTTTGTGATTTATTTACAAAATAACCCTAATAATTGTAAGGAATGGTGATTTTTACACCGCCAGAGACGTTTTTAATTACTAGTCTGACTAGTTTGGTTGTGTTATAAATTTATTAAATCGCACTATAAAAGGACATCTTCATGCATTTTGAACAATTACTTCTCCAAGCTGCAAAAATTGGAAGTTCAGACAATACCGAACAATTAACTAGCACAATGCAATTTCCAGAAAACTGGTGCCAAGGCAGAACTGCTTTTGGTGGACTCTCAGCCGCACTGTTGTATCAAGCTATCAGAGGAAAAGTATCCAATGATCGTCGCCTACTCTCACTCAGTACAAATTTTGTAGGGCCATTACTAGCTGATACTCCTTTTTCGTTATCGGTAGAAATATTACGACAAGGTAAAAGCAGCACACAGGTACTCGCCAAAGCGATTCAAAATGAACAAGTGTGTGTAATTGTACAAGCGTGTTTTGCTAAAAGTAGAGAGTCGGCTGTAAATGTGCCTGTTTCAAAGTCTTTAGGGTTAAAACCGGTAGACGAGCGCCAAACTCTACCTTTTATTAAAGGCCAGATGCCTGAATTTTTTCAACATGTTGATTTATGCCCTCAACAAGGTGCCATGCCATTTAGCAGCGCAGAAACGTCTCATCTAGGTGGCTGGATGCGCTTTAAACATACGCCCGAACAAATAACTGAAGCGCATGTAATTGCATTAACAGATGCATGGCCACCTACGTTATTACAAATGTTTAAACAACCCGCTCCAGCTAGTAGCATGTCGTGGTATTTAGAGTTTGTACAAGAGCCAAACTTATCACCTGGCGAATGGCTTGGCTTTGAAGCAATCACTCATCATTCAAAAGATGGTTACGGTTTAGAAGATGGCTGTATATGGTCACAATCCGGTGAGCTAATAGCGCTTACACGTCAAACAGTGGCGTTATTTGATTAATGAATGGGTTTGGCCTTCATCAACAATTCTTTTATAAGTACCGTTTTGCTTGATGAGCGCCAAACCAATATCAAACTCAGTAGCTAAAGAGAAGTTATTAAAATAAGCAGGTCGCTCTGCTTTTGGAAATAAAGTGTAAATTTGCACAGCTTCGGGTGATTTATGTTGATTGTAGTAATAGTAAAAAATACGCTTATCTAACACAATTACATCCACCCAACCTTTTAACAGCTTATCTACTTGCGCTTTTTGATTAATAACCTCTTGATATGAGCTAAAGTGTTTAACATTACTTTTAAATATAGAAGGCAGATATGCAGTTGCATTTTGAAAAGCAAGAACGTTTTTATTAAACATGCCTTCTATTTCATCAATATTATATTTATTTCGCTTGAGTGTAATGGCTACATTTTCATAACTAAGTACCGGTTTACTTGGGTAAATACCAGGACTACTTCTTCCTGCATAATTTAAAAGTATATCCACTCCTTTATTATGCAATTGATGCTCAGCGCGTTTATTCGACATATATTGCACATTAATATTGGCAAATCCATTAGCCTTTAACGCGGCTTTGATTAAACCTAGGTGTATACCCGAGTCTGTTTTTGCAAAAACATAGGGCGGGATTGATGCGCTCGCGGCGATAATTACTTCTCGCTCTTTATTAATAGCCACAGCATTTTGCGAGAAAATAAAGAGCCACATTAATATGCAGTACAAATAATATTTCACACGCTTCCTTTATATAACGAGCAGCTTGATGGCAGAACGCGTTGTATTAATGTATTAAATATAGCAAAATTGAAGAAATATTCTTCTTGCTTGGTATTAAATTGCAAACTGTCTGCCCCTGTTGTGATCTGATCATAGATATACCTCGCATAATCGCAAAACAAATGGCGATATGCCCACATTGTCACCATAAACTTTGCGAAGCCAATGTTAATCACGACAGTCGCATAGTTGCACTAAGCTTTAGCGCACTATTAATGCTGCTCAGCAGTATGTTTTACCCTTTTATTTCATTTAGTAGTAGCGGTATAACTCAAACTATTACACTGCCCGACGCGGCTCGAATTTTGTTTAATTATGATAGTGAGCTACTTGGCTTATTTATTGATTTGAGCATTATTGCCCTGCCCATGGGTTTGCTTGTTATTTTAATTCCTTTGCATCTTGGGCTTTTAAAAGCATTACCAGAGAGCATTGCAAGGCGACTACTAAAGTTCACTTTGGCGTTAGAGCCTTGGATTATGTCGGAAATATTTTTAATTGGCGTACTTGTTAGTATGGTTAAAATCATGTCGCTGGCTGATATTAGCTTCGGCACGAGTTTTTGGGCTTATGTGGGGTTTGTTATTTTATACATAGCTGCGCTTGTTCACTTAAATCGCCCACGCTTATGGGCTCAAATAAAGCCTGTAAAAGTACTCGAAGGCGCAGAGCATGCTAAACGTGCAATAGATGAAAATATTAAAGCCTGCCATGTGTGCCATCAACTATGTACCGGTAATATTTGCCAGCGTTGCCATACAAAAACACACGTAAGAAATCCTTATAGCGTACAAAAAGCAGCAGCTTGGCTAATTACCTCTGTTGTTTGTTATATTCCAGCTAATGTTTTGCCTATTATGCATACCACTAGTCTTGGGGATGAATCCCCTTCAACTTTAATTGGTGGTGTTATTACTCTTTGGAACAGTGGCTCCTACCCTATTGCCGCTATTATATTTTTAGCCAGTGTGGTTGTACCGCTTGCTAAGGCATTTGTATTGAGCTTTTTATGCTTTATGGTTACAAGGCCTGCCAATAAACATACAAAAAGTTACACCCGAATTTATCAACTGACTGAGTTTATTGGAAAATGGTCGATGATAGATGTATTCGTGGTTGCTATTTTAGTGGCCTTAGTTCAACTGGGTAATTTAATGTCAGTAACGCCAGGATTAGGCATTGTATTTTTTACAGTTATGGTAATATGCCAAATGATGGCTGCCCATGCCTTTGACCCACGCTTATTGTGGGATTCCCCTAAAAACAAAAAATCAGAGAACAAAGCATGACCGAAACCGCTGAAATAACAAAAGAACCGAAAATTTCCGCTATCTGGATCATTCCGGCAATTGCGCTGTTAGTGGGCATGTGGATGTTATACCAATACCAAGCTAATAAAGGCCCTACTATTTTTATCGAAATGCCACAAGCAGAAGGTATTATTGCAGGTAAGACTGAAATAAAAGTGCGCAGTGTAAAAATAGGCCAAATTGATCATGTTAGGCTATCCGACACGCAAGACAGCGTAATTGCTCGCGCGCAAATAGATAAAAATTACAACGAGCTACTAACTGACGATGCCAAAATTTGGGTCGTGAAACCACGCATTGATGAAACAGGTATTAGCGGGATGAGTACGTTATTGTCTGGTGTATATTTAGAGTTTTCACCCGGTGAAAGTAAAGAACTTAAAGAGCGTTTTAAGTTACAAGATGAACCCGCCCTCATTGGCAAAGATGTGAAAGGTGGTCGTTTTAAATTAATGAGTTACAACGCTGAAGTACTTGATGTAAGCACCGGTATATTCTTCAAAAATTATAAAATAGGGCAAATAGAAACCGCCACTTTTGATTGGGAAAACCAAGCAATGAAGTACGGCGTATTTATTAAAGCCCCTTATCAAAATCTGATCACCATGAACTCTATTTTTTGGGTGAACGCAGGAATTGAAATTGACCTATCTGCCGATGGCATCAATATTAATACGGGCTCTTTGAGTAAACTATTAAAAGGCGGTATTTCGGTTGGTTTACCTGAACAACAGGCCCCGGGTGAAATAGCACAAGATGGGCATAGCTTTTCATTAAGCCAAAGCTATAAAGAGGCGTTAGAAGAGCGCTTTTATGATTTTGATTACTACCTAATTGAATTTGAACAATCAGTTCGAGGACTACGCACAGGTGCACCTGTCGAATACAGAGGTATGCGTGTAGGTACTGTTGTTGAAACACCTGCCAATGTAATTATTGACGGTAAACCTGCCCACTTTAGAAACCATAATACGGCGGTTCCAGTGCTTATAAAAGTAGAATACGGACGCTTGTATCATGACAGTGCTTCAGCAAAAGAGTATTGGCAAGGCAGTTTAAAGGGCTGGATTGAAAGTGGTATGCGCGCCTCGTTAAAGCCTGGTAATTTATTAACGGGTGCTGTGTATGTAGATTTTGATATATACCCCGACGCGCCAGAAGCACACCTAGGTAAACTTGTGCAGTATGATGTTTTTCCGAGTATTTCTAGCGGTATAACTGTGTTAGCAGATCAAGTTTCTGACGTACTTAATAAGGTAAATAACTTAAAAGTTGAAGATAGCTTGGCACAAATGCAAGCTACATTTACCGATTACCGAGCGCTTGCTAATGAAATGCGAGAGCTGCTAAGCCAAAAAGATATACAAAACTTGCCTGGCGACTTTAACCGTAATTTCGAAAAGATGACAAAAAGCATGGAGCAGTTTGAAGTCACTATGCGCCAATTTGATAAAACCATGGCCAGTTACCAAGCCGGTTCTGAACTTCATCATCAAATACAGCAAACATTAAAAGAGTTTAAACGTTTAAGTGAGGGCCTACAGCCTCTAACTCGCGGATTAAACGAGCAACCTAATATGCTAATTTTTGATAAATCATTACCAGCAGATCCAAAACCAAGGAAGCAATAATGAAATCGTTATTTTTAACTGCAAGTTTATTATTACTATTGGCAGGTTGTAGTTCGTCAATACAAACTGCGACACAGTATTACCAGTTTGAGCAGCCTATAGGTGCATCGTCTCGAAACGTTGCAGATACAGATGCGCAACTAAGAATACAAACTGTTGTACTTAGAGGCGCTTTAAATAATTTGGGCATTGCGATGAAAATAGATAGCAACCAAATTCATGCTGCAAATTACAACCTGTGGGGCGAATCGCCGGATGTAATGCTTACTGCAACAGCCCAGCAAACACTTTTTAATGCTATGCCCAACTGGATGGTAATAAAAGGCTTACCGGTCATTACTGAACTTGATCAACAAACGTTTTATGAGCTTGAATACGAAATTCACCACTTTAATGGCGATATGCAAGGTAACGCTGATATTTCTGGGCTTTGGCGTTTATATTACACACACCCTGAAACAGGCCGACGCCTTATAAGTATTAATAATTTTTCGCAATTAGTCCCTATTGATGATGATGGCTATGACGGTTTAGTTTCAACACTTGAAGCAACATGGCTAAATATAAACCTAAATGTTGCAAAACAAATAGAACAAGCAAGACTTTAATCGTTAAGTGACAATATAATCACGGCGGTTTTATCATCATTGATAACCGCCTTGCCCTCTATTTTAAAACCCAATTTTAACAACACATTCTGCGATGCCCTATTATCTGGTGATGTTATTGCACACAGTTTTGTAATTCCAAATTCATGCTTATGTTGCAAAAGTGCGCTGGCCGCTTCAAAAACATAACCCTTTTTTTCAAAACCGCTTACAAGTGCAAAACCTAAATCAGGTTGCAGTAACGCGGCGCGTTTATAAAACCCAACAACGCCAACCACTACAGCATTATGCAAAGTAATAATGTAAGGCCCAAAGCCTTGGCGTACATGAGAAGCAATAAATGACTGATTGATGTACGACTTGGCATCATCAAGGGTATAAATTGCTTTATCACCAATATGCTCTATGAAGCTCGCTTGATTAACTAGCTTAAGTAAAATAGCTGCATCAAGCTCATTTGCATGGCGCAACAACAATCGATTTGTTTTAAATACAGCGTTCAATGTAAGCTCCTCTAAAAAACTTTGTTTTGCATGTAACTTTTTGTTGACTGAAATTAAAAAGCAGATTATTTTTGCGCCGATGTTTTTACAGGCACAACAATAGCGGTTTGCACTCCTTGCACCGTCTGGCGCCAAAGCCAACGCGTTTCACTTAAGCTGCTATTTAACATAACTGTTTATGTGTCCCTCCCTCGCGTACAAAAGCAGTGACTTGGAAGATGATTTAACAACAAACTTATCACCTTCTTTGTTTTTGTATAAGCAGTTTAAGAATTAATACTATTTTAATTTTTATACATGCTTTTAATTTTGTGAATACTTAAATGCTTGAACCTTCTGCGTTAAGTTTACTGCCACCGTTGGTGGTAGTTGTATTGGCTGTTGTATTACGCCGCCCTATTTTATCTTTACTTATTGGTGCTTTAGTTGGTTTAGTTATCGCCGATCCTGCACAAGTACTTACTAACTTTGCGAGTACATCGCTAAAAGTGATGACAGACGAAACCATCGGCTGGCTAATACTTGTATGTGGTGGCTTTGGTGCTTTAATCGCGCTATTAGTTCGCACAGGTGGCGCATCGGCTTTTGGCAAGTTAGCCCTTAAATACACTAAAGGTAAACGCTCATCTTTGTTTATGACCTTTTGTTTGGGTGTAGTTATTTTTATTGATGACTACTTAAATGCGCTTACCGTGGGTGAAACCATGAAACGCATTACCGATAAATTTAAAGTGAGCCGTGAGATGCTTGCCTATGTTGTAGACTCTACTGCTGCACCAATTTGTGTACTTGTCCCTTTATCTACCTGGGCGGTTTTTTTTGGTGGCTTACTTGTAGATAACGGTATTGCTGAAGAAGGCAAAGGGATTGCGGTTTATATCCAAGCCATACCGTATATGTTTTATGCGTGGTTTGCAGTGCTTGTTGTTTTACTTGTTGTGCTGGGTATTATTCCTGCGATTGGTCCAATGAAAAAAGCAGAGCAAATGGCGCAAATTGAGCAAGCTCAAGTCGACCCTGCCCAATACAATGATGTTCAAACAGCGGATGAATATGCAGTAAAAGCCGTAGAAGAGAACTTTGAAGATGCTGATCCTAAAGGTAAATTACGTAACTTTTTGGTGCCAATTATTTTACTGGTTGCATTTACTGTTTACTTTGAAATAGACGTATACAAAGGCTTATTAGCAACAATGGCGGTCACTCTCCCGTTTTATGCTCTACAAAAATTAATGAGCGTAAGTGAAATGATTGAACGCATGCTTGATGGCTTTAAAAGTATGATCCCCGCTATTGGTACTGTTATAGCTGCGTTTATATTTAAAGATGTATGCGACTTAATTGGTTTGCCTCAGTTTGTTATTGGCAGCTTAAGCCCTTATATGACCGCTGCATACTTACCAGCAGTGGTATTTATTTCAATGGCTATTTTAGCGTTTGCAACTGGGTCTAGCTGGGGTATTTTTGCTGTATCAATTCCGATTGTTATGCCACTGGCTAATGCGGTTGATGCAAACATACCATTGGTCATTGGTGCGCTATTATCGGCTTCTTCTTTTGGTAGCCAAGCGTGTTTTTACTCAGATTCAACGGTGCTCGCAGCGCAAGGCTCTGGTTGTAATTTAATGAGCCATGCCGTTACACAATTGCCTTACACGCTAATTGCTGCGGCATTAGCTGTTATAGGCTTTTTGATAATGGGTTAAATATTATACCAATCCGCAATAATACTTAATCATTTTGCGGGGCTAAACGAGTCGCTACCTGCGTTAAAAAATTTTCATTTAGAACAACTAAATAGCGAATTTTTTGCCTAGCTATCAACACGTTTTTCCATCCTCAAAATAGATCACTTAATTAAGCGAATTGGTATTATTAGTAAATATAGTGAGATAAATAATAAACCCCAATGTAGTGATACATTGGGGTTTATTTTTAGCTACATAAATAAAGCTTATTTTTGTAGTTTAATACCATTGTAATAGGCATCAAGCGTTGTAATTTTAGTTTGATTAGGTAAATCGGCAAAGTCACTTTCTATAAACTTAGTCCCGCGTAATTGCACATTTAAACGTGCAGCATTAGGGTTAAGCATTGTTTGCTTATAGTAGTCTTTTATATCTGCAAGCGTTACTTTTTCAACTTCATCAATCAGCTTTTGCTTAGAATCAAAGGTAAAGTTTTCACGGTACCAATCGTTTATAAGTGGGCTCATTTCGTCACTTAAGTTTTTAGGCTGCTCTTTAAGTGATACAAGGGTAGAGTTTTTAAGCTGCTCAAAAGTCTCTTCGCTCATGTTATCAAGTTCAACTGCGTATTCTTTTTTAAACTTATCAAAACGAGCTTGTATTTCTTTTGGTCCTTTAACCGGTGTTTGAATATACAAACCAATTGCTGAGTAATCTTCAATTGGGCGAGCTAAAGCACCTACTGCGTATGCAAGTTGCTCCTCAGTACGCATTTTATCAAATGCAACTGTTCTAAAGTGGCTTTGTAATACAGCCGCTTCTGCTTTTTGTTTGTAACCCGCAACAGGATGAACGGTCATATCAACTACAGCTACATCAGCTACATCAATATCTTTTTGCAGTACCAGCGTTTCGCCCGGTTGTGGTAACCACGCTTTGCTTCGTGCAAATTCACTGCGCTTATGATTACTTGGTAATGTTGCACTTAACTCTTGTGCAATCGCGTCAATATCTTGCTGATCGTAGTTACCGTAACTAAATACACGTAAATCGTTTTGCGCAAACGTAGCTGTTTTTAATTGTGCTAAGTCGGCAACACTCAGTGAGTCAGCGGCTTTAATAAGCGCATCTGTATCAAAGCCACCTGTACGCGTTAGTTTTGAATACTCGCCAAATGCTTGTGCATACGGAAACTGCTTTTGTTGGTTTAGTAAATTACGCTTAAAGCGATCTACCGCTTGGCTAAATGCTTGTGCTGTTTCATCGGCTTTTAATCCGGTTAAAGCTTGTTTAAGCAATACATCTTGCTTATCTGTAAAACCACTCATAGATAAAACAAGGCCATTACTCGGTGCTAAGCTTACACTCATACCGGCGATTGCTGCTTCGGTACTTAACTGACTTTGTTGAATATTGTATAAATCAGCCCAAACAGAATAAAGGACTTCTGCTTTAATATCGTTCAAACCGGGTTGAGTATTTATATAAACTTCCACAAGCCCTTTTGGCTGCTCTGCAAATTTTTGACTTGCTTGGCGCCATACTTTTACACCATTTTTATCGTAAGCAAGTTCTGGGTGTTTTTGCTCTTTAAATGCTTGCGTTTTTATTGCAAAATTTTCAGGCAATAAATTGTTTACAGTCGGTAGTGCTAACTTAAATTCGCTTGGTTTTTTCCAGCTGGCAATTTCATCATCGCTAATATCACTGATGCGGTATTTACCGTCGTAAAAGTGTAGTTGTGAGTCTGTCTCTTCTTGCTGCGATACATACCAAATACGAAGGGTGTCGGCATTTAACTGCTCAAGTACATTGTTTACAGCGTCAGCGTCAAACTTTGCATAATAATAAGGTGCATTAATAGCGTGATTTAACGGATAATCTTGCATGCTTTGCGTAAGCGAACTTACATAATTAAATTCATCACCTTTTTCTAAAAACTTAAACTGGTTATTAAGGGAAGTACGAATTTCGTTGAAGTACTTGCTATCAACACCTTCTTTTTTAATTAAATCGATGTACTGCATAATAGTCGCAACTATTTCATCACGATTTTTCATGCCTTCATCGGTAAGCTCTACATTTACATTTAACGAACCGTAGTTACCATATTGATTTGGTGCAGCTGAAGCAGAAAGCTGAGACACCCACCCTTTATCACGAAGAAGTTGCGCTGGGCTGCCCGGCATTTCATTACTTAGTAAATACGCTACAAATCGGTTTGGTTTAAGTGCAAATTCGCTATTATTATTAGCAATGGTGAAATCAAGTTGCAGCTGTTTTACATCTTCATTTGGTGCATAAAACACGCGTTTTCCGCCAGCGTTATCAAAATCAAGTTTTGCAGTCACTGTTGGTTTTTCGATATTTTTATTTTTTATGTCAGCAAAGTATTTTTGCGCTTTTTGCTCCATTTCAGCAATAGGTAAATTAGAAATAAGCGCAACTTTCATAATATTTGAAGAGTAGTATTTATTATAAAAATCAACCGTTTCTTTATGAAGTGAACTGTTTTCTTTATCACCAAGGGTTTCTAGGTTACCAATTAAAAAGCGATTAGCTGGGTGATCGCCCATCATTTTACGCGCGAGTTTAAATTGTCCAAAAAAGTCCATTTCGCGGCGCATTGACCACTCTGCATTCACTGCATTTTTTTCTTTATCTGTGTATTCTGGATATAACTTAGGCGCTTTGAAAAAGTCAGCAAAACGGTCTAGCCCTTCATCAAACGCGTCGTTATTAATCTTAAACATGTAATTAGTAATATCGAGCCACGTGTAAGCATTGTGCGCGCCACCATTTTTGGTCATAAAATCAGAATACCCTTTTGTGTCTGGGTAGCGATCTGTGCCTAAAAACAGCATGTGCTCTAAATAATGCGCCATACCTTGTTGCGACATTGGGTCGTGCAGTAAACCAACACCAACGCTGAGTGCCGCTGCTGATTTTTCAGCACCTGGATCTGACACTAAAATTACTTCAATGTCGTTTGCCAGCTTAAGTGTTTTATATTCGCGGTTATCGTTAGGACTTACGACTAACGTATCTGATAGTAAAGAGGCCTGAGGCGCCACTGAAACCGAAGCCGTATTTGAACAACCACTTAAAACTGCAAGTGCGATAGCACTAAAACCAATAATCTTTTTCATTTTTGTTTTCCATTAAAAAGTATTGCGCAAAATAGCGTGCGCCAATTCGAAGCAATATAGTTAAGCTAAACTAACATTTTCAATTAATAACTTTCTACAAAATAACGCTATTTTGTGTAACACATTGTGAAAAATGTCTTCATAATCGGATATTAGTTGGGAGTCTGCCAACCTTGCGAGATTAAAAATCTTTCAATATCAAAAAATACGCAAATTCTAAATAATAATAAGGAAAAACAATGGAAAAAATCATCATACTTGCCATATTTGCACAAGTTACGCTTTCACTGGTTGTCATGCTCATTATGGGTAAAAGGCGCTTTGCCGCAGCTAAAAACAAACAACTAGATTTAAGTGATTTTAAAACAATGCAATTAGATAAGGCTGGCGACACTATTAGGGTGGCAGATAGAAACTTTTCAAATCAGTTTGAAATACCTGTGCTTTTTTACGCGGGGTGTTTACTTGCACTGCAACTAAATAGCGCCAGTACACTTGTGGCAATACTGGCCTGTTTATTTGTAGCAACACGTATTGTGCACAGTGTTATTCATTTAGGTGAAAATAACGTACGCGCACGTTTTAAAGTGTTTTTACTGGGTTGTATTTGTGTGTTTTCAATTTGGCTAGCAATGGTTTGGCGAGTACTATTTTAAACAGCAAAGTTTAATAATAGTAATGTGGACGGCTGGTTTAGGCCATCCACATTACCGTTAATTTTAATTATTTAGCACGTTTTAAACGAGGTACCGCAAGTAAAAAAGCACCTAAAAGCCAAATTAACCCGCCGCCAGAACTGCTACTAGAACCTGTTGATGTGTCAGAATCAATTAACGTATTTTCAGTGACAGTAAGGCCTGCTGCTGAATTAGGATCATCATCCATTACCGCCACATTTTGAATAGTCACTAAGTTAGCACTACTAATTGTTACATCAGTACTTGCACATTGCTCAGCAGTAATATCAACCACGGGTGTTTCACCACAGTGTACTAACGCTGCAATTTTATCTAACGTTGATTGGCTTGCTGCAGTAATTTGTCCAAACACAGTAAAGCCACCATTTTGCGTATCAAGTGCTGCACTTCCTGCGCTGTTATTAGACATATTAAAAAACCACTGACTTGTTGCGCTATTAGCATCACCCGATAATTTAGCCATCGCAATGGTGCCCTTAACATTAGAAAAAACGGGCTCATTTTCTACAGCAGGCTTTGTAGTAATCGCATCTAGCGAATCAGAAAATGTAAATCCACCACCTTGAATAACAAAGTTACTAACAGAGCGGTGAATTACTGTTTCGTTATATGAATCGTCTTGAACGTAACTTAAAAAATTTGCGACTGTTTTGGGGGTTTGTTGATCAAACAGGTTAATTTCTATGACACCTTGGCTCGTGTTCATTTCAACTATAGTAGCGGTGCTTGTAAAACTTGCTGCAGCAAGTGCTGAGCCAAGTAAAAGTTTTTTCATGTTTTATTCCTGTTGTTATATTTTTTAAATAATTAGTTAATGCGTTAACACATTAATGCCATCGGCGACTAAAATCGATTCTAAAGTGTGAGTTGATACAATTAAGACCGTGTTGATAACAAATTAATTACATATGCCATTATTTATATTCTTTTTTGCTATATAAATCTAACTATTTAAAATTAAATCATCTTAAAAGTGTGGTCACTTATTTGTTACCTTAAAAAAACACAAACAACAGGATCTAACAATGCCACACACTAAACAAACAATTTGCGACTTTGGTTTACACAAAGGTGAACCATACACAAAACTACCGGCGAGCTTTTTAACGTGGATGGTAGGTATAAACCATACTAAGCGGGAATATGCGGATGCAGAGTTAAAGCGTCGCGAAAGTGCCGCCACAAATCGATTAACTGTACCTTCTAAATAAAATGTCAATAAGTACGTTTTTTTAGCATAAAACTAGTTTAAACTACCCGCTTGATAAATTAAGTAGACCTTAATCCATAGGTATTTTATGCGTATAATTATTTTATTTTCGATTATTTTTAGTGTACTTGGATGTACATCTCCTGCTCCTGAATCAACCTCTAACAGTACTCCTACTGAATATTTAACTGTTCTTCATACTAATGATAATCACGGCCGTTTTTGGCAAAACGAAAAAGGCGAATACGGTATGGCCGCTCGCAAAACGTTAATTGACTCTTTACGTAATGAAGCCCAAAAGCAAGGTCATGCCGTTTTACTTCTCTCTGGTGGTGACATTAATACCGGTATTCCTGAGTCAGATTTACAAAAAGCAGAACCTGACTTTAAAGGTATGTCGCTGATTGGTTATGATGCAATGGCATTAGGTAATCACGAATTCGATAACCCTATTGATGTATTGAAGCAACAGCAAAAATGGGTGAACTTTCCTTTTCTATCAGCCAATATATTTGAAAAAGAATCAGGCGAACATGCGTTTGATAGCTATAAAATATTCAAAAAAAATGGCTTAACTATTGCTGTTATTGGATTAACAACAACAGACACAGCTAAAATTGGTAATCCTCAGTATATTGGCCACTTAGAGTTTAAAGACCCTGTTGACGTTACCGCAAAACTAGCTAAAGAAATAAAAGCTAAGTACAACCCTGACATTACCATTGCGCTGACTCATATGGGTCATTATGTTGATGCTAGCTTTGGCATTAATGCACCAGGTGATGTAACACTTGCTCGCTCACTTCCTGCAAACACACTTGATATGATCATTGGCGGTCACTCACAAGAACCTGTGTGTATGAGTGATACAAATGTAAATGACGATAACTTTAAACCTGGCCTTGCCTGTAAACCAGACCAGCAAAACGGTACTTACATTATGCAAGCCCATGAATGGGGTAAGTATGTTGGTAAAGCTGAGTTTAAGCTTGAAAACGGAAAATTAACGTTACTAGACTACAAACTTATGCCTGTTAATTTGTATGTAGATAAAGTTCAAGCTGATGGCTCTACTAAAGCAGTATTAGCAAACGAGTACATTAAACCAGACCCTAAACTTGAATCTTATTTAGCGGTATACCAAGCTAAAGGCGCTAAACAAATTGAAGGTACCATTGGTGAAGTAGATGCTCGCTTAGAAGGTGACAGAAACAAAGTTCGTTACCAACAAACAAACCTTGCACGTGTAATTATTCAAGCTCAAATGGATGTAGTAAATGCAGACTTTGGACTAATAAGTGGCGGTGGTATTCGCAGCTCAATAGAGGCTGGTAAAGTAAGCTATAAAGATATTTTAAAAGTACATCCTTTTAAAAACCGCATTACTTATATGGATTGGCAAGGCAGTGATTTATGGGATTACTTAAATACAGTAACGAGCTTCCCACCGGATGCTGGTGCTTATTTGCAATACCATAAAATATCGTTTGAGCGTAAAAATAATCAGTTGGTTAATGTTTTGATCAATGGCGAACCGCTTAATAAAAATAAAACATACAGAATGAGTCTAAATAGCTATAACGCATCAGGCGGTGATGGTTATCCTGCGCTTACAAATAAAAAAGGCTTTGTAAGTACAGACGAAACAGATGCTAAAGCACTTCAAGACTTTATTTCAAAAAATAGCCCTCTCAAAGCGGCTGAATTTACCCCTAAATAACCTCTAAGAATAAGAGGAAAGTAATCTAGTTACTTTCCTCTTATTTCAATATTACCTTTTTTAATATTTACCAGCCCATAACTATGCAAACGAGAACGAGAGCCTTCTCCATAGGCTTTAGGTGGGTAATATAACTCTTTTTCTTCAGGACACTCACTAAGTACTTCATCTAACGCCGCACGTATTTCACTCAAGGTTTTTTCTAGACTATTATTAAAATTAGGTCTTTTTCTAACCGTATGACCAAGTTCGACCAACCTATAAAAATACTTGTTAGCGAGCTCTAGAAGCTCCTCTGGTACATCTTTATTATGACTAAGCGCTACATCATCGTTATTTGTACAATACTCTACAAGTGCTAAATAAAAGCATAATGGCTTATTGGCTAAACCCACTTTTTGCTCTGTATTACAACTACTTGATAGTGTTTTATCGTTAAGATCAACTATAAGCATCAGCGGCGTAGGCTCTGTAATTGACTGATGTTGTGCATTATTAAACTGCTTATTACTTTGTTTAATAAACGCAAACTTTACCCAAAAACTAATCAACACACTTAATACTAAAAATATAAAATAGTAAATAAAATGGCTTAATGTAAAGTGGGTTTGCTGAACGTTAAATACAACTAATACAGGTCCGTTATTAGTGCTCAAACTACGTGTTATTTGGTGTAAGTTTACAGGTGCTAGCATTTCGCCTTTTGGTGCAATAGCAACAACTTTAAGATCGTTCGAATTAATGTAGCTATTTAAGGTTTTAATGTAGCTATTAACCGCATCTTTATTCCCCGAATGCTTTAGCAGCTCATTTGATAAATCAAGTAATGGTAAGTCGAGTGCTATTTGCCTTTCTATCTGCGTTATTTTTTGTTTAGTCACTTGCTGGCTTTTTTGAATTACAGAAATATAAAAAACAGAAGATAAAGTTAAAAATAAGCATAGTAAAACAAGTAGTTGTTTATATTTACTCATAACTAACTTCCTCTTTTAAGTTTACTGAGCTAGTACCGCAACTCCAAAACGATTGTGCATTTTGATAATAATGCAAACTTTGATCTTTAGACATATCAAGCAAATTTGCCTGTACTGCACATAATAAATCAGTATTGTTTTGCTGCATTTTTAAATACCATCTTGTTCCAGTAATATTATTACTCAAAGGCGTAATATAGTTTTTTGAAAAACGTTTTTCGTCACTCTCTTTCCAAAACGAAGCAATAATATCTACTTTTCCGTCGGCGAGTAAATCGCGTAATTCGTTATGAGAGCTAGCATAAGTGATTTTCAAATTGGCTAAATTAATATCCAACTCTTTAAACGTTTGCTTTGGTAAAATATGCCCTGATCGGCTGGTCGGATAATCAAGCAAACCTATGCGCTTATCTAAAAAGTATTGTTTAGTAATTCGAGGTTTTTCTTTAGAAGATATAAAAAAAGCCGTGTAGTCAGAAAAACCAACAACGGGCTGGTAGTTATAAGTCGACTCTGCTTTAAAGGCTGCCATAATATTGTTTTTAGCCAAAATTAAGTCAGCAATTCCTTTACCAACAAACTCAAAGCTATCTGCCGTTCTATACCCCCAATACCCTTTTACAGAGCCATATTGCTTAGCCACCACGTTATCAGAGCATAACTTTTGTGTTAATAACTTAGCTATTTTTTTTGATTGCGTAAAAACAATTAATTGGCCTTTGTTACTTGTTGCAGTTGTTTGACACTCTGTTGAGGTTTCGATCATAACTGGAAAATGTAAATCATTATTGTATACACTAACTTGACCGCAAACCCACGTAACGACCAACAATAGAAACAAAAATGTAACAATTAACATTTTGTGCAACACAATATTTTTATAATTCAAAGCAATGCCACCCAAAAATAGACGATATAGTGTATTTGAACAATTTCGTTTACCTATTACAACAAGTAATTTTACCTGTCAAACATAAGACACTGATTTTAAAAGAAATTCAATAAGAAACTATGAATTTTAATAAGTCCTTCCTATCAACATTAAAAATGAGGACAATTGACCGCATTAGCTTATAGCAACCCCATGAAATATTCATTTAGGAAGTTTTAATGCATAACAATATAAAGTACTCGATATCTTCTGCGCTTTTGATTAGTGCGATATTCACAAGCACTAACTCACACGCTTGGGGTCAAAATGGCCACCGTATTGTAGGGCAGATTGCACAATCTCATATAAGCGAAACAACTAAAGCGGCAATTAAACCTTATTTAGATGGTGAGTCACTTGCGCAAATATCAACGTGGCCTGATGAAATGCGCTCTGCTCCTGGCGACTTTTGGCAAAAGCAATCATCTCGTTGGCATTATATTAATGCAGCACCAGGAAATTCTTTCAGCTTCAATCACGATCACACTAAAAACAAAGAATCTGTAAGTAATATCCTTGAAGGTATTCACTACTCAATGCAGACACTTACAGATACCAACAGTACGTTAGATGCTAAACAGTTCAGTTTACGTTTTTTAGTGCATTTGGTAGGCGACAGTCATCAGCCATTTCATGCAGGTAGAGGTGAAGACAGAGGTGGTAACCGTATAAAGGTTTCATTTTTTAATGAAGAAACAAATCTTCATAGCCTTTGGGATACAAAGTTAGTTGAGAACGAGAACTTGTCGTTTACTGAATACGCTCAATTTATTGATACAAATAACAGCGAATTAATTGCTGAGTATCTACAAAGCTCACCTAAAACTTGGGTTGAAGAATCACACAATTTAGCAACAAAAATTTATAAGTACACCAACGACGAAGTTGGGTACAGCTACATTTATAACAACACTCCAATTGTAAAAACACGCCTACAACAAGCGGGTATTCGACTAGCTGGACTATTAAACGCCTTATTTGACCCTTCTGCAAAAGAGTTAGAAACGGCACTAAAAATGACGACTGACAAATAAACAGTATTAAATTTATATAACCTACACACGGGAAATCAACATTATGACTAAGCTTCGCCTTTCGAAATTAACTGGAGCGGTAATTTTAGCTCTAGGTGTTTCTACAAGCGCAATAGCTGCTGATACTTCATCTGCAATGCGTGGTAAAATTACGACGCCTTCAGGTGGCAGTGCTGCAAACGTTAAAATTAAAGTAGTTCACCAACCAACGGGAACTATTAGCGAGCTAACTACAAACGAAAGTGGTACGTTTATCGCTAATGGCTTACGTGTAGGTGGTCCTTACATGGTTATCATCGATTCTGATAAGTTTAATGATACAACTGTTGAAAATATCTATCTAAATCTGGGTGAAACTTACCGTTTAAGCTCGCAGCTTGCTCCGCTAAACATCGAAAAAATTGAAGTGTCTGGTTATAAGATTGTTCAGCAATCTGGTGGCTCAAGCAGCTCATTTGGTTCTGATACTATTGAGAACATGCCAAGCTTTAACCGCGACATTAAAGATATTGCGCGCTTAAACCCACTTGCCAGTATTAATGGTAATGGCGAGCTAACGTTTGCAGGTAGTAACCCTCGTACCAACGGTTTAACCGTTGACGGTATTGGTCAAAATGATGACTTTGGCTTGAACTTTGGTGGCTACCCTACTTCTCAGCCTCCTGTAGCACTTGATGCTATTGAACAAGTTTCTGTTGATGTATCTCCTTTCTCAGCTTCTAAAGGTAACTTTGGTGGCGGTACTATTAACGCAGTAACAAAATCTGGTACAAATGAGTTTAAGTTCTCTGGCTTTTACGAAATATCTACCCCTGAGATAGCTGGCGATGTAAAAAGTATTCGTGAAGAAGATGAATTAGACCCACTAACGGGTCATAAAACTTATTCTTTTTATGATGTTGAGCCTATTCAATCAGAAAAGCGTTATGGTTTTAACGTAGGTGGCGCTATTCTTGAAGACGAGCTGTTTTATTTTGTAAACTATTCTAAATGGTCAAGCGAACAAGATCTAGATTACGGCTTCGACGGTTCTGGTGCTGCTAATGAATTTAATACTTCTGAAGCTAACTATAATCGTTTCATTTCTATTTTAAATAATGAATACGGCCTGACTGATTCATTAGCAGGTGCGCCTGAAGATACTAACGAAAGCTTATTAGTTAAACTAAGCTGGAATGCTAGCGATGAACATCGCCTAGATTTCACGTATCAGTGGCAAGACGACCAAGACGAGCGCAATAGCAGTAGCGGTGGTAACTCTGTTGTTATGCGCTCTAACACTTACGCTTATGTTACTAAGTTTAATAATTTTTCAACTAAATTATACTCAGATTGGAGTGACAACTTCTCTACTGAGGTCGGCATTGCATATAAAGACGTAACTTCAAACAGCAATACACGTTCAAATATAGGCAGTGTTAGTGTCTATGAAGAAGAAATAAATGGTCGTGGTACAGGCGCTCAATTTGCTTTTGGTACAGACAGCACCCGCCACGCTAACGTATCTGAAACTAAAAACCTAACGCTTACGTTTGATGCAACCTATTTAATGGATGAGCATGAAATTAACTTTGGTGCGCAGTACGAGTCATTAAAACTTTATAACCTATTTGCCGAAGATTCATTAGGGTCGTGGCAGTTTAAAAGCTTAGATGATTTTGAAAACCGCATGGTAAGTTTTGAAGCTAAAGATTCGAAAAAAGATGAAAATGGTAACTACCCATACGCTTTTGAGTACAAAAATGCCTATACTAATAATTCATCTGATAAAGCTTATGATGTAACGCGTAACCAACTTGCGCTTTATATTGAAGATAAGTTTTACATTGGCGATGACTTAGAAATGACTGCTGGCATTCGTTACGAGCGCTTATCATCAGATGACAAACCAACGCTTAATGAAAACTTTGCTAATACCTATGGCTTTACTAATCAAGAGAACCTTGACGGACTAGATATTATTTTACCGCGTATTGGCTTCAAATATTATGCTACAGAAGCACTTACAATAAGTGGTGGTATTGGTCGCTTCCAAGGTGGGATACCAAACGTATGGTATAACAACTCATTCCAAGCTGACGGTATTACAGAGGTAACCGCTCCTTCTAGCGTGATCAACGAATACTTCGCGAATAACCAAGCTGATATTACGCAGGTACCTAATGAAATTAAAAACTCATTAGAAAAAGGCAGCGGCAGCGTTGCTTTTATAGACCCTAATTTTAAATTGCCTTCAAGTATACGTACTCAAATTGGTTTTGAATATGAATTCGACTCTGAACTATTAGGTAATGGTTTTAAGTGGCAAGCAGAAATTGCTTACCATAAAAAAGAAAATGAAGCGGTATGGCACAATGCTTCGATTCAACCAGTTGGATTAGCAGCCGATGGTGAGCGTGTTATAAACCAAACTATTTACAACAATTTTGATAATGCTGATATCGTAATGACTAACTCATCTGAAGATGGTCGTTCAATTATTATCTCAACAGGCCTTGCTAAAGAATGGGACAACGGTTTATTTACCTCTTTTAGTTATGCACATCAAGACGTAACTGAATCTTCTATTGGTTCAGCATCGCAAGCTGAAGGTAACTACAAACATAATGTTACTGTTAACCGTAACGAAGACCTTGCCGCACGTGGCTCTTACGAAGTTGAACACAGTTTTAAAATTAATTTAGGTTACAATACTGAATTCTTCTCAGGCTACGCAACCAAGTTTAATGTTTACTTTGAACGTCGCTCAGGTCGTCCATTTAGTTATACTATGGATATGTATCAAGATGACGATTTAGGCGATACGAGTACGTTATACAAAAACAGCGCATACTTACCTTATATCCCAACAGGAGCTGATGATTCTCTCGTAAACTGGAGTGAATCAGGAATGAATTGGAATCAGTTAGAGCAGCTGTTAAATAAAGCAGGTATATCTGAACGAGGCCAAATACTTGGTAAAAACACAGCGACTCAGCCTTGGGTAACAACCATGGATGTGAGCATCAAACAAGAAATCCCTGGCTTTGCACAAGGCCACAGTGGTGAAATTTACTTCATGATTGATAACTTTGCCAATTTACTTAACAGTGACTGGGGAATCGAAAAACGCTTAAGCTATGCAAACCAAACTATTTATGACTTCGGTGGTTTAGATGATGAAGGTCGTTATATTATCGATTCAGCATACGACGGTGCAGATGTGCGTAATTACTCACAAATCAATTCATCGTCATCAGCTTGGCAGGCTAAAGTTGGTATTAGCTACAAGTTTTAAGCCTTAATAGGTAAGTAATAACACATTAAGTTATTTGTTAATAAAACCCATTGCAAATTTGTAATGGGTTTTTTGTTTTTCACACCCCAATTTCACATGTTTGTCATAAAGCCCACGTAATATATACCCCGATATAGAGTTATTGCTCAAAAAAACACTCAAATAGACAAAAATAGTACTATTTATTAAAAATATATTGCAGTTGTATTTTATTTGTAACGAATAAATAAGGTACACTAGTAACGGATTTTGAATAAATGAACTTTAACTGTTTATTTTGAAAAATTTTAAAATAAAAATATAAAAATTTAATTAATAACTACACGGGAAAATTAAATGAAAACTCAATTACGCAAAACAGCTCTATCACTTGCTATAGCAGCATGTGTTGGTGTGAGTGGTGCTGCAATTGCAAACGAAACAACCTCTGCAATTAAAGGTCAAATAAAGGGCCCTAACGGTAACCCTGCTGCAGGAACTAAAATTACTATTTTACACGTTCCTTCAGGCTCTGTTAAAACAACTGAAGTAAATGACGCTGGTTACTTTACTGCTAAAGGTCTTCGTGTTGGCGGCCCTTACAAAGTAATCGTAGACTCAGACATCTACGCTGACCAAGAGTTCAATAATATTATCTTGAACATTGGTAGCGACTACCCTGTTAATACTTCACTTGAAAATATCTCAGATGTTGAACAAATTGTAGTAACTGGTCGCCCTATCAGCACTATGTCTGGTGGTACGGGTCCTGCTTCAACATTCACATTAAGCGATCTTGAAAATCAACCAGCTATTAACCGTGATTTAAAAGATATTATTCGTATTGACCCTCGCGTTGCTATCGATGATAGCCGTGGTTCAATCAACTGTGGTGGTGGTAACCCACGTTTTAACAGCTTAACCCTTGATGGCGTTCGCATGAACGATAACTTTGGTTTAAGCTCAAACGGTTACCCTACTATTCGCGCCCCGTTCTCTTTTGATTCAATCGAGCAAGTAGCGGTAGAATTAGCCCCTTTTGATGTACAATATGGTGGTTTCACATCATGTAACATTAATGCAGTTACTAAATCTGGCGGCAACGACATTCACGGTGGTGTATTCTACGATTACACTAACGATTCGATGAAAGGCGATAAGATTGAAGGTAATGACGTTGATAACGGCGATTACAGTGAAAAACGTTATGGCTTTAATGTTGGTTTACCGCTAATTAATGACACGCTTTTCCTTTTCACTTCTTACGAAAAACTTGAAGGTGTTAAACAGTTTAACTATTCATCTTTAGTGTCTTCTGCAGAAATTGATGAAATTAGACAAATTACACGTGATGTTTATGGTTACGAAGCCGGTGCAACACCAGCAAGCTCACCAGTAGAAGATGAAAAAATCTTAGTGAAGCTAGATTGGAACATCAACGATGACCACCGTGCTAACCTAATTTATAACTACAATGATGGCTTTACTTTATCGCAATCAGATGCAGATGGTGATGAGCTCGCATTTGACAGCCACTTTTATGAGCAAGGCGCAGAGTTCACTTCAATCGTTGCATCACTTTACTCTGATTGGAATGACAACTTTTCAACTGAAGTTCGTTTAGGTAAATCAGAGCTTGACGCTCGCGTTCAGTCTTTAGACGCGGCAAGTGGCTTTGGTGAGTTCCAAATAAGCACTGATGACGCTACTGTGTACGTTGGTCCTGATGACTCTCGTCAATCAAATGATTTAAACTACGATACCACAACAGCTAAATTCTCGGGTACTTACTACCTTGATCAGCACACGATTACCGCTGGTTTTGAGTATGAAAAGTTAGAAGTATTTAACCAATTCGTGCAACATACTGAAGGTGAATGGCGCTTTGCTTCGATTGACGCATACAGAAATGGGATTGCTAATGCAGTTTATTATAATAACTCTGCAAGTACTAATAACCCAAATGATGCAGCTGCTAACTTTGCTTATTCACAAAATACATTTTATGTACAAGATGAATACAGCTTTTCAGATATCGATGCATCATTAACATTTGGTCTTCGTTACGACAGCTATTCAAGCGATGACAAACCAACATTAAATCAGAATTTCACTAATCGTTACGGATTTAGCAATCAGTCTACTTTTGATGGTATTGATCTAATTCAACCACGTGTTGGTTTTGAGTGGTATGCAACCGATGCACTAGAAGTACGTGCAGGGGTTGGCTTGTTCTCAGGCGGTAACCCCAATGTATGGTTGTCTAACTCATATTCAAATGATGGTATCACCAATATAGGTGCTTATATCAGCGATATCAGTAATTCATATAAAGTTGGTTCTGGTGATGATGAAGTCACTCTAGTTGACCTATTTGATACGCCAAATGTAAATGGTGGTACTCCAGGTTACGACGTTCCACAAGATATGTTTGACAAAGTAGCAAATACTGAAATTGGTTCGGGTGATGCTACAACGAACGCGGTAGATCCTAACTTTGAAATCCCATCAGAGTGGAAGTACTCTTTAGGTGCTACATATACTACAGAAAACGACTATGTTATTGCTTTGGATTACCTTTACACTAAGAAGCGAGATGCAGCGACTCTTGTAGATATTGCTTTACAAGATTCTGGTAAAACTACTTTTGATGGTCGTCCTATCTATGAAAGAAAAGAAGATCCATTAAATCCAGGTAAATATCGTAGTGGTGAACTATTACTAACAAATGTGAATGGTGATAGTGGTGAGTCTTCAATTATATCTGCTGCAGTAAGTAAAGCGTTTGATAATGGCGTTAGCGTTCAGTTCTCATACGCTTACACTGATGCAGATGATGTAAACCCAATGACTAGCTCTGTAGCCAGCTCAAACTACGGTAACCTAGCAACATCAAACCCAGGCAACCCTGGCGTGGCATCATCTGATTACGAAATCCCACATCGCTTTACATTAAACCTAGGTTATAAACACGAGTTCTTCGATGGTTATAACACCCGCTTTAACCTATTTGGTGAAGCATACAAAGGTTTACCATATAGCTTTACCTACAAGAGTAATCGTGACACCGGTGCGGGCGATATTCAATTTGGTGATAGAAACTCTAATGGCGCGCGTCAATTATTGTATGTACCACTTGAAAATGATCCTAACGTTGTTTACAACATGAGTGCTGATGAAATCAATGAGTTTAATGACTTTATTGCATCTGAAGGCCTTAAACGTGGTGAAATCACAGGGCGTAACCAACAGAACTCTGATTGGTTCGTTAAGTTTAACTTTAAAATTACTCAAGAAGTACCTGGCTTCATGGATGGCCATAAAGGTGAAGCATTCTTCGTAATCGATAACTTAACTAATATGTTAAACGATGATTGGGGTGTATTAAGAAAAGGCTCTTTCGTAGGTAATAAGATGGTTGAAGTAAATATTAATGACCAAGGTCAATACGTTTACTCAAACTTCAGTGCACGTAGTGCTGAACAGTCTGTACAACGCGATGCCTCTTTATGGGAAATGCGTGTAGGTCTTCGTTACACTTTCTAATTTAGAACTGTAATCTAAAACAACATTTAAAAGCCCACTTTGGTGGGCTTTTTTATGCCCTTAATTTGTTATTTAACTTTTCAAAAATACTCACTAACACTTCGTATTCTTCGTTGGTTAAAGTATTCAGTAATTGTTTTTCCCAATTCAGTGCATCGGGTGCTATTTGCTCATATAAGCTCTGCCCTGCTTCACTCAGTACAAGTAAGGCCGCGCGTTTGTCTTGTGCATTTAACTCACTTTTCACTAAACCTTTATCTATTAAAACTTTTACCGCACGCGACACTGTCGACTTGTCCATATTTGCTTGCGTGCATAAATCCTTTGCGTTGCTCTGACCATACTGCGCTAAATTAGCAAGTATTCGCCACTGCGGAATATTTAAACCGTATTTAGTTTGATAAACCTCGGCAAAGTCGTTACTTACACGTGTTGCTACATTTGATAATTGATAAGGTAAAAAAGTTGCTAAATCAATTTTCATTTTTGGTAATCCCTGCTTGATTAGGTTTACTTTGGTGTTCATTAATATTTACGCAGGTGCGTAGTTGCACATTTGATATTAGTCTCACTTGAGAGTATCTTAACTGAAATAAAAAGAATATTAAACCAACCTCTCTCACAGGAGTCAGTAATGGCGACACAATTAAGTTATATGACCGGTTTTGGTAATGAATTTGAAACACAAGCGCTACCCGATGCACTGCCAATAGGACAATTTAGCCCACAAAAGGTCAAATACGATTTATACACCGAGCAATTTAGTTCGACTGCATTTACGGCTCCTCGCGCTTCAAATCGTCGCACTTGGTTTTACCGCCTTCGTCCATCTGTAGTGCAAGGTGATTACCAAGCAATTGATAACGGCCTAATAAGAACAGCCCCAATCACTGAAGCCGTAACACCACCAACAATGCTACGTTGGAATCCTATTGATATTCCTTCACAGCCTACTGATTTTATTGATGGCTTGGTAACGATGGCAGCTAATGGCAGTGCTAATGGGCAATCTGGTATTGGCATTCATGTATATGTCGCTAATCAGTCAATGCAAGGGCGTTACTTTTGTAATGCCGATGGCGAAATGTTGTTTGTCCCTCAGCAAGGTGAGTTATTAATTCACACCGAGTGCGGTAAGTTAAGCATTAAACCAGGTGAAATTGCTGTAATTCCCAGAGGAATTAAGTTCTCAGTTGATTTAATTGATAATACAGCCCGTGGTTATATTTGTGAAAATTATGGTCATGCGCTTGAACTTGCAGAGCGAGGACCTGTTGGTGCCAATGGTTATGCCAACGACAGAGACTTTCAATACCCTGTAGCTGCCTTTGAAGATAAAGAGGGTCACTTTGAGCTTGTTTCTAAATTCAACGGTAATTTATTTAGCTGTGAAATTAAGCACTCTCCTTTTGATGTGGTTGCATGGACGGGTAACAGCTCCCCCTATAAATACGACTTATCGCGTTTCAATGTAATGAATACAGTGAGCTTTGATCATCCCGACCCATCTATATTCACTGTGCTAACCTCTCCTTCTGCTACTGAGGGTATGGCAAATGTCGATTTTGTGATATTTCCACCACGTTGGATGGTAGCCGAAAATACATTCCGCCCGCCGTATTATCACCGCAATATTATGAGTGAATTTATGGGCTTGATTGAAGGTGTATATGATGCAAAAGAGCACGGTTTTGTACCTGGTGGCGCAAGTTTACACAATTGTATGTCGCCACATGGACCTGAAGCCGACGTATTTGAAAAAGCCTCAAACACTGAGCTTACACCACAAAAATACGAAAACACATTGGCCTTTATGTTTGAGTCGCGCTATATAATTTCACCGACAAAATATGCATTAGAAGGTAAAGAACGCCAACTAAACTACACCGATTGCTGGCGCACTATTAAAAAACAATTTACAGGTTCACAGGATTAATTATGAAATTATACAGCTACTTTCGCTCATCAGCGGCTTATAGAGTGCGTATAGCGCTTAACTTAAAAGCAATCGATCATGAACTTGCTATTGTTAACCTTTTAAAATCGGAGCAGCTTGGGGAAGATTACTTAGCGACTAATCCTCAAGGGTTACTGCCGGCACTTGAAACTGATGATGGTGTTTTAGCTCAATCGCTTGCAATACTGGAATGGCTTGATGAAGCTTATCCGCAATCGCCATTAATTACAGGGACTGCGTGGCAAAAGTCGCAAATAAGAAACTTAAGCTTTGCCATTGCCTGCGATATTCATCCTGTTAATAATTTACGCGTGCTGAAGTATTTATCAAACGAATTAGGTGTTGATGACGAGGCTAAAAATAAATGGTATCGACATTGGATAGAAGTGGGTTTTGAAAAAATAGAACTGATGCTAAACGAAAATAATGGCTACTGCTTTGGTGACCAACCAACACTTGCTGACATTTGTTTAGTGCCGCAAGTATTTAATGCAATTCGTTTTAACGTAGATATGAGCGCTTATCCAAAAATTGCAGCCATTTACGAACATTGTAATAAATTAGCTGCATTTAATGACGCTGCACCGCAAAATCAACCCGATGCAAATTAAGCTAATTTAGATTAACTTTGTAGCGCGCTATGAATAACCGTAACGTGCTCAATTAAATCTAAGCCCAGATCAGTTAAATATCCGCCATCTGGGCTATCTATAATCCCTTTATCAAATAAACGTTGCGCTGCGCTAAGTAAGCTTGGCTCTGCGTCTGAATGTAATTTAATACCCTGCATTTTACTGTCGCGAGGAAACTTTGCTAATAGTGTGAATTCTTCGATCATTGTTTGATTAAATTGCATTGTGTGCACCTTTTTATTGTTCTGTGAATAACTAAATTTATACTTAAAATCACTTTGTGTACTTTACACTAGCACGTTTTTTAGCTTAATGTATTATTTTTACCCCTCCCTATTTAAAGGCCTCTAATGCGTAACTTTTTAATTCTATGTTTTTGTTTTAGCAGCTTATCGTATTCAATACTTAGTGAAGCAACAACGCTAAAAACCCATTCAATTATTGATGCAAACCAGTTTGTAAATGAAGAAGCTAACTGTTGGTACGACAACAAACGCTATAGCGAAGGGGCATTAATACAAGTTCACTCTTTTACACTTTTGTGTGGTGCTAAAACACCCCAACACAGTAACAGCCAACTCATTTGGCTTAAAATAGATAAGCAAGGTAATGCTATTTATCCAACAGCTCCTAAAACAATCACTGTGAATTAGCGCTAAAAGCTGATTTAAGCTACAATGCATGCAGTTTAAATAAGTAGTATGGCTATGAATAATCAACCTAAAAACCCTTTACATGGGGTAACATTAGAACAAATACTTGTTGAGTTAGAGCAACGACTTGGCTGGAGAACACTTGGCGAGCAAGTAAAAATTAAATGTTTTACTGATCAACCCAGCATTAAATCGAGTTTAAAGTTTTTGCGTAAAACGCCTTGGGCTCGCGATAAAGTGGAAGCACTTTATATTCACACTATAAATAACAAACCTATTCGTAGACCAAAAAGTGCACCAAGAGAAACATCTTCTCAAGCGCCGGATACAACAGGGTTTGTTTGGCCATCAATTAAAAAATGATGTAAAAAAGGAGCTAATTTAGCTCCTTTTTTGATTATAACTTGCGCGATTTATTGCTCTTTGCAAATCACATTTAATGAAGCCGGCTCAATAGTAATAACTAGTTTTTGAGCGGTTTTAACTTCACCATCTAGTACGTACTTAAGCTCTCCTTCGCCTGTAACCTCTACTCTTTTGGCATTTGTATGATGAGAGTTTATAGCTAAATGTGTTTGCGTTAAGCTACTAAACATCAGCTCTGCAATACTTAGTACTGTGGTTGAATCTTCATTATTTGGTGTTAACCAATTTATATCGAGTAGCCCGTCACTATGATCAGGTTGCCCGCCACCTTGAGCCAATAACGTTGTAAAAGGCGCAGCATTGGCCACAATAAAACTATTAGTACATATTTCTTTAGGCTCATTATCATCGAGTTTTACTTTAAGTAACTGCGATTTTTGCTCGCCAAACGCTTCAAAAAAACCATTTAAATAGGCAAGTTGCCCCGACTTATTTTTCGACTCTCTATCTGCTTTTTCTATCATTGATTGCTCAAAACCAATACCCGCGAGCAGTAGTACTAACTCATTATTACAATAAGCAGTATCTATTATGCTTGTTTGACCATCTATAATTAAGTCACAAGCCTGTTCAACAGGAATAAATTTAGAGGTAATACCCATCAATACATGCGCAAGGGCGTTTGCAGTCCCCATAGGGATGATGCCTAGTTTACATTGTGTATTTACAAGTACGCTTGCAACTTCGGCCACCGTACCATCTCCCCCGCATGCGATAATAATATCCGGCTTTTGCGCAATTTCCTGTTTAGCCAGCTCAATACCGTTAACCTCTTTTGTAGTAGTGAGTACTTTCAGATCGTAATAGTCCGATAGCCGCGCAACAATTAAGTGCTCTTTTTCTTCCCATAATCGTGTACCAGATACAGGGTTTGCAATTAAAACGGCTTTGTTTTTAATCAGTAATTCGCCTTTTTTATGTCGCTTAGCTAAATGGCGAAGTTGATGCTTATTTAAATTTGCGGTTTCGCGGGTTTCTTTTATTTGTGCAAGTACTTCATGCACATCTGCATTTTTGTTTTGGCTCAGTAAATAAGCCGCCATGACAAAAACAGAGCGCCCACGCCCTAAAGCACAATGAACGACTACGCGATGGTTTTCTTTAATATGGTGATGAATCCAATTAATAGCCTGATTTAACTGAGAATGGGTAGGAATACTATGATCGAGCACCGGAATGTTTAAATAATTAATATTCTCTTGTGTTGAACTCCACTCGAGTCCGTCGAATTCACACGTAACATCTAAAATCGCCGTAATCCCGTTATCTTTTAATGTGTCTATATCTGAGGGAAATAATCGGCAAGCTAAAAATAGGTTTTCGTTTATTTGTTGAATGGGCGGCACTTTATCGCGCTTACGTGACCAGGCATTATAAATTTGCACACCGAATAAAAATGGCACAAACGCCCACCGTATATAAAATGGGATCACCCCATTTTCACGCTTTCTAAATATTTTTGCTGTATTAAAAATATACGCGGTACTCACTAATAAAAGTGACAGCGCAGTCCAATAAAAAACAATAGCAAAATAGACAGAGTTCACTTCCCAACCAATAAAAATAAGCAGTAGTGCCAATAGTAAATAACTAATTGCAGCCCACATAGTCTCTCCTTTGTGAAAATAATGCCGATTTATAATCTTAATTTAAACGGCTTTAAGTAGTCTTTTGCAAATATCACGCCATATAAATGCCATTTAAAATTCAAACGCGAACAATAGGCCATTGATATATATAGTAATTAATAAACTAAAATCTACTACAGACCGCTCTTTGTGCATTTTTTACAAACATGTGAATAAATTATACTTACACGTCTAAATTTCAAACACTGATCGGTTATTACTTGTACTAACGTATAAAGCAGCTAATCTAAAAGGCAATTAAATTTTTTGCATCCAAATCACACCCTCAACCGTTTACTCAATGATAATAAGAAAAACAGGACCCCTATGGATAACGATGATTTACTCCCTCTTTTGTGCGCAACAGCACAAGGAGACAAAAATGCTTTCTCAAGTTTATATCAACAAACTAGCGGCAAACTTTTTGCTATTAGCTTAAATATGCTCACTAACAGAGCTTATGCGGAAGAGGCACTACAAGACGCTTTTATAAAAATTTGGCATAACGCATCTGAATATAACGCCTCTAAAGGCACCGTTATTAGTTGGATGATAAGTATAGTCAGATACAGAAGTCTTGACTCACTTCGCTATCACAAAGTACGAAAAGAGCAGTCGTTAGGCGATGACGAATATGAAAATGAAAGTATCGACGTTAATTACGATGAAGAAACGAAACTGGTCAATTGTATCGAACAGCTTGAGCCGCAACAAAAACAAGCTATTCACTTAGCTTATTATAAGGGGCTGAGTCATAGCGAGTTAGTGGATCATATAGAAACGCCTTTAGGTACAGTTAAAAGCTGGATCAGGCGTGGGCTTATGCAGCTACAAAGGTGTTTAACATTATGAATTATAATAAACCCGAACTATTAGACGCGCTTGCTGGGCAGTACGTGCTTGGCACACTTAGAGGGCTTGCCCGTAAGCGTTTTCAGCGTCTGTTACTTAGCTCAAATCAAGCACGTGAAGCAAAAAATATGTGGGAGCAAAACCTAAACAACTTAGCGAGTGCTATTACACCGCAAACGCCACGTGACGATGTATGGGTAAATATACTACAGCGTATTGAAAACAGACCACAAACAAGTAAAACAGTCATACATACCAAGCCTTCAATTTGGCGTACATGGTCTTTTGTAGCAACTGCCGCATGCATTGTTTTAGCCTTTTTGGTTATTCAGCCTAGTACCAATGTTATGCAAACTCAGCAAATTGCTTTGGTTCAAAATCAAAATAAACAATCATTGTGGTTTATTGATGTAAGCGAGCAAGGGCTCTCAATTAAAGCTAGTAGCCAATTGGTTGCTCAAACTAATAAAGATTATGAGCTGTGGATGATTTTAAAAGGTCAAGATGCACCTATTTCATTGGGTTTACTGCCCAAGCAAGGCAGTAAAATATTATTTAAAGATAACCGCTTCAACGCAAGTGATATCGCATTGTTAGCAGTGAGTTTAGAGCCTATTGGTGGCTCACCAAATGGCTCTCCCACTGAAGTGCTTTACACCACAGAGCTGGTACTTTTATAACCCGACTATTATGACCAAAGTTGGCTGCTTACACAAAGCAGCCAACTAACTTTTAAACTTTTTAACAAAAAATAAAATAATTTAACTTTTTTGCATCCAATTTAAATCCCGCCCCGTTATTAGCTATGACTTCAATCAAAACTAAAGGACAAAGTCATGAAAGCTTTAACTCCATCAATACTCGCAGTAGTAATATGTAGTACGTTTGTAAGTGCACCAAGTGAAGCATCTAGCCACAGAGAAGCGCCAAATATAAGCCGTTTCCCGACTTTAGATTCAACCGATTTTTATGTATTTAATAGTTACGAGCAAGGTCGTGATGATTACGTAACATTAATTGCTAATTACATCCCGCTGCAAGATGCATACGGCGGTCCTAATTACTTTGCAATGGACCCAGATGCAACCTACAGCATTCATATAGATAACGACGGCGATGCTGTTGAAGATATTACATTTGCGTTTAACTTTAAAAGCATGCTTCCTAATGATAACCAAGGTGTGCAATTAACTGTTGGACCAGAAGGTAATCAACGCACCGTGTCTGTACCGCTTAAAAATGTAGGCGGTGTATCTGCCGGAGATAACAGCGCTGTAAATTTTAGCGAATCATACACAGTAAGTATGATAAGCGGCGCGCAGCGTACTGGCGAAACAACGGTATTAAATAACACTGCATCAAACTCCAGCACATTTTCTAAACCGCTTGATTATGTGGGCAATAAAACATTTGGTTCAATGAGCGATTATCAAACTTACGCTGACCAATTTGTGTATCAGGTTTCAATTCCTAACTGTGAAAGCATGGCACAAGTTTTTGTAGGGCAACGTAAAGACCCATTTGTAGTTAACCTAGGTAAAACATTTGATTTAGTAAACTATGTACCTGTAGAGGGTGATAGCGCCCCAGGTGCTGGTGACGGCGGTGGTTTTCCTGGTGGCATAACACAATCAGCTGATAACGACGACCTTGCAGATAAAAACGTAACATCAATTGCTATCGAAATACCTAAAAGCTGTATTGTTGGTGAAGGTAACGGCGTAATAGGTTCATGGACAACAGCAAGCCTACCTCAAGCTCGCGTATTAAATCCTAATGCTAAATTTGCTAATAATGGCGTTAATGGTGGTGCTTTAACACAAGTTTCACGCTTGGGTAGCCCGCTTGTAAACGAGCTTGTAATTGGCATTAAAGACAAAGACACATTCTCCACTGCTCACCCTAAAGATGATGCACAATTTTTAGATTATGTATCTCACCCAGCACTACCAGAGTTATTAAACATTTTGTTTAAAGATGCTGTTAATACGACCCTTGGCGCAAACTTAGAAACACTGGCACCCACAAACTTCCCGCGTACTGATTTAATCACTGCATTTTTAACAGGTTTTGCAGGCGTTAATCAGCAAGCAACTGTAACACCTTCAGAAATGCTGCGTTTAAATACAGGCATTGCAGCAACAGCGCAAGCTGATCAATCTGCATTTGGTGTAGCGGGTAATGATTTAGCCGGCTTCCCAAATGGTCGTCGCCCGGGTGATGATGTGGTTGATATTGCACTTCGTGTTGTGATGGGTCGTTTATGTCATCCGATTCCTGTAAATGGTGAAGACACTGATTTAGGGCTTTGTTCACCAGAGGATGCTAATACAGGCACAGTGCCATTTACAGACGGCGCACCTATTGATGCAACAATGATGGACTCATCATTCCCATACCTTGCAACACCGCTTGCTGGCTCTAAATAAGGAGTAAAATAATGCGTAATTTAAAAACTACCCATATTTGTGTTCTCCTCAGTGCATTAACATTGGGAGCATGTAGTAGCGATGACGATAAAAAACAACCTACACCAGTTGTAAACACAGCGCCTACCGCAAGTGATGCAATGCTAACTACACAAACTGAGGTAAGCATTACCGATATGCTTAGCGCAACCGACAATGATGGCGATTCGCTTACTTATTCGTTAACAAGTGAGCCAACTCTTGGAACTGTTACCGTTAATAGCGACGGTAACTTTACCTATACACCAAATAAAGAAGTGACAGGTTCAGATAGTTTTATGTTTGGTGTAAGTGATGGCGTTAATTCGCAAGTAACTGCAACAGTAAACATTACAATTGACGCACTACAAGTCGACTTTGCTCAATTTGCAACCGATGCATTTAATCAAGCGTCAAATGCAGAGCCGTTAACTGTTAACGGTCGGGTGTTTACAAACACCGATACCGATGTTGATGGATTAATTTCAACAAACGGTAACTAACCAAGTAATTAAGCTGACAGGCCATGGATGGCTTTTTTCAAAGGATATTTATAATGCATTTATCAATTTTTAAGTCCGTCGCATTTATTACTTTATGCCTAACGACCTTTGCATTAAGCGCTGCGCCTTTTACTCCAAAGGATGATGCAGTTATTGCTAACAGTAATTCAACGCTTAGTGCTTCTCTGTCTGTTGAGGAAATAAATACATTAGTCACTAACAGCCAATATGTAGGCCAAACAGAGCGTTTACAGGGGCTACTTAAAACCCGTTTAGCCCAGCTATATAAACACACACCCTCATCTCAAATTGGTTACTTATATGCTCGCGTTTTACAAAAAGAGCACCTTTTCAACGAAGCTATTGATATTGCTAACAACGTTTTGATTAAAGAGCCACAGCATAGTAATAGCCATTTATTGCTAGCCAATATATTTATGACTCAAGGTAAGTTTGCACAAGCAAAAAAACACTGTGTCGCCTTAATTGGGCACGTAAGCACTATTACTGCTAGCACCTGTGTACTTGATGTACAAAGCCAACATGAAAGCGTTTTAGACAGCTACCAAGCATTAGTAAAAATTATAAATAATAATCAAACTAGCCTAGCTACAAACCATGTTTTAAGTGAAATGAGCTATCGTTTAAATAACTACAAACAAGCATTGTCTCACTTACAAAGTGTAGATTTAGTTCAAGCCCCTGTGAGCCTAATTGTTTTATGGGCCGATATTCAAATTGCTCTAAACCAACCACAACAAGTATTAAATACATTAAGCGTACTGCTTCCTGATAAAGGTAATTTAGAGGACGCTATTTTGCTAAGACTTTCAATCGCAGAAAAAAAACTGAATAAACGCGATAAAAAATGGCAAAATACAATGGCGCAAAGAGTTACGCTACGAGAGCTTCGTAAAGATTCTTTTCATGCAAGTGACTTAGCTAAATATTACCTTGATGTACAACCAAATCGCGAAAAAGCACTTTACTGGGCTCATATTAATTGCCAGCAGGCTAAAATGAGCACCGATGAGCAATTACTTATTCAAGCAAAAGCGATGCAACGAGCTACACTATGAAAACGCCTTATCTATTTATACTCACTTTAATGCTGTGCATTTTTTCAACTTACAGCTTTGCCCATCAACTAAGTACAAGTTATATAACCTTAAATAGCGAGCACAATAACGACACCAACAAAAATCTATACACGGGTACCTGGCAAATAAATATTGCCGACTTAGAGCACGCAGTGCCTCTGGATTTAGATAAAAACGGCCAAATTTCGTGGACAGAAATAAAAGCAAAACGCAGCTCAATAAATAACTTCATTAAAGAAAATTTAAATATCACGCAAAGCGCGCAAATATGCCCTTTAAAAAGTGAAGGTATCTATCAGCTAGATAACCATTTTAACCAACCATATTTAGTGATTCCGCTGCAGTTTAGCTGTGATGATAATGAAGCAATCACCCTTTCCTATTCCGCTTTTTTTAAAACTGATGCTAACCATAAATCCATCGTAAATATTAACGGTGTATCTCGTGTATTTAATATCAATGAGGCACAACAAACGTTCAGCTTTGAGCAAACAAGTTATTTAAGTACCTTTAATCAATACGTGTACCAGGGTGTTTTACATATTTGGATTGGTATTGATCATATTTTATTTTTAATCGCTTTGTTACTTACCTGTGTTTTAAAACGCAGCGATAAAGCATGGCAAGGTATTAGCTCTAAAAAACACATTATTAAACACACAGCATGGATAGTAACCGCGTTTACGCTTGCGCACTCTATTACGCTTACCGCCACCGCTATGAACTTAGTCTCACCAAATAGTCGCTGGGTAGAGCTTGGAATTGCTATATCGGTTTTATTTGCAGCATTAAATAATGTGTGGCCGCTGATACTTCGTTTAGGTTGGCTTACTTTTGCTTTTGGTTTACTACATGGGATGGGATTTGCGAGCGTACTTGGCGAGCTTGGCCTGTCGAGCGACTATCAACTGCTCAGTATTTTGGCGTTTAATTTAGGCGTCGAAATCGGTCAACTTAGTATATTACTGATAGCCTTACCAATACTCATTTATGTACGACACTACACTTGGTATAAAAAATGGTTAATGCCAATGGGCTCCGTTGCTATCGCAATTGTTGCACTTCAGTGGTCAATCGAGCGTTTTTAAATAGTATAAATAAAAAAAGCTAGCCAAAATATTGGCTAGCTTACTTTTTAGTTATCTATTTTGAGCGTTACTGCGCTTTATCAAATGGCATCAGTAATGTTTTCATCGCAGGGCGAAGCGCTATGAGTACCGTTTCTTCGGTTAGCTCAGGGTAGAGTAACTTTCTAAGTAATAACCCTGCCATCATCGAAAAAATAACATTAATTCGGCTTTCAAGTTCACGCTCATCAATGTCTTTGAGCGCACTTCGCTCGCTTGTTAAAAGCTGCCTCATGCGCCCTCTTGCTTGAATATCGGTTTCACGCAAAAGAGTAGCGACTTTAATATTACGACCCGCTTCTGCCATCATATCTAAATCGATAACACACGAACCTGTATCCATATGTCTTTGCACGCCAATATTTAAGCCATCTAAAAGAGCCGCCAAAACATCACCAGGGTGATCTTCAAACTTTTGAAAGATAGAGAACATTTCTTCCATATCTTTTTCAATAATGCTTTCTATAATCGCTTCTTTGCTCTCAAAGTAATTATAAATATGCCCTGCACTCATCCCTGCCGTTTTAGATATTTCTGCCATACCTGCACCGTGGTAACCTTTACGGCGAAAACACTCTGCAGCAGCTGTTAAAATTTGCTCTCGCCTAGCAAGTGCTATCGCGGGATCTGTTTGCCTTTTTGCTTTAGGCTTCATGTTCAACTCCACTACCAAGTCATAAACTCAGTAAAGCAAGAGCTATAAATAGTCTCGCCATATAAATATGTAATGCGGCTTTAAAAGCCGCAAATATTATTTCTCTTCCTGAGTTGTTTCACTGGCTACATTCCATCCGCCACCAAGCGCTTTGTACAAGTTAATTTGACTCGCAAGATACGCTTGCTGACCCGCAATTAACTGCTGTTGTGCGCCGTACCACGTACGCTGAGCATCAAGTACTTGCAAGTAGCTATCTGCGCCTTTTTCGTAACGCATTTTTGATAAATCAAACGTGATTTGTCGACTACTTATAAGCATATCAAGGGCACTTAATTGCTCTTGGTAACCTTCTCTATCAGCAAGTGCATCGGCAACTTCGCGAAACGCATTTTGAATTTTTTGCTGATACGTTGCCACTGCAATTTCTTGATCTGCTTTTGCTACATCAAGATTTGCTTGGTTACGTCCCATATTAAAAATAGGTAAGCTAATTGTCGGCACAAAACTCCATGTACCTGAGCCTGAATCAAACAAGCCACTTAAGTCACTTGAAGCAGACCCCGCATTGGCTGTTAAGCTAATGCTTGGATAAAACGCCGCACGAGCAATACCAATATTGGCATTTGCAGCAAGCATTAAATGCTCAGCGGCTTTAATATCAGGGCGCTGCGATAACAAGTCAGACGGTAAACCAACGGGTACTTCTGGCATACTGATCAAGTTAGTCAGGTCTTTATTAGGCAGTAAATCAGCTGAAACAGATTTACCTACTAATAAATCTAAGGCACTTTTATCACGCTTTAGCAAACGTTTGTACGTTGCTATGTCTACTTTTGCCGTAGCAACTGTGCTTTTAAGCTGCTCAAGGGTAATTGAAGACGTCGCACCTAAATCAAAGCTTTTTTGCGTAAGCGATAATGATTCTTGCTGAGAGGTAAGCGTTTCTTTTGCAAGCTCTAGCAGTTGCAAATCAGTTGCATAATTTAGCCACGCATTTGCCAACTCTGAAATTAAAGACACCTGCGTGCTGTATTGGCTAAGCTCTGTAGAGTATAAGTTTTGCAGTGCTTGCGCTGATTGATTGCGTACTTTGCCCCAAATATCTAACTCGTAAGAGGTAATACCCACTGTTGCACTGTATTGCGAGCTAATAGCTGCATCGCCAGTACCTGATAAGTCAGCCGGTAAACGTTGGCGCGTACCTGAGGCATTTAAATCAAGTGATGGATACAAAGCAGAGTCTTCAATTTGATATAAACCACGCACACGCTGCACATTAAGCACTGCAATTTGCATGTCTTTGTTATGCTCAAGGCTTTGACTAATTAACGTTTGTAGTTTTTCGTCATTAAAAAACTGCTGCCAATTTAATTGCTGCGCAGCGCTTTGCCCAGTACCTGATGCATAAGCATCAGATACTGGTAGAGCAAGGTCTTTTTGCTCTGGCGCTAATTGGCAACCACTTAGCACCAATAAAGCAATTGCACTTAGGCTGAATGTTTTAATGCTCATTCTGCGCTCTCCTTCGTTGTCTCTTTAGCTTTGCCAGGAAATACACGGCGCACTAACACAAAGAATAACGGTACAAAAACAACAACTAATATTGATGATGCAAGTGTGCCGCCAATAATCGAAATACCTAACGCATTTTGCGCACCAGAACCCGCGCTTGAGGCAATAGCAAGCGGTAAAACACCACAAATAAAGGCCATCGAAGTCATAAGTATTGGACGCAAACGAAGGCGAACAGCAGCAATAGCCGCATCAACTAAGCCAAGCCCTTCTTCCATTTTATGAATCGCAAACTCTACAATCAGTATCGCATTTTTAGATGCCAAACCAATGGTGGTCAACAAGCCTACCTGCAAGTAAATATCGTTAGATAAGCCACCGCCAAGCGCTGCCATAATCGCACCAAATATACCCAGTGGCACAATCATCATTACCGCAAACGGTACCGACCAACTTTCATAAAGCGCGGCTAAACATAAAAATACAAACAACAGCGATAAGCCATATAGTAGAGGTGCTTGACCGCTACTAGAGCGCTCTTGGAATGAAATACCGGTCCACTCAGACGAAATACCATTTGGTAATTGTTTAACTAAACGCTCCATTTCATCCATTGCTTGACCTGTACTGTAACCTGGCGCTGCACTACCTTGAATTTCCATTGCTGAAAAACCATTGTAACGCTCTAAACGCGGCGAACCATACGTCCAGTAGGCACTAGCAAACGCTGAAAACGGCACCATATCGCCATTATCATTGCGCACATACCACTTATTTAGATCCTCAGGCACCATGCGAGATTGTGCATCACCTTGCATATACACTTTTTTCACTCGTCCACGGTCAATAAAGTCATTCACATAACTACTACCCCATGCTGTCGAAAGTGTACTGTTAATATCGTTTTGCGACACGCCAAGCGCTTCGGCTTTTGCAAGGTCTGTATCAAGTTGTAGCTCTGGCATATCTTCTTGTCCATTTGGACGCACGCCCGCTAAAATTGGACTTTGGCTTGCTAAACCTAATAACTGATTTCGTGCAGCTAAAAGTGCGTCATGGCCAAGGCCTACACGGTCTTGTAAGAAAATATTGAAGCCATTAGCGGTTCCCAGTTCAACAATTGCAGGTGGCGGAAAGGCAAAAACAAATGCTTCTTTTATCGTTGAAAAGTAGCCCATCGCTTTACCTGCAACACCTTGAACAGATAACTCGTCACGCTGACGCTCATCCCAATGTTTAAGATTTACAAAGGCAATTGCTGAGTTTTGGCCAGAACCTGCAAAACTAAAACCAGTCACGGTAAAAATACCGTTTACTGCTTCAGATTGATCGTTTAAAAAGTGGTTTTCTACCTTTTTAACAACCTCAAGTGTTTGTTGTGTTGTAGAACCAGCTGGTAATGACACTTGGTTAAACAAAATACCTTGGTCTTCGTCAGGCAAAAATGCCGTTGGCAAGCTTGAGAATACATAAACCATACCGCCCACAATCACGCCATAAATAAGTAAGTAGCGTTTAGAGTGAGTAAGCATACGACCTACAAAGCTTTGTGCACCTGAATTTGTTTTATCAAAACCACGGTTAAAGCCTGTAAAAAATCGGCCAAACAACGTGTCATTGGTATGTACATGGCTTGGTTTTAAAAGCGTTGCACACAATGCTGGCGTTAAAATAAGAGCCACCAAAACAGATAACCCCATCGCCGATACGAGTGTTATAGAAAACTGACGATAAATTATACCGGTAGAGCCACTAAAGAATGCCATTGGAATAAATACCGCAGAAAGCACCATGGCAATACCTACCAGCGCGCCTTTAATTTCATCCATAGATTTACGTGTAGCTTCAAGTGCCGAGAGTTTTTCCTCGGTCATTAAACGCTCTACATTTTCTACAACAACGATTGCATCATCTACCAATAAGCCTATGGCAAGTACCATCGCAAACATCGTTAGCGTATTTATTGAATAACCAAAGGTGTATAAAATACCAAATGTACCTAGTAAAACCACAGGTACGGCAATAGTTGGAATAAGCGTTGCCCTAAAGTTTTGTAGGAACAAATACATAACTACAAAAACCAGTACAACAGCTTCAATTAATGTATGAATAACTTTTTCGATAGATAACGATACGAACGGTGTTGTATCGTAAGGTATTACGGCATCTAACCCTTCAGGGAAAAACGGTTTTAGCTCTTCAATTGCTTTTTTAACGCCCTCTGCGGTATCAAGTGCGTTAGCGCCACTGGCTAATTTAATACCTAAACCTGATGCAGGTTGCCCATCGTAACGAGCAACAACGCGGTAGCTTTCACCGCCAAGCTCTACTTTAGCAACGTCCTCTAGGCGTACAAAAGAGCCATCTGGATTGGTTTTAACTAATATTTGTTTAAATTGCTCTGGCGTTTGTAATCGACTTTGCGCCGTTACTGTTGCATTAAGTTGTTGACCATCAACGGCAGGCATACCGCCAAGTTGACCGGCAGATACTTGTGCATTTTGCGCACTAATTGATGCACTAATATCAGCAGGCGTAAGTTTATAATTTTGCAACTTTGCAGGGTCTAACCAAATACGCATCGCGTACTGAGAACCAAACAGCTGTACTTCACCTACGCCTTCAACACGCGAGACAATGTCTTGCACGTTTGATGAAACATAATCGCCAATATCAATATTAGTCATGCTGCCATCTTTAGACACAAAAGCATAAACCATTAAAAAGTTACGCGCTGACTTTGCAACTACCACACCTTGCCTTTGTACGGCTTCTGGTAATAGTGGAGTTGCTGTAGCTAGTTTATTTTGCACTTGAACTTGTGCAATATCAGGGTCTGTTTCAGCACTAAACGAAAGTGTAAGCGTAGCAGAACCACTCGACTCAGACGTAGATGACATATAAAGCAAGCCATCAAGCCCTTTCATTTTTTGCTCAATAACTTGCGTTACCGTATCTTCAAGTGTTCGTGCAGATGCACCAGGGTACGTTGCAGTAATACTCACTGCAGGTGGTGCAATTGAAGGATACTGCGAAATAGGTAAACTCCTAATCGCCAAAATACCTGCAAGCATCACTACAATAGCGAGTACCCAAGCAAATATCGGTCTATCGATAAAAAATCGTGACATTAAAACTCTCCGTTATTGCGCTTGATCGGCTTTAGCAGACGATTGAATTTCAGATGGGTTCACAGGTGCACCAGGGCGGATTTTTTGTAAACCTTCAACTATTAACTTATCGCCATCACTTAGGCCATCAGTAACAAGCCAATCAGAACCAATAGTTCTATCTACTTTTAATACGCGACTTTCTACTGTGTTGTCTTTACTGACAACCATTGCTGTTGGTTCGCCTTTTGAATTACGGCTAACGCCACGTTGCGGAGCTAAAATAGCACCCGCTTTAACACCTTCCACAATAGAAGCTCGGGCATACATGCCAGGCAGTAATAATTTTTCTGGGTTTGAAAATTTAGCACGCAGTGTTACTGAGCCAGTACTTGGATCAACGGTCACTTCAGAAAACTGCAATGTGCCTTTATGAGGATAAATAGAACCATCTTCCATAATAAGTTCTACGTCAGTTTGACTAGCCGAATCGACAGTTAGAGCACCTGATGATATTGCTTTTTTAAGTTGGGTAAGCTCATTACTTGATTGTGTTAAATCGATATAAATTGGATCTAACTGAGTTACTGTAGCAAGTGCTGTACTTTGATTGGCACTTACAAGTGCACCCACTGTTACACTTGATTTACTAATTTGACCACTAATAGGAGAAGAGACGTGGCTGTAATCGAGATTAATTTGCGCTGATTTTAACTGCGCTTTAGCTGTTAATAATTCAGCATTAGCTTGCTTGTATGCGGCATCTGCTTCATCAAAATCTTGTTGGCTCACGGCTTTAATTTTTAAAAGCTCTTTATAACGCGATGCTTTTGATTTAGAGCTGGCAATGCTTGCCTCTGCGCGCGCTACGCTTGCTTCACTTGCTGCTAAGTCTGCTTCAAATGTAGCAGGGTCTATTTGATACAATGCCTGGCCTTGTTTAACCTCATTACCTTCAACAAATAAACGAGATTGCACAATACCACTTACTTGTGGACGAATTTCAGCAATTTGAAATGCACTAATACGACCAGGAAGTTCTTTTTTGAGAGTAAGCGCTTGGCTTTTTACTGTAATTACACCCACTGGGACAGCTTTAGGAGCTGAAGCTTGTGACTGCTCAGCAGCCTGATCACAACCAGTTAAAGCAACAGAACCGACGAGGGCTGATAATACAAATAAAGCGATGCGGGAACGCTGCATGTTAAATACCTTTTAGTTTAGAGTGAACGATCATTCTAAATTAAAATGCGCTGATAATGAATCTTAATAAGGAGAAATTTACACAAACTTACACTATTGAATACAATATACGCCTTAGGTAGCATTTAATGTTAATTTGATGAAAATAGAATCAAAGCTGTTTGAAAATAAAGCAATTAAACAGATTGAAATAACCACTCATTTTAAGCACAGAACTTTTAAATAGGCACAAAAAAGCCAAGCAAAACCAGCTTGGCTATTTATATAAACGACTATCTTACTTTTTTAAAGGGGGTTGTCGTTCTGTGGATTAATAACTCTTGAAACTAACAACTGCTCTACCCTAATGCCCTCTACATCAACAACTTCAAACTTAAAGCCTGAAAAAGTTAAATGCTCTGCACGTTTAGGGATTCGCTTCATACTGTAAATTAAAAATCCAGCGACAGTTTCATAGTGCATCTGATCTGGAAATTCTTCTATATCAAGTACCTTTGCTAAATCGGTAATTGGAGTTAACCCATCTACAAGCCATGAATTTTTATCGCGCTCTATAATTAATTCATCACCTTGATGAGTAATTAAATCCCCCATAAACCCTTTCATTAAGTCTTTTACCGTTACAATACCTACCGAAAGCGCGTATTCATTTACGACAACAGCAAATGGCTTTGCTGCGCTTTTAAACGCATTTAAGGCTTCTGATAGGCTTAATGTTTCCGGTAAGTAAAAAACATCTTTATCAATCAGCTCATCGTTTATATTGGCGGCTTCGCCTTTTAGTACTTGTCGTAAAATATCTTTAGATTCAACAGAGCCATGCAATTTATCTAAATTTCCTGACACCACTAAAAAGTGATTATGAGGGTGGTCAATAATTTTGGTCGCAATATCATGGCTAGATTCGTTTAAATCAAAATAGACAATTTGGTCGCGTGGCGTCATTACGCTTGATAAAAACCGCGCTTCTAGGTCAAACACATTACCAATGAGTTCATACTCTTGCTTTTGCAAACTACCATATGCAGCACCCGCTTCCATCATGGCAACAATGTCCTCAGTTGTAACGTTGTCTTCTCGCTCAGCAGGCACTTTAAATAAGCGCAGCACAAAGTTCGTTACCCCATTAAAAAACATCACTAGCGGAGTTAAGGCAAAGGTTACCCAGCGCATTATTGTAACGACTCTAACAGCGACAGCTTCTGGCATGATCATCGCTAAACGCTTTGGCATTAAATCGGCGAACAAGATAAACAGAGATGTAATAGTAAAAAATGAGAATAAAAAGCTAATTTTTTCTAAGTGTGCACCTTGATAAAAAAGCACTAAAACACTTTCAACATAAGGCGATAAAGCCTGCTCGCCCACAATACCACCCAATATCGCAATCGCGTTGAGTGCTATTTGGATCATGGCAAAAAAAGCCCCTGGATTTTCTTGTAGCTTTAATACCGCTGCTGCTTTTATATTTCCTTCATCTGCCATTACTCGCAGTTTTATTTTACGCGACGCTGCAATTGCTATTTCTGACATAGCAAACAACGCACTGATCAAGATCAATAAGCTAATCCCGATTAAATCACCCATTTAACGCTCCAATAAGTTAGCGCTTTTTTAAACAAAAAGCAGCTGGATTATAATCGGTTTTTTAAACGCAGCAATTTATATTTACGAAATATATTTAAGCTATTAATTTTCAATTATTTAAGGGGTAAAACAGTGAGTTTAAAGTGCTTAAATTTTATTAAAGGCAACTTTTAATTGAGAAACTAAAGCCGGATCCATATTTATATTACAGGCAAAAAATAACGGAGACTGAGTTGTATTTAAATCAAGTAATGGTTTTAGTAACTCAAGCTTAGGCTCTGTTTTAACTCGATAGTTAAATTGCTTTTTGTTGAGGATAACAAAATCAAGTATATGGTGACGAGTGCTTATGAGTTTATCTATTTTATCTAGGCTATCGATGAGTAATAAATGCTTGCTTTCACTAAAGCCCCTTTCAAGCAAATAATGATGACTAAAGTTATCACGCAGTACTGCTATTTTGTATTTTTTAGCATCATTGAGAGTGTTTAACTTTATACCTCTGGATTTTAGACCATAAATGGCAGAGTCAAAGCTTTCCAGTTCGCCTACCCAGTTAAACTTACTTTCTCTATTAGGTAATCGAACAATCGAAAATATACAGGTGTTTTTATCGCGTAGCGCTACATTGTAGGATATGGCCCAACTATGCGCCAACATAGTGTAGTTTATACCTGTACCTTCTAGCGCTTTATGAACTTTTTCGACAGAGCGGCCAACGAGTTTGTTATCTTCATTAATATACTGAAAGTCCGGAAATACTTCCGTTACTATTGTAATTTCAGCTGCATCAACTTTAATACAGCTAATGAACAATAAAAAGATCAACAATTTCATCTAGCGAGGCCTCAACTAACTCATTATATGTATTTAATAAATATAGCTGAGGCTTTATGAACTGCTAGTTTTTAGTCATGTGATGCACACTTATACGCTGATAGTGCTAGTATTTATAGCTTCTACAGCTTACTTGTTCATTGCACTAATTAAAAAGGCTGAAATTTTAGCGCCTTCTCTAAGTGTCGTCTCAGAGCTTGATTGACCAACTAAAGAGCTGTCGGTAAATGGCGCTATCTCCATCATATCTGCACCCGTAATAGGAAACTCATCCGCAATGGCTGATAAAATATCAAGCGCATGCTGAGGCGTTAAACCGTGATGCTCTGGCGTACCTGTGGCGGATGCAAATTCAGCATCAAGTGCATCAATATCAAAGCTTACGTATATTTCATCAACGTTATCGGCTTTTAACTGTGCAATAGCGTCGGCAGCAACCGCTGCTGCGCCGCGTTCAATGATTTCATGTGCCCAGTGCTGTTTAACACCAAAAGTATTTTCCCAATGCGCTTTAGGCTTGCCACTTGAGCGTATACCAAATTGTATTAAATGATGCGGCGCCGGTAAAAACTCTAATATATGTGTACACCACGAGCCAAAACATAAATCAATACCTAAGCGCTCCACAAGTAAATCAGTATGCGCGTCAAAGTGAATAATAGCCGTGCGCTTACCTTGTTCACGTTTTGCTTTTAAGTACGCTTTAGTAAGTGGGTAACTAATTGAGTGATCGCCACCAATACCAAATAATCCTTTATCTTTAAACGTTGCGTAAAAACTGTCGCACACATCTTCAGTGATTGATAACGGGCTTACGTAATAGTCGTTATCTTCATCACCATATAAGGCTTTTTGGCAATTAGAAATGGTTGCATCATTTAGGTATTTGTCATGAAGTAAATGTGGGATCACACGTACATCTCCTAAGTCAAACGAATGACACTGCGGTTGCTGGTCAATTAATGCTGAGCGCACAAACAACGGTCCCCAGTTTGCGCCGCGTAATATCCCACCGCCACAGTCTGAACTAATACCTAACATAACGGCTTTATGTGGTGAGTTTGGTAATTCGTTTAAAGACTCGCGCCACAAATTATCAACGTTTTCAGTTTGTCCGTAAAGTTTATTACGCAGCGCGGCTTTGCGCTCTTTTGCAGTATTTACTGTGTATACGCCATCGCCCGGTGCGCACAAACAGTGCTCAACTTTGTTTTTAAATGCTTCAAATTGTGTGCTCATAATAAACTCCTTCGGTTTTTATTCTGTACGTAGCTAATTACTTTTGATTAGTTATGCAAAATCACTAAAAATGCCTAAACTTCAAATAAATGCCACTTTGCTAAATAAGTCAGTGCTTAATATAAGTAAACACGTTGGTTTTTACGTGTTCACTACAAATTTAAGCCATTGAATTTATTTGATATTAATGAAACTTTGTAATCATCCATTTAATCGTAGTTACGCGCTTGAGTGATACTTATTATGTCTGCTTGAACATGTCAACAGCGCAACAAGGCTACGTATATAAGTACTTGAGTGAATATTCATAGTTGGTGAATAAATCAAATTAGCCCTTAAAATTATTAAGGCTTTATTGGAAGAGTTAAGATAAAACGGACAATCGTCCTGTACTTGATAAACGTTTCTAGCAATCATGCTAGATTGACAACAAATTATTATAAAAGGCTTAGCTATGGAAAAGGTATTTCACTTAGGACTATGTATTGACGATCTTAAAGGTGCAAAACTTGCGATTGTACCGGGCGATCCAGATCGTGCAGCACGTATTTCACAATTCCTAGACAACCCAACCTGCCTTGCTCAAACTCGCGAGTTTCATGTTTATTTAGGTCAATTAAACGGCCACTCTGTGGTTATATGTTCTACAGGTATTGGTGGTCCATCTACGTCGATTGCAGTAGAAGAATTAGCACAACTTGGCGTGCGTAAATTTTTACGTATTGGTACAACCGGTGCAATTCAGCCACACATTAACGAAGGCGAAATTTTAATTAGCCAAGCGTCTGTACGTTTAGATGGAGCTAGCCAACATTTTGCACCACTTAGCTACCCTGCTGTATCTGACTTTTATGCAACACAAGCTATGGTACAAGCATGTAAAAACCTAAATATCGATTTTCATATTGGTATTACTGCATCAAGCGATACATTCTACCCAGGGCAAGAGCGTTACGATACGCACTCTGGTTACGTTCCTAAATCACTACAAGGTAGCTGCGAAGAGTGGCAAAAATTGGGCGTGATGAACTACGAAATGGAATCGGCAACATTATTTACTATGTGTGCAGCCCTTGGATTACAAGCAGCATGTGTAGCAGGCGTACTTGTTAACCGTACTCGCCAAGAAATACCAAATGTAGACCACGGTGAAATTGAGCGTAAATCTGTAGCAGTCGCATTAGAAGCAGCTAAAGTATTACTTGATTAATACAGCTTATAGCAGTTAGTGAGTTAATTCGATAGAATGACTCGCTTTAATAAAGCACAGCGCCGGCTGTGCTTTATTGTATGCAAGCCACTATTTAAGTGGTGCGCTAATTACTTTAAGTGCTGGTAAATGCGTAAAACTGGCAAGTACAGCTTTTGCCACTTGCGACTGGTTTTCACGACCCGCTGTTTCGAGCAATGTTATTCCCTTCACCGTACTTTCGTTAAAGCTAAGCCCAGCTAAAAAGAACTGACTTAGTGCACTTTGTAGTGGCGATAAACTTGGACTGTAAGCTGCATTTTCGGCGTAACTTCCGTAAAAGTCACCATCACTAAATGTACTTATTTTTACGGCGCTAAAGTTTTGGCTGTAAGGCACGTACGCATTAAGTGCAAAACGCGCTAGGGTTTCATCAAGGTCTTCAGCGCTAAAATTACCTTGCTGTGGTTTTGGGTTAAATAAGCTAAATTCGTTACCTAAATCGGTAGGTCCAAATGAATGCGGCAGTAATTCAGCAAGTTTAAATTGCTGATCAGGAAGTAAAATATCAAACTCTTTCGCATCAGCTAGTTCGTTCATAAACTGGCGACAATACCCACAAGGCGCATCGCTAATCGCAATTTTAACTATTTTTTTAGCGCCGTTTAACCATGCGTTATTTATAGCCGATTGCTCTGCATGAACCACTAAACTCAATGCTTGATGATCAAACTCTACATTCGCACCAAAGTAAAAGTTTACCTCACCCTTTTCATCAAGCGCTTTAACAATTGCGCCTACATGAAAATCTGATATCGGCGCAACAGCATACTCAGAAGCCAAAGGTACTAAACCTTGTAATAATGCATCATCAGACACATTGAGTTGTGCGCATAACGCTTTAATATTATTAGAATTTAATATGCCATGTTGTGATTTTAATTGACTACGTAATGACGCTGTTTGCGCTACGTTTAATGTGATGTGCGAATTTGTAAGTGCTGTATCTTGCTGTACAGTAAAAGTTGCTGAAGCCATAACATTTTTTAATTATTCAATGGCTAAGTAGTTTAAAAGGTTAGGATGTTAAATACCAGCCTATTTAACGCAAAAAAAGGGAGCACATCGCGTGCTCCCTTTTAATACCAATAGGTATACCTAACAAAATAACATGTTAGCCGGTATTACGCATACCTGCTGCAATACCTGTCATCGTGATCATTAATGCATTATCAATGTCACCTTCGTTGCGTTTTTCCTCTGAGCGAGCACGGCGTAAAAGCTCAACCTGTAGTAAGTTAAGTGGATCGGTGTACGGGTTACGTAAACTAATCGACTCCTTAATCCAAGGTTGTTCGGCTAGTAGGCTTTTTTGCGGGCTAAGTGATTGCACTAAGCTAATGGCTTCTTGAAGCTCTTTACGAAGTGTTACACCCAGTGGTTTGTACATATCTTCCACCAGCGCATTATCGTAATGCTCACTCAACCAACAATCGGCTTTACTAAATACCATTTCTAGCATTTCTAGGCGCGATCTAAAGAACGGCCACTGTAAGCTCATTTCGTTTAGGGTTTCTGCGCCGTACTTATTAAGCGCAGCTTTTAAGCCTGTTAACGCACCTAGCCATGCAGGAAGCATTAAACGGTTTTGGCTCCACGCAAAAATCCATGGAATAGCACGCAGGCTTTCAACGCCGCCATTAGGGTTACGTTTTGCAGGACGCGAGCCAAGCGGCAACTTAGACAGTTCAAGCTCAGGTGTTGCCATTCTAAAGTAAGGTACAAAGTTTTCATCATGACGAACTACATTACGGTAATGTTCACACGACTCCTCACTTATTAGCTTCATTACTTCGCGCCACTGCGGTTTTGGCTCTGGTGGCGGTAATAAGTTACTTTGCAGAACTGCGCCTGCGTAAATATTTAAGCTTTGCAGTGCTACATCGGGTAAACCAAATTTAAAGCGAATCATCTCGCCTTGCTCGGTTACACGTAAACCACCTTTTAACGAACCTGGCGGTTGTGAATGCAGCGCTTGTGCAGCAGGTGCGCCACCACGCCCTACTGTGCCACCACGTCCGTGGAATAAAATAAGTTCAATACCACGCTCATCAGCAAGCTGCACTAGTTTATCCATTGCTTCGTACTGTGCCCAACCTGCTGCCATCATGCCGGCATCTTTAGCAGAATCAGAGTAACCAATCATTACATTTTGGGTGTTTTTAATGTGCCCGCGATACCAAACATTATCAAGTAATGTAGTAATTACATCACTGCCTGCGTTTAAATCGTCGAGTGTTTCAAACAAGGGTGCTACTGGTAAATCAAAGCTACAGCCGCTTTCTTTTAGCAATAATTGTACTGCTAAAATGTCTGATGCTGTTCGCGCCATCGAAATAATATACAAGCCAAATGTTTGTTCGTCTTGCTTAGCAATAACATCAAAGGTGTCTAGCACTTCTTGAACATCAGGGCTTGGTTGCCAATGTTTTGGAATAAGCGGTCTGCGAGAGTTAAGCTCAGTAAGTAAAAAAGCTTGTTTATCTTGCTCTTGCCATTGGTTGTAGTCGCCTAAACCTAAATAACGAGTCAGCTCAGAAAAAACATCGCTGTGACGAGACGAGTCTTGGCGCACATCGAGTTTAGCTAAACGCAAGCCAAAGCTATTAATACGGTAGAGTAAATCAAGCAATAAGCCATCAGCAACTACTTTCATATTACACTTTAATAACGAGCGGTAGCAGACCTCTACAGGGTGCTTAAGCTGATTAATATCGGTAATTAAATCTTGTGAATCGCTACGCTTATTTTTAATTTTAGCGCCAAGGTGAGCCACGGTCTCTGCAACTTGGTTTTTAAGCTTTTTGATCACCGCTCTGTATGGTTCAAAGTCTTGACCTGCCAACTCAATAAGCTCATCACTGGCGTCTGACATAGAGAGTTCAGCGCATAACGTTTTTAAATCTTGAATATATAAGTTAAGCGCCATCCAACGACCGTGGTCAAGCACCTCTGC